>DASWJT010000090.1:0-87029 GCA_036397015.1 Thermoanaerobaculia bacterium
GGCGACCTCGACGAGGAAGCCTGGCGGACGCGCCGCGACGCCGCCGAGGACGAGCTCTTCCGCCGCGTCGTCGACCTCGGCGGGCGCCTCTCGGGCGAGCACGGCATCGGCTGGGTGCAGCGGCGCCACCTGCCCCTCGCCTTCTCGCCGGCCGGCCTCGAGCTGCTGCGCGGTCTCAAGCGCCTCTTTGATCCGCTCGGCATCCTCAATCCGGGGAAGATCTTCCCCTGACCGCCAGGCTCAGCCGGCGAAGAGTTGGACCTCGCGCGCCACGCGGTCGGCGAGGGCGAGCAGGGTCTCGAGCTCTGGATGGCGGACGATGACGTAGCCGTCGCCGACCAGCGTCTGCTTCCAGTTGCGCCGCGGCGCGCCGACCGGCGTCAGCTGCTCCTCGACGAGGAGCGGACCGAGCTCCCGGCGCAGCCGGTCGAGGCCGACGATGCGCTGGATGCGCCCCTGGCCCTGGGCGCGCTTGAAGGTCACCGCCACGTTCCACTTGCGCTCGAAGCGCCGGCGGACGCCGCCGTGGCACGCCGCCTCGGCCCAGCCGACGTAGGTGTCGTTGTCGGTGCAGTAGTTCATGATGTCGACGAGACGCGCTCCGGGAGGACGGGCGCCGATCTCGCCGAAAACGACCTCGCCGTCGTGCTTGCGGAACCACTCCATGTGGGTGAAGCCGGTGCGGAAGCCGAGCGCGTCGAGCACCCGGCGGCCGAGCTCGCGGCCGCCCTGGATCTCGGGCAGCTCGAGGTCGCGCAGCGCGAACGATTGCGGGCTCACCCACTCGACCTGGCGCTGCTCGAGCGGCCGCGGCTTGTACCAACAGACGTTCTCGAACTCGAGCCGGCCCTCGGCGCAGATGGTGTCGAAGGTGAACTCCTCGGCCTCGACGAACTCCTCGACCGAGACCTCCGGCACGTGCCGGACCAGGGCGAGCACGCGCTCGAGGTCGGCGCGCGAGTCGCAGCGGTGAGTGTCGGCCGAGCCGGCGCCGGCGATCGGCTTGACGATCACCGGGTAGCCGATGCGCTCCGCGGCCTCGCGCACCTCGGCCGCGGTCTCGCCGCGGGCGTGGCGCGGGGTGCGGATGCCGGCGGCGTCGAGACGCTGCTTCATCAGCTCCTTGTCGCGGAACGGCAGCGTCTCGGCGACGGTCATTCCCGGCAGGCCGAGAGCCTCGCGCAGGTGCGCCGCGAGGATCACCCCCGGCTCCCACAGGCACTCGACACGATCGACGCGCACTTGGCGGGCGAAGCGCTGCACCTCGCGCACGACCGCCGCCTCGTCCCACAGGCTGCGCACCTGCAGGTGGTGCGCGAGGTGCTGGCGCGCCACCTCCGGCAGTCCCTCCTTGCCCTGATCGCCGAGACCGATCACGCGCGCCCCGACGAGCGAGAGCGCGCGCGTGAAGTACGGCATCTCCGCCGGGTAGCCCGGCGAGAGCATCAGGACGTTGAGCGTCATCCGAGATCCACCCGCACGTTCGAGACGATGTGGCCGAGGGCGCGCTCGACGACGGTGGTGTCGGCGTGCCGCACGATGACGAAGCCGTCGCCCTCGTAGCTCGACGACGGCGACGCCCCGATCGTCGGCAACCGCTTCTCCACCACCAGCGGCCCGAGGTCGGTCAGCACCTTGCGGATGCCGCGCACGCCGCGGATCTTCCCCCGCCCCTGGCCGCGCAGGTAGGCGCAGCCCGCCGCGAAGGCGCGTCGCGGCGGGTCGAACCGGTCGAGGACGACCAGCTTCGCCCACGCGGCGTAGAAATCGATGTCGTGAGCCCACGAGATGAGCGACGTGATCTGCGCGCCGGGGGGCCGCGCTCCGACCTCGGAGACGAGCACCGAGCCGTCCGGCCGCCGGAACCACTCCATGTGCGAGAGGCCCGTCTGCATGCCGAGCGCATCGAGCGCGCGGAAGGCGACGCGACGGATGTCGTCGTAGCGCGGATCGTCGATCTCGCGTGGGATCATCACGCACCACTGGATCCACGGGTTGTCGACGACGTGCAGGGGCGCCGGCAGGTAGTGGGAGAGCGAGTGCCACACCGCGCGCCCGTTGATCGAGACGGTGTCGAACGAGAACTCCTGTCCGGTGACGAACTCCTCGGCGACGGCCGGGCGGTCGGGCGAGGGTCGAACCGAGCGCAGCGCGCGGGCGAGCTCGTCGGCGTCCGCGACGCGGTGCGTCGACTTGGCGCCGGCGCCCGCCTCCGGCTTGAGGACCACCGGATAGCCGACCTCGGCGACGAACCTCCTCGCTGTCGTCTCGCTCTCGACGCGGGCGTGGCGCGCGCACGGCACGCCGGCGCGGCGCAACACGTCCTTCATCCGCGCCTTGTCCCGGAAGTTGCGGCTCGCCTCGGCGCCGAGCCCCTCTAGCCCGAGCTCGTCGCGCACCTCGCCGAGCGGCACCTGCAGCTGCTCGAGAGCGCCGAGGAGGCGCGTCACCGGGCCGATCTCGCGCGCGATCTCGCGCGTCGCGGCGGCGATACGCCGGGGATCCAGCCCGTCCTCGACACGGCGGTGCGCGGCCAGCATCCGGCGCAAGTCCTGCGGCAACCGCGATGCCGCATCCTGACTGATCAGTCCGGTGCGCACGCCGGGCAAGGCCGCCACCGCGCGCACGAAGCGGAGGGTCGTTTCGAGGAAGAACGGTGCGACGAAGACGACGGACGGCATGCCTCTCCTCCGGCTCAGGCGGCGAAGAGCTGGACGTCGGTGGCGATCTCGTCGGCCAGCGCCAGGGTGGCGGCGAGATCGGGGTGACGAACGACGACGAAGCCGTCGGAGACGAGCGTTTGCCGCCAGTTGCGGCGCGGCGAGCCGACCGGCAGCAGGTTCTCCCAGACGACCGCCTCGCCGTGGCGGCGGCAGAACTCGTCGAGCCCGACGACGCGCCGGATGGTGCCGCTGCCGGTAGCGCGCTTGTAGACGTTGGCGACGTTGTAGCGGCGCTCGACGCACTCGCCGAAGCGGCCGAAGACGACCGCCTCCGCCCAGCCGCGGAAGACGTCGATGTCGCAGGCGTAGTTCATCTGATCGACTTGGTGCGCCCCCGGCGGGCGGGCGCCGATCTCGCCGAAGACCGCCTCGCCGCTCGCGGTGCGGTACCACTCCATGTGGGTGAAGCCGCTCTCGAAGCCGAGGACCGAGAGCACGCGCCGACCCATCTCGACACCGGAGCGCAACTTCTCGGCGTCGGGATCGCGCAGCGCCACCACCTGCGGGCTGATCCACTCGTTCGTGCGCGCCACCAGGGGCCGCGGCCGGTACCAGGCGACGTTGGAGTACGCCGGCCGCCCGCCGATCGACACGGTGTCGAAGGTGTACTCCTCGCCGTCGACGAACTCCTCGACCGAAACCTCGTCGACGTGACGGGTGGCGGCGAGGGCGAGGTCGAGATCGGCGGCGCTCTCGACGCGATGGGTGTCGGCCGCGCCGGCGCCGGCGATCGGCTTGACGACGAGCGGCAAGCCGAGCCGCTCCGCGGCGGCGCGAATGGCGGCCTCGCCGCGCGCCGAGGCGTGCCGCGGCGTGCGGATCCCGGCGGCGTCGAGCGCCCGCTTCATCGCCTCCTTGTTGCGGAACGGGATCGTGCGCTCGACCGAGAGCCCGGTGGCGCCCACCGCCTCGCGCAGGCGGGCGGCGAGGATCATGCCCGGCTCCCAGAGGCATTCGACGCGCACCGTCTCGCGCCCGTCGAGCCAACGGCGGACCTCCTCGACGACGTCGGGCTCGTCCCAGAGCGATCGCACGCGCAGGTAGTCGGTCAGGCAAGAGCGAACCGGCGCCGGCAGCAGCGCCGCCGGCTGGTCGCCGAGCCCGTAGACCTCGGCGCCGATTTCGGCCAGGCCACGCACGAAGTGCGGCATCTCGGCGGGATAGCCGGGGGAAACGAAGAGGACTCTGGACACGCGAACGGCTCCGGAACGGCAGCGGCGCGATCCTAGCAGCCGACCCGCCCGGAGCCGCGACACCCGGATGCTAGCATCCCCGCGATGCAGAACGAAACGACGAGGGCGCGCTTCGCCGCCTTCGCCTCCGTTGTGAAGCAGACGCCGCCCAGTGCGCGCTGGCTCGTGCTCACGCACGACAATCCCGACCCCGACGCCCTGGTCTCCACGGCGGCGCTGGGGATGATCCTACGGCGGCGCTTCAAGCGCCGCGTCACCGTCGCCTACGGCGGCATGATCGGCCGCGCCGAGAACCGCGAGACGGTGCGGGTGCTGAGGCTCCATCTCTCCCACTTGCGGCATCTCAACCGCAAGCATTATCAGCACTTTGCGCTCGTCGACTGCCAGCCGTGGACCGGCAATTCGCAGCTCCCCGAGGGCGTCGTGCCCGACCTCGTCTTCGACCACCATCCGATGCGCAAGCGGACCTCGGCGGCGCGCTTCGCGGACGTGCGCTCCACCTACGGAGCGACCGCCACGATCCTCGCCGAGTATCTCGAGGTGGCCGGCATTCCCGTCACCCGTCCGCTGGCGACCGGGCTCGTCTACGCCATTCGTTCGGAGACCCAGGACTTCGGACGCGAAGCCGCCGGGCCCGACCACGCCGCCTACGACCGGCTGCTGCCGAGAATGGATCGCCGCGCCCTGGCGCGCATCCAGACCGCGCGGCTGCCGACTTCGTACTTCGGCAACCTGCGCCGCGCGCTCGACGGCCTGCTCGGCGTCGGCTCGCTCGTGGTGAGCCATCTCGGCCGCGTCGATCAGCCGGACATCGTGCCCGAGATCGCCGATCTCCTGCTGCGCATGGAGGGCAAGACGTGGTCGCTCGCCACCGGCTGCCACGGCGACCGGCTCTACCTCTCGATCCGCACCACCAACTCGCGCGCCGACGCCGGCAATCTGATGCGCAAGCTCATCGGCCGCCGCGGCAAGGGCGGCGGCCACGGCACGATGGCCGGCGGCTACGTCATGCTGCCGAAGAACTCCGGCGACCCCGTCAAGAACCTCGAGAAGCAGATCGGCCAGAAGTTCGCCGAGGCCATGCGCAAGAACCCCGAGCGTCTGCTCCCCATCTCTCTCTTCCCCCCCGAAGGCGGCGAGCCGGAGCCGAGCCCCAAGGCATGACCGACCTACGGAAGAAGGTTCCCCGGGCCCCCGCACCGCCGCCGGAGCCCGCGCCCGGCCCTGCGCTCGCCGCTCCGGCGCCCACTCGGAAAGCTCGCCGCAAGGGCGTCGCGACCGCGAAGCCTGCTACCAAGACCTCCGGTGCGAAAAGGAAGAAAGCCGCGAAGAAGAAAGACAGAGACTCTCCATTGAAGGGAAAGACCGAGGAAACCAAGCCTGCGGAGGCGACCGAGCCTGCGACTGCCGCGACGCCGGCCGACTCTGCGAGCGACGCCAGGGCCGGAGCCGGTTTCCCTTCTCCGGAGAGCTTTTCCAGACGCGATCAAAGCGCCGCGCCCGAAGTCTCGAGCGAGGCATCCGAAGCGGCGAGCGAGGAGGCGCAGGATCTCGAGGCGCGCGCCGCTCAGGCGCCCCTCTCGCGCGAGGAGATCCTCATCGAGTTCGAGCAGCGGCCGCTGCTCGAGCCGCCTTATCCCGTTGCCCTGCCGCGCCAGAGGACGCCCGGCCGGCCGCGGCGGCTCGCCTTCGTGCTCCACGCCCATCTGCCCTGGGTGCTCGGCCACGGTACCTGGCCGCACGGCGAGGAATGGCTGGCCGAGGCGATTGCGCACTGCTACCTGCCGCTGCTCGACGCCTTCCGGCGCCTCGCCGAACGCGGCCACAGGAGCTTCGTCACTGTCTCGGTGACGCCGATCCTGGCGGCGGCGTTCGCCGACCGGCGCACCGGGCCGCTCGTCGACCGCTACCTCGCGGCGCGCACGAAGGCGGCGTGGGAGAGCCGCACGCGGCATCCGCTGGCGCTCTGGTGGCATGCCGAGTTCGAGCGCCTGCGTGGACTGTGGGAGTCCTTCGACCGCGACCTCGTTCGCGCCCTCGCCGAGCTCGCGGAGCGCGGCGCGATCGAGCTCGCGACTTCCGCCGGGACCCACGTCTATCTGCCGCTCGCGCACAGCGCGAAGCTCGTCCGCCTCGCCCTGCGCACCGGCTGCGAGACGCACCGCGAGCTCTTCGGCGTCGACGCGCGCGGCTGCTGGATGCCGGAGTGCGCCTATCGCCCGGGAGGGCCCTGGCAGCACCCGGTGACAGGCGCCTCCGAGGAGAGCCGCCCCGGCAACGATGAGTTCCTCGCCGAGCAGGGCCTGCAGTGGACGGTCGTCGACGGGCACCTGCTGCGCGAGGGCGACCCGGCCTTCCCGTACCTCTCCGACCTGCCGCCCGAGGAGGTGGCCGAGCCCGGCGGCCCGCATCCGAAGCCGTACTGGATCCGCCGCAGCTCGGTCGCGGCGTTCCTGCGCGACGCGCGCTCGGCGGCGCAGGTCTGGTCGCGGCAGGGAGGCTATCCGGGCGACGGGGCGTTTCTCGACTTCCACAAGCGTCACTGGCCCTCCGGTCTGCGGCTCTGGCGAGTGACGGGCGAGGGTGTCGACCTCGGCGACAAGCTCGTCTACTGGCCGGAGGACGCCCGCGAGCGGGCGCGCGAGCAGGCGGAGCATTTCTTCGGACTGGTCGCCGGGCTCGAAGGGATGGGCGGCGGCGTCGTCTGCGCCCCGTTCGACGCCGAGCTCTTCGGCCACTGGTGGTTCGAGGGGCCGATCTTCCTCGAGCGCGTGCTCGAGCTCGCCACGGGCGCGCCAGTGGAGGCGACCACGCCGTCGCGCGAGATCGACGCCGGGCCGTCGCTCCGGCGCGCTTTCTTCGCCGAGGGCTCGTGGGGCGCCGGCGGCGATCACCGCGTGTGGGTCAATCCGCGCACCGAGCACTTCTGGCGCGAGCTCGCCGACCTCGAGCGCCGCGGCTTCGCCGCCGTGCGCTGGCGCGGGAGCCGGAAATGGCGCCGCGCCATCCTCAACCAGCTCCTGCTCGCCGCCGCCTCCGACTGGCCGTTCCTGGTCACCATGGAGACCGGCGCCGACTACGCCGAGGAGCGCTTCCGCGAGCACGCGGCACGCTTGCGCGAGCTCGTCGAGCTCGGCCCGCGCGCGCGCCGCCTGCCCGACTGGGTCGACGCCGACCTGCCCTTCCCCGAGATCGAGCCCGAGTGGGCGCTGCCGCCCTTCGACTGAGCGCCGAGACGCGACAGCGATGACCCCGACCGCGGCGCCGTGGAGACAGCTTCCCTGCCTGCACACCGCGGAGATCGACTTGCCGCGCGAGATCTCGCGCCTCTACGATCTCGCCTACAACCTGTGGTGGAGCTGGAGCCCGCGGGCGCGCAACCTCTTCCACACGATCGACCCGCGCCTGTGGGAGATCTACCGCAATCCGGTGCAGCTGCTCATCGGCGTCGAGCGCGCCCGCTGGCGCGAGATGCTCGAGGACGACGTGACGATGTCGCTCTACGGCGAGGTCGTCGCCAGCTTCGACCGCTATCTCGCCGAGAGCGACGAAGCCTGGTACCCGCGCTCGCACGCCGCAGCCGAAGGCCCGATCGCTTACTTCTGCATGGAGTTCGGCCTCCACCAGGCGCTGCCGATCTATTCGGGCGGCCTCGGCGTGCTCGCCGGCGATTACTTGAAGAGCTCGAGCGACCTCGGCCTGCCGCTCGTCGCCGTCGGCCTGCTCTATCGCAGCGGCTACTTCCACCAGACGATCGACGCCGACGGCCGCCAGCAACACCTCTATCCCGAGGTCGACTTCGGGCGGCTGCCGCTGCGCCCGGCCGCGGGCCCGACCGGCCGCGAGGTCGTCGTCGAGATTCCGCTCCCCGACCGCGAGGTGGCGGCGCAGGTCTGGGTCTGCCAGGTCGGGCGGGTGCCGCTCGTCCTGCTCGACACCGAGCTGCGGCGGAACGACTCGGCGGACCGCCCGATCACCTCGATGCTCTACACGCCGGGGCGCGAGATGAGGCTGCTGCAGGAGATCGTGCTCGGCGTCGGCGGCGTGCGCGCGCTGGAAGCGCTCGGCATCGCGCCGCGGGCGTGGCACATGAACGAGGGGCACTCGGCGCTGCTGCAGTTCGAGCGACTGGCGGCGAAGCTCGCCGCCGGCGAGGACATCGACGCCGCCCTCGCCGCGCTGCGCCGGTCCTCTGCCTTCACCACCCACACGCCGGTGCCCGCCGGCAACGAGACGTTCGAGCCCGGCCTGGCGCGCAAGTACTTCGCCTCCTGGTGCGAGCGGCGCGGCGTGCCGCTCGAACGCTGGCTCGCGCTCGGCAACTCCGACCACGGCGAGCCCGACCAGCCATTCAACCTCACCGCCCTCGCCATTCGCACCAGCCGGCGTCTGAACGGCGTCTCGCGGCTCAACGCCGAGGTCGCGGCCAAGATGTGGACCCACCTGGTGACCGACGCGCTGCCGGCCGAGGAACGCTTCGTCGGCATCACCAACGGCGTGCATCCGGCGACCTGGCTGGGAGTCGAGATGCAGGAGCTCTTCGCGCGCTGGTTCGGCGAGCGTTGGCCGCTGGTGCTGGCGACCGAGACCGGTCGCGCCGCGATCCTCGCCGGCGCGGACGAGGATCTGTGGACCGCCCACCGGGCGCAGAAGCTGCGGCTGGCTCGTTTCCTTCGCGCCCGCCTGCGTGACCAGTTCGCCCGCCACGGCCTCGCTCCCGACGAGCTGCGCACGATCGAGAAGATGTTCGATCCCGACGCGCTCACCATCGGCTTCGCCCGCCGTTTCGCCACCTACAAGCGGGCCGGGCTGCTGTTCAGCGACCTCCACCGCCTGCGCCAGCTCGTCGGCGCCGACGAGCGCCCGGTGCAAATCCTCCTCGCCGGCAAGGCGCATCCGGCGGACAAGGGCGGCCAGGAGCTGATCCAGAGCCTCTTCCGCCTGTCGCAGGAGGAGCGGCTCAAGGGCCGCGTCTTCTTCGTCGAGGACTACGACATCCGCATCGGCCGCATGCTGGTGCAGGGCGTCGACATCTGGCTCAACACGCCGCGCAAGCCGATGGAGGCGTCCGGAACTTCCGGCATGAAGGCGGCGATGAACGGCGCGCTCAACTGCTCGATCGCCGACGGCTGGTGGCCGGAGGGCTTCGACGGCGAGAACGGCTGGGTCATCGCCGGCAAGGACTGCGGCGCCGACGAGACGGCCCAGGACCGCGAAGATTCGCTCGCCCTCTACCACCTGCTCGAGGAGGAGATCGTCCCCGCCTACTACGAGCGCGACGAGCGCGGCCTGCCGCTGCGCTGGATCCGCAAGATGAAGGAGGCCATCGCCACCATTTCGCCGCGCTTTTCGAGCGACCGCATGGCGCGCGACTACTGCGAGCAGGTCTACCTGCCGCTGCTCGGCGGCGAGTAGCGGGCGGCGAAGGGCGGGCGGCGAGCCGCCCGCCGCGTTGCTTGCTCCCCGTTTTCCGTGCTAAATTTGCCCGCGAAGCGCAGATTCCGAGCAGCTGCGCGTCTCGCTGGCCGAGGGCCCGTCGCAGGTTCGACAGCCCGGCGCCGCGACACGCAGCGAGAGAAGGCCCGGATGAAGAAGACGCGGGAACCACAAGCTACGACGATTCGCCGGAGTCGCGAGGTGGCCGCGCTTCTGGAGGCCGCGCACGCGGTGCATGAGAAGCGGGTCTTCGGCGAAGCGGCGGGCGCGATCCTGGGCGCCTGCAAGTCGCTCCTGGCGGCCGAAGCGGGCTTCGTCGCGGTGCGACCGTCGAGCGGCGGCGCGTTCGAGGTCGCCGTGGCCGATCCCGCCGGCGGCGAGCTCGAGACGCGCCGCGGCCTGCCGGCTCGGCTCGAGCAGCTCGTCGTGCACGTCTGCGCGGCCGGCGCCGGCTTCGACAACGATCTCGACGGGCGCACGGCCGGGCCGCGAGCGCGCGCAGGTCACCCCGTCGCGAGCAACGCGCTGCTCGCGTCGATCGTCCTCGGCGACGAGATCGCCGGCCTGCTCGGATTTCTCGACAAGCTCGGCGGATTCTCCTCGTCCGATCTCCGCCTCGCCGAGGTCTTCGCCGAGATGACCGCGGTGGCGATGCTCGAGCGGCGCGCTCTCAACGGCCTCGAGCGGGCTCGCAGCGCCCTCGCCGGCGAGCTGCGCGCCTCCACCGGGCGGCGGAAGCAGGCCGAGGAATCCTTCCAGGCGCTGGTCGAAAATCTGCCCGACGTGGTCGCACGCTACGACTCCGACCTGCGGCTCGTCTACGTCAGCGCCGCGGCCGAGCGCCTCACCGGCCGGCCGGCGCGCGAGCTGGTGGGCAGGTCGAACCTGGAGCTCGGTATCTCGGCGGAGGTCGTCGCGGCCTACGACGCGGCGCTGCGGCGCGTCTTCTCGAGCGGCCGGCCCGAGAGCTTCGAATCCGCGGTCGCGACACGCGACGGCACGCGGCACTTCGAGACCCGGCTGGTCCCGGAGAGCGGGTCCGAGGAAGGCGTGTCGTCCGTCCTCAGTGTCGCCCGCGACGTCACCGACCGCTGGCACGCACACGAGGCGGAGCGGCGAGCTCGCAGCGTCGCCGACGCCCTGCGCGAAGCGACCGTCGCGCTCACCCGCAGCTTCGACCGTGAGACGGTGCTGACCACGCTCCTCGACCGCCTGCGGCCGATCGTCCCGTTCGACCGCGGCAGCGTCATGCTGCTCGAGGAGGCGCTGCGCGTCTCCGTGCGCGCCGTCTTCGACGGCGCTCGCGTCGTGCCGCTGGCACCCGAAGCGCGTGCGCAGTTCGACGGCAACGAGCATCCGGTCGTGCGCGACATCCTCACCAGCGGCACGCCGGTGCTGATCCCCGACATCCGCGAGGTACCCGACTGGAGCCTGCCGGCGGATCGCGCGTCGGAGGCGAGCTGGATGGGTGTCCCGCTGTTCACGCGGGGCACCGTCGCCGGGCTCTTCGCGCTCTCCAAGCGCGAGCCCGGCTACTTCAATCAGGACCACGTCCGGCTGGCCGAGGCGATGTCGTCGCAGGCTTCGGTGGCGGTCGAGAACGCGGTCCTCTTCGAGCAGATGCAGGCCTCGGCGAGCCGCATGCGGTCGCTCTCCCGCCGCCTCGTCGAGGTGCAGGAGAGCGAGCGCCGCCAGATCGCCCGCGAGCTGCACGACGAGGCGGGACAGGCGCTGGCCTCGCTGCGTTACGGCCTCCGCCTGCTCGAGCGCGAGGTCGACCTCGGCGGCGACGTCACCGCGCGCGTGGCGGAGCTCCTGCAGCGCACCGATTCCGTCATCGAAGGCCTGCAGCGGCTGGCCGCCCACTTGCGGCCGGCGAGCCTCGATCATCTCGGTCTCGAGGCGGCGCTGCGGCAGTACGCGCAGTCGGCGGCGGCCGAGTTCGGCCTGGCGGTCCACTTCAAGGCGCGAGGATTCACCGGCGAGCGGCTCCCCGCGGCGGTGGAGACGGCGCTCTATCGCATCGTCCAGGAAGCGGTGACCAACGTCGTGCGCCACTCCCGCGCCCGCCAGGTCGACGTGCTCGCCGAGCGGCGGGGCGACCGCGTCCGCGTGATGATCGAGGACGACGGCGTCGGCTTCGCGCCCGGCCAGGTCGACCGCGGCAGCCATTTCGGTCTGCTCGGGATGAAAGAGCGCGTCGAGGCGCTGGACGGAAGCCTCCTGGTCGAAAGCTCGCCGAGCAGTGGGACGACGATCGTGGCGGAGGTGTCGAGTGCCGATCCGAATCCTGATCGCTGACGATCACGCCGTCGTCCGCAGCGGCGTGCGCGCCCTGCTGGCGGGCGATCCCGAGCTCGAGTTCGTGGGCGAGGCGGGCGACGGCGAGGAGACCCTGCGCCTCGCCGCCACCCTCCATCCCGACCTCGTGCTCCTCGACATCAGCATGCCGCCCGGGTCCGGCATCGCGATCGCGCGGCGGCTCAAGGAGGCCGATCCCAAGCTGACCGTGCTCTTCCTCACCATGCACGAGGACGAGGCTCTGATGCACGAGGCCCTGCGTGCGGGCGCCGCCGGCTACGTCATCAAGCGGGCCGAGGAGTCCGAGATCTTGCAGGCGATCCACGTCGCGATGCGCGGCGACATCTACGTTCACCCCGCGATGACCCGCGCCCTGCTCAGCCAGCCGGCGACGATGGACAGCCGGCGCGGTCCCTCGGTCGAAGCGCTCACCCCGCGCGAGGTCGACGTCCTGCGGCTGCTCGCCAGGGGCAACACGAACCGCCAGATCGCCGAGCTGCTCGGCCTCTCGATGCGCACGGTCGAGAACCACCGCGCCAACCTGCAGGGCAAGCTCGGGCTGTCGAGCCGGGTCGAGCTCGTGAGCTACGCCGAAGAGCACCGCCTGCTCTGAGGCGCGGGCGTGCCCGCCCGCCTCCGCCTAGTCGTCGATCACGAACGTGATCATCATGTTGACCTGGTACTCCTCGATGGCGCCCGCGCGGATGCGCACGTGCTGCTCCTTGATCCAGGCGCTGCGCACGTTGCGGAGGGTCTTGTGGGCGCGGGCGATGCCCTGCGCGAGAGCGTCCTCGAAGCTCTCGCCGGACGTGGCGCTGATCTCGGATACCTTGGCGATCGACATTTCGTCCTCACCTTTCGCTGCGCAGTCGAAGGAAGCTCCTCCCGCCATCCTCAGCGTCGCGAGAAGAGGTGAACGATGGCCACGAAGAGCGCGGCGCCGATGATCGACCACAGCACCGGGAAGGGCTGCCCGCCGATGTTGACCATGAAGGGCTCCGGGAGGTCGAGCTTCCCGGCCACCCAGGGACCGAGCAGCGCGCCGATGAAGCCGAGCACGATCGAGACGATCAGCCCGCCGCGCGCGCTGCCGGCAATGGCCTTGCCGATCGCGCCGCACACCGCCGCGATCACCAGCAGGATCAGAATGGACGTCAGCGACATGGTCATGGTCGATCCTCCTGCCGCAATCTAGATCTCGCTCCGCGCTCGGTGAAGCGCAGTTTCTACCTAGGGAGCTCTGGCGCTCCCGGTAGAAACTGCTCTTTCCGACTACCGGTCGCCGGACTAATCTGGATCTCGCATCGAAGGAAAAGGAGAGACCATGTCCACTATCCTGTTGATCGTCATCCTCGTTCTGCTGTTCGGCGGCGGCGGCGGCTACTACTGGAGCCGGCGCGGGCGCTGAGGCGAAAAGACAACCCCGATCGATCCTCCGGTGCCGCGCCGTGGCGTCGCTCCGATCGCATCCCGCGGGTGAAACTCGCAGGAGAGGGCGCGGGCGATGGCTCGCCGGCGCGGCGCTCGCGCTCGCCGCTCTCGACACGGGACCGGCGGCGAGCGAGGTGCCTGCGGGCACGCCCATCGTGGCGGTGCGCATCGTGCGCCACGACGTCTTCGACCTCGACGACCCCGAGACGTCGCGCGCGGCGTACCGCTGGGTCAACAAGCTGCACGTCCTGACGAGCGAGGGCTTCGTGCGCTCGCTCCTGCTCTTCCGGGTCGGCGACCCACTCGACCCCCTGCGCCTGGCGGAGAGCGAGCTGCTCCTGCGCGCCACCGGCTTCCTCAATCCGGTGACCATCTCCGCGCACCCGGTGCCGGACGGCGCCGAGGTCGTCGTCGAAACGCGAGACCAGTGGTCGATCGGCGTCGACGCCAGCTACGACGTCTCGGGCGGCAACTCCGAGTCCGGCTTCGGCGTCGAGGACGACAACTTTCTCGGCACCGGCAAGAGCGTCCAGCTCGAGATCGAGTCCGACGAGGAGCGCAGCAGCACGATGGTCGGCTACAAGGATCGCGCCTTTCGCGGCGGCCGCTGGCAGATCGACCTCCAGAGCACCCTCTCGAGCGACGGCTCCGAGTACTTCGGCCGGGTGCGCTATCCGTTCTTCTCCCTGACGACGCCGTGGGCCGGCGGCGTGGAGCTCCGGCAGAAGACGCTCGAGGATCACCTCTGGTCGGAGGCGGAGCGTAGCGTCACCGGCGAGGCCGAGCGCCGCGACTTCGAGGCTTGGTTCGGGCTGCGCCTCCGACGCGCCGGAATTCGCACCGATCGGCTCCTCTTCGGCGTCTTCGGCGAGATGGCCGAGTTCGGCGAATGGACGCGGAGCGACGGCTCGCCCTACCCGCGGCCGGCGGATCGCGACCTGATGGGCATCGAAGTGGGCTGGGAGCACCAGACGTTCAACTGGAAAGTGGTGCAGGGCTTCCGCTCCTGGCAGCGGCAGGAGGACCTGCCGCTGGGGCCCAACTGGCGCGTCACGACGGCGGTCTCGCTGCCCGCCCTGGGCGGCGACCGCACCCGCGTGCGCTACGGCGCCGAGCTCGACGTGGGCCGCTGGCGGGAGCGCACCTACATGTGGACGCGCGCCGACCTCTCCGGGCGCGTCGAGAGCGGCGAGATCGTCAACGCCGTCTCTCACCTCGAGTGCGGAGGCGCCACGATCGGCAAGGCGGGCTTCCGGCTGCGCGCCGCGGCCGACCTCGGCCACGAGCTCGACGGCGACCGCCAGCTCACCCTCGGCGCCGACAGCGGCCTGCGCGGCTACGACCCCGACACCTTCGACGGCACCTCGCGTCTCGTGGCCAACATCGAGTGGCGGCACCGCCTCACGCGCGAATTCCTGCACGTGGCGGTGCTCGGCGTCACCGCCTTCGCCGACGGCGGCAAGACGTGGGGCGCCAGGGTCGGGCCGTCCACCGAGGGCTGGCGTGGCGACGTCGGCGCCGGTCTCCTCCTCGAGATCACTCGCGCCTCCGTCGTGCGCATCCTCCGCTTCGAGATCGCCCTCCCCGATCGCGGCGGCGATCCCGTCTTTCAGATCACCACCCAATCGCTCTTCTGAGCCCGGACTCCGGGGCGCGCCCGGCCGCGAGCCGCCGCGGTCCGGGCCTCAGGCCGACGGCCGGCGCCCGCGCGCCAGAACGCCGAGCACGAAGCCGGCCGAGGCCGCGATCAGCACGGCCTTGCCGGGGTTCGCCGTGACGTAGTCGGTCGTCGCGGTCGCCGCCCGCGACAGATCGTTGCGCGCCCGCGCCATGCCGGCGTCGAGCGCCTGAGCGGCGCTCTCGAGGCTGCGGTGGGCGCCGCTCGACGCCGTATCGGCTCCGGCGCGGACCCGCTCACCGGCCGCATGGGTCCGCTCCACGGCGCGGCCCGCCGCCGTCTCGACCCGGCGCTCGGCGCTCTCCGAGACGCCGACGACGGCGTCGCGCGTGCGGTCGATCAGCGAGCTCATGCCCTCTTTCGTTCGTTCGATCTTTTCGTTCATGCGTTGTTTCCTCTCGTGTTGGTGGATTGCGTGTTCGCCCTGCGTGCGGTCCCGAGGACAGCGCTCGCCACGGCTGACCGCCGTTGCTCGCTGCCGCTACGCCGCCGCTCCGAGCGACTCGGAGAGGCGCACCAGCTGCTTGCCCTGGTTCTTTCCCTCGAGCATGTGGATGAAGGCCTGCGGCGCGGCTTCGAGGCCGTGGGCGACCTCCTCCCGGTACTTCAGCCTCCCCTGCCGCAGCCATCGGCCGAGCTTCCGGCGCGCGGCGGGGAAGCGCGCCGCGCAGCGCGAGACCTCGAAGCCCTCGAGCTTGGCCCGCTTGTCGACGAGCGCGACCAGCCAGCGCGGCCCCGTCTCCGCGCGCTCGAGGTTGTACTGCGAGGTCTGCGCGCAGACGACGACCCGCGCCCCGGGGTTGAGCTGCCGCAGCACCGCGTCGGTCAACGCCCCGCCGACGGTGTCGAAGTAGACGTCGATGCCGTCCGGGCAGGAGGCTGCGAGCTGGCGGTCGATGTCCGCCGCGCTCTCGTAGCTGAGCGCGTCGTCGAAGCCGAGCTCGGTGTGCAACCACGAGACGTCGATCTCCGAGCCCGCCACTCCCACCACTCGGCAGCCCTCGATGCGCGCGATCTGTCCGGCGACCATGCCGACCGCTCCCGCCGCACCGGAGACCACCACGGTCTCCCCGCGGCTCGGCTCGCCGGCGTCCAGCAGGCCGAAGTACGCCGTCAGCCCGGGCATTCCCAGGAGGCCGAGCGCCGTCGACATCGGTGCCACGCGCAGATCGAGCTTCCTGAGCGTCCGGCCGCGGACGAGCGCGTGCTCCTGCCAACCCAGCATGCCTTCGACCGTATCCCCGGCGCGCAGGCCCGGATCCGCGGACTCGACGACGACGGCGACGGCGCCGCCGACCATCACTTCGCCGAGGGCGATCGGCTGCGCACCGGCGCACACCGCGTTCATCCGCAGCCGCATGTACGGGTCGAGCGACAGGTAGACCGAGCGCACCAGCACTTCGCCCGCCACGAGGGAGCGCAGCGGCGAATAGCTCAGATTGAAATCGGAAATGCGCGGGAATCCCACGGGTCGCACCGCGAGGGTGATTTGCCGGTTGATTCCACGCATCGGTCGCGCCCCTCCCTCGGATGGCGCCGGACCCGGAGGCGCTCGCCTCGCGGCCGTGCGGCGCGGCGCCGAAGCGGCTCCCCCGCCCGCAGGCAGCTCAGTCCTTGCGGCGCGCGAAGAGGAGCGCGCCGCCGACGACGATGGCGCCGACACCGGCCCAGACCGGAATGTTGACCGTCTCCTTGTCCTCGACCGAGAAATGCAGCGGACCCATCCTGGCTTCGTGCGTCGACTTGGTGTACGTGATGCCGCCGTAGACCAGCCCCACGATGCCGGCGGCGATCAACAGGATCGCCACGATCTTGAGCGGGCTCATCTGGCGCCCGACTTTGCCGACCAGGAGCTCGTTGAAGCGCAGCCGGTGACCGCGACGGTCACGATTGCGAGATTCGGTTTCTTCACGGAATGCCCTCCTTTCCTGAACGCACCCCCACCCTAGTCCTCGACTCCGCACACCAGAAGCGCATTTTCTACCTACCTCGCGCGCCACTTCCGAGTACAAATTGCGCTTTTCGGGGAGCCGACGAGCCGCTAAGTTTTCTGCACGTTCCAGAAAGGACTGCCACCCATGAAACCGACATTCGTTGCTGAGACGGGCTCGCACGGTCGCGGCACGAGCTCGCGCTGCGCCGCCGCACTTCCCCTTGCCCTCGCCGTTCTCCTCTGCGCCGCCGTCGTTCTCTTCTCGCCACCGGCCGCGGAAGCCCAGGCCGCCCCGTGCACGGGCCCCTGGGTGCAGAGTCTCGCCGGCCCGCACGCCGTCACCCGGGTGCCGATCGACGACGTGGCCGACCTGCGCCGGCGCCTGCCCGAGCTGGAGGCCGGCATCCGCGCCGTCGTCACCGGCGATCCCACGCTCGGGCCCGTGGTGGCCGATGGCCTGATCGCGGCGATTCGGGACGGCGCCGGCATCACGGAGCGACCGATGCAGGCCGACGAGGCTGTCCGCTGGATGGCCTACCAACCCCGCCCAGGCCAGATCGAGACGATCTCACCCGCCTGTCTGCGCCTAAAGCGCAGCTACGACGCCTTCGCGATCACCGTCGAGATCCCCGAGCCGTCGCCGCGCGCGGCGACGCCGACTTGCGCCGTCTCCGCGGTGCGCGACTGCGCGGCCGCGAACCCGGCCATCACGGTCGATCTGCGCGGCTCGAGCCCGGGCTCGCGCGTGAGCATGGCCGCCGGCGCTCGGCCCGAGGTTCCGCTCTCCGGAGCGGGAGAGAGGCTGACCGTCGCCGACCCGGGACCGTACGATCTCGAGGCCACTTTCACCGTGCGGGTGGAGGGTCCGGCCGCTCCGGCGCGCACGGCGCGCGTCTTCCGCTTCCTGATGCCGAAGATCTGCGGCAATCTCGTCTATCTCGGCGAGGCGGCGAGCCGGACCCTCGCGCCCGCCGGCGCTCCGGCCACCTGCGAGCAGAGCGTGCGCGTCGGCCGCTGCGCGGCGGCGGCCGAGCCCCCGCCCTCCGTCGAGCCCGCTCCCGAGGCCGACCTCTGCGAGGCGGGCTGGGTGGTACGGCCGTTCCTCTTCGGCTTCTTCCCGACCGGCGACGACCAGGAGCGCGACATCGTGCTGCCCTTCACCGGGCCGGCGCGCGAGAGCTTCGAGCTCGAACAGGGCTACGGTCTCGGCATCGCGGTCGAGAAGCGGATGGGCCCGGTGTTCGGTCTCGAAGCCGCCGTGATGGTGGGCAAGGGCGACTCCGAGTACGAGATCGACAACGGCGCCGCGACCGAATCGGACTCGCATTCGACGACGTTCTACGCCTTCACGCTGGGACCGAACTTCCATCTCCTCGGCTGTGGCGGCACCGACCTCTACCTCGGGCCGTTCGTCGGCTACGGGGGCTTCGCGGATCCCAACTACTGGGCATTCGACCACCACTTCGGGGCGAGCTTCGACGGCGACTTCGTCTGGGGCGCCCAGCTCGGGCTCGACGCTCCTTTCGGCGACGGGCCGTGGGGGTTCCACGGCGGGTTGCGCTACATCGAGCTGTCACAGGACACCGACGCGGGCACCCTCCGCGTCGACCCTTTGCTGGTGACGATCGGCCTCTCGTACCGATTCTGAGGCGATCGTGCCGAGCCGGCCGGTCCACACCGATCGCTTTCCCGGCGATAGTGCGGACCGGCCGGTGCTCACCACCGGCGCAGCTCCCGACGAGCCAGCCGGCGGCCTGACACGGGAGGACATGCGATGAAGCTCCGAGAGGCCGTACTCTGCATCGACTGCGAGCTCCTCTATTCCAACGCCAACCGGTGCCCTGCTTGCGGCAGCCAGGTCTCCTATCCCCTCGGCCGCGCGCTCAACCGACCCGCGCCCGGCGGCCCGCTGCGCGGCGTCGTGCCGGTACACGGGGCACAGCCGCGCTCGCGGGCGCTCGTCGGGATGGGCGGCACCCAGGGCACACCGCTCCTGCAGAGCGCCTGAGCCGCCGTGAGCCTCGCTGCCGCGACCTCGCGCATGCTGCCCGGGCCGCAGACCCGGACCGCCGAGCCCGCCTCGGCAGATCCCCGCCCGCCCGCCTTCGACGACGATTCCCCCGACGCCCGGAGCGGGCTCGCCGACGGTGTCGGGCAGGCGCGTTCCGCAGGCGGCAAGACCGCCTGGTCGACGACTCTCCTCGCTGCCGCGCCGGCTCGCCAGGACGACCGCGCTCGCTTCGGCGCCATGGTCGGCGCTTCGCCGCGCATGCGGGAGGCTTTCGACCGGATCGCTCGCGTCGCCCCGACCGACGCGGCGGTGCTCATCGTCGGCGAGAGCGGCACGGGCAAGGAGCTGGCGGCCGAGGCCGTCCACGCGCTCAGCCGCCGCCGCGGCAAGCCGATGATCGCGATCAACTGCGGCGCCATCTCGGCGACGCTCATCGAGAGCGAGCTCTTCGGCCACGAGCGGGGCAGCTTCACCGGCGCCGGCAAGGTCCACCGCGGGCATTTCGAGCGCGCCGACGGCGGCACCCTGTTCCTCGACGAGATCGGCGAGATGCCCTGCGAGCTGCAGGTCAAGCTGCTGCGCGTGCTCGAGTCGGGGAGCTTCTTTCGCGTCGGCGGCGAACGGCCGGTCGTCGCCAGCGTTCGCATCGTCGCGGCGGCGAAGCCGCACCTGGAGCGCGCCGTCGCGGAGGGCCGCTTTCGGGCCGACCTGCTCTATCGCCTCGAGGTCGTTCCGATCCGCCTGCCGCCGCTGCGCGAGCGGTGCGGCGACGTGACGCTCCTCGTCGAGCACTTCCTCGCCGAGCTCAACCGCGGGGCGGCGGTGGCCAAGCGCCTGCGACCGGCGGCCCTCGACCTCCTCCAGGCCTACCACTGGCCGGGAAACATCCGCGAGCTCAAGCACCTCCTCGAACGCGCGTTCATCCTCGCCGACGCCGAGATCGGCCCCGCCGAGCTCGTCGACCTGCCGCTGCGGCGCAACGGAACACCCGTCCTCGATCCTCCCGCCGCCGGTGCCGTCGTCCTCGAGCCGGGCATTCCGCTCGCCGACGCCGAGCGCGCCTTCGTGCTCGCCACGCTCGCCCGCACCGGCGGCAACCGCGCGCGCGCGGCGGCGCTGCTCGGGATCAGCACCAAAGCGCTGCGCTGCCGGCTGCGCAGGTACCACGCGCACCCGAGCGGCGAGTAAGCCCCCGCGCTCGATCGACGCAGGCGCCTGCCGCCGGAGCCGATCGCGTCGATTCGAGCCGCTGGTTCGCGCACCGCAAACCGGCCCCGATCCTCGTCGCGCTCGCCAGTCCGACGCGCAGTCGCCGTCGGCTCGCGAAGGGGAAGCCGGCGAGCCAAGCCCCTTCGCATCGCACGAACCGCGCGGCTGCGAGAGCGCTCGCGAGAAGACGAGCGGATCCCGTGACGCGTCCCGGCGCCGCCGAGGGAGCTCGCGTCCGAGGCTCGTCCCCCGCCTTCGAGAACGATCCGCCCGGCTGGAAGAAGTACGGCCCGCCCGGGTTGCCCAGGGCGGGCCTTATGGCCTGCACGTCGACGGTGGGCTGTTACGTCTTGTCGACGGAGAGAACCTTGGTCACGCCACCGACGCCCTCGACGATCTCCTTCGCTTCACGGCGCCGTGCGGCGGCGAAATCGCGCTCGAACTCGAGCGTCACGACGCCGTTGGCGACCTCGGTGCCGATCTTGAAGCCGTCCGAGCCCATCTTGTCGGCGAGCGCGAGCCGGATCTTGGTCGAGAGCATCGCGTCCTTGACTTCGGCTTCGGCCTCGCCGGCGGCGACACTCGTCTTGCTGGGATTCGCGACGCTGGCCTCGAGGCGAATGTCGTTCTTGACGCTCTTCACGCTCTCGACCGACTTGGCGACGGTCTCGGCGAGCTCGCGGGTCTCCCGCTTGTCGACCGTGCCCTCGAGCGTGACGGCCCCGGCGGCGGAATTGACCTCCACGTGGAGGCTGTCGGCGCCCAGCTTCTCGAGCAGGACGAGCTTGACCTTCAGCGTCGTCGTCCAGTCCGCGGTGTCGTCCGAAGCGATCGCCGCGCTACTGCCGATCAGTAACACGCCGACCAGCGCGATCTTCGTAAGTGTCTTGAGTTTCATCTGCATCTCCCTTGTCTGAATGGAGCTCGATTCGGTTTCGGCTGCAAATGTCGACGCGTCACGCCGGCGGCGGCGGCTCGGGCTTGCGCTCTTGACCCTTCCCCTTCTTCTTGTCGTCCTTCTCCTTCTTCGCGGCCGCGGCCTTCTCCTTCGCCGTCAGCGGCTTTCCCTTGGCCGGCGCCGCAGTCAGTGCGGCCTCGCGCTTGGCCTTCTGGCGCGCGGCGAGCTGCTGCGCGGCTTCACGCTCCTCTTGCTGCAGCGCCTGGCGCTCGGCCTGATGACGCTTCTCGATCTGGCTGCGTTCCGCCTCCGCCCGCGCCTCGGCCTTCTCCTGCTGATGGAGCCTCTCGACCTTCTTCTTCTCGTCGGCGAGATAGCGATCGAGCTCCTGCTTCTCGCGCCGCTCCTGCTGCTCGATCTTGCGAGTGTCGACGCGCGGCGCGCGATCGACTCGCGGCGCGACGATGACCTCGGGTGCTGCGCGACGCTCCGCCGTGGGCTGCGGACGCTCGCGGGTCGCCGGAGCTCGGGACGCGCGTTCCTTCTGCTCCTTCTCCGCGCGCTCCTTGCCGCGCACCGAGTCGAGCTTCTGCTTCGCGGGCCGGTAGATCCTCACCTCGTTCGAGGAGATCTCGCTGCGCACCTTGGTCGTCGATTCGGCGACACGCATCGCCTGCACGCGCTTGCCGGTCGCTCGCTCGATGCGCTGAACCTCGACGCCGCGGTTGATGATCCGGTTGTCGATGTAGGTGTAGTTCGTGATGTTGGTGGTGTTGTTGATGATGGTGACGTTGCGCGCCGCCGGCAGGTAGTAGCCCGACAGGCGGGGCTCGAGGAACGAGCGCTCGGGCACGAAGCTGTAAGCGTCGGGCCGGATGCCGAAACGGAGGTCGAGCCCGCCGAGCTGCAGGCCGACGCTGATCGAGAATCCGACCGTCGGCGGAAGCGGCGCCCAGCCGATGTAGCCGTTGCCGTACTGCCAGGAGACCCACGCCGGAGCCCAGGTCGTGCCCGGGATCCAGAGCCAACCGAAGCGCGGGTCCCAGGCCCAGCGTCCGTAGTGGTAGGTCGCCCAACCGAACGGCTCGTACGACGCCCAGGTCCAGCCGTAGCTCGTGTTCACCCAGCGGCCGTCACTGTAAGGGCGCCACGCGGGATGCACGTCGCGCGGGAACCAGGCCCAGCCGTAGTCGCGGCTGCGCACCCAGTCGCCGTACGGCGAAAGCTCGTCGTAGAAGAAGCCGACCTCGACGCGCGGCGCGGGAGCACCGTAGTAGCGGTCGTCGTCGTAGCCGCGGCCGTAGGGGTCGCTCTGCTGCGGCGGCTGCGGCGAGGAGTAGCCGGGAGGCTGGCCATAGGCGACGCAATTGGTCAGCACCCCCAGCAGGAGGGCGATACAAGCCAGTCGAAGTGGTCGCATGAGCTTTCGTCCTTTCTCGAACATGCCTCGAGACTAGTCGGCGCCCTCGCCGCCCGGAAGCGCACTTTCTACCCGGCGCGGCGACCGCAGATTAGGTAGAAATCACCATTCGGACGGCACCCACCACCGGGCGCCGCGGCTCCCAGCGCTCAGGCGTGCTCGGTCATGCGGGCCGCGAGCTCGCGCCCCAGCCCGCGGGGCGAGAGCGCGAGCTCGGCCGCGCCGAGCGCGAGGGCGGCACGCGGCATGCCGGACGCCGCCGAGCTGGCCTCCTCCTGCGCCAGGCAGAACGCGCCGCCGCGTCGCAATGCCAGGAGGCCCTCGGCGCCGTCGTCGCCCGTGCCGCTCAGCAGCGCCGCAGCCGTCTGCCGCGGGCAGGCGGCCGCGAGCGACAGGAAGAGCTCGTCGATCGACGGCAGGTGACCGCTCCGTGACGGGGTCTCGACATCGAGCACCAGCAGGCCGTCGGCTGTGGCTCGCAGGTGCGCGCCCGCCGGCGCCAGGCGCACGGCGCCGGGCGGCGGCCGCTCGTCGTCCGCTGCCGAGCGCACGTCGAGGCCGAGCTCGTCGGCCAGCCAGTCGGCGAGCGAGCGCTCGAGGCCGTGCGCGATGTGCTGCACGATCACGACACGCACCGGCAACGGCGACGGCAGCTCGGCGAGCAGCTCGCGCAGCGCCGATGGCCCGCCGATCGAAGCGCCGAGCGCGAGCCAGCGCCAGCTCCTGGCCGCCGCTCGCGGCACGCGCGGCAGCGACTCCGCCCGCGGCCACTCGGCGTCGGTCATGGCGCTCCCTTTAGGCCAGCGCGAAGGCGCGCTCGAAGGCGAGCTCGGCGCGGCCGGCATCGCCGGTCAGCAGCTCGCCGAGCGCGACGACGCCGGCGCGCAGCCGGCGCGGGCCCGCCGCGAGCGGCAGAGTGATCACCGTCGGCAGCGCCGCCGCCGCGGGCGAGAGCCACTGCAGCCGCTCTCCGCCTTCGCCCAGCTCGGCGCTGACCGGCACCACGACGGCGTCGTGCCGCCGGCGGAGCTCGCGCAGGTAGGAGAGCAGGGCCGCCGCCGGGTCGGCGCCGCGGTGCAGGCTCTCGAGCCGTTCGCGGCCGAGCGCCGCGAGCTGCTCGGTCGCGCCCACCACTCTCATTCCCAGCTCGCGCAGATAGAGCTCGAGAACGCGCCTCAGCCGTGCCGCCTCGACCACCGGAGCGACCGTCACCGTCGGTCGCGAGTCGATCTCCCAGCGCCGGGCGGCCGGCGCATAGCCGTGCGCGAGCAGCGTGCTTCTCCAGGGCGCCTCCGCGAACCAGCGGCGGACTCGTGGCGACCAGTGCCGCAGCAATTCCAGATCGGGGACCTCGCGCACGCAATCCTCGATCGCGCGCTCGACGCCGGCGCGGTCCGGCTGCAGGCCGTGCCGGAACTCGGGACGCAGTCGCCGGTGCACTCGCCGGATCCGGTGGCGCGCCCGCGCCGCACCTCTCGCCAGCGCCTCGCCCAGGCCGCCGGCGGCGGCGCTGTCCGCCAACTCCTCCACCTCGCGGTAGCCGGCGAGAGCGGCGGCGCGGAATTCGTGCGCGGCCAACGTCTGCACCGTGAATTCTCGGAAGTGCAGCCCCTTGATCGCCAGGCGCACCGCTTGGTCGAGGAGGGCGGGCCGGTGCAGCAGCGTGCGGACGAGGAACTTCAAGTACGCCGGCCCCTGCCGCGAAAAGAGCTGGCGCCGCAGCGAGCGCGCCAGGGCGAGCCATTCGGCGGCGCCCACCGCGCGCCGGGGGCGCGGGCGCTCGCCGAGGCGGGAGAGCAGCGTCCAGCAGCGCTCGAAGTAGCTCGTCAGGCCCTCGTCGTAGAGCGTCGAGAGCACCCGCCGGTAACCGGAGATCAGCACGTCGCGCTCGAGCTCGGAGCGGAAGTTGAGGGTGATCTCGACGTTGTTGCCGCTCGACTCGGCGAGCAGCCGTCCTTCGCGCTCGAGACGGGCGTACAGGTCGGTGCCGCGCAGGGCGGTGAGCAGGCCGACCATCGCCGTCGGGATGCCCGCCTCCTGGATGAACTCGACCTGCGCGTCGAACACCTCCGGCCCGTCGCCGTCGAGGCCGAGGATGAAGCCGCCGGTGACCTCGATGCCCTTGCGCTGGATGGCGGTGACGGCGTGGAGGAGATGCCGGTCGTCGCCACGGCTCGTGTTCTGTAGCTTGTTCGTCTTGCGCAGCGCCTCGGGGTTGGGGCTCTCGATGCCGAGGAAGGCCATCGTGAAGCCGGCCGCGACCATGGCGTCGAGCAGCGGCTCGAGCTTCGCGAGGTTGACGCTCGCCTCGGTGTAGAGGTCGAACGGGTAGCCGTGCGCGCGCTGCCAGTCGGCGACCGCAGGAAGCAGACGGAGAGCTTCTTTCTTGTTGCCGATGAAATTGTCGTCGACGAGGAAGACCGGCCCCCGCCAGCCGAGCACGTGGAGGCGGTCGAGCTCGGCGAGCATCTGCGCGTTCGATTTCGTGCGCGGCACGCGGCCGAAGAGCTTGGTGATGTCGCAGAACTCGCAGTCGAAAGGACAGCCGCGCGAGAACTGGAGCGCCATCGAGGCGTAGGCGCCGAGATCGAGCAGCTCGAAGCGTGGCAGCGGCGTGGCGGTGATCGCCGGCTTGCGCTCCGGGCGGTAGATGCGCGCCGCGCGGCCCGCCTCCCAGTCGGCGAGGAAGCGCGGCAGCGTCTCTTCCACCTCGTCGAGCACGAAATGGTCGGCGCCCGCGATCTCGTCGGAGAAGGACGTCGGGTGTGGCCCGCCGACGGCCACCGGCCGGCGGCGCGCCTTCGCGCGCGCGATGACCTCGCGCAGCGAGCGCTGCTGGACGACCATCGTCGAGGTCATCACGAGGTCGGCCCAATCCAGGTCCTCGTCGCCGAGCGGCGCGACGTTCATGTCGACCAGGCGCAGCCGGTAGTGAGCGGGGAACATCGCCGCCACGGTGAGCAGGCCGAGCGGCGGCATCGAGGCGCGCTTGCCGATCAGCTCGAGGGCGTACTGGAAGCCCCAGTAAGAGGGCGGGAATCGCGGATAGACGAGCAGGATCTTGGGGAATCGAACCATGGACCCCTCCCGGATCGGCGCGCGGGCACCGAGCCCGCCGGCTCGGGGCGCGTCGTCGTCCGCCCGCAGTCTACGGTCCTCTCCCACCCGGCGCCACCCTCGCCGGCGGTACGGATCAGATGACGCGGCGTCCGCTGAGGAGGCGAACCGCGAGGATGATCACCGCCACCACGAGCAGGACGTGGATGAAGCCGCCCAGGGTGTACGAAGTGACCAGGCCGAGGAGCCACAGCACGACCAGAATGACCAGGATCGTCCACAGCATCGTCGTTCTCCCGTCTCGCGGCGTCGGCGACCGACTGTGCCGGCGAGGCAACCTTCGTTCCGAAGCGTCGCGTCCGGACTCCGGACGCTCCTCGAGCGTAGTCCCCCGATGCCGCAGCAAGAAGAGCACTTTCTACGCAAGGCGTAGGTAGAAAACACGCTGCAGCCACGACTCTCGGCGCGGCGCTGCCAGCTGGCTTCGCGGCTCGCTCAATGGCGCTCGGTCGGAATCGCGGCGCCGCCGAACGTTCCTTTCTCGAGCGGGGTTTCGCGGCCCGGCGTCGCGCGCTCGGCAAGGAGGGGCTCCGACAGCTGCCGCATCGCCTGCATCGCCAGGTAGAGGTCGATGCCGTCCTCGATCTCGCGCGGGAACTCCGGCGCCTGCCCGACGAGCCCGTCCGCGTAGACGCGCAGCATGATGTCGCGAAAGACGGGCAGGGCCGCGCGCGAGCCGGTCTCCCGATTGCCCAGGGAGCGGTTGTCGTCGAAGCCGATGCGCACCGCGACGGTGATCCCACCGGCGCCGTAGGTCGAGCCGATGAACAGGGCGTCGCGGTAGTCGCTCGTCGTGCCGGTCTTCCCCATCACGGGAATCGGAAAGTCGTTCGCCGCGAGCCGGTGGGCGGTGCCGCCGGGCAGGCGCACCACGCCTCGCAGCCCCTCCTGAATCGCCAGCAGCGCCGGCGAGCGGATCGCCCGCCCGCCCCGCGGCGCCTCGTAGAGCCGCTCGCCGCCGCCGTCGGTCACGCTGGCGATCACGTGCGGTCTCGCCAGAATTCCCGATGCGATCGCACGATAAGCGTCGGCCAGCTCGAGCAGGCGCACTTCCGACGCTCCGAGCGCCGTCGAGAGGAAGGGTTGGAGCGGCGTGTGGATCCCCATCTCTCGCGCGGCCTGGATGACGCGGTCGACACCCACCTCGCGCGTCAGCCAGACGGCCACGGCATTGCGCGACTCGGCCAGCGCCTGGCGCATCGGCAGCAGGCCCTTGAACTCCAGGTCGTAGTTGGCGATCCACTTGAGCTCGCCGTCGGCTCCCGTCGGCACGGCAATCGGTTCGTCGGGGACCTCGGTGTCGAGGCCCATGCCCGCCGCGAAGGCGGCCAGGTAGACGAGCGGCTTCATCGCCGAACCCGGCTGACGCAGCGAGCCCGTGACGCGGTTGAGGTCCGAGTAACGGACCTCGCGCTGCTCGTAGTTGCGCCTTCCCCCGGCCTCTGCCAGGATCGCCGCGTCGGCATTGCGGAGCACGACGACCGAGCCCTGGATGAGCCCCCGCGCCCGCGGGTGGCGTTCCTCGTAGAGCGCGAGCCCGCTTTCGAGGGCTTCGTTGACGATCTTCTGCACGCGAGCGTCGACCGTGGCCTCGACCGCGATCCGGCCCTCGACGAGGTCCGCGACCCCGAAGCGGCTGCCGCCGTGCCGGGTCACCTCGTCGAGCACGTGCGCGATCGCGGCGGGCGCGGCGGTCTTGACCGGATCACGCGCCGCGAGGCGGATCGGCTGGCGCTGGCAGCGCCGCGCCGAGCTCGCATCGAGAAATCCGTTGCGTACCATCAGCGCGAGGATCTGATTGCGGCGCGCGAGCAGACGCAAGTTGTCCGGCGCCGGAGCGTAGTTCTGCGGCGACTTGCCGATCGCGGCGAGCAATGCCGCGTCGGCCGCGTCGGCCGGACCGTAGGTCGCGAGCGGCTTTCCGAAGTAGTACTCCGAGGCGGCGGCGAAGCCGTAGCGGCCGCTGCCCAGATAGATGAAATTGACGTAGCGGGCGAAGATCTCGCGCTTGGCCTGCTCCTTGGACCCGTAGCGCGCGAGCATCTCCTGCTCGAGCCAGAGAGTCAGGCGCACCTCCTCCAGCTTCCGCAGGAGCTTGTTCGCCGCCGAGGCCCCCAGGACGGCAGCGAGCAGCCGGGGAGGAGCCAGGCCGGCGTGGAACATCGCACTCTCGTCCGCCCGGCTGGTCAGGTATTGCAGGAAGTAGCCGCGGACGAGCTGCTGCGTGAGCGTCGAGCCTCCCTGCGGCAGCATCAGGCGGAGCTTCTGCCCGCCCTTGCGCCATTCGACCAGCGAGCGCCGCACCGCCTTGTGGACGACGCGCGGGAAGGTGCGGTAGTCCACTCCGGAATGGGTGAAGAAGCGCTTGTCCTCCGCGGCGAGGATCGCCTGGCGCAGGACGAGCGGCACCTCGTCGTAGGACACCACACGGCGGTATTCGCGCGCCAGCTCGATCATCACCGTGCCGTGGCTGTCGCGCACGACGCCGGTGGTGGGCGGCTCGAAACGGACGAAGGCGTCGAGGTCGGGCACCTCGGTGCGATCGAAGTAGACGTGGTGCGTCAGCCAGACCGCGAGAAACGCGAGCGGCGTCAGAGACGAGAGGACTACGGCGACGATCCAGGCGCGGCGCCGGCGCGCCATCTTCCGCGCCGCCGCGATGGCCCGGGCGACGCCCCGCATCGCCGCGCGAGCCCGCAGGCGGGCGGTCTCCGCGTCGGGCGGTCGAGCTCGTCCCGAATCGGCCCGCGTCTCTCCGCTCGTGTCGTCCACGCCCTCGCCTTTCGTCGCTCTGCGTCCTCGCGCCGACGCGCGCTCAAGTCCGCTCCTCGCCATTACCGCGCCGATTGCGCCGAGCCAGCGCTTCCGGCGCCCGATCTCTTCCTTCGACGGGTACCGTGGGAGCTCAGAACTTCTTCGGGTGCTGGGCGATGATGCCCGCGCTCAGCATGTCGGCCATCGCGAGGATGGCGGCGTGCACCTTGTCGTAGGCGGCCACGTCGGCGGCCCAGTTCTTGGTCAGCCGCGCGGTCACCTCCTCGGTGGTCAAGTCGAGGTGCTCCTGCATCATCTTCTTCATCTCGGCGAGCGGCCAGTGCTCGGGGTTGGCGGCAGAGAGGAACGAGGAGATGTCGTCTGCGTTGCGCCTCCAACGCGCGGCGGCGGCATCCTTCTTGGCGTCCTCTCCCGCCTTCGCGGCGGCGATCAGCTCGGTGGCGATCGTGATGTGCTCTTCGAGCAGCGTCGTCAGCTTCGCCCCCGCGGCCTCGCCGTAGAACGGCTTGATCGCGTCCCCGAGGTCGACTTGATTGCGGAGCAGACGGTCCGCCGCCACTTTTTGATCTCCGAGGTCGGCCGCGGCGCTGATGATGTAGACGCGCGTCCAGGTGACGTGGTCCTCCCACAGCTTCCGCATGTCGGCTCGAAAGTCGCTCGCAGCGGCGGAAGCCTCCGCCGCAGCGAGAGGCAGCGACGCGATCAGGAATAGCGCGATACCGGCGAAAACAGGTCTCGGTTTCACTCGACGGCTCCCTTCGGGTGAGCGGATCGACTCCGGATCCACGGCAACGGGCAAACGAGATGTCTGCCCGAGAGCTTCGATCGCGCCGGGGGGGGCGTCCGCTTCAAGGGTGCACCTCTGCGGCCCCCCGGCTCGCCAGGGGCGGGATCGAATCAGCGCCCCCGCCGCTGCGCCCTTCCGCCGCAGGATCTCCGCTCTCGTCGCGTTGGCTGCGCCCGCTGAACTGAGCGAGACGCTCGCGCAGGGCCTCGTGGCGAGCGCCGAGCGCGCGCTGCTCGGCCTCGGCCGCGACGAGCATGCCGCGGACTTTCAGCCACTCGAGACCGCCCGCCACCAAGCTGCCTGCGAGGACGGCCGCGCCGACCACGAGTGCGATCCTGACGCGGCCCAGGAGGCGTCGCGTCACGACCACGCGGAGGGATGAATCCTGCGACTCCGGCGAGTGGAACTGGTCCTCGCGTGACACGCCGCCAACGTAGCGCGCCGCGCGACCGCCGTGAAGCGCGATTTCTACGCGCGCGGCGAATCGAAGAGTAGGTAGGAACTACGCGGCAGCGCGCCAGCTCGGGCTCGATCGCCCGGCGATTCGATTCACGGCGAGTGGGAGCTGGACGCGCTCGAGGAGCGATCGGGCGAGCGCGACGCCTCGTCGCGATGCGCGCCGAGCACGACGTGCACGCGGCGCGGCCGGCCGTCGTCGGTGAGCGGAATCGCCGCCGGGTCGACCGGCGATCCGTCGAGCTCCGCGCTCGCCACGCCGCGACAGCGCCGCTCGGGGTTGTCCACCAGGATCGTGTAGAGCGTCTTGCCGAAGCGCCACTCGATGGAGTAGGTCGGCCACGACGACGGGATGCACGGGTCGATCGTGAAGCAGGCACCGCGGCGCTCGAGGCCGAGGATGCCCTCCAGGGCCACACGGTACATCCACCCCGCCGCGCCGGTGTACCACGTCCAGCCGCCGCGGCCCCGGTGAGCCGGGTGGTCGTAGACGTCGCCCGCCACCACGTAGGGCTCGGTCTTGTAGCGCTCGACCTGGCCCGCCGTCCGCGTGTGGTTGATGGGGTTCAGCATGTGGAAGAGCTCCACCGCTTCGTCGCCGCTGCCGAGGCGTGCCAGCGCCAGCACCACCCACGCCGCCGCGTGCGTGTACTGCCCGCCGTTCTCGCGCACACCCGGGAGGTAGCCCTTGACGTACCCCGGCTCGAGCGCCGTGCGATCGAACGGCGGCGCGAGCAGCAGGACCACGCCCGAGCCGCGCCGCACGAGTCGTGCGCGCACGGCGCCGAGGGCGCGCTCGGCGCGCTCTCTCGGTGCCGCGCCCGAGAGCACGGCCCAGCTCTGCGCCACCGAGTCGATCTTTCCCTCGTCGTTCTGCGCCGAGCCGAGCGGCGTGCCGTCGTCGAAGTAAGCGCGGCGGTACCACTCGCCGTCCCAGCTCTGCTCGAGCATCCTGCCCAGCCGGGCGCGCTCGGCGCGGTAGCGCGCGGCGCGCGGCGCCTCGCCCCGCGCGTCGCACCACGGCGCGATCGCTCCCAGGACGGCGTGAAGCAGCCAGCCGACGAAGATGCTCTCTCCGCGGCCGGCCGGGCCGACGTTGTCGAAGCCGTCGTTCCAGTCGCAGCTGCCGATGAGCGGCAGCCCGTGCGCCCCGACGGTGAGCCCGCGATCCACGGCACGCAGACAGTGTTCGAAGAGCGTCCCTGTCGCACTCGCGAGCGTCGCGGTGCCGTAGGCCTCCCTCTCCTCGGGCCCGAGGGCAGGGCCGCCGAGGAACGGCGCCGGCTCGTCGAGCACGGCGAGGTCCCCGGTCTGCCGCACGTACTCGGCGGTGGCGTACGGCAGCCAAAGCAGATCATCCGAGCAGCGCGTGCGAAGGCCTTGGCCGCCGCTCGGGTTCCACCAGTGCTGGACGTCGCCCTCCACGAACTGCCGAGCCGCCGCGCGCAGCAGATGCTCGCGCGTGAGGTCCGGCCGCGTCGACACCAGCGCCAGCACATCCTGCAGCTGGTCGCGGAAGCCGTAGGCACCGCCGGATTGAGAGTATCCGGAGCGCGCCCACACGCGGCACGCCAAGGTCTGGTAGACGAGCCAGCGGTTGAACAGCAGGTCGAACGAGTCGTCGGGGGTGGTGATCCGCACGGCGCCCAGCGTCTCGTCCCAGAACGCTTCGACGGCGGCGAGCTCGGCCGCAGCCGCAGCCGCGCCGTCTCGACCCGCGTATCGCTGTAACAGCGCGCGCGCCTCCGTTTCGTCGCGTCCCTCGCCGAGCGCGAAGGCGACCTGTCGCGACGCGCCCGGCTCGAGGTCGACGACGACCTGCAGCGCCGCGCACGGATCGAGGCCGGCGCCGAACCGGTTCGCCAACAGCGGCCGGCCGAGCGCGGAGGCGCGCTGCAGCGAGCCGTTGCGGCCGAGGAACTCGCGACGATCGCCGGTGGCGGCGACGAGCGGCTCGCTGCTGGCGGCGAAGGCGACGCGCCCCTCCGCCTGGCCGTAGAGATTGCGCGCCAGCACGGCGCCGGTCGCGCCGTTGAGCTCGGAGACGACGAAGCGCGGGCGCCCCGCGGCGAGCGGGCGAAGCGACCATTCGTTGTAAGCGAACAGGGCGAGCCGGCGCTTTCGCGCGGAGCGATTGGCCAGCGTCAGCAGCGACAGCTTCACCGGCGCATCGCGCGCCACGAAGACCGCGAGCTCCTGCGCGATGCCGTCGGCCGTGCGGGCGAAGCGGCTCACGCCCGCCGCATGGCGCACCAGCCAGCGCGGCGAGCGGCGCGTGCGCCGCACCGGCCCCGGCGTGGCGCCCCACAGGGCGCCGCTCTCCTCGTCGCGCAGCACGATCGCCTCCGAGGTCGGATCGCTGACCGGGTCGATGGCGAACGGCGTCAGCCGGTGCTCGCGGCTGTTCTCGGCCCAGCTGTGCGCCGCGCCCGAAGTCGTGACGACGCTCCCGAAACGCGAGTTGGCGAGGACGTTGACCCACGGCAGCGGCGTCTCGCGCGCGCCGTCGAGGACGACGACGTACTCGCGGCCGTCGCGCGAGAAGCCGCCGAGCCCGTTGTCGAGCCGCAGCGGCGGCGGCTGGATCGCCTCCGCGCGCCAGTCGGCATCGCCCCCGGGCGCGGGCTCGTCGGCCGGCGCGCGCGACAGCGGCAGCGGCGGCTCCCCCTCCGCGCGGTCGAGCTGCTCCTCCATCGTGCCGCGGTCGCCGGAGAGCACCGCGCGGGCGACGGCGCTCAACAGGACCCGCTCTTCTTTCGACAGCGTCTCGGCGCGGAGGATGAAGACTCCGCTCGCGCGCTCGCTCCAGGCGCTCCACGGGCCCTCCGCGAGCAGGCGCACGAGCTGCTCGTGGAGGTCGTCGCGGTAGCTCGCCGCATGCTCGTTGAGGATCACGGCGTCCGCCGCCAGCCCTTTCAGGCGCCAATGCTCGTGCGCCTGCATCAGCTGGCGCACCAGCCGGGCGTCGTCGAGCTCCTGCACGCGCACGAGGACGATCGGCAGATCGCCCGAAATGCCGAACCGCCAGAGGCTCTCCTGGCCCAGCGTGTTGCTCGCCACGGTCGCCGCGTCGGCGCGCAGCGAGGCATCGGTGTAGAAGACGCGTGAAGCGAGGCGCTCGGAGAGCCGGGCCTCCTCGGCCGACATGCCGAGGTGCCGCATCGCCACCTGCGCCTGCGTGTAGGCGAGCGCGAAGGCGCGGGCGGCGACACCGTGATCGTGGTACTTCTGCGCACCGGCGCGCGCGGCAGGCTCGTCGGCGGCGACGCCGGTGGTGAACGAGACGCGCGCGAAGCCGCCCGGGGCGAGCCGCAGGCGGGTGCGCAGGCTGAGGATCGGATCGAGAACCGCGCCGGTGACGCCGGAGAGCGCGCGCCCGTCCATCGCCTGCGCTCGGTCGGGGCCGCGCCCGCGGCCGAGGAAACGCATGCGATCGGTCTCCCATTCGACCTGCGCCTGTGTCGGCCCCTGCAGGGAGAGGACGTGAAAGGTGACGGGCGCCGGGTCGTCCGCCGCGCGCGGCCGGCGCTTCGCCAGCAGCGCGGTGTTCTCGCCGATCCACTCGGTCTCGACGAAGAGCCTGCCGAAGGCCGGGTTGGCGACGTCCTCGGCGATCGACCCCAGCCCCAGCTCGACGTAGCTCGTCACCTCGATCTCGCGCGGCCGGTCGCTGCGGTTGGTGAGCGAAACGCGCCGGACCTCGGCATCGTCGCCGGGCGAGACGACGACTTCGAGTCGCGTCGCGATGCCGTGGTCGAGGCGCTCGAACGTGGCCTTCTCGGCGAGGAACTCGACGATGTAGCTCTCGGGCTCCTCCGCCGTCGGCTGGTAGGCCGCGGACCAGACGGCACCCGAGTGGACGTCGCGCAGGTAGACGAACTGGCTGCCGGGATCGCGCGTGCGGTCCTCGCGCCAGCGGGTCACGGCGCGGCCACGGCAGAAGCTGGTGCCGCCGCCGCCGTTGGTGACGATCGCGACGTAGCTGCCGTTCGACAGGATCTGCGCCCGCGGGTAGGGCGTGTGGGGCGAACGCAGGCGCCGCGGCGCGCGAGAGAGCGAAGGCGGCTCGGCGCGCGTCCCCTCGGCCGGATGCGGCTCGATGACGGGCGCCTGGCGCGGGATGCGCTCCTGCAGCAGGAGCTCCGTCGCCTGCACGCGCGGATCGGCGTGGAAGCGCTCGACCATCACGTCGCCCAGCAGGACGTTGGCAATGGCGACCAGCGTCATCCCCTGGTGGTGCGCCATGTGGGTCGCGACGACGACGCCGGCGCCGGCGCGCACCGCGACCGGCTCGCCGTCGTCGTCCGGCCGCCGACCGGTGTAGTCGACGGCGTCGTAGAAACCGAGCGGCCCCTCGGCGCCCTCCGCCGTCAAGCGCCGCAGGTTGGCGGTCGCCTCGCCCGGCTCGAGGAGCGCCGCCAGGACCGAGGCGTAGGGCGCCACCACGAGCTCGTCGCCCAGGCCGCGCTTCAGGCCGAGGCCAGGAACGCCGAACTCCTTGTACTGGTAGTTGCCGCGCCGGTCGACGAGGTCGTAGGCCGACTCCGAGATCCCCCAGGGGACCTGCCGCTCGCGGCCGTACTGGATTTGCCTGCCGACGACGCGACGGCAGCTCAGGTCGAGCAGCGTCCCCGGATACGAGCGCATCAGCAGCAGCGGCATCAGGTACTCGAACATCGACGCGCTCCACGACACCAGCGTCGGGACACCGCCGACGCTGACGACGAGTCGCCCGAGGTGGAACCAATGGCTCTGCGGCACTTCGCCCTTGGCGATGGCAACGAAACTCGCCAGGCGCGCCTCCGAAGCGAGCAGGTCGTAGAAGGAACGGTCCGGCTGTCCGGGGCCGCCGGCGTCGGCCAGGCGATGGCCGATGGTGAAGAGTCGACGGTCGGCATCGAAGAGAAAGGCGAAGCTCATCTCCTCCACCAGCGCCCGGGCGCGCCGGGCGACCGCGTTCAGGCGCGATGAAAGCTCGGCTGCCGCGCCCAGCTCGTCCGCGGCGACCTGGCGACAGCCTGCCGCCAGGGCGAGCAGCGCCCCCGCGAGATTGCCGCTGTCCACCGTCGAGACGTAGCGCGGCGCGAGCGGCGCCAGGCTCTGCGTGTCGTACCAGTTGAGCAGGTGCCCCTCGTAGCGCTCGAGCGCCTCGACGGTGTCGAGCGCGCCCTCGAGCCGCTCGACCAGCGCCTGCGTCGACACCAGGCCGAGATCGTGCGCCGCCAACGCGGCGAGCAGGCCCATGCCGATGTTGGTCGGCGAAGTGCGATGGGCCACCTTGGGATCGCGATCGTCCTGGAAGTTGTCCGGTGGCAGCCAATGGTCGTCGGCGCCGGCCAGCGTCTCGAAGTAGAGCCAGGTACGCCGCGCCACGCGCATCAGGAGCTCGCGGTCCTCCACCGTCAGCTCGCGCGGACGCGGCGCCGTCGACCGGCTCAGCCACCAGGCGCAGGCAGGCGCCGCCGCCCAGGCGAGAGCGAACGGCAGCGCGACGGCGATCGCCCCGCGACGCGCGACGCCGACCAGCGCGAGCAGCGCCAGCGCGGCGGCCGGGCTGGCGGCCATCTCGAGATAGAAGGTGCGGGCTCCCCGCCGCAGGTGGCCGGCGGCGCGTGCCTGTTGCGTGGCGGCGGTCTCCCATTCGAGCAGGCGGCGCCTGGTGACCAGGCGGACGAGGGTGACGACGATGGCGTGCACCATCTCCCAGGCGTGGAACGCGAGCAGGACGAGGGTCAGCAGCGACTGCGCGGCGGCGGTGCTGAGGTCCCCGGCGAATCCCCGCCAGTAGAGGCGGGCCGGCTCCCGCGAAGGGCGCGCCTCGAGGAGCTGGAACAGGGACGCGACGAACGGGAACGCGACGACCGCGAGACCGCCGGCGGTCCACATCAGCGGGCTCCCCGGCAGGACGGTCCACGCCGCCGCGAAGAAGGCGAGCAGCGCGGGCGCGACGAGGCTGCGCCGCAGGTTGTCGAGGATCTTCCACTGGCTGACGAGCGACAAGCGATTCTTGCGGAAGCCATCCGGCGTCGGCACCCAGGGGAAGAGCCAGGCCAGGATCTGCCAGTCGCCGCGCACCCAGCGGTGATGCCGCCGGGCGTGGGCGAGGACGTTGGCGGGATAGTCGTCCACCACCTCGACGTCGGAGACCAGCGCCGTGCGCGCGTAGAGGCCCTCGAAGAGATCGTGCGAGAGCAGCGCGTTCTCGGGCACCCGCCAGCCGACCGTTGCCTGGAACGCGTCGACGTCGTAGAGACCCTTGCCGGTGAAGATCCCTTCGCCGAAGAGATCCTGGTAGGTGTCCGAGACCGCCGTCGTGTACGGATCGACGCCCGTGTGCCCGGAGTAGACGCGGGCGAAGAGCGAGCCGGCCGCGCTCGTCAGATTGACGCTCACCCGCGGCTGCAGGATGCCGTAGCCGGCGACGACTTTGCGCTGGGCGGCGTCGAAGACCGGCCGGTTGAGCGGGTGCGCGAGGATGCCGATCAGCGACTTGGCAACGCCTCGCGGCAGCCGCGTGTCGGCGTCCAGCGTGAGAACGAAACGCACCGACGGCAAGATCGATTCGTCGCCGACCCGCACCGCGAATCCGGTGTCGGTGGCGCCGCGCAGCAGGCGATTGAGCTCCTCGAGCTTGCCCCGCTTGCGCTCCCAGCCCATGAAGACACCCTGCTTGGGGTTCCACTGCCGGTAGCGGTGGAAGAGGTGGAAGCGGTCGTTGCCCGGCGCCGCGTGCCGGCGGTTGAGCGCTTCGACACCGGACACCGCGGCCGCCACGATCTCGTCGTCGCCCGCGACGTCGCGCGTCGGCGCGTCGACGAAGTCGCCGAGCAGCGCGAAGTGGATGCGCGGATCGAGATTGCCGAGCGCTTGGACCTCGAGGTGAGCGACGAGGCGGTCGACCTCCTCGACGCTGGCGAACAGCACCGGGACGACGACCAGCGTGCGCGCTCTCTCGGGGATCCCGTCGTCGAACTCAAGGCGCGGCAGCCGCCGCGGCGGCACGCACGCGGCGACGACGCGCTGCACCAGGCTCACCGCGAGCTCGCTCGCCGGGATCAGGGCGAGCAGCGCCGCGAACGTCGCCATCGCGCCGGCGCCGGCGGCGGCGCCGAGGCCGGCGTAGCCGTAGGCGGCGAAGACGCCGCCCGCGGTGAGCACGCCGATGGCGCCCAGATAGACCGCCGTAGCGTGGGTGCGGGCCAGCCGGCGAAGACGCGCGCCCCAACGCGGGCGGTACTCGATCTCGCCCTCGAGCCGGCGGCGACCCGGACCGATCAGGTAGTACCCGACGTGTGCGGCGCGCTCGCCGACGCCCTCCCGCTCCGCGGCGAGGCGCGCGCTCTCGACGGTGCGCAGGGCAACGCGCACCTGGTCCTCGCCCGTCGGCTCGGCGAGATCCTCGACGGCGTGCCGGTAGCGGTCGCGGCTGGTGAAGTCCATGCGAGGATAAGCGCCGGCCGGATCGCGCCGCAGGACCTCCTCGACCGCGCTGATCTGCTCGACGAAGCGGCTCCAGTCGAGGGTGGAGCAGAACCTCAGGCTGGTCACGGTGTTGCCGATCGAGACCTGGTCGGTGGCGTGGCGCTGGTTTTCGCTGCGGACCGCGTCCTCGGGGGTCGCGCCGCGCGCCGCCAGTGCCTGCTCGACGGCGAGCGCGAGCGGGGCGATGCGGGCGTCGAACTCGCGCATCCGCTGGCCGAGCTGCGCCACGAACGCGCTCGGCAGCGGATCGGGCAGCACGCCGGGAAGATCCCCCGCCTCCAGGCGGGCCAGCGCCGCGTCGGCGGCGCCGCGCGCCTCCCGCCCGGCGAGGATGCCGTCGACGAGCAGCCGCAGGTTCTCGATCAGCGCCAGCTTCAGCATGCTGGGAAGCGCCCAGAGCTCGCCGAGCGTCAACGGCGCGACGGTCTGGAAAGCGAGGACGTAGCGTGTCAGCCGCTCCGGGTCGAGCCGGCCGTCGCCGTGGCGGACGAGCTCGATCGCCAGCGCGTGGATGCGCGCGAGGCCGGCGAACTCACGGCCGGCGACGCGCGGCAGCTTGCGGTAGTAGCGAACGGGGAGATCGTGCTGGACCGCGCGGGCCTCGGACTCCAGGAGGTGGAAGTTGTCGAGCAGCCATTCGGCCGCCGGCGGCAGCGTCAGACCGCGATGCACGTCGTCGGCGAGCGCGCGGTAGGCGGCCTGCAGGGCGAGAACGTTCGTTCGCAGACGCGCCAAGGCGCGCCGACCGCGGGCGCGGGCAGCGGACGCCGGCATGAAAGCCGCGGCGAGCGCCTTGGCCCGCTCCTCGAGACCTTCGACGCTGAGGAGCTCGTCCTGCAGCGGCGCGGCCATCTCGGAGCTGCGCGGTTCGTCCAGAGGTCACCTCACGTCGCCTGTCGCGGCCTCTCGCCGGCGGCGCGCAAGGTCCAGGTCGGCCCGACGACTCCGCCGCCGCGGCGAGGTCTCTGCAATTCCCGTCCCAGGATCTCACGGACGATTGCCGGCGACCGTTCGACGGCCCGCGAAGCAGGTCGTCCGCTAACCCGCCGCGTTCTCGAGCAGGCGGGCGTAGATGCGCACGGCGCGCTCGAGGTTCTCGATCGAGATCCGCTCGTCGACGCCGTGGAAACGCGGCAAGTCATCGGGCGCGAGCAGCACCGGCTGGAAGCGCAGCACCTGATCCGAGATGCCGGTGAAGTGGCGGGCGTCGGTGGCGCCGATCATCAGGCCCGGCGCCACCACCGCGTCGCGCTCGATCTCCCGCACGCTGCGGGCGACGACGCGGAATCCCCAGCCGCCGGCGTCGCTCACCGGCGACGGCTCGGAGGCCGCGCCGAGGCGCGTCAGCCGCACGCGCCCGTCGCCGATCCGGCGGCGGAGCTCCTCCTCCAGCCAGGACAGGCTGTCGCCCGGCAGGATCCGCAGGTTGACCACCGCGCGCGCCCGCGGCGGCAGCACGTTCTCCTTGACGCCGCCCTCGACGATCGTCGGCGCCAGCGTCGTGCGCAGCATCGCGTCGGTTGCGGGCGCCGCCGCCATCCGCCGCTCGAGCAGCGGGTCGAAGAGCCAGCGGTTGGCGAGCACGATGCGGATGCCGAACGGCGCCGCCGGGGCGAGCGCGTCCAGCATCGCGAAAGCCGGCCCGTCGCGGCGCGCCGGCAGCGGTTCGGCCGTCACGCGCGCGAGTGCCGCCGCGAGGATGCCGATCGCCGTCTCGCGCGGCGGCATCGACGAGTGACCGCCGGCGGCTTCGACGACGAGCTCGAAGCTGGCGTAGCCCTTCTCGGCGACGCCGATGAGCGCCACCGGCCTGGCGACTCCCGCCGCGATGCCGCTCGTGATGGCCAGTCCCTCGTCGAGCACCAGCGCCGGCCGCGCCCCGCGCGCGGCGAGCAGCTCGGCGGCCGCCGCGGCGCCCGACCCGCCCACTTCCTCGTCGTGTCCGAAGACGAGATGCACCGAGCGCGCGGGCCGGAATCCCTGCGCGAGCAATGCCTCGACGGCTTCGAGGAGGGTGATCAACGACGTCTTGTCGTCGAGCGCGCCGCGGCCCCAGACGAAACCGCCCGCGAGCCGACCCGCGAACGGCGGATGGCTCCAACTCGCGGCCGCCTCGGGCGGTACCGGCACGACGTCCTGGTGCGCCAGCAACACGACCGGCGCGAGCGCGGCGTCACGGCCGGGCCAGGTGAGCAGCAGCGTCCCGCCGGCGATCTCTTCGCGCACGAGGTTCGAGAAAGCCCTCGGGTAGGACGCGGCGAGGTGGGCGCGCAGACGGGCGAGCTCGCCAGCCGGCGGCCCGCCGCGCTCCGTCGACACCGTGGGGATGGCGATCGCGGCGGCGAGCCGAGCCGCCACCGCCGTGGTGTCGACGGCGAGCGCCGCCGGCGCCGCCGGCGGCGGCTCGCCGCCGCTCGCGCGCAGCGCGTTCACCACCAGAGCGCCGCCGAGGACGCCCACCGCGGCGGCCAGCACGGCCAAGATTCGCTTCACCGCCGCGATGCTAGCAGCGCGCTCCCGATAGGATCGCGGCGTGACGCGCCGGCGCCGAAATCCGCCCTCCCCGCTCGCCACCGGCGCGGCGGTTCCGTGAAGCCCCGCCCGACGACAGCGATCCGCGCGTCGCGCCTCGCCGAGCGGTTCGGCAGCGAGGTCCTGCTCGTCTCCGAGACCTTCCAGGAGACGGGCAGCTTCAAGTTCCGCGCCGCGGCGCACGTCGTCGCCTCGACGCCCCACTCGCTCTACGTCACCGTCTCCTCCGGCAACTTCGGCCAGGCGCTGGCGCGCGCCGCCGCGCTCGCCGGCCGGCGCGCGCTGGTCGCCATGCCGGTACAGTCGGCGGCGGTGAAGATCGACGCGGTACGCGCCTGGGGCGCCGAGATCGATCTCGTCGACACCGCGCGCGTCTCCCGCGGCGAGCGTCTCGCGCAGCTCGCGGCCGAGCACCCCGACGCCTATGTGGCGAGCCCCTACGACGATCCGTTGGTGATCGCCGGCAACGCTTCGCTCGGCCGCGAGATCGCCGCGCTCGCTCCCGACCTCGACGCCGTCGTCGTGCCCGTGGGCGGCGGTGGCCTCGCCGCCGGCGTCCTCACCGGCCTGCGCCAGGCCGGCGCGCGCGCCGAGGTGTGGGGCGCCGAGCCCGAGCTCGCCAACGACGCCGCGCGCAGCTTGCGCTCCGGCCGCATCGAGAGCAACGAAGGCGAGCCCGCGACGCTCGCCGACGGCGCCCGCACCGGCTCGCTCGGGCGGCACACCTGGCCGATCCTGCGCTACGGGCTAGCCGGCATCGTCGAGATCCCGGAGCCGGCGATCCGCGATGCGGTGCGCCTGCTCTTCGCGCTCGCCAATCTCAAGGCCGAGCCGACCGGCGCGCTCTCGGCCGCGGCGCTCCTCGTCGCACCCGAGCGCTTTCGCGGGCGCCGCGTCGCCTGCGTCGTTTCCGGCGGCAACGTCGACGCGCGCCTCTACGCCGAGCTGGTAGCGCCGGACGGCGCCGGCGAGCGAGCGGAACCCAGGACCTAGGAGCCCGGCTGGGCGCGCGCGCCCAGCCGGCGAACGATCTCGGCGCGGTGGCGAAGCAGGCGCTCCCCGCGCTGCGCCCACAGCGCCTCGGCGCGCCGCCTCTCGTTGTCGTCGAGGCCGTCGAGCAGGGCCGGCGGCGGCGTCGCCGGCCGCAGCGCGAGCAGGGCCGAGAACGTGGCGAGCCAGGTGCGGTCGCGCACGAAGAGCGTGCCGCTCTCGTACTCCACCGTCGGCAAGTCGTCGACGTGCGCCGGCACGCCGGCGAGGAAGCGATCGAGCTCGGGCGGCCCGGCGAGGTAGCAGGCCACGACGTCGGCGGGGCCGGAGATGCCGAGGCTGGCGAGCTCCTCGCGCACGCCGGGCGCCCGCATCGCGGCGCCGGCGGCGGCCGGATTCCACGGCCGGCCGGCGCGCCGGCCGGTGACGATGGTGAACGCGTTGGGGACCGAGGCTTCGTACCAGATCATCGTCTCCGGAAAGACGTCGCGAAAGGCGCGCACGATCTGGGCGTAGTTGCGCGTCGTCAGAGCGTAGGTGGGCAGCCACATCGAGGCCACGCCGCCGGGCTCGAGGCGCGCCGCCAGCAGCTCGAAGTACTCGCGCGAGTAGAGCGCGCCGTTGCCGGCGTAGCGCGGATGGATGGAGTCCGAGAGCACGGCGTCGAAGCGCTCGCGCGTGGCGAGCAGGAAGTTGCGCCCGTCGTTGAGCTCGACGCGCACCCGCGGGTCGTCGAGCACGCCGTGGTTGAGCGGCGCGAACCAACGGTCGGAGGCGGCGAGCACCGCCGGGCTGATCTCGACGATGCGGATCTCGCGCACCGGATGCAACGAGACGGCGCGCGCCGTGCCGCCGCTGCCGAACCCGATGTGGACGACGCGCTCGACGTCGGGCGCGCCGAGCAGCATCGGCAGGTGACCCTGCATGAGCTGCACTGCGTAGAGGTCGCGGCTGGTGCCCGCGACGTTGACACCGTTGAGCTCGAGCGAGAGGTACTCTCCCGCCGCCTCGCGCGAGCGGCGCACGGCGACCGCCGCCTGCGTGTCTTCGTGGAAGTGGAGCAGGTCGCCCGGCCGGTCGGCGCGGAAGACGCCGGCCGCGAGGATGACGCGGTCGGGGGCGAAGAGCGACGCGGCGACGAGCGGCGCCACGGCGAGCCACGCCCAGCGCCAGCTCCGGCCGCCGCTCGCCCGGGCGGCGAACCACGCCGCCAGCGCGCCGTTGACCGCGCCGAGGGCGAGCAACCCGTTCTGACTGCCGAGGAGCGGCACGATCACGAAGCCGGCGGCGAGCGAGCCGACGATCGAGCCCGTGGTATTCGCCGCGTAGACGGTGCCGGCGCTGCGTCCGAGCCCGCGCCCGACGCGCAGCGCCGCCGCCACCACGAGCGGGAAGCTCGCGCCCATCAGCAGCGTCGGCGGCAGGACGATGGGCAGCGCCGCGAGCAGCTGGACGAGCACGCCGGAGCCGAAGTCGGTCGGGCGCACCGCCTCCGAGAGCGTCGTCAGGCGCACGTCGAGCGAGCCGAACAGCGGCACCGAGAAAACGGCGAGCGCCGCGAGCCCGGTCTCGATCCAAGCCAGCGCCGCGAGCGGACGCCAGCGCGCCATGTACGGCGTGGCGAGCGCGCTGCCGATCCCGACGCCGGCGAGAAAGAGCACGAGCATCAGACTGTAGGCATAGACGCTCGAGCCGAAGTAGAAGACGAGGATCCGCGTCCACAACACCTCGGCGGCCAAGCTGCAGGCGCCCATCGCGAAGGCGGCGAAGTGCAGGCCGCGCAAGCCCTCGCCAGCCTGCAGCCGAGGCGGCGCGAGCGCGGAGGCCGTCGCCGGCGACGGCACGCGAAAGCCCGACATCGACACGGCGCCGAGCGCCACGATCGCCTGGGCGGTCGACGCGACGAGCAGCGTCGCCCACAGTCCGATGGTCCGGATGGCGAAGAAGCCGGCGAAGGCGACGCCGGCCACCGCGCCGAGGGTGTTGACGCCGTAGAGGATCGCCGCCCAGCGGCCGCCCTGCCGCTCGCCGTCGGCGCGCGCCGCGGCCGAGAGCACCAGCGGCAGCGAGCCGCCCATCAGCACGGTCGGCGGCCCGAGGGCCGCGACGGCGAGCAGGACGCGGGCCGCCGAGAAGGCGGCCGGAGCGGCGCCCAGCTCGCGATAGATCGCGACGTAGGCGAGATCGATGAGATCGAACAGGCGCGGCGAGGCGACCGCCCAGACCGCGACGCCGAGCTCGACCACGCCGTAGAGAACGAGCGGCCGACTGGCGCGCGAGGCGACGCGGCCGAACGCCCAGGCGCCGCCGCCCAGGCCGCCGAGGAAAACCGCCAGCAGCGTCGCCGTGGCCAGCGTCGTGTTGCCGAAGACGAGCGACAGGTGGCGCAGCCAGACGACCTGATCGACCAGGCCCGCCGCACCGGAGAGAAAGAAGAGGGAGCAAAGCAGCGTGAGCCGGCCGCCGGCGAGGTGGATCGCAGCCGTCGGCGCCGCGCTCTCGGCGCCACCGATCACGGCCACTCGCGAGCCTCCGAGCGCCGGGCCCGCGCGCGCGGCAGCACATAGTGGCGCACCGGGCCGGGCAGCTGCTCGCGGCCGCGCCGAGCGAAGAGGCCGCTGAGGAGCATCCCAGCCAGGAAACCGCCGATGTGGGCCCACCACGCCACGCCACCGACGTCGGCAGGCAGGCCGAGCGAAAGGACGCCGCTGAACAGCTGGCTGACGAACCAGAAGCCGAGGAAGACGATGGCCGGCAGGTCGAGGAAGAGCGGGTAGATGAAAATCGGGACGAGGGTCAGCACCCTGGCAGTCGGATACCAACGCAGATAGGCGCCGAGGACACCGGCGATGGCGCCCGAAGCGCCGACGGTTGGCACTGTCGAGGTCGGATTCGTCCACCAGTGCAGTCCGCCCGCGACGAGCCCGCAGACCAGGTAGAAGACGAGAAAGCGCAGGCGCCCCATGCGGTCCTCGACGTTGTCGCCGAAGATCCACAGCGACCACATGTTCGAGGCGAGATGAAAGAGCCCGCCGTGGAGGAACATGCTGGTCAGGAAGGCCAGCGCGCCGGCGCCCGGAAAGCCGACCCGCGCCGCCCACGCGGCGTCGCTGAAGCGCGCCGGGACGATGCCGAACAGATAGAAGAGCTGGCGAGCCTGCGCCTCCGAGAGTGTCAGCTGCCACGCGAAGACGACGACATTGGCGGCGACGATCGCCCAGGTCAGCAGCGGCGCGTGGCGGCTCGGGATCTCGTCGCGGATCGGGAACATCGGGAGCTGGATTCTACGGGCTAGGATCCGGCGCCATGATTCGGAGCCTCGGCCGCGCTCGCCTCGCCGTGCTGGGCGCCGCCGCGCTCTTTTCCACCGGCGGCGCCGCGATCAAGGGCACGACGCTCACCGCCTTCCAGGTCGCCGGCTTCCGCTCCGCGGTCGCCGCGCTCACTCTCGTCGCCCTGCTGCCGGGAGCTCGGCGCGGCTACTCCCGCGCCCTGGCACCCGCCGCGCTCGCCTATGCCGGCACGCTCGTCTGCTTCGTCGTCGCCACCAAGCTCACCACTTCGGCGGCGGCGATCTTCCTGCAGTCGACGGCTCCCATCTGGGTGCTGGTGCTCGCCCCGCTCCTTCTCGGCGAGCAGATCCGCCGTCGCGATCTGCCTCTCGTCGCGCTCGCCGGGGCCGGCCTGCTCCTCGTCTTCCTCGGCTCGCGCGACGCTTCGGCGACAGCGCCGCAACCCGGCATCGGCAACGCGGCGGCGCTCGCCTCGGGTCTCTTCTACGCCCTGCTGATGCTCGCGCTGCGCGGCCTCGCGCGCGGCGACGCGGCAGGCGAGCGAGCGCTGCCCGCCACCGTGCTCGGCAACGCGCTCGCCTTCGCCCTGTGCCTGCCGTGGTCGCTGCCCGTCGCGGCGTGGACCGGGTGCGACGTCGTCGCCATCGTCTATCTGGGGACGATCCAGATCGGTTTCGCCTACTGGCTCTTCACGCGCGCCATCCAGGTGCTGCCGGCGCTCGAGGCTTCGCTCCTCGTCCTGCTCGAGCCGGTGCTCAATCCGCTGTGGACGTGGCTCCTGCACGGCGAGCGGCCGAGCGGCCTCGCCGCGCTCGGCGGCACGGTGATGCTCCTCGCCCTCGCCGGCCGCACCCTGCTCGAGCGCCCGCTGCGCGCCCCGGGCCCCCCGCCCCCCGACTGAGCGCCGCACCCCGATTCGCCCACATCTTGGGGCGCCTCGTCCGGCGAGCGCCAGATCTTGTGGGCACGCCGCTTCCGGGTGATAGCGTTGGCGACTTCGAGAGGTGAGGGCTGGATGCTGAAACTCGCTGCGCTGGAGCTCTCGGGCTTCAAGTCCTTCGTCGATCCCGTGGAGGTGCGTTTCGCCGGCGGCGTCACCGGCATCGTCGGCCCGAACGGCTGCGGCAAGTCGAACCTCGCCGATGCCATCACCTGGGTGCTCGGCGAGCAGAGCGCCAAGTCGCTGCGCGGCGACACCATGGAGGACGTCATCTTTTCGGGCTCCGAGAAGCGCAAGCCGCTCGGCATGGGCGAGGTCGCCGTCCGCTTCCTCGCCCCCGGCTTCCCCGCCGCCGAGGACGGCGTGATCACCCTCGCGCGCCGCGTCTTCCGCAGCGGCGAGAGCCAGTACCGCCTCAACGGCAAGCTGACCCGCCTCAAGGAAATCCGCGACCTGCTCATGGACACTGGGCTCGGCGTGCGCGCCTACTCCGTGATCGAGCAGGGCAAGATCGGGCTCATCCTCTCCGGCAAGCCGCAGGAGCGGCGCAAACTTCTCGAGGAGGCCGCCGGCATCACGCGCTACAAGGCGCGCAAGCGGATCGCCGAGGTCAAGCTCGAAGAGGCGACCGCCAACTTGCTGCGGCTCGACGACATCGTCTCCGAGATCGAGCGCAACCTGCGCTCGCTCAAGCGGCAGGCGGGCGCGGCGCGCCGCTACCACGAGAAACGGCGCGAGCACCAGGCGCTCGAGCGCCGCGTGCTGGCGGCGCGCTGGGCCGACGTCGCCGCCGCGCTCGCCGCCCGCCGCGGCGAGCTCGGCGCGGCGCAGAGCCGAGAGTCCGAGCTCACCGCCGCCATTCACCGCGCCGAGGCCGAGCTCGCCGCGCTGCGCGAGAGCGCCGAGCGCTGCGCCGCGGCGCTCGCCGAGCGAGCCCGATTGCAGGCGGAGCTAGCCGCGACGATCGAGGGCCGTCAGGAGTTCCTCGCCGGCTCCCGCAGGACGCTCGCCGAGCTCGACTCGCGGCAGCGCTCCGGCCTCGCTCTCAGCGAGCGGCTGGAGGAGCAGATCTCCCGCCACGGCGATGCCCTGCGCGAGCTCGGCGAGGGCCGCGATCGTCTCGTCGCCGAGCACGACGCCGCCGCTGCCGCGGTCGCCGCCGACGGCGCGGCGCTGCGCGCCGTCGACGAGCGTGTCGCCGCCGCCGAGGCCGCGCTCGAGCAGCGCCGGGGTGAGCTGCTCGCCTCGCTCGGCCGCCTCGACGAATTCCGCGCGCGCGTGCATCGCGAGCAGATCGAGAGCGAGAAGGGATCGCTGCGCGAACGCCACCTTCACGACGAGCTCGAGCAGCGCGCGAGCGAGGTGGACGAGCTCGGCCGCACCCTCACCGAGATCGAAGCCCGCGCCGTCGAGATCTCCTCCGCAGCGGCGGAGAGCGGCGCCCGGCTCGAGGCGGCGCGCGACCGGCTGCAGGCGGCGCTCGCCCGCGAGCAGGAGGCGACCGCCCGGCTGCGCACGCTCGAGAACCGGCGCGCCGGCGCGAGCGAGCGGGAGCGTCTGCTCGCCGATCTCGCCCGTGCCGACGGCGAGCGCCGCGATGCCCTCGCCGAGCGGCTCGCCGGCGCCGGCATCGGTCCGCTCGAGCGGCTGCGCGAGCGCGTGCGCGCGCTGCGCGGCTGGGAGCGCAGCCTGGATCACTTCCTCGGCCAGGTCCTCGACGCCTTCGTGCTCGCCGACCGCGACGCCGCGGCGGCCGTCGTCGAGCGGATGGCGCGCGAGGGCGCCGCCGCCGGCGTCCTGCTCGTGCCCGTCGAGCGCTCGGCGGCGGCGGAGCCGTCGCCGCTCGCGGACGAGGCGATCGTCGTGCCTCTCGGCGAGGCGTTGGGACTCGAGGCGGCGTTCGCCGCGGCGCTCCCCGCGGCCTTTCTCGTCCGCTCCGCCGCCGACGCACTGCGCCTCGCCGGCCGTCACCCCGGGGTCGCCTTCCTCGCCCAGGAACCGCTCTGGGCGCAGGGCGGCCTGCTGCATCTCGACGGCGAAGAGGCGCAGCCGGGCTACCTCGCCCGCACCAGCGAGCTCGCCGAGCTCGGCGAGCTGCTGCCCGGCCTCGACGTCGAGATCGCCGGCGCCGGAGTCGAAATCGAAGGGCGCATCGGCGACCGCGCCCGCACCGCCGAGGAGATCCGCCGGCGGGAGAACGAGCTCTCGGCGCTGCGCCAGGAGGAGGCCGTTCTGCAATCGCGCCGCGACGAGCTCGCGAAACGGCGCGCGCGCGGCGACGAGGCGCTCGCCCGCCTGCGCCAGGAGCACGCCAGCGCCGCCGAGGAGCTCGGTCGGCTCGGCCGCGCGCGCGGCGACCTCGGCGCCGAGATCGTCCGCTTGGAAGCGGCGCACGCCGAGCGCGAGTCGGCGTTCGACGCCCAGCAGGAGGAGGCCGAGCAGGCTCGCCGTGCGCGCGAGGCGCTGCGCACCGACGGCACCGGACGCCGCGGACGGCTCGACCTGCTGCGCGAGCGGCTGCGCTCGCTCGACGAGCAGGCCGGCCGCTTCGAGCGCGAGACCGAGTCGTCGCGCGGCCAGCTCGCCGCCTGGCGCGAGGAAGCGGCGGCGATCGCCGAGCGGCGCCGCGCGATCGAGCACGACATACGGCAGGCCGAGCACGACCTGCAGGCGGCGCTCGAGCGCCGTGCCGCCGGCGAGGAGAGCCAGCGCGGCGAGGAGCAGGCGCTCGACGCCGCCCGCGAGCGCGTCCGCGAGTCGGAAGGCCGGCTCGCCTCGCTGCGGCAGCGCCACGAGGCGGCGCGCGACGCGCTCGAGGGGCAGCGCGTCGCCCTCGCCGGGCTCGAGCACGACCAGTCCCACCTCGCCGGCGAGTTCCGCGAGCGCCTGCGCGAGGAGCCGCCCGAGGTCCCGGGCGAGGTGGTCTCGAACCTGCCCGAGCTGGAGGCCGACCTCGCCCGTCTCACCCAGCAGCTCGAAGCGATCGGTCCGGTGAACGTCCTCGCCGCCGAGGAGTTCGGCGGCGAGGAGGAGCGCCACGAGTTTCTCACCGCGCAGCGCGCCGACGTCGTCAAGTCGATCGAGTCGCTGCGCCAGACGATCCGCGAGATCAACCAGACGTCGAGCGCGCGGTTCCGCGAGACTTTCGCCGCCGTCAACGAGCAGTTCGCCAAGACCTTCGTCGAGCTCTTCCGCGGCGGCGAGGCCGAGATGCGGCTGATGGACGAGGAGGACCTGCTGGAGAGCGGCATCGAAATCGTCGCCCGCCCGCCGGGCAAGCGCCTCCAGAACCTGATGCTGCTCTCGGGCGGCGAGAAGGCGCTGACCGCGATCGCGCTGCTCTTCGCGCTCTTCCGCATCAAGCCGTCGCCGTTTTGCATCCTCGACGAGGTCGATGCCCCGCTCGACGACGTCAACACGCTGCGCTTCGTCGCCATGCTGCGCGAGCTCGCCCGCGAGACGCAGTGCATCGTCATCACCCACAACAAGCTGACGATGGAGGTCGCCGCCAGCCTCTACGGCGTGACCATGGAGGAGCGCGGCGTCTCGAAGCTCATCCAGGTCCAGCTCGAGGAGGTCCACCCGGAGGCGGCGACGGCGTGAGCCGGGCGCGCCGCGGGTTTGCCTGCCCGCCGCCGCTCCCCTAGAATTCCCGCGCCGCAGGAGCCCGCCGACGTAGCTCAGTGGTAGAGCAGCTGATTCGTAATCAGCAGGTCGTCGGTTCAAGTCCGACCGTCGGCTCCAGCACGTTTTCGTCGTCCCCGGCTCCGCCGGCGAGCCTGCGGTCGCGCGCGACGACAGCGAGGATTCGATGCGCTCTCTGCTCCGCGTCTGCATCGCCTGCCTGCTCGCCTCCTCGCTGCCCGCGGCTGCGGCGGAATCCGCCGTCTCCCTCGCCGCCCTCCGCTCGCATCTCGACTTCCTGGCCAGCGACGCGCTCGAGGGACGGGACACGGGGACGCGGGGGTACGAGATCGCGGCGCTCTACGCCGCCGCGCAGTTCCGCCAGTCGGGGCTCGCGCCCGGCAACGGCGAGTCGTACTTCCAGCAGGTACCCCTGACCGAATCGAAGCTCGACTCTTCGTCGCTCGAGATCGTCTCCGGCGGCATGCCGACCGCGCTCGTCTGGAAGGAGGACTACGTCCTCTCCGCACGCGCCGGCCACCCCCAGGTGGAGATCGAGACGCCGGTCGTCTTCGCCGGCTTCGGCATCGACGCGCCGGAATCCGGACGCGCCGATTACGCCGGCGTCGACGTCACCGGCAAGATCGTGCTGGTGCTGACCGGCGCGCCGGCGGACTTCCCGAGCGAGCAGCGCGCGCACTACGCGTCGAGCCGCCAGAAGCGGATCGAAGCGGCGCGCCGCGGAGCCGTCGGGCTCGTCACCCTCAGGACTCGCGACGACGAACGGCGCAGCCCGTGGGAGCGCAGCGTCCTCAATGCCGACCGCCCGTCGATGACCTGGCGGCACCCCGACGGAACTCCCGTCGACGACTCTCCCGGCCTGCGCGTCACGGCCGGCCTCAGCCACGCGGGGGCGGGCAAGCTCCTCGTCGGCGCGACGGCGACGCTCGAGGAGCTCCTCGACCTCGGCGAAGCCGGCGGCCGCGGCTCGCGCGAGCTCGGCGTCACCCTACGCGCCGCCGTGCGCTCGACGCTGCGCGAGCTCGAGAGCCCGAACGTCGTGGCCCTACTGACCGGAGCGGAGCCCGCTCGCCGCGACGAGATCGTCGTCTTCACGGCCCATCTCGATCACGTCGGCGTCGGTGCCGAGGTCGACGGCGACGCGATCTACAACGGCTACTACGACAACGCGATGGGGAGCGCCGTCGTGCTCGAGGTGGCGCGGGCGCTGGCGCGCTCGCCGCGACCGGCGCGCTCGGTCGCCTTCGTGCTCGTCACCGGCGAGGAGCGCGGCCTGCTCGGCTCCGATTTCTTCGCCCAGCATCCGAGCTTCGCCGGCGCTCGGGTCGTCGCCGACCTGAACGTCGACATGCCGCTCTTCCTGCATCCGGTCGCCGATCTCGTCGCCTTCGGCGCCGAGCACACGACGCTCGGAGAGCTCGCCCGCGCCGCCGCCGAGGCGAACGGTTTCGTGCTCACCCCCGATCCCGAGCCGGAGGAGTCGATCTTCGTACGCAGCGACCAGTACTCCTTCGTGCGCCAGGGGATCCCCGCCATCTACCTCTGTCCGGGACACGGCTCGCGCGTCGCCGGCGAGAACGGCGGCGCGGCCGTCGAGTCGTTTCGCCGCGAGCACTATCACCGGCCGAGCGACGAGGGCGCCCTGCCGACCGACTGGGACGGCGTCGTCCGGTTCGCCGCCGTCCACGTCGAGCTGACGCGCGCGGCAGCGAACGCGGACGAGCCCCCGCGCTGGCTGGCCGGCAGCTTCTTCAGCGAGCTCTTCGGCGGTGCCGATGCACCCTGAGCCGCAGCTCCGCAGGATCGCTGCCCAGTTGCAATCCGTCGAGGCGCTCCTCGACGAGGGCGACGAGAAGCTCGGCCGCCGGGCGCCGAGAGTCTCGGCGTGGTCGGTCTGCGAGCAGCTCGACCATCTCACCAAGGTGCTCGAGCGCGCTCTCGCGCTGCTCGCCTCCGGCCCGCCGCGGCTCGGGCGCGGCATCAATCTCGTCGGCCGCGTGCTCCTCGCCGTCGGACGGCTGCCGCGCGGCATCGGCAAGTCCCCGTCCGCGGTGCGCGGCGTCGAGCGCCCGGAGAGCGAGCTGCGCGGCGCGCTCGCCCGCGTTCGCGTCCTCGTCGCGTCGGTGGACGGCGCCGGGCCGGCGCTCGTCGGGCGGCACCCCGTCTTCCCGCACCCTTACTTCGCCGGTCTGACGCCGGCGCAGACGCTGCGTTTCCTCGTCGTCCACACCGACCACCACCTGCGCATCGTCGCCGACATCCGGCGCGCGACCGGCGTCTGAGCGGGGCGGCGCGCACGTAGAATGCGCGCATGTCCGAGACGCGACGCGACTTTCGCCTGACGGGGACGGCCAAGACCGGCGGTTGAGCGGCGAAGATCGGTCCGGGGGACCTGACTTCGCTGCTCGCGCCTCTCGCCCGCTCCGGCGGGCTCGCCGGAGGTGTGCTCGTCGGACCGGAGAGCGGCGACGACGCCGGCGTCTACCGGCTCGGCGAGCAGGGGCTGGTGGCGACCGTCGACTTCATCCCGCCCGTCTGCGACGACCCCCGCCGCTTCGGCCGCGTCGCCGCCGTCAACTCGCTCTCCGATGTCTGGGCAATGGGCGGCCAGGCGCTCTTCGCGCTCAACGTCTGCACCTTCCCCGGCGACCTGCCCGCGGGCGTCGCCGGCGAGATCCTGACCGGCGGCCTCGAGGCGCTCGTCGAGGCCGGCGCCGTGCTGCTCGGCGGCCACACCGTCAAGGACGCCGAGACCAAGTTCGGGCTCGCGGTCGTCGGCACCGTTGATCCGGCCCGCCTGCTCACCCTCGGCGGCGCGCTCCCCGGGCAGCGGCTCGTCCTCACCAAGCCGCTCGGCACCGGTGTCCTCATCAACGCCTTCAAGTTCGACCGCCTCGACGCCGCAGGGCTCGAGCCGGCGCTCGTCGAGATGGAGCGGCCGAACCGCGAGGCGGCGCGCCTCGCGCGCGCATACGGCGCCACCGCCGCCACCGACGTCACCGGCTTCGGCCTGCTCGGCCACGCCTGGAATCTGGCCCGCCAGTCCGGCGTCACGGTCGAGATCCGCTTCGACACGCTGCCCGTGCACGCTGCCTTCTTCGACCTCGCGCGCCGGGGCGTCTCGACCGGCTGCACCAAGGGCAACCGCGCCCATGCCGCCTCCCACCTCGACATCGCCCGCGCGCTCGCGGCGGAGGAAGACGAGCTGCTCTTCGATCCGCAGACCTCCGGCGGCCTGCTCGTCGCGCTGCCGGCCGAGCGCGCCGGTGCCTACGTGGCGGCGCTCGCCGACTCCGGCCACCGCGCGGCGGCGATCGGCGAGATCCGCCAGGGACCGGCCCGCCTCCGCCTCGTCTGAGGCGGCGCCGCTCGCGCCGGCCGCCGCGGCCGCGCCGCCCTCCGCGTCGCTAACCGCACCCGGATACAATGACTTCCGACCTGCGAGGGAGCGCGGCATGAAACGGGTGGTGGCGGCGATTCTGGGCGGAGGTCAGGGGACGCGCCTGCACCCGCTGACCGCACGGCGTGCCAAGCCGGCCGTGCCGGTGGGCGGCAAGTTCCGGCTGATCGACATTCCGATCTCCAACAGCCTGCACGGCGGCATCGACCGCATCTACGTGCTGACGCAGTTCAACAGCGAGAGCCTGCACCGGCACATCGCGCACACCTACCGCTTCGACGTCTTCCGCGGCGGTTTCGTGCACATCCTCGCCGCCGAGCAGAGCGTCGAGAACCGCGAGTGGTACCAGGGCACGGCCGACGCCGTGCGCCAGAACCTCGGCCGGCTGATCGAGGACAACGACCCGACCGAGATCGTCATCCTCTCCGGCGATCAGCTCTATCTGATGGACATGCGGGCGTTCGTCGAAGCGCACCGCGCCGCGCGCGCCGACATCACCATCGCCGTCAAGCCGGTGTCGCGGCAGGAAGCGAAGAGCTACGGCCTCCTGCGCCTGGGCGAGGGCGGGCGCATCACGCAGTTCTACGAGAAGCCGCGCACCGACGAGGAGCTCGATCCGCTGGCGCTCGACGAGGCGACACAGGCCGAGCTCGGCTTCGCCGCGCCGCCGGGCTCGTTCCTCGCCAGCATGGGGATCTACGTCTTCCGGCCCGAGGTGTTGCGCGAGACGCTCGTCGGCAGCCCCTACACCGACTTCGGCAGGGAGGTGCTGCCGGCCTCGCTGGCGCTGCACCGCGTCCACGCCTTTCCCTACGAGGGCTATTGGACCGACATCGGCACGATTCCGAGCTTTCACCAGGCCAACCTCGACCTGACGCTGCCGCTGCCGCCGCTCAACCTCTACGACCCGCACTTTCCGGTCTACACCCACGCGCGCTTCCTGCCCGGCACCAAGATCAACGAGTGCCGCGTCACCAGCTCGGTGCTCTGCGAGGGGTCGATCATCACCGGCGCGCGCATCCTCGACTCGATCGTCGGCATCCGCGCCGTGGTGCAGCGCGGCGCCGTCCTCGAGCGCTCGGTAATCATGGGTGCCAATCACTTCGAAACGCTGGAGGAACTCGAACGGCACGAGATCCCGATCGGCATCGGACGCGACTGCGAGATCCGCAACGCCATCATCGACTTCAACGCCCGCATCGGCGACGGCTGCAAGCTCGTCAACCGCGACAAGGTGCAAGAGGCCGAGAGCGCCAGCTGGTCGATCCGCGGCGGCATCATCGTGGTGCCCAAGGACGCGGTGATCCCGCCGGCCACCGTGATCTGATGCCGCTCCGCGTCTGCCAGATCGCGGCCGAGGCGACGCCCTTCGCCAAGACCGGCGGTCTCGGCGACGTCGTCGCCGGCCTCTCGCGCGCGCTCGACGCGAACGGCCACGACGTGCGCGTCTTCCTGCCCTTCTACGCGCCCATCGCCAGACAGAATCTCGCCCTCGTCGCCGTCGACTTCCTGCGCGACCTGTCGCTGCCGTTCGGCGCGCGCCGCATCCCCTACTCGATCCTCACCGCCAAGCTGCCGGCGAGCACGGTCGACGTCTACTTCGTGCACTGCGCGGCGCTCTACCACCATGACGGGATCTACAGCGGCGACTGGGACGAGTACCTGCGCTTCGCGCTGCTCACCCGCGCCGCGCTCGACGCCTGCCAGCGCATGGGTTGGTCACCCGACGTCGTGCACGTCCACGACTGGCACACGGCGCTGGCGCCGCTCTACCTGCGCACGGTCTACGCCTGGGACCGCCTCTTCGCCCGCACCAAGACGGTGCTGACGCTGCACAACCTCGGTTATCAGGGCGTCTTCCCGGCGCACGTCGCCGGCGAGCTCGGCTTCGGCCGCGACCTCGGCCTGCTGCACCAGGAAGACCTCGCCGCCCGCCGCGTCGGCTTCCTGCGCACCGGCCTGCTCTACGCCGACCTGCTCACCACGGTCAGCCGCACCTACGCGCGCGAGATCCAGACGCCCGAGCACGGCTTCGGCCTCGACGCCATGCTGCGGGCGCGCGCCGACCACCTCGTCGGCATCGTCAACGGCGTCGATTACGACACCTGGGACCCGACCACCGATCCGCACCTGCCGCACCACTATTCGGCGCAGGACCTCGCCGGCAAGGAGCAGATGAAGCGCGCGCTCCTCGCCAAGGTCGGCCTGCCGGCCGCCGGCCGCGGCCCGGTCCTCGGCATCGTCTCGCGCCTCACCGCCCAGAAGGGCTTCGACCTCTTGGTCGACGCCCTTCCCGAGCTGCTCTCCCAGCGCGACCTGCGCGTCGTCGCGCTGGGGAGCGGCGAGGAGCGCTACGAGTCGTTCCTCTCCTGGCTGCAGGCGAGCTTCCCGGGCAGAGCGTGGTATTTCCGCGGCTACAGCGAGCCGCTGGCGCACTGGATCGAGGCCGGCGCCGATCTCTTCCTCATGCCGTCGCGCTACGAGCCGTGCGGGCTCAACCAGATGTACAGCCTGCGCTACGGCACGCCGCCGCTGGTGCGCCGCACCGGCGGGCTCGCCGACACCGTACGGCAGTGGAATCCGGTCACCGGCGAGGGCACCGGCTTCGCCTTCGACCACTTCACGCCCGAGGGCCTGCGCTGGGGGCTCGACACCGCCCTGCGCGCCTGGGGCGACCGCGAGGCGTGGCGCAACCTGATGCGCAGCGGCATGGCCGAGGACTTCTCCTGGTCGCGCCAAGTGCGCGAGTACGTCGCCGTCTACGAACGATTGCAGCGCGAGGCTTCGCGCTGAAGTCGTCACCGGCGCCGGCGGCGCTCGCGGCGGCTCAGTAGCGCCAGCTCGACAGATCGGCTCCCGCCGGTGCCGCCGTCGCGAGGCGCTCCAGGATGCGCGGCAGGTAGAACGTGTTGTAGCGCAGGCGCGAGATCCAGATCGGGTTCTCGTGGTCGCCGTTCCAGCAGTGCCCGGCCCGGTCGCCGTAGTCGACGAACGCGTCGGCCGGCGGCTCGGCGCGACGCAGGAACTCTTCGAGCAGGTAGACGGCGTTGTTGAGGTAGTAGTTGTCCATGTCGCCGCAGTAGACGTGGAGCTTGCCGCGCAACTTGGGCCCGAGCGTCGCCCAATCGCGCTCGAGGATGTGACGCAGGTCGTAGTTTTCGCGCCAATAGGCGGCCACCTCGCGATCGATCTCGCCGCTCGACTTGTCGAAGATCGGCCGCGGGTAGCCGTCCTCGCCGACCGGCGAGTAGACCGACTGCCAGCCGTCGAACTGCTGGCCCGAGCGCCCGCGCGTGCCGAGCGCGAGCTCCCAGTGGTTCTCGCCCGCGAACAGCGTGTCGATCTCCCCGAGATGGTTGCGGTGCGACGGACGCGGCACGCTCGCGAACGGCCCGCGCTCGGAGTAGGCGTTGACGTCTGCGTAGAGGTTGACCAGCTCGAAGGCGCGGAAGTCGACCGGATCCGGACAGGCGCCGAAGGCGCCGCTGTACTCGTCTGGATAGAAGATCTGCGCCGCGAGCGCCTCCCACCCTCCGGTCGAGCCGCCGTAGAGAAAGCGCGACCATGCTCCCAGGCCGCGGAAGCGCCGTTCGATGTCGGGAATGAGCTCGAAAGTGACGGCGTCGCCGTAGGGGCCGTTGTTCGCCGAGTTGACGCCGTAGGAATCGTCGTAGAACGGCGTCGGATGCTGGATCTCGACGACGAGGAAGCGGGGGAAGCCGGGCGATGTCCACTGCCGGAACAGGTCGTATGCCTCTTGCTGTTGAATCCGGTTGTAGCAGTCGACTTGGAAGCGCTCGCTCCGCTCGCACTCGAGGTCGGGGTCGGGCGGCGTCTCGCGGAAGCCGCCGAAATCCGACGGGAAGTGACCGTGGAAGATGATCAGCGGGAAGCGCGCCTCGGGATGGTCGTCGAATCCCGCGGGCACGAGCACGTGCGCCCCGAGCTCGACCTCGCGACCCCAGAAACGGGAGAGCAGCTCCGAGCGCATCCGCACGTGGCGCACATAGCGCGTGTCCGCCGGCGGTGCGACGGGCGGGATCACGGAGTCGAGCGCGATCTCGAGCGTCTCCGGCGCGGACGGATCGAGCGCCACGGCGCGCGGAGCCGAGATCAGGTTTCCCGGCGCCCGGTTCCACTGCTGCCCCTCGCCCCGGTCCCAGGGCAGCAGGACCGTCTTGCCGTGCGCCGGCGTCAGCCGCTCGTAGCGGTGGAAGACCGCCTGGATCGTGTACTCGCCGGCCGGCACCTCGCCGAGCGAGGCGATCGGGTAGCCGAAGGTCGAGGCCTTCACGCCCTGCCGCTCGCCCGCGCTCCAGCCCGCGACGTCGATTCCGAACAGCTGCGCCGCGCGGAAGCTCCCGCCGGTACGGAAGCGCGGCTCGGGACCCTCGCCGGCGGCGATCACGACGAGCAGGCGGCCGTCGAGCGGGCCGCTCGCCAGACCCTCGGGATACGGCACCGCGATCTCGAGCGCTCCGGCCGCGACCACGCCCAGCACCAAGCCGCCGCCGGCCACCCTTGCCACTCGCCTCGATCGCATCGCTCGCTCCTCTCTGCTCACGGGTCCGTTCGATCCCGGTCCTCACCGACCGGAACCGGCTGCGGGCCCGCCAGGGTCAGCGCCAGCCGTCCGATCGGGGCGCCGTCCGCGCGCAGCTCGGCCTCGACGCGCACCAGCTCGCCGACGCGGCCGACCAGGCGCACGCGCAGCTCGAGCCGCTCCCCGGCCTCGACCGGGCGCACGAGCGAGGCCTCGTCGATGCCGGCCAGCGACAGCCGGGCGCTCTCCGGCGTCGACGGGGCGAGGAGACGCGCCGCGGCTTGGGCGGTGGCCTCGACGACCCAGGGCAGGGTGAGCGGCGTGTCGCCGCGCAGCCACCAGCTGCCGGCGGTGACGGCCGCGGCAGCAACGCCGTCGGCGGCGCGGTCGACGAGCTCGAAGGGGAAGCGGTGTGGGGGTCTCAAGCCACCGGAACGGCGAGATCCGGGTACTTCTCGCGCAGGAAACCGGCGAGACGGTCGATCGAGGCGAGCGCCTCGGTCGCGACCTCCTCGTTGCCGATCTGGACGCCGAATTCCTGCTCGACGCCGAGCACCAGCTCGAGGGCGTCGATCGAATCGAGCCCCAGTCCGTCGGGCCCGAAGAGGACTTCGTCGTCGCCGATCGACTCCGGCGCGCGCTCGATCTTCAGGCGCTCGACCAGGATCTGCTTGAGGCGCGACCTGAGGGGATCGTGCGACGCGTCGCTCATCGGCCAAAAAACTCTAGCACGCGCGCCGCGCCGGCGAGCTCAGCGCATGATCAGGCCGCCGTCGACAGGCAGCGTCTGGCCGGTGACGTACGACGCCGTTTCCGAGGCGAGGAAGGCGATGACCGCGGCGACCTCCTCCGGGCGCCCGACTCGGCCGAGCGGCACGCCGGCGAGATGGGCCGCGAGCTTCTCGGGCGCGAGGCGGGCGAGGAGCTCGCTGTCGACGAACCCCGGCGCCACGGCGTTGACTGTCACGCCGAAGAGAGCCGCCTCGCGCGCCAGCGCGCGACAGAAGGCGATCAAGCCCCCTTTCGCCGCGGCGTAGTGGGTCTGGCCGAGTTGCCCGACCAGGCCGGAGGCGCTGGCCACCGCTACGATGCGGCCCCAGCGGCGAGTGTACATTCCGCGCACCACGCCGCGCGCCAGACGAAAGGCCGCCGCCAAGTTGATGTCGAGGATCTCGTCCCAGTCGCCGTCGGAGACGAACGGCAGCAGCGTGTCGCGCGTCGTCCCGGCATTGAGCACCAGGATCTCGACCGTCCCGAGCGCGGAGCGGACGCGCTCGAGTGCCGCGGTGGTCGCCGCGCGGTCGCGCAGGTCCACCCCGATCGCCAGCCCGCCGATCTCCTCGGCCAGTGCCCGCGCCTCGTCGCCGTGGCGCAGGAAGGTGACCGCCACGCGATGGCCGTCGGCGGCGAGGGCGCGGGCCGTTGCCGCGCCGATGCCGCCGCTCGCGCCGGTGACGAGCGCGACGCGCGAGACCGCCTCGTCGCGCGGAGCGCTCACGGCATCGTCTCCGCCGCCCGGGCAGCGAAGCCGGCGGCGCCGGCGAACGCCACCTGCCGCGCCCGTGCGCGCCCGCCGGCGCCGAGCGACGCGCACCGCTCGCTCAGCGTTGCCGCGCAGTCGAGATCGGCGGCCAGCCTGTCGAAGCGGGAGCCGAATCCCTCGCGGCCCGCTTCGTGGAGGAAGCGCGCGAATCCGGTGAGGAGCCCGGGGCAGGGGCGCGAGACGAGCTCCCACGGATGCACGACGAGCAGCGGCAGCTCTCCCCGCTCCGCCCCGCGAGCCACCGTCCGGGCGAGGCGCCGCGGGCTGGCCACGCGTCCGCACCAGCCGCCCGCCGGTAGGCGCAGCGGCCCGCCCCAGACCAGCGGCGGAATCTCCAGCAGCCCGACTCCGTCGGGCCAGGTGAAGCGCACCGGCCGCGTCGGATTGCCGCGCCCGCCGGCGCCGGGCGCAGACATCAGCGAGCTGTCGTAGCGGTAGCCCGCCTCGGCGACGATCCGCAGGCGCGGGTTGTCCGTGCTCCGCAGCGACCACTCCGGAGCTCGAAAGCCGTCGACCGCAGCGCCAATCAGGTCCTCGAGACACGCCTTGGCGCGCGTCACGTCGCACCGGAACTCGTCCGGCGAGCGGTCGTTCGCGCGCAAGTGGAGCTCGCCGTGGCAGGCGATCTCGTGGCCGGCGGCGGCGACCGCGCGAATCGCCGCCGGCAGCCGGCGGGCGACCTCGCCGAGCACGAAGAAAGTGGCGCGGAGGCGCAGGCGGGCGAAACGCTCGACCGTCTCCGGCAGCAAGCGGTCGAGCTCCTCGACGAGGCGGCCGCGCCGGGCCGGATCGACGTACTCGGGCACCCAGCAGTTGTGGTACCACTCCTCGACGTCGACCGTGAGCGCCGCGCCGCCGCCGAGGGAGACCGGCGCGGCCGCCGGAGCCCGCTCAGGGCGCGTCGAAGACCTTGTAGTAGATCGCGGCACAGGAGATGCGAACCGTATCGCGAAGCGGCTGGTAGTGGCTGCCGGCGCCATTGTAGATCGCCCGCACCGGCACGTGCTCGAGGCGGGCCCCGGCCCGCGCCGCCTTGATCAGCATCTCCGACTCGATCGCGTAGCCGCACGAGCACAACGCCAGCCGGCGCGCCAGGTCCGCCGCCAGCAGGCGGTAGCCGCTCTGCGAATCTTCGAGCTCGAAGCCCGTCATGCGCGACAGGATGCGTGACCCGATGTAGTTGGTCCAGTAGCGCGCCCGCGGAAAGCGCGCCGGATCGTGCAGCCGGCTGCCGATCACCAGGTCGGGGCGGCGCGCGTCCCACGCCGCGAGCAACGCCGGCAGCTCCCGCGGGTCGTGCTGCCCGTCGGCATCGAGGAGCGCGAGCGCCTCGGGGCCGCTCGCGAGCGCGCGATCGATGCCGGCGCGCAGGGCGGCGCCCTTGCCCTGGTTGCTCGCCAGGCGGATCACCGTGGCGCCCGCCGACGCCGCGGCGGCCGACGTCGCGTCGGTGCTGCCGTCGTCGACGACGACGACCTCGGCGAGCACGGCGCGCAGGCCACTCACCACCGCGCCGACGGTCGCCGTGCACTGGTAGGCCGGGATCACTCCCACGATGTCGCGGCGGCTCACGCGCCCGCCTTATAGCACGTTGAATCGGCGGGCTCGCGAGCCCGCTCCCCCTTGTCAGCCTCGCGCGGCTTGTGACACTCTTCACGAGTGCCGGAGCAGTATTTTCCCGTCCTCCTAGCGCTCGGTATCGCCTTCGCTCTGGGCGGCATTCTGCTGCTGCTCTCCTGGGCCGCCGGGCTGAAGACGGGCGGACGCCGCAAGCTGGCGACCTACGAGTCCGGCGTGCCGCTCCTCGACCGCAGCCGCAAGCGCCTGTCCATCGTCTTCTTCCTCGTCGCCATCGATTTCGTCGTCTTCGACGTCGAGGCGGCCTTCCTCTACCCGTGGACCCTCGTCGTGCGCGCCGGCGGCTGGCCCGTCTTCTCGGCCGTGATGGTCTTCGTCGGCCTCATCGTCGCGGGGTACGCCTACGTCTGGAAGAAGGGCGGCCTCGACCTCGCCACTCGCCATCCGAAGCGCTGGGAGTCGGCCTCGTCGTGAGCTCGCCGGCAACTCCCGTCGCCTTGCCGGCCGAAGTCGTCGCGCGCATTGACGAGCTCCGCCCCCGCTATCCCACCGAGGAAGCCCTGCTGCTCCCCGCCCTGCACCTCGCGCAGGCCGCCAACGGCGGCTGGCTGAGCGCGGAGTCGATGGCGGCGGTGGCCGAGCTTCTCCATTTGCCGGTGGCGAGAGTCGCCGGCGTCGTCTCCTTCTACGACATGTTCCACCCGCAACCGGTCGGCCGTCACCGCATCCGCCTGTGCACCAATCTCTCCTGCCAGCTGCGCGGCGCCAACGAGCTAGCGGTCCTGCTGCGTCACGAGCTCGGCGTCGAGAAGGGCGTCGTCACGCCGGACGGCAGGGCCTCCTGGGTGTCGTTCGAGTGCCTCGGCTCGTGCGACACGGCGCCGATGGCGATGATCGACGACGCATACCACGAGAACCTGACTCCCGACCAGCTGCGCCGGATCCTCGCGGAGCTCGACTGATGGCCTCCGAGCGCGTGCTGACCCGCAACGTCGGGCGCGCTGCGGCTCGCACCGTGCGCGGCTATCGCGAGGGCGGCGGCTACGAGGCGCTCTCCCGGGCGCTGCGCATGCAGCCCGCGGAGGTCGTCGAGGAGATCAAGAAGTCGGGCCTGCGCGGCCGCGGTGGCGCCGGCTTCCCGTGCGCCATGAAGTGGAGCTTCGTGCCCAGGAACATCGACAAGCCGAAGTACATCGTCTGCAACGCCGACGAGTCCGAGCCCGGCACCTTCAAGGATCGCCTGCTCATGGAGCACGATCCCCACCAGCTCCTCGAGGGCTGCGTCATCGCCGGCTGGGCAGTGGGCGCGAGCACGACCTACATTTACATCCGCGGCGAGTACACGGTAGCGACGGCGATTCTCGAGGAAGCCATCCGCGACGCCTACGATCAGGGCGTGCTCGGCGCCAGCGTGCTCGGCTCGGGCTTCCGCCACGACATCCACGTCCACCGCGGCGCCGGCGCTTACATCTGCGGCGAGGAGACGGGGCTGCTCGAGTCGCTCGAGGGCAAGCGCGGCCAGCCACGCGTCAAGCCGCCGTTCCCGGCGGTGGTCGGCGCCTTCGGCTGCCCGACGGTGATCAACAACGTCGAGACCCTGTGCTGCGTGACCCACATCGTGCAGCGCGGCGCCGAGTGGTTCAAGGCGATCGGCACCGACGAGCGCAACACCGGCCCCAAGCTCTACGCTGTCTCCGGCCACGTCGAGCGCCCCGGCACCTACGAGCACCCGATCGGCATCACCTTCCGCGAGCTGCTCGACTCCTGCGGCGGCATGTACAAGGGGCGCGCCCTCAAGGCGTGGATCCCGGGCGGCGCCTCGGCGGCGATGCTGACCGCCGCCGACGTCGACACCCAGCTCGATTTCGACACCCTCGCCAAGGCCGGCTCGATGCTCGGTTCGGCGGCGGTGATCGTGATGGACGAGACGACCTGCGTCGTGCGCGCAACGCTGCGCCTCGCCGAGTTCTTCGCTCACGAGTCGTGCGGCCAGTGCACCCCCTGCCGCGAGGGCACCAACTGGATGCGGATCCTGCTCGAGCGCATCGCGAGCGGCCACGGCGCGGAGCGCGACCTCGATCTCCTCGCGAGCGTCGTGCCCAACGTCGGCGGCATCTCGCTCTGCGCCCTCGGCGACGCCGCCCAGGGCCCGGTCAAGTCGCTGCTCGCGAAGTTCGGCGACGAGATCCGCGACAACCTGCGCCAGCGGCGCTACCCCCTGCCGCAGGTGCCCTTCTTCGATCTCGGAGCGGTCGCCTGATGCCGAGGGTCACCATCGACGACCGCACCCTCGAAGTCGCGGCGGGCACCAATCTGGTCGACGCCGCGGCGGCGGCGGGCGTCCAGATCCCCCACTACTGCTATCACCCCCGGCTCTCGGTCGTCGGCCAGTGCCGCATGTGCATGGTCGAGGTCGAGGGCATGCCGAAGCTGCAGGCCGCCTGCTCGACGCCGGTGGTCAAGGACGGCATGGTCGTGCGCACGCAGTCTCCCGCCGCCGTCGAGGCGCAGCGCGCGATCATGGAGTTCCTGCTCATCAACCACCCGCTCGACTGCCCGATCTGCGACCAGGCCGGCGAATGCGGGCTGCAGGACTACTCGTTCAAGCACGGCCAGGCCTTCTCGCGCTTTCGCTTCGAGGAGAAGCGCGTCTATCCGGAGAAGGAGCGCATCCCGCTCGGCCCGACGGTGATGCTCAACATGAACCGGTGCATCCAGTGCACACGGTGCGTGCGCTTCACCGAGGAGGTCTCGAAGACGGGCGAGATCGGTTTCTTCAACCGCGGCTCGCACGCCGAGATCGGCACCGTCGAGGGCCGTCCGCTCGACAACCCGCTGTCGACCTGCGTCGTCGACATCTGCCCGGTCGGCGCGCTGACCTCGACGCGCTTCCGCTTCGCCGAGCGCGTCTGGTACCTCGACAAGAAGCCGTCGCTCTGCACCGGCTGCGACGCCGGCTGCAACATCACGCTCGAGCACCGGCGCGGATCGATCAAGCGCTACAAACCGCGCTACAACGCCGAGGTCAACGACTACTGGATGTGCGACTTCGGCCGCGGCACCCACGAGCGCTACCGCGACGAGCCGCGGCTGCTCTCGCCGTTGGTGCGCAAGAACGACGAGCTCGCGCCGGCGAGCTGGAGAGAGGCGATCGACGCGCTCTTCCAGGCGGTGCGCGCCAAGCGCGCCGACGGCGTCACGGCCTTCCTCGGCTCCGGTTTCCTGACCACCGAGGAGGCGTTTCTCCTCGCCCAGTTGGCCCGCCTCGTCGAGTCGCCGCACCTGTCGGTGTGGACGGACAGCGGACCGGCGCGCCAGATCCCGAACCCGCGCGGCGGCGTCAGCGGCCGCGAGGCGGCGCCCAACCGGCGCGGCGCGGAGTGGGCCGGACTGGTGCCCGGCGCCGACGGCCTCGACGGCGAGAACCTGCTGCTCGAGGGCGGCGCCGACCGCTGCGCCGCGCTCTTCGTCGCCGACAGCGACTTCGGCAAGGCGGCGCGCGACCCCAGAGTCGTCGAGCGACTGCGCAAGGCGCGCTTCCTCGCCGTCATGGGGTGGGCGGACACGCCTCTGGCGCGGGCCGCCGACGTCGTGCTGCCCGCCGCGACGCATGCCGAGCGCGAGGGGACTTTCGTCAACTCGCAGTCTCGCCTGCAGCGGTTCACGCGCGCCTTTCCGGCGCCGTCGCAGGCGCGGCCGGGCGTCGAGATCCTCGCCGAGCTGCTGGGGCGCTTCGAGCCGCGATGGGGCTCGGTCGACGCCGCCACCGCCTTCGACCTGCTCGCCGAGGAGGTCGACCGCTTCGCCGAGCTGCGCTGGCACTCGCTGCCGCCGCAGGGCGTCTCGCTCGCCGCGCGCGAGGCGCCGGAGGGCGCCGCGTGAGCGCCGAGCTGGTCGCGGCGCTCGCCAAGACCGGCCTCTGGGTCTTCGCGCTGCTGCAGGTCGCGCCGGTCATGCTCTGGCTCGAGCGCCGCGCCCCGGCCTTCATGCAGGACCGGCTCGGGCCCAACCGCGTCGGTCCGCTCGGCCTGCTGCAAGGCATCGCCGACGCGGTGAAGTTCATCTTCAAGGAGGACACCATCCCGAGCGGCGCCGATCGCGGGCTCTTCCTGCTCGCCCCGGCCCTCGCTCTGGTCCCCGCTCTCACCACCTTCCTGGTGCTGCCCTTCGGTCCCACGGTCGAGATCGCCGGCCACACCACCGCTCTCGTCGTCGTCGATTCCGATGTCGGCATCCTCGTCTTCCTCTCGCTCGCCAGCCTCGGCGTCTACTCGCTCGTCCTCGCCGGCTGGAGCTCCAACAACAAGTGGTCGCTCATCGGCTCGATCCGCGCCTCGGCGCAAATGATCAGCTACGAGCTGGCGCTCACCACTACGGTGGTCTGCGCCCTCATCCCCGCCGGGGCGATGAACCTCGGCGCCGTCGTCGACTACCAGCGCGAGGGCCTGTGGCAGGTGGTGACGCAGCCGCTCGGCTTCCTCGTCTTCCTCGTCGCCGCCTTCGCCGAGACCAACCGCCTGCCGTTCGACCTGCCCGAGGCGGAATCGGAGCTCGTCGCCGGCTACCACACCGAGTACGGCTCGATGCGGTTCGCCATGTTCTTCATGGGCGAGTACATGTCGATGACGACGCTGGCGGCGCTCGGCGTCACGCTCTATTTCGGCGGCTGGTCGCTGCCTTTCGTCGACTTCTCGGGCTTCTCGGGGTTGGTGCAGGCGCTGCTCGGCTTCGGCGTCATCATGCTCAAGGTCGGCCTCTGGCTCTTCTTCTTCATCTGGGTGCGCTGGACCTTCCCGCGCTTCCGCTACGACCAGCTCATGCATCTCGGCTGGAAAGTGCTGCTGCCGCTGGCGTTGGTGCAGTTCGTGACCACCGCCGCGCTCGTCGTCGGAGGCGTGCTGTGACGGAGGTCGCGGTCTTCGCCGTCTTCGCAGCCGCGGCCCTCGCTTCCGCTGTCGTCGTGGTCGCGCATCGCAATCCCGTCTACTCGACGATGAGCCTGGTGGTGACGCTCCTTTCCACGGCCGTGCTCTTCGTACTCCTCGGCTCGCCGTTCCTCGCCGTGCTGCAGGTCCTGCTCTACACGGGCGCCATCCTCGTCCTCTTCCTCTTCGTCATCATGCTGCTCAACGTCGGAAGGGAGCGCCGCCTGCCGGGTCCGGTGCCGCTGCAGACCTGGGCCGCCGCGGTCGGCACCCTGGTCCTCTTCGGCGCCGTCGCGAGGCTGCTCTGGGAGGCGCACGGCGCGGTCGAGCTGGCTGCGCTGACGCCCGACTTCGTCAGCACCGGCAAGCTCGCCGAGGCCCTCTTCTCCTCCTACCTGCTGCCGTTCGAGATCATCGCCCTCCTGCTGCTCGTCGCCGTGGTGGCGGCGAGCTGGGTGGCGCGGCGCGGCGACCGCGGCGAGGACGAAGGGGTCTCCTCGTGACGGTGCCGATCGCCTGGTATCTCGTTCTCGCCATCGCGCTGTTCGCGATCGGCGCCTTCGGCGCCCTGACGCGCCGCAGCGGCATCGCCATCTTCCTCTCCATCGAGCTCATGCTCAATTCGGCGAACCTCGTGCTCGCCGCCTACGCCCGCATGCTCGGCGACCGCGCCGGACAGATGGTGGTCTTCTTCGCGCTCGCCGTCGCCGCCGCCGAGGCGGCGGTCGGCCTCGCCCTCTTCATTGCCGTTTTCCGCTCGCGCCAGACGATCGACCTCGACCGCATCAACCTGCTGCGCTGGTAGACGGATGAGCGCTCTCGACCTGCTCTGGCTCGTCCCCGCCCTGCCGTTCGCCGGCGCGGCGATCAACGGCCTCCTCCTGCGCAACTCGCAGAAGTCGCTGGTGACCGCCGTAGGCGTCGGTTTTCCCGGCGTCTCGCTCCTCGTCGCGCTGGCGGCGATCGTCGAGTATCTGGGCAGTGTGCAGCCGGCGCTGTTCGAGCAGGTCGCCTGGGCGTGGACCACCGGCCCGGCGGCGTTCGACATCGGCTTCCTGCTCGATCCGCTGTCGGCGGTGATGATGTTCGTCGTCACCTTCGTCGGCTTCTGGATCCACCTCTACTCGGTCGGCTACATGGGCCACGAGGCCGGGTATCGCCGCTACTTCGCCTACCTCAACCTGTTCATGGGCGCGATGCTGCTGCTCGTGCTCGGCAACAACTTCGTGCTGCTCTTCGTCGGCTGGGAGGGTGTCGGGCTCTGCTCCTACCTCCTCATCGGCTTCTACTTCGAAGAGCCCTTCCCGCCCTACGCCGGCAAGAAGGCCTTCATCGTCAACCGCATCGGCGACTTCGGCTTCCTCCTCGGCCTGCTCGCCCTGTGGTCGACCTGGGGGACGCTGCACTTCGGCGAGCTCGGCGAGCGCATCCTCGCCGATCCCACTGTGGCGACGCGGCCGTACGCGCTCGGTCTGACGACGGCCGGTTTCGTGGCGCTCTGCTTCTTCGTCGGCGCCACCGGCAAGAGCGCGCAGATCCCGCTCTACGTCTGGCTGCCCGACGCCATGGCCGGTCCGACGCCGGTCTCCGCGCTCATCCACGCCGCGACCATGGTCACCGCCGGCGTCTACATGGTGGTGCGCACGAACCTGATCTATCAGCTGGCGCCCGAGATCTCGAACGTCGTGGCGGTGATCGGCGCGGCGACGGCGATCTTCGCCGCCACCATCGGCCTGGCGCAGAACGACATCAAGAAGGTCCTCGCCTACTCGACGGTGTCGCAGCTCGGCTACATGTTCCTGGCTGCCGGCGTCGGTGCCTACAAGGCGGCGATCTTCCATCTCGGAACGCACGCCTTCTTCAAGGCCTGCCTCTTCCTCGGCTCCGGCTCGGTGATCCACGCCATGAGCGGCGAGCAGGACGTGCGCAAGATGGGCGGGCTGCGCCAGCATCTGCCCTCGACCTACCGCACGTTCCTGATCTCGACGCTGGCGATCGCCGGCGTTCCCGGCCTCGCCGGCTTCTTCTCGAAGGACGAGATTCTCGGCGCCACCTTCGCCGGCCACCTGCCGGCGGCGAAGGTGCTGTGGGTCGTCGGCCTGGTCACGGCGGCGCTCACCGCCTGCTACATGTTCCGGCTGGTCTTCCTCACCTTCTTCGGAGAATTCCGCGGCAGCGAGGAGCAGATGCACCATCTCCACGAGTCGCCGGCGGTGATGACCCTGCCGCTCTGGGTGCTCGCCAGCGGCGCCGTCGTCGCCGGCTGGATCGGTATCCCGAAGGGGATGTGGGAGCTCTTCGGGGCGCACGACAACGACTGGCTCGCGGGCCTCCTGGCCCCGGTCGTCGCGGTGATCCCGGGGCGCGAAGTCGCCGAGCACCACGTCTCGCACGCCACCGAAGCGCTGCTCGTCCTCGCCTCGATCGCCGCCGCCGCGGCCGGCATCTTCCTGGCCTGGCGCCTGTGGGGCCGCGGCCGCGGCCTCGCCGCCGACGAGGCGTTCGCCGCCGGCGCTCCGACCGCGCAGCGCACGCTCGCCAACAAGTACTGGATCGACGAGCTTTACGACCGCATCGTCGTGCGTCCGCTCACGCGCCTGGCGCGCATCTTCTGGAAGGTCTTCGACGAGCTGCTGATCGACGGCGGGCTCAACGTCGCCGCCTTCGTCACCGAGCTCGCCGGCGACCTCGGCCGCTTCACGACGACAGGCAACGTGCGCAACTACGCGATGTACTTCTTCGCCGGCCTGCTGCTGCTCTTCTGGTGGATGGTGCTGTGATGGAGGCCGGGTTCACTTCGCTGCTGTTCGCCGACTCCGTCACGCGCCTCGTCTTCTTCCCGACGCTGGCGGCGCTGCCGCTCCTCTTCCTGCGCCGCCCGGCGGCGGTCAAGGCCTATGCGCTCGTCGTCTCGCTGGTCGAGCTGGCTCTCGTCGCTCAGTTCGCGCTCGCGCACCGGGACGCCTCGGGGCTGCTGGTGCGCGACGCTGTCGTCGACTGGATCCGGCTCCCGGGCCTCGCCATCGTCTACGAGGTGGGAATCGACGGCATCTCGTTGCCGCTCGTCGCGCTCACCGCCCTGCTGCTGCCGCTCGTCGTGCTCGGCTCGTGGAGAGGGATCGCATCGCACTGGGCGGGCTTCGCGGCTTCGCTGCTGGTGCTCACCACCGGCATCCTCGGCGCGCTCGTCGCGCTCGATCTCTTCCTCTTCTACGTCTTTTGGGAAGTGATGCTGATTCCGATGTACTTCGTGATCGGCATCTGGGGCGGCGAGCGCCGCGTGCGCGCGGCGGTCAAGTTCTTCCTCTTCACCATGGGCGGCAGCCTGGTGATGTTGCTTGCCATCCTGTGGATGGCGTGGACGCACGCCGACCTCACCGGCGTGTGGAGCTTCCGCTACGAGGACCTGCTGCGCATCGACTTCTCGCTCGGCGAGCAGCTCTGGCTCTTCGCCGCCTTCGCCCTCGCTTTCGCCGTCAAGGTGCCGATGTTCCCGGTCCACACCTGGCTGCCCGACGCCCACGTCGAGGCGCCGACAGGCGGCTCCGTGATCCTCGCCGGCATCCTGCTCAAGCTCGGCACCTACGGATTCCTGCGCTTCGCGCTGCCCTTCTTCCCCCACGGCGCCGAGCGGCTGGCGCCTTGGCTTCTCGCGCTCGCCGTCATCGGCATCCTCTACGGCGCTCTCGTCGCCTGGGTGCAGCCGGACATCAAGAAGCTGGTGGCGTACTCCTCGATCGCGCACCTCGGCTTCGTGATGCTCGGCATCCTCGCCTGCGACCTGGTCGCCTGGCAGGGCGCGCTGCTGCAGATGGTCAACCACGGCCTGTCGACCAGCGCCCTCTTCCTGCTCGTCGGCATGCTCTACGACCGCCGCCACACCAAGAGGTTCGAGGACTTCGGCGGGCTCGCCAAGGTGGTGCCCCGTTTCGCGATCATCCTCGTCTTCTCGACGCTCGCCTCGGTCGGCCTGCCGGGTCTCAATGGCTTCGTCGGCGAGTTCCTCATCCTGCTCGGCAGCTGGAACGCCGGCCTCCGGCTGGCCACGGCGCTCGCCGCTTCCGGCGTCATCCTGGCGGCGGTCTACCTGCTGCGGCTCCTGCAAGAGACGCTGTGGGGACCGCTCACCAAGGAGGAGAACCGCAACCTGCGCGACCTCGACGGCCGCGAGCTCGCCGCGCTCGTGCCGCTCTGCGTGCTCATGCTGTGGATCGGCGTCGCGCCCCGCGGCTTCCTCGAGCCGAGCCGGCCGGCGCTCTCGGACCTGCTCGACGGCTACCGCGCGCGCCTGAGCGCGCCGGCTCCCGAGATCGCCGAGCTCGCTGCCTCGCCGTTCACGGCGGCGCGAACCTTCGCCGCGGTCCACGGCGAGCGGCAGGAGCGCTGAGATGGGCTCGACCTTCCACGTTCCGGCGGCCGATCTCGCCGCGCTGGCGCCCGAGATCGCGCTCGCCGCCGCGGGCACCCTGATCCTGCTGCTCGAGGCCTTCGCGCCCGGGCTCCGCCGGCTGTTCTGCTTCCTCGGCGTCGCCGCCGTCGCCGGCGCGGCCTACTTCGTCGCCGGACTCGAGCCCGGCACGGCCTTCCACGGCCTCGTCGAGGCCTCGCCGCTCACCGCCGCCTTCTCGCAAGCGATCCTCCTCGCCACCGCGCTGGCGCTGCTCGCCTCCGACGGCTTCCTGCGGCGACAGCAGCTGCTCGCCGGCGAGTACCCCGCGCTCATGCTCTGGTGCGCCTGCGGCCTGCTGCTGCTCGTGCGCGGCGTCGAGCTGTTGACGATCTTTCTCGCTCTCGAGCTCCTCTCCGTCGGCCTCTACGGACTCGCCGGCTTCCATCGTCGCGCCGCAGGCTCGGCGGAAGCGGCGATCAAGTACTTCCTGATGGGCGCCTTTGTCAGCGCGTTCGCCCTCTTCGGCATCGCGCTGCTCTACGGCGAGACCGCCTCGACGCGCCTCGACGCCATCGGCCGCGGCCTGTCGGAGGGCGCCGGCTCTCCGGCGCTCGTCCTGCTCGGGCTGCTGATGCTGGTGACGGCGTTCGCCTTCAAGCTCGGCCTGGTGCCCTTCCACGCCTGGACGCCGGACGTCTACCAGGGCGCGCCGACTCCGTTCGTAGCTTTCCTCTCGGTCGCGCCGAAGGTCGGCAGCGCCGTCGTCCTCGTCCGCCTGCTGATGCTCGCCGGCGACGGACCCCTGGCCGTGCGCTGGGCCGATCTGGCGGCGCTCCTCGCCGTCGCCTCGATGCTCGTCGGCAACCTCTTCGCCCTCGTGCAGCGCGACCTCAAGCGCATGCTCGCCTACTCCGGCGTGGCCCACATGGGATATCTCCTGATCCCCCTCGCCGCCCCCGGCGACGCCTCGTGGCGGCCGGTGTTCGTCTACCTGGTCGCCTACGTGCTGATGAACGGCGGCGCCTTCGTCGTCGCCACCCTGCTCTATGCGCGCGCCGCCGAGCAGCACTCGATCGCGGATCTCTCGGGCTGGGGTTATCGCTTCCCGCTCCTCGGCGGGGCGCTGGCGGTGTGCATGGTCTCGCTCGCCGGCGTGCCGCCCACCGCCGGCTTCCTGGGCAAGTACCTGGTCTTCCTGCACGCCATCGAGCACGGCCGGCTCGGCCTCGCCATTGTCGGCATCGCGGCCAGCCTGGTGGGCGTCGCTTACTACCTGCGCGTCGTCTACGTCCTCTACATGAAGCCGGAGGTCGCCGCTCCCGACGGCGTCGCACCCGACTTCGCCGGAGTCACCGCCGCGGCCCTGGCGGCTGGCGCCAGCCTGCTTCTCGGGCTCGCGCCCGCCGGCTTCCTGGCCTGGGTGGTCGCCTCCCTCCCCGGCGGATGAGCCCGTCGCCAAGAGGCCGGCGGTGAGCGCCGGCGCCCGCCAGTCCATCCGCCGCGCCGCGCCGAGGGCGGCATGAGAGCGTCCCGCGCCGCCGCCGGAGGGCTGCGACTGGAGCTCGTCTCCGTCCTCACCGTCAACCGCCTGTCGGTCTACCTGCGCTCGTTGCGCGCGCTCGAGGCCCGCGGCGTCCGCAGCGTCTCGTCCCACCAGCTCGCCGAGGAGTTCAACCTCTCCGCCAGCCAGATCCGCAAGGATCTCGCCCAGTTCGGCGAGTTCGGCGTGCGCGGCGTCGGTTACGGCGTCGCCGAGCTCGCCGCCAAGATCTCGCACCTGCTCGGCCTCGATCTCTCCCGTCGCGTGGTCATCGTCGGCATGGGAAATCTGGGTACGGCGCTCGCTCGCTATCCCTCGTTCAACGCCGAGAGCTTCCTGGTCGTTGCGGGCGTCGATTCGGATCCCGGCAAGACCGGCCGCAAGGTCGGCCGCGTTCCCGTCCACTCCAGGCGCGACCTCGCCCGCGTCATCGCCGAGAGCGGAGCGACGATGGCGATCCTGGCGGTTCCCGCCGATGCCGCGCCGGCCGCCCACGCCGAGCTCGCTGCGGCGGGAATCCGTGCCGTGCTCAACTTCGCGCCCGTCTCGCTGCCCTCGACCCGGACCTGCCGGGTCAAGAATCTCGATCTGCGCGTCCATCTCGAGGAGCTCGCCTTCTTCCTCGAGGACGGCGACGGAAGCTAGACCGCACTCCCCTCCCCATCCGGCTCGTAAAAGCGCAGCGTGCTGTCGCCGTGACGCCGGCTGGCGCGCAGGCTCCACCCCGGCGTCTCGTCGGCCGGGGGTGTGCTCGCGCGGTGCTCGATGGCGAGGCTCGTGCCCCGACCCGCCACCCGTCGTGCCAGTCGGAAGAAGCGCTCGCCGAGGCGCAGTTCGTACGGCGGATCCGCGAAGACGAGGTCGAAGAGTCTCCCCTCGGCGGCGAGCCGCTCGAGCGCGCGCTCCACCGGCAGCGCCAGGACACGCGCCGCGCCCGCCTCGGCGACGAGATCGGCGTTGCGCCGGATCACCGCCAACGCCCGCTGTCCGTTCTCCACCAGCGTCACGGCGCGCGCCCCCCGGCTCCACGCTTCGATCCCCACGCCGCCGCTGCCGGCGAAGAGATCGAGGAGCTCGGCGCCCGCGAGCCGTTCGCCCCAGATCGAGAACAGCGCCGCCCGGATTCGCCCGCTCGACGGACGGCTGCCCTCGGCGACGGCGAGACGCCTGCCCCGCAACCGGCCGGCGCCGACGCTCACGGCTCGAGCGGCGCAGCGGTGAGCAGACGACGGAACTCGACGCGCAGTCGCTCGCGCTCGACGAAGATCGTCATCGGCGGCGCGTCCGAGACGAGCTCGACGGCCCTGCCATCGCTGGTGAAGCCGACGACCTCGAAGACGGCGCCGTCGGCGCGCTCGAGTCGGTCGCCGAGCCGCGCCCGATAGCTCGCCGGAACCTCGATCGATCTACCGTTCCCGCGCGCCACGGAGGTCAGGTAGTCGACGATCCGCCGCAGCTTCTCGAGCTCGAGGCTGCCGGCGTCGAGAGGCGAATAGGCGAGCTCGCTCGCCTCGCCCGCCGTCAGCGTCAGGCGCAGCCGGCAGCGCTCGACCCATTCCCCGTCGGGCGCCGTCGAGACGATCTCCACGGCGGCGAGATCGACGTCGGCGAGCTGACGCCGGATCTCGGCCGCGTCCGGCTGGCCCAGCTCGCCCAGCGTCAGCGTGCTCTCTCCGATCGGCCCCTCGCGCAGGCGGACGGTGCCGTTGGCGAAGTAGACCAGCTCGCGCATCGCGATGCGGCTGGCGCACTCCTCGCGCACGAGCTCCACCGTTCGCGCGTCGACGGGCGCCGGCGGAGCCAGCTGCGAGAGGAGCGCGAAGGTCAGAACGGGGAGCATGACGAGTCTCCGGCCGCGGGCGCTCAGCCGGCGATCGGGACGACCGAGCCCGGCCCGACTAGCGCCTCGATGGCGCCGACGAGCTCGGCGCTGTAGTCGACGCGGAATCGCCGCTCCGGCACGATGCGCACGTCGGTCTCCCCGTCGAGGCGCATGGCGAAGACCAGGCTCGCCGTGCCGGGATGCTCGGCGAGCAGATCGCGCAGGCGGAGCAGCGTGCTCTTCGGCAGGGCGCCGCCGAGCTCGACGCGCAGCTCCCGCACCAGCCGTGTCGCCGCTTCGTCGAGCGGCGTCATCTCCTCGAGCTGGAGCTCCGTCTCGCCGCCGCGCTCGCGCGCGTTGCCGCGCACGACGACGGCGGTGTCTTCCGCCAGGAGGGCGTCGTAGCGCTTGAGCGCGTCGACGAAGACCGCCACCTGCATCGCGCCGTGCAGATCCTCGAGCACGAAGCGCGCCATCACCTTGCCGGCGTTCGGTCCGCCCTTGATCTTGATGCGCTTGACGCGCGTCACCAGGCCGCCCACGGTCGTCGCGCCCTCGTAGCCTTCGCGCAGCTCACGCGTCGTGTGGGTGGTCAAACGCGCGATTTGCCCTTCGAATTCGGCGAGCGGATTGCCGGTGAGGAAGAAGCCGAGCGCCTCCTTCTCGGCGCGCAACCGCTCCGCCTCGGGCCACGCCGCGCAGTTCGAGTCGATCTCCGGCGCGGTGACCGCGATCGCTCCGCCGAAGAGGCTCGACTGCCCGGCCTCCTCCTCGCGCCGGCGGCGCTGCGCCCAGTCCATGCTGCGCGCGACGGCGGCGAAGAGCGCGGCGCGGTGCTCGCCGAAGCCGTCGCAGGCACCGGACTTGACGAGGGTCTCGAGCACCTTGAGGTTCACCACCCGCGGGTCGACCTCCGAGACCAGCTGCGCCAGGCTCGTGAAGCGGCCGAGACGACGGCGCACCGCCAGGATTGCCTCCGCCGCCGACTCGCCGAGGCCCTTGATGCCGCCGAGGCCGAAGCGCACTGCCGGACCCTCGACGGCGAACGCCCACTCGCTGACGTTGACGTCGGGCGGCAACACGGCGATGTCCATCTCGCGGCACTCGGCGACGTACTTGACGACGTCGTCGGTCGACGCGATCTCCGAGCTCAGCATCGCGGCCATGAAGGCGACGGGATGGTGCGCCTTGAGGTACGCGGTCTTGTAGGCGAGCATGGCGTAGGCCACCGAGTGGCTCTTGTTGAAGCCGTAGCCGGCGAACGGCTCGATCAGATTCCACAGCTCCTCCGCCTTCTCGCGCGCGAATCCCTTGGCGGCGGCGCCGTCGGCGAACTTCTGCTTCTGCTCGGCCATCACCTCCGGTTTCTTCTTGCCCATCGCCTTGCGTAGGACGTCGGCCTCGGCCATGGTGAAGCCGGCGATCGTCACCGCGATCTGCATCACCTGCTCTTGATAGGCGATGACGCCGTGAGTCTCGCGCAGGATCGGCTCGAGCTCGGCGAAGACGTAGACGACGCGCTCACGGCCGAGCTTGCGCGCGATGAAGCGGTCGACCATGCCGACCGACAGCGCACCCGGGCGATAGAGGGCGTTGAACGCGGCGAGGTCCTCGAAGCGCGACGGCTGCGCTCGACGGAGCATGTCGCGCATGCCGCTCGACTCGAACTGGAAGATGCCTCCGGTGCGGCCCTCGGCGAAGATCGCGAAAGTGGCGGCGTCGTCGAGCGGCACGGCGTCGAGGTCGAGCGCGTTCCCCTGGTGGCGGAGGATGCGCAGCGTGTCGTCGACGACCGTCACCGTCTTCAGGCCGAGGAAATCCATCTTCAGCAAGCCGAGGCGCTCGACGCCCTTCATGTCCCACTGGGTGACGATTTCGTCCCGGCTCGTCTTGTAGAGCGGCACCAGCTCGTCGATCGGGCCCGGCGTGATGACGACGCCCGCGGCGTGCACCGAGGCGTGACGCGTCAGGCCCTCGAGCCGGCTGCCGATCTCGACCACCTCGCGAATCTGCGGGTCTTGTCGCATCTCGTTCGCCAGGCTGTCGACGGTCCTCGCCGCTTCGGCGAGCGACTTCTCCGCCTCGGGCAGCAGCTTGGCGACGCGATCGACGGCGGCGTACGGCAGGCCCAGCACCCGCCCGACGTCGCGCAGCACGCCTTTGGCCGCCAGCGTCCCGAAGGTGATGATCTGCGACACGCGATCGCGCCCGTACTTCTCGCTCACGTACTGCAGCACCTCGCCGCGGCGGCGCTGGCAGATGTCGGTGTCGATGTCCGGCATCGACAGTCGAGCGGGGTTGAGGAAGCGCTCGAAGAGGAGGTCGTACTGGAGCGGGTCGATGTCGGTGATGCGCAAGGAGTAGGAGACGAGCGAGCCGGCAGCCGAGCCTCGTCCCGGGCCGACCGGGATGCCGTTCTCGCGCGCGTGGCGGATGAAATCCCAGACGATGAGGAAGTAGCCGGCGAAGCCCATACGGCGAATGACGCCGATCTCGTAGCGCAGGCGCTCGCGGTAGACGTCGGGAGCATTGCGCTCGAGCGCCGCCGGCTGCAGCCGGCGCAGCTCCTCGAACCGCCGATCCAGCCCGTCGCGCGCCATGCGCTCGAAATAGGAATCCTCGCTCTCGCCAGCGGGGACCGGAAAGGCCGGCAGGTGGAACTTCCCTTCCGGGATCTCGACGTTGCAGCGCTCGGCGATCTCGAGCGTGGCGTCGAGCGCCGCGGCGTCCTGCGGAAAGAGCGCCGCCATCTCCGCCGCGCCCTTGAGATAGAACTCCTCGCTCGCGTAGCGCAAACGGTCGACGTCGCTGCGCAGTCGCTGCGTGCCGATGCACAGCAGGACGTCGTGCGCCACCGCGTCCTCGCGGCGCAGGTAATGGCAATCGTTGGTCGCAACGAGCGGGATCTCGAGCCGGCGCGACATTCTCCGCAGCACCTCGTTGGCGGCGCGCTGCTCGGCGATGCCGTGGTCCTGCAGCTCGAGGTAGAAGTTGCCCTCGCCGAGAATCTCGCGGTAGTCGCGAGCGGTCGCCTCGGCCTCCTGCTCCTGCCGCGCCAGGATGCGCTCGTTGATCTCGCCCTTGAGACAAGCCGACAGGCCGATGAGGCCCTCGGCGTGCCGGCGCAGCAGCTCGCGATCGATCCGCGGCTTGTAATAGAAGCCGTCGAGGTACGAGCGCGTCGTCAGCTGAAGGAGGTTCCGCCACCCTGTCTCGTCGCGGGCGAGCAGCACCAGATGATTGCTCGATGCCCGCTGCGGATCCCGCTCGGTGTGGCTGCCCGGCGCCACGTACGCCTCGATGCCGAGCACCGGCTTGATGCCGGCGCGGCGCGCCCGATCGTAGAACTCGATGGCGCCGAAGAGGTTGCCGTGATCGGTGAGCGCGATCGCCGGCATCCCGGCGTCCCGCGCCGCCGCCAGCAGGTCGTCGAGCCGGTTGGCGCCGTCGAGCAGGCTGTATTGGCTGTGCAGGTGGAGGTGGACGAACGACATCGCCGGCCGATTCTACGGCGCCGCCCGGCCCGCCGGCGGCGACTCGCCGAGATAGACCGACGAGCCGCGATAGGCGACCAGCCAGCTGCGCACGAAGACCTGGATCGCCGCCGCCGCCGGCACCGCCACCAGCATGCCGACGAAGCCGAACAGGTTGCCGCCGACGATGATCGCGAGCAGCACCCACACCGGATGCAGATGGACGCTGCGCGAGAGGATGCGCGGCGAGAGCACCGTGCCTTCGAGCAGCTGCGCGCCGCTGAAGATCGCCACGACGGCGACGAGCCGCGCCAGACTCTGGTGCTCGATCCACACGAGCAGCATCGCCGGCGCCAGCCCGACGACGAGCGACATGTAAGGAATCAGGTTCGCCAGGCCCGCCACCACTCCGACGAGCAGGCCGAGCGGCACCCCGACGAGCGTCAGCCCGATGCCGTTGATCGCCGCCAGGATGAAGGCGATGGTGAGTTGGCCGCGGAGAAAGCTGGCGACGGCGTCGTCGACCTCGGAGAGCCGCGCCACGGTGACCTCGCGGTAGGGAATCGGGACCAGCTCGACGATCCCGTGCTTGAGCTTCGGGAAGTCGACCATCAGGTAGAAGGCGAAGACTGGAACGAAGATCAGTTGGAGCAGGAAGAGGAAGAACCCGAGCAGGCTCGAGAACACTCCGCCCAGCCGCTGCAGCGCCGCCTCCAGCATCTGCGGCCCGCGCTCGCGCACCGTCTCGACCACCCGCAGGCGCAAGGTCTCGAACTGCTCCGGATACTTGCTCTTCAGATCCTCGATGAAGGGCAGGACCTCGGCGCGGATCCTGGCGTCGTACTCCGGCAGCCGCTCGACGAGCTCGCGGGCCTGGCCGATGAGCGCCGGCACGAGGGTGAGGAGGAGGGCGGCGACGAGGAGCAGGGCGACGCAGCCGATGACGGCCGTGCCGAGGCCGCGGGAGACCCCCCGCCGCTCGAGCCAGCTCACCGCCGGGTCGAGGAGGTAGGCCACCGCGAGGCCGAGCAGAAGTGGCAAGAGGAGCTTGCGCGCGAAGAAGAGGAGGGCGGCGAGGGCGAGGAGCGCGCCGACGAAGGCGAGCAGGCGCAGCAGAGACGGATCGACGCGCCTCGGCTTCATCAGCGTGGCAGCGAGATCCGGTTGGTGCGGTAGATGTAGTCGATGCCGGAGCCGAAGGTGAGCACGGCAACGGCGTGAACGGCGACGGCCGCGACCACGTCGAGGTGCGGCAGCACGCCGGTGAACAGGACCAGGAGGACGGCCGCCACCTGGACCAACGTGTTGAGCTTGCTGATCGGGCTGGGCGGAAACCGCTTGATGCCGGCGGCGAGATGGAGAGTCAGCGCGACGACGACGATGACGATGTCGCGTGTCACGACCAGGGCGCTGATCCAGGCCGGGATGGTGTAGCCGGAATGCAGGTTCGGCACGGCCAGGACGACGTAGGCGCAGACGAGCAGGAGCTTGTCGGCTGCCGGATCGAGATACAGCCCGAGCGCCGACTGCTGCCGCCAGACGCGGGCGATGAAGCCGTCGAGGGCGTCGGAGATCCCGGCGATGGCGAAGACCCACAGCGCCCGGTCGACGTGACCGTCGAGGATCGAGATCACGAACAGCGGCACCAGCGCCATGCGTGCGACCGACAGCAGATTGGGAATGGTCAGCGCGCGCATCATCCGCTCCCGCCCGCGGCGAACGAGCCGGTGGTCTGGCGAAGCCAGCCCGTCGCCTCCGCGCCGGAAACGGGGGCCGACGGCAGGCACTCGCCGGTTTCGGCGATCCAGCTTTGGCGCACAGCGTACACGCAAGTCTGCGCCGTCGTCTCTGCCCGCTCTCCGACCAGGCGCGCCAGAGCCCGGAAGGCCTCGGAGCGCGTCAGGTGACGGCCCGGCTCGAAACGATGCAGGACCTCGTCGATGCGCAGGAGGCCGAGATTGGCGACGCGGACGATCTCCTCGCGCGCCGGGTGGTCGACCAGGTCGGTCGCGATGAGAGTCGCGCCCGGACGCGCGGAGCGCACCGCCGGGACCAGCCAGTAGAGCAGGCGCGCGAAATCGCCGCGCGCCAGTTGCGGCGACCGCGCGAGACGGCGGATCTCCTCCGGTGAGTTGACCAGGCGATACGAGAACATGGCGTGAGCCAGGGCGAGATGCACGCGCGCATCGCCCGAGTGCGCCGCGGCCAGCTCCTCGAGGAGCCCGAGCCCGAGCGCCGCGTCGCCGACCTCCACCTCGAGCTCGCCCCGTCGGAGGCGCAGCGGCAGGCTCGCCGGTTGAGTGGCGACCAGCGCGCGCACCGCCTCGAGCTCCTGACGAGCATCGCCGCGGGCGGCGCCGACTGCGGCCTGCAGCTCGGCGGTGGCGCGGCTCCCCGCGTCCAGCTCGAGCAGACGCGCGAGCTCTTCGGCGGCGGCCGCGACCCGCCCCTCCGCGAGCGCCCCCGAGACGCGGCCACGGAGCTCCTCGACCGCCTCCTCGCGCAGCGCATCCCGACGCTCGGCGGCGACCGGGAGCTCACCGGCCAGGGATTCGTATTGCGAGTGCGCGGCCAGCGGCTCGCCGGCGAGCTCGGCGAGACGCGCCGCGAGCAGACGGGCCGGCACCGTCGTCCCGGCCTCGCCGAGCGCGCCTGCGAGTGCCCGGCGGGCGGCCTCGACGTCGCCGCCAGCGAGCTCGATCTGCGCCCGCAGCAGCGCGGCCGCGGCGCCGGCACGCGGCGCCGGCACACGACGGTCGAGAGCCGCGCGCAGCTCCGCGCTCGGTGCCCCCGCCAGGAGCTCGCGAAAGAGTCGACCGATCTCCGCCGCTTCCGCTTCGGGTGCCAGCGTCGAAGGGTCGAGCAGGAAGGCCGCCACCTCGCGTGGCGGAGGGCGCCGAACGGCCACGCGCGGGACGGCCGCGCAGCCCCATGTCAGGCTCAGCAGGCCGACCGCGAGCGCGGCGCGCCGACTCGACAAGGCAGACGCCTCAGGCCTCTGAGGCGGCAGCCAGCGTCGCGATCGCGTGCTTGTAGACGAGGCGCTCGCTGCCCTCCACTTCGAGCACGACGGCGAAGCGGTCGAAGCGCCGGATCCTCCCCGTCAGGGTGCGTCCCGTCGTCAGCTCGACGGTCATCGGGCGGTTCTCCTTGAGCGCCTGGAAGAGGAAACCGTCCTGGATGTTGATCGCCGGCTTGTTCATCGCTCCTCCTCGCCCACGTCAAGGCTCTTCCGTAACGCCGCGATCGCGCTCGCGTCATCCAGCGCGCTCAGCCATTCGATCTCCGGCTCGCGTCGAAACCACGTCTCCTGACGCTTCGCGTAGCGTCGGGTCGCGCGCACGATCGCGTCGACGGTCTCTCGCGAGCTCGTCTCGCCGTCGAGATAGCGGATCCAGTCGGAGTAGCCGATCGCCTGCAGCGCGGGCGCGTCACGGGAAACGCCGGCAGTAAGCAAGCCGCGAACTTCGCTCAGCCACCCGCCATCCGTCATGCGCTGCACTCGCGCCGCGATGCGATCGTACAGAACCGCTCGCGGCAGCGTCAATCCGAATCTCCGCATCTTCGGCGCCGGATTCTCGGTCGCCGCGTCGGTCAACCAAGCCGAGAGCGGCTTGCCGGTCGAAAGCGCCACCGTCAGCGCGCGCAGGATGCGCTGCGTGTCGTTCCGGCCGATTCGAGCGGCGGTGGCCGGATCGACGGCGAGGAGCTCTCGGCGCAAAATCGGCAGGCCTTCGCTGCGCAATCGCCCTTCGAGCTCGCGGCGCGCCGACTCGTCGACGTCGGGGATGGCCGCCAGGCCCGCCCACAGCGCGCGCAGGTAGAGGCCGCTGCCGCCGACCACGATCGCCGGCCGGCCGCGGGCCGCGATCTCGGCGAGCGCGGCGCGCGCGCGGCGCGCGAACTCCCCGGCCGAGAAGCGCTCGCGCGGATCGAGGATGTCGACGAGGTGGTGCGGCACCCGCCGCCGCTCCTCGCGGCTCGGCTTCGCGGTGCCGATGTCGAGGTCGCGATAGACCTGCAGCGCGTCGGCGTTGACGATCTCGGCGCCGCACGCCTCGGCGGCGGCGAGCGCGACAGCGCTCTTGCCGGTCGCCGTCGCGCCGACGAGAGCGACGATCGTGCTCACTCGAGCAGTCTAGCCCGCCTCAGCGGGCCGGCAGGATCGCGCGCGGCGACGCCGGCAGGTCGAGTCGCCAGGGGCCGGCGCCGCGCCGCGCGAAGACGATCTCGCCGTCGCGATCCGTGCGCAGCAAGACGGAACCCGCGGCGGTGAGACGGGCGAGCGTCGGCGGCGCAGGATGTCCGTAAGCGTTGCGCACGCCGGCCGAGATGATCGCCCAGCGCGGGTGCACGGCGGTCAGCCACTCGCTCGGCGTCGAGCCCGCGGCGCCATGGTGCGAGACTTTGAGAACGTCGGCGGCGAGGCGCGGTTCGGCGCGGGCCACCAGGCCGACCTCCTCCTCGGCGCCGAGATCGCCGGCGAAGAGGAAGCGGCGGCCGGCGATGTCGACCGCCACGACCAGCGACTCGGCGTTGGCATCGCCGGCGAGCTTGCCGGGCGCGGGATGCAGGATCTCGAATCGGCTCCCCGCTCGCCAGACGACGTCGCCGGCGGCGAGCGCCCGCCAGGGGCCGCGCGTCTTGCCCACCAGCCGCCCTCCGCATCCGCGCGCGAGTTGCCCCGCCGAGCTCCACACTTCTCGAATCGGAACCAGCGCCGCCAGGTCGAGCAGTCCCTGGCAGTGGTCGCGATCGGAGTGGCTCACGATCGCCACGTCGACGGCGCCGATGCCCCTCGCCGCCAGCGCGGGGCGCAGCGCCGCGGCACCGAGGTCCCGGCCCGCGAGCCCGCCGCCGTCGACGAGCGCGACGAATTCGTGATCGCGGACGATCGCCGCGTCGCCCTGCCCGACGTCGAGAAAGATCACTTCCGACACCGCGCGGCGGGAGGGGCTCGCTCCCGCGACGGCCAGCGCGGCGCAGGTGAGCAGCAGCCACCGGCCCGCCCCGTGCTTCGCGAGGGCGATGGCTGCCGTCAGCGCCAACGCGGTGCCCGCCGCGAGACCGCCGCTCACCGCGACCGAGATCCACGGCGAAGGAGGGAGTCGCTCGAGCGCCTCGAACGGCGCCGCGCCGAGATCGAGCAGCGGTGCGAGCCAGGCCGCCGCCGCCGGCAGCGCCAGGGCGACGGCGATCCAGGCCATGGCGACGAGCAGCCAGAGAGCGGCCCACGGGACGGCGACGAGGTTGACGAGCGGCGCCACCGGCGAGAGCTCGCCGAAGGCGGCGACGGAGAACGGCAGCGCCCCGAGCTGGGCGGCGAGCGACGCCTCGACCGCCGAGCGCAACCAGGGCGGAAGGCGCTCGCACGGTTTCGACCAGCCTCGCGCGCCGGCGACCAGGCCAGCCGTGGCGCCGAAAGAGAGGCGAAAGCCGACGTCGTCGACCATCGCCGGCTCGCAGGCGACCAGAGCGATGGCGGCGAGCGAGAGGGCCTGCGCCGCCGAGCCGGGACGGCCTGCAGCGAGGAGCGCCAGGCCGAGGGCAGCCATCACCGACGCCCGCAGCATCGACGGCTCGGGTCCGACGGCGGCGAGATAGACGACGACCGACAGGCCCGGCAGCAGGAAGCGGAGGCCGCGCGGCCCCCCGCCGGCGAGCAGCGACACGAACGCCGCCACCACCGTCAGGTTAAAGCCGGACACGGCGAACAGGTGCGCGAGCCCGGCGCGCCGCAGCGCCCTCCGACGCTCGTCGCCGAGACCAGCCTCGTCGCCGAGCACGAGCGCTCGCGCCAGGGCCACCCCGGATCGGTCGCGGGCGCCCGTCGCCTCGATGGCGCGATCGATGCGTGAGCGCAGCGCGCGGTTGGCGCGCGCGAAAGCTCCCGGCCGTGCGGAGCCGACGACGAAGACCCGGGCCTTGACCCGCAGGCGCCATGGTCCCGGCGCGACCGCCGTCGCATTGGCGAGGCCGGCGAAACGCGAGAGCGAGCCGCGCACGCGAGCCGCGGCGCCGTAGCTCGGTGGTTCGACGTGGTCGGGCAGATCGACGAAGAGCGTCGCCGGCGGCCTCGTCACGACGCGGCGCCCGACGCGCACCCAGCGCGGACAGAGCCGCGCCGTGCGGCTGGCGAACTCGGCGCGGGCGTGCCAGGGGCTGCAGATCGTGCCTTCGATCTCCGTCACCCGGCCCGTCGTCGCCGGGAGCTCCTCGCCGCGTCGGAGCTCGCCGAGACCGAGGCCGGCGGCGGCGCCGAGGAGCAGCCCGCCGGCGCCGCCGCCCAGCGCCAGTCCGCCGGCGGCGAGGCCGAGCGGTGCCCAGGCGGGGATCGGCGCGAGGCTCGGCGTCCAAGCGCAGAGCGCCACGAGCAGGGCGGCGGGGAGCGCCGCCGGAGAGCGTCGCACGCCTCTCCAAGACGGAGGTGGGTCGCGTCAACTTCCGTTCGGCTCGGGACCGCGGATCGCCGCCGGCGAAAAGAGCGAGAGCACCGGCAGGCCCGTCGCCCGGCGCAGGTTCTGCCGCTCGAGACTGGTGCGCACCTGGGACCGCGTCGCCTCCGGCAGGTCGGCCGCCGCCGAGGCGAGCGCGCGCTCGACCCGTCGATCGATCGCGGCGCGCTCCGCGGCGGGGAGACCGGCGGCGTAATCGGCGAGGAACCGCCGCTCGAGCTCGTCCAGCTCGGTTTCGACGACGTCGAGCGGACCGCTCAGGCTCGCGATGGCCTGGCGCAGTGCCGCAGCGCCCGGCAGCTCCGGCGGGACCGCCGCCGCCAGCCGTTCGAGCCGCGTCGCCGCCGGCGGCCCCGGATCGGCCGGCGGCGCGCCGCCTCCCGCCCGGTGAGCCAGCTGTTCGTCCCACGCAGCGGCGACGGCGGCGCGGAAGTAGCGCAGGCTCGAGACACCGCGCTTCGACTTGCGCTCCCGCTGCCGCTCGACGAGCGACTCCATGACCGCGACGACGAACTCCACTGGAATGCCGCTGCGCCGCCATTCGCGGGCGGTCTGCCAGTCTTCGGCGGCCAGCAGCGTCGCGCGCCCGCGCAGGGCGAGAAAGGCGCGTTCGATGGCGAGGAAGTATGCCTGGTCGGCGGCGTCGCCGGGCTCAGCGCCGGTTGAGCTCATGCACCCGCCGCAGCCCGATCAGCGTCAGCAGCGGCTCGACGCGCCGGATGTGCTTCGAGCCCGCCGCGATGAGCTCCGCCTGGCCGCCGGTGGCGACGATCTGCTCGAGCCCGGGCATCTCGGCCAGCAGGCGCTCGAGGATGCCGTCGACGAGCCCGACGTAGCCGAAGTAGATGCCCGCCTGCATCGCGGTGGCGGTGTTGCGCCCGACCAACCGATCGGGCGGCTGCACGTCGACCCGGTAGAGGCGCGAGGCGTGCGCGAAGAGGGCCTCGGCCGAAATCAGGATGCCGGGCGCGATGATGCCGCCCACGTACTCGCCCTCGGCGCTGACGATGTCGAAGGTCGTCGCGGTGCCGAAGTCGACGACGACGACGGGCGCGCCGTAGAGCTCGCGCGCGGCGAGCGAGTTGACGATGCGGTCGGCGCCGACCTCCGCTGGGTTGTCGTAACGGATCGGCATGCCCGTCCGGATTCCGGGCCCGACGAAGAGCGGCTTGCGCCCGAAATAGTCGCGCGCGAGCCGCACCAGCGTCGCCTGCAGCGGCGGCACCACCGACGAGATGACCACGCTGCCGATCTTTCGCGCATCGATCCCCTGGCGCGCGAGGAGCGTCAGCAGCAGCGCTCCGTACTCGTCGCTGGTGCGCTCGCCATCGGTTTTCAGGCGGAAGCTCTCGACGAGCGTCTCGCCACGCCACACGCCGACGACCATGTTGGTGTTGCCGACATCGACGGCGAGCAGCATCTCTTCCCGCTCGTCGCGCTCTTCGCTCTTCACCATGCGAACACGTCTCCCGCCCCGACAGCGCGCTCGCCGCCCGCCGTGCGCAGTCGCAATGCGCCGTGGTCGTCGAAATCGACGAGCTCGCCGGCAATGCGCTCTCCCTCGAGGTCGCACTCGATCCGGTCTCCGGGGCGGTGAGCCGACCGCGCGCGGTAGTCGTCGAGCCAGTCGACGCTCTCGCCCTGGAGCTCGCGCCAGATCGCTCCCGCCAGCCCCGGCGCCAGCCGCTCCAGCCGGCGGCGGTCGGGCGCGACGCCGAGCGCGCGCAGCGAGGTCGCCTGCGGCGTCGGCAGCTCGTCCTCGCCGTGCTCGGCGTTGACGCCGAAGCCGACCATCGCCCAGCCGCGCGGCGGCTCGCGCAGGATCGTCTCGATCAGCAGGCCGCCGAGCTTGCGCCCGTCGACGACGAGATCGTTCGGCCACTTGACCCGCACCGGAACGGTGTCCGCGAGCGCCGCGGCGAGCGCCGCCGCCGAGCGCAGCGGCAGCGAGCCGAGCTCCGCCGAGTCGACGCTCGCCACCACCGTCGCCCAGACGCCCAGACCCGGCACGCTCACCCACGGCCGTCCGCGACGACCCCGGCCCCGCGTCTGCGCCAGAGCCAGCACGCAGCACGACGGCAACGTCTCGTCTTCCGCGAGATGCCGCTCGAGCAGCGAGCGCGCCAACCGCTGCGTCGAATCGACCTCGTTCACCGCGATGAGCGCCAGCCCCGTCAGCTCACGCGGCCACGCCGCGGCGATGCTCTCGACCGTCGGGGCCGAGCCCGGGGCGCTCACCTGACGAGCCTCTCGAGCTCGGCGACGAGCGCCGCGCGCCGCGCCGCTAGCTCCGCCAGCTGCCGCCGGGCGCCCGCGACCACCTGCGCCGGAGCCTTTTCCGCGAAGCCCCGGCTCGCCAGCCGGTTCTGTACCCGCGCCAAGTTTCCGTCGACCTCCCCGAGCTCTCTCTCGATCTTCGCGGGGTCGAGCGCCGTCTCCCCCTGGGCCGGGAAGAAGATCGAGAAATCGACTCCCCAGCGCCTATGTTTCGTGCCGAGTGGAGGGAGCTCCTCGACAACTTCGACCTCCGAAAGACCGGAAAGGCTTCTTAGAAGGGGAAAGACACTCCGTCCGGCGAGCCATTCGGCGAAGACGCGAGAGGTCTCGTCTTTCCCTTCAATGGAAGCCTGCGCTTCTCGGTAGCTCCTGGTTCCGGTCGGCGAAGTCGCCACTCTCTCCGCCCGATCGTTGCGAACCACTGTCACGAACTCCCGGGTCTGCTGCATCGAGTCCTGGTCCGCCGGCGAAAGCGACCAAGCGTCGTCGGCCTCCGGATACGGTGCCAGACAGATGGTGTGCGGCTGGATGGAATCGTGCCCCGCGAGGCGCTGCCACAGCTCCTCCGTGATGTGCGGCATCACGGGATGCAGGAGGCGCAGGGCGCGTTCGAGCACAGTCACCAGCACGTCGGCGACGCGCGGGCGCGCGGTCGCCGGCTCGAGTCCCGGCTTCGCCATCTCGATGTACCAGTCGCAGAAGTCGCTCCAGAAGAACTGGTAGAGCTCGTGGCAAGCGAGGTCGAAGCGGAAATCGCCGAGGTGCCGATTCACGCTCCCCGCAGTCGCATCGACGCGCGAGAGGATCCAGCGCTCCGGAAGCTCGAGTCGCTCGGGATCGAGATCGACGCGGACCCGCCCCTCCGGCGCCTTGGTCAGCACGAAGCGCGTGGCGTTCCAGATCTTGTTGCCGAAGGCGCGGTAGCCGGCCATGCGCGAGGCGTCGAGCGGGATGTCGCGGCCGGGGGCGTCGAGCTGCGCCAGAGTAAAGCGCACCGCGTCGGCGCCGTGCTCAGCAACGAGCACCTCCGGATCGAGCACGTTGCCCTTCGTCTTCGACATCTTCCGCCCCTCGGCGTCGCGCACGAGGCCGGTCAGGTGCACTCGCGAGAACGGCAGCTCGCCGGTGAAGTGGAGACCCATCATCACCATGCGCGCGACCCAGAAGAAGAGGATGTCGTGACCGGTGACCAGGACCGAGGTCGGGTAGAAGGTGGCGAGATCCGCGCTCTCTTCCGGCCAGCCGAGGGTCGAGAACGGCCACAGAGCGGACGAGAACCAAGTGTCCAGGACGTCCGGATCCTGGGTGAGCTGGTCGGTGCCCGCCTGGGCGATCGCCTCCTCGCGGGAGCGCGCCACGTGGCAGCCGCCCGCCTCGTCGTAGAAGGCCGGGATCTGATGCCCCCACCAGAGCTGCCGCGAAATGCACCAGGGACGGATCGTCGAGAGCCAGTGCTCCCAGGTCTTGCCCCAGAACTCCGGCACCAGCTCGAGCTCGCCGCGGCGCCACGCTTCGAGACCGAGCGCCGCCATCTCGGCGACGTCGCAGAACCACTGGGTCGAGACGAGCGGCTCGACGCGCGTGCCGCTGCGCTGGCAGAAGCCGACGTTGTGGAGATATCTCTCCTCTCCAACGAGGTAGCCCTCGGCGCGTAGCCGCTCGAGGAGTCTCGCGCGGGCGGTCTCGACGTCGAGACCCTGGAATTCGCCGCCGGCATCCGCCGTCATGCGGCCGTGTCGGTCGATGACCTGCACCGAAGCCAGGGCGTGCCGCCGCCCCATCTCGAAATCCGCCGGATCGTGGGCCGGCGTCACCTTGACGAGGCCGGAGCCGAACGCGGGATCGACCGCGCCGTCGGCCACGAACGGGATCGCCCGACCCGCCACCGGCACCACCGCGCGGCGCCCGAGGAGGTGGCGGTAGCGCTCGTCGTCCGGATGGAGCGCGATCGCCGTGTCGCCGAGCATCGTCTCCGGACGCGTCGTCGCCACCACGATCCGTTCGTCCGAGCCCGCGATCGGATAGGCGATTCGCCACAGGCTGTCCTCGACCGTGCGCATCTCGACTTCGAGGTCGGAGATCGCGGTGTCGAGGCCGATCGACCAGTTGACGATGTACTCGCCGCGGTAGATCTTGCCTGCGGAGTGCAGGCGCACGAACGCTTCTCGCACCGCTCGGGAGAGCCCCTCGTCGAGCGTAAAGCGCTCGCGGCTGAAGTCGCACGACGCGCCGAGCGTTTCGAGCTGGCGGCGGATGTTGTCGTGGTGGCGTTCCTTCCACTCCCACATGCGCGCCAGGAAGCGCTCGCGCCCGAGCTCAACCCGGCTCGTCCCTTCGTGCTCGAGCTCGCGCTCCACCATCAGCTGGGTGGCGATGCCGGCGTGATCGGTACCCGGCAGCCAGAGCGCGTTGTCGCCGCGCATTCGCCGCCAGCGGGTGAGCACGTCCTGCAGGGTGGACTGCAGCGCGTGACCCAAGTGCAGCCTGCCCGTGACGTTGGGCGGCGGGATCATGATGCAGAAGGGCGGGCGGCCGGCGGCGGCGTCGGCGGTAAACCAGCCGCGTACGGCCCACTCGCGTTGCCACTTGGGCTCGAAACTCTGGGGATCGAACCGCGTCTCCACCCGTCTCTCCCTCGTCACCGCCCCGGCCGCCCGCGGACCGTGCGGCCGGCGGACGATTCGGGGCGGGCGCTACTCTACCGACGCCTCGAGCTCTTCGATGCGCGCCTTGAGCATCAGCTCGGCGAGGTCGGGGACGACCTCCCACGCGACGTCGCGCACCGCCTTGTCGCCGATCAGCTCGACGACCCGACGAGCGATGCGATCGACAT
>DASWJT010000091.1:0-11853 GCA_036397015.1 Thermoanaerobaculia bacterium
CTCGACCGCCGCCGTCAGCGTCATCTCGACCGTCGTGTTGCGGCCGACGTTGACGACGACGTTGGGATACTCGAGCGGGCTGAAGCCCTCGAGCGACGCCTTGAGCATGAACGTGCCGGGCGGCAGGCCGAGGAAGCGGAACACGCCGCTCGAGTCGGACGTCTGCACGCGCGGCGCGCCGGCGCCCTCGAGCGTCACCGTCACGCCCGGCAGCGCCTCACCCTGATTGTCGCTGGCGGTGCCGTAGATGTTGCCGGTCTGAAGCTGAGCGAAGGCACCGCCCGTCGTCGCCACCAGCGCGACGATCAGCGCGAGCCCCCGCCCGATCCATCGACTGCGATCCACCATGTCGGCCTCTCCTCTCGTCGACCGGCACCGGAGTGTGCGGCGGTCGGCTTGAGAGGAGAGCAACGCCACTGCCACGGCATTCGCCGGATGGGTCGTTCGGGACCGGCTGCGATAGCGGTGGGACGAGCCGGTCCTCCCAGCTACCCCATCCGGTGCCCGTAGCCGCCTCGCCTCGCCGCCGTTTCGCCATGCGCGACGGGCATCCATCCGGATCGCTGGATCGGCTCCGAATTTTCGAACGCGACGACCGCAATGTGCTCGTCGCGCCGCGACGACGTTCGTGTCACGACAGTCTCTCCTCGTCCCTGGCGACGTAACTCCATCGCCAGCCCGCCGTAAGTCCCCGGTGAGGATCCGGAGCTCAGCGAGCTCATCGGCGCCTCCACTTTGGATCGAGCGGCCATCCGGCCGCTCGCTTTTTTTTGTCTGCCGCCGGCGAATGACGAGCGCAGCGCTCAGCTCGAGATGCGGACGCTGGTGGCCTGCTCGAGCACGCGTCCGAAGCGCTCCCGGAAACCGCGCGACATCGTCAGGCGCGTTCCGTCCCGCAGCACCACCGCGTAATCGCCGTGCAGGATGTGGCGCAGCTCGCGGACGCGGGCGAGATTGACGATCGTCGAGCGGTGGATGCGCACGAAGCGGTTCGGATCGAGTCGGCTCTCGAGCGCCGTCATCGTTTCGCGCAGCAGGTGGCTCTCGCCGCCGTGGTGCAGCCGCACGTAGTTGCCAGCCGCCTCGATCCAGTCGATGTCGGCGACGTCGACGAGCAGGATCTTGCCGACGCTGCGCACCACGAAGCGGGCGAGCGGCGCGCTCGCCGTGCCCTCGGCGCCCGCCTCGCTGTCGCGCTCCTGTTCGACGAGCCGCCGCTTCATCGCGACGTGATCGCGCGCCCGCTCGATCGCCGCGTGCAGGCGGTGCATTTCGATCGGCTTCAGGAGGTAGTCGATGGCGCGAACCGAGAAAGCGCGCACCGCGTGCTCGTCGTGCGCGGAGACGAAGACCACCGGCGGCCGCGCATCCGGCTCGATGCCATCCAGCACCTCGAAGCCGTTGCCGTCACGGATGCGCACGTCGAGGAGGACGAGATCGGGCCGCGTCGAGCGGATCAGAGCCGTCGCCGCCTCGGCATCGGCGGCTTCGCCCACCACGTCGACGCCGCCCTCGCGCGCGAGCAGGCGGCGCAGGTTCTCGCGCGCCAGCGGTTCGTCATCGACGATCATCACTCTCAGCGCTTGGCTCATGCGACCCCCTGTTCGGTAGGCGAGTCAGATCGGCGCGCCCGATCGGCCGTTTCGTGGTACGGCAGCACGATCCTTGCCAACGCTCGTTCACCGGGATCGACGTCGAGGGTGAAGGTCGCCGATTCGCCGTAGAGGTGGCGGAGACGCGCCCGCACGTTCTCTAGGCCGACGCCGCCACCCGGCCGCCCGCCTCCGTGCGGCGCCGCCGGCACGCTGTTCTCCACCTCGAGCCGCAGGCCGCCGCCCTCCTGCCGGGCGCGCACCCTGATCCAGCCTCCCTCTCCCGCCTCTTCGATCCCGTGTACCACCGCGTTCTCGGCCAGCGGCTGGAGCAGGAAGGTCGGCACCATCGCCTCCGCGAGGGCCGACGGCACGTCGAGCTCGTAGCGCAGCCCGTCGCCGTGCCGCAGCACGGCGAGCTCGAGGTAGTTGCGCACCATCTCGATCTCGCGCTCGAGCGGCACTTCCGCGGCGTCGCGCGTCTCGAGCGCGCGGCGGAGCAGCCGCGACAGCTGCACGATCATCGCCTCCGCCTGCTCCGGGTCGCGGTGCACCACGGCGACGACGGAGTTGAGGGCGTTGAACAGGAAGTGGGGATGCAGCTGCATGCGCAGGGCGCCGAGCTCGGCGCGCGCGAGCTGCTCGCGCAGGCTGGCGGCGACCAGCGCACGTTCGCGGTTGCCGCGGTCGTAGCTGCGCAGGTGGGTGACCGCCACCACCGCCCAGTAGGTCAGGAGGTCGACGTGGAAGTTGTTGCGGAACGAGAAGGCGAGCCCTTCGCCGAAGGGAATCGTCCGCCCGCGCCAGATGCGAATCGCCTCGAAGACCAGCTCGACCGCCACGAGATGCGTGATCGCCAGCGCCAGACCGGCGCCGGCGTGGAGGGCGAGGTTGCGACCGCGGCGCCCGCCGTGGATCGGCCGCCGCAGGCTGAGCGCCACGGCCGGGAGGGCAAAGAGGCTCCACAGCCAGTAGAAGCTCAGGTTGATGGTCAGCGCGTCCGTCCAGGCGAGGCGGGGCCCGCCGCCAGGAAAATCGCGCACCGCCGCCTCGGAGGCGAAAAAGAAGCCGATCGCCGTCCACAGGACGAGCCAGGTCGCCACCACCGCCGCCCGCGAGCGCTCCACGTTCCCTATACATTCGCTCGGCGAGCGAAAGAGTTACGGCGGGCGCGTGGCACCTGTTGCCAGACGGTCCGCGTCGGGGACGAATCGACTGCTGTACAATTTCTTGTGCAGTCGCCGGAGGCTCCCGCCATGCTCGAATCGCGCATCGGAGAGATCCAGTCCGCGCTCGCCGACGCCGAGCTCGACGGCTGGTTCTTCGCCGTCTTCCAGGGCAACGATCCGATCTCGCTCGACCTGCTCGACCTCTCGGGGCGCGCGCTGGTCACTCGCCGCTGCTACTACTTGATCCCACGCCAGGGCGAGCCGCGACGGCTGGTGCACGATCTCGAGCCGGCAATGCTCGACCACCTGCCCGGCTCCCGCGACCGCTATCGCACCTGGCAGGAGCATCGCGAGGCGATCGACCGGCTGGTGCGCGACTGCCGTCGCGTCGCCGCCCAGTACAGCCCCAAGAACGAGCTGCCGAGCGTGTCGCGCCTCGATGCAGGCACCGCCGAGCTGCTGGCCGCGAGCGGCGTCGAGCTGGTGTCGTCGGCCGAGCTGGTGCAGCGCTTCGCCGCGGTGTGGACTCCCGGGCAACTCGCCGGGCACCGGCGCGCCAACGAGCACCTGCATCGCATCGTGCGGGAGGCATTCGACCTCGTCTCGGCACGCCTGCGCGGCAGCGAAGCGATCGACGAGCACGCCGTGCAGCGCTTCATCCTCGAATCGTTCGAGCGCAGCGGCCTGCACACCGAGGCCCCTCCCATCGTCGGCGTCAACGCGCACGCCGCCGACCCCCACTACGAGCCGACCGCGGAATCGGCGACGCCGATCCGCGCCGGCGACTTCCTGCTCATCGACCTGTGGGCCAAGGAACGGTCCGCCGGGAGCGTCTACGCCGACATCACCTGGTGTGGCGTCTGCGCCGCCGCGCCGTCCGGCCGTCAGGAGGAGATCTGGCGCTTGGCGCGCGACGCGCGCGACGCCGGCATCGCCCTGGTGCGCGAGCGCTGGCCGTCGATCCCGATCCGCGGCTTCGAGGTCGACGACGCGGTGCGCGAGGTGATCCGGGAGGCCGGTTACGGCGAGCACTTCATCCATCGCACCGGCCACTCGATCGGTATCCAGGACCACGGCCAGGGCGCCAACATGGACAACCTCGAAACGCACGATACGCGGCGGCTGATCGCCATGACCGGCTTCTCGATCGAGCCCGGCATCTACCTGCCAGGCGAGTTCGGCGTCCGCACCGAGGTCAATGTCGTGCTCACCGAGACGGCCGCCGAGGTCACCGGCGACGAGCCCCAGCGCGACCTCCTGCGGCTGCTCGCATGAGCGTCGACGCCGCCGCCTTCGGCACCGCAGCGCCGCCGGCGCTCCTCGTGCGGCAGCCGGCGGTGCTGTCGCGAGAGCCGATCGATCCGGCGACCGCCATCGGGCGCCTCTTCGCGCCCGAGGACGCCGGGCGCGTGGCGCGCGGCGAACGGCCGGCGACGGCGGCGACCACGCTCGGCCCGCTCGCGCCCGCGCTCGCGCTGCTGCCGCGCCGCGAGCGCGAGCGCGCCGACCTGCTCGCCGCCTGGGCGCACGCGCTCTTCGCCACGGCGAATGAGGGCGATCGCGTCGAGCGGCGGATCGAGCGCCTGCACCGCTCCGCCTATCTCGTCGCGCGCGCGCTCGCCGGCGCCCGCGTCGCGTCTCCCTTCGCCGCACGGCTGGGCGCCGAATCGGCGCGGCGCACGCTGCCGCGGCCCGCCCTCGATTTCGTGCTGGCGGCGGCGCGCCGGACGGTGCGCGATCCGCACGCGACGACGCCGGCGGACTGGGAGGTGCGCACCCGCGCCCTCGCCGCCGCCGCGGTCGGAGCCCTCCTCGGCGCCGCGGCGACGCCGGCGATCACCGACGCGGCCGCCGGCCTGCTGCGTCTCGTGCGGCTGCTGGCGGTGCCGGGCGAGCTCGCCGCTCGCCGCTTCCACCTCGCGCTCGAGGCGCCGCCCCGCGCCGGCTCCGCCGTCGCCGAACCGGCGATGACCGACGCCATTGCCGACGAATGCGAGGCGATCCACCAGCTCCTGCTGCGCGGCGCGCGCGGCGTCGGCGAGGTGCCGCTCACCTTCCGCGCCGCCCTGGCCGGTGCCCTCGCCCTCGCCCTGCGCCTGCTCGGCCACGTCGAGGAGCGCCCGGGGAGCCTCCTGCTAGGCCGCCCGGTGCGGCTCGGCCGCTGCGAAGTTGCCTGGACGCTCTTTCGTATCCGGCGCCAGCCGCTCGGCTGAGCCGCGCAGCGCCGCTCGCTGGCGCTGCGAAGCCGTTGAAACATCTTTTTGCCTAAATCGTAGTCATTTGCATGTCGACGCCGGACCGACCGCTCGGCGAGCTCGAGCAGCTCGTCCTGCTCGCCATCCTGCGGGTCGGCGACGAGGCCTACGCCGAGCCGGTCCGCGAGCGGCTCGGCCGCGACGCGAGACGCCACGTCGCTCGCGGTGCGCTCTACACCGTCCTCGACCGGCTCGAGCAGAAAGGGTTCCTGCGCTCTCGGCTCGGCGAGGCGCTGCCCGAGCGCGGCGGCCGGCCGCGGCGCTACTTCGCGGTCACGGCGGCCGGCGTCGCCGCCCTGCGTCGGACGCGGAAGACGCTGCTCGGTCTCTGGCGCGGGCTCGACGTGCTGAGCGAGGAACCGTGAGCGCGTCGCCCGCTGCGCCCCCCGCCTGGCTCGAGCGCCGGCTCGCGCGCGCTCTCGGCGCGCACCGCTGGCGCGAGGCGATCCTCGGCGACCTCGCCGAGGCGTTCGCCGCACGTCGCCGCCGCGGCGACGGCTTGGCCGCGTTCTGGTATTTCGGCGAGGCGGCGCGCCTCGCCCTCCGCTTCGCGCCCCAGCGGCTCGCCGACGGCCTCGCGCGCCGCCTCCTCCTCCGTCCCCGCCGCATCTCCCGGGAGTCCGCCATGAGCCAGCTCCTCTTCGACCTCCGCCTCTCCCTGCGCGCTCTCGCCAAGCGGCCCGCGACCACCTTGCTCGTCGTCGCCACGCTCGCCCTCGGCCTGGGCGCCAACGTCGGGGTCTACGACCTCGTCGACGCCATGATCGTCCGGCCGTTTCGTTTTCCGGCGAGCGATCGCCTGGTGGCGCTCTACGAGTCGACGCCCAACAACGAGTTCGAGCGCACCAACCTCTCGCCGGCGAGCTTCCTCGACTACCGCGCCGAGAGCGAGGGTGTCGTCGAGGCGCTCGTCGCCTTCGAGTGGTGGAACGCCAACCTGCGCGGCAGCGAGGCGCCCGAGAAGGTGGGAGGATTTCGAACCTCGAGCGAGTTCTTCGACACGCTACGCGTGCGCCCGGCGCTCGGCCGCGGCTTCCGCTCGGCCGACGGCGAGCCGGGGGCACCCGCGGTCGTCGTCCTCGGCCACGACCTCTGGCAGCGGCGGTTCGGCGGCGACCCCGGCGTCCTCGGGCGCCCGGTCGACATCGATGGCGTCTCCCACACAATCGTCGGCGTGGCGCCGCCCGAGCTCACCTTCCCGTACGGCAGCGAGCTGTGGGCGCCGCTCGCGCTCGCCGGGGAGGTCGCCCAGAAGCGGGACGTCCACTATCTCGGCGCCTTCGGGCGCCTCGTCGACGGCGTCGAGCTCGACGCCGCGGCCGCCCGCTTCGCCCTCGTCGCCGAACGCCTCGCCGACGAGCACCCCGAGGTGTTGCGCGACCGCGCCGCGGCGACGCGCACCCTGGCCGTCGCCTTCCGCGACGTCGGCGCGGCGCCGATCTTCGCGCTCTTCCAGGCTTCGGCCCTGTTCGTGCTGCTCATCGGCTGGATCAACGTCTCGAACCTCGTCCTGGCGCGCGGCCAGGAGCGCCAGCGCGAGCTCGCCCTGCTCGACGCCCTCGGCGCCGGAAGGTGGCGGCTCGTCCGCCTGCAGGTGAGCGAGACCGCCGTGCTGGCGGCGGCGGCCGCGCTGCTCGCGCTCCCCGTCGCCGCGCTCGGCGCGAAGCTGATGCGGGACACCATTCCGCCCTCGATCGCCAGGTACGTCGTCGGCCTGGATCGCGTCGGGCTCGACGGCCGCACCGTGCTCGCTACCTTCGGCCTCGCCGCGGTCTCGCTCCTCGCCGTCGCCGCCTGGCCGGCGCTGCGCGCCTCGGCGACGGGGCTCGGCCTGCTGCTGCGCGACTCCGGGCGCACGGCGACCGCCGGCGGCAGGCACCAGCGCGGCCGCAACTTCCTCGTCGTCGTCGAGATCGGCGCCGCGCTGGCGCTCGTCGTCGCCGCCACGCTCGCGGTGCGCGCCAGTCAGAGCATGTCGACGGGCGCGCAAGGCTATGCGCCCGACGGCCTGCTCACCTTCAAGAGCGTGCTGCCCGAGGGGCGGTTCGACGAGCCGGCCGAGCGGCGCCGCTTCGCCGAGAGCGCGCTCGAACGGCTCGCTACGCTGCCGGGCGTCGAATCCGGAGCGCTCGCCAACGTGCTGCCCGCCACCGGCGAGAACACTTCGAGGATCGTCGCGATCCAGGGCGAGCCCGAGCCGAATCCGTCGACCGCGCCGCGTGTCGACCTCCGCACGGTCACGACCGGCTTCTTCGAGACGCTCCGCCTGCCGCTCGTCGCCGGACGGGAACTGGACGCGAGCGACGACGCCGAAGCCCCTCGCGTCGCCGTGATCAGCCGCTCGATGGCGGAGCGCTACTGGCCCGGCCGCCAGGCGCTCGGCCAGCGCTTCCGCGCCGGCGACGCCGACCAGCCGTGGATCACCGTGGTGGGGGTCGCCGGCGACCACGTCCACCACTGGTTCGGCCGGCGCCTCGCGCCGACCTACTTCGTGCCCTACGCGCAGCAGCCGTCCTATAGCATCTCGGTCGCCTTGCGGACCACGGGCGATCCGACTGCTCTCGCCGCCGACGTGCGCGCGGCGATGGCGGAGGTCGACCCGCTGCAGCCGATCTACGAGCTGCGCACGCAGCGCCAGCAGATCGCCGAGAACACCGTCGGCCTTCGCCTCGTCTCGGGGGTGATGACCGTCTTCGCCGGGCTCGCACTGCTGCTCGCGGTCACCGGCGTCTACGGCGTCATGGCGTACCGCGTCAGCCTGCGACGGCAGGAGTTCGGCATTCGTGTCGCCCTCGGCGCCTCGGCCACCGACGTGCTGCGCTTGACGCTCGGCCAGTCGATGCGCCTGGCGGCGGTCGGGCTCGGGCTCGGGCTCGCGGCGAGCGTCGCCGTCGGACGCGCGGTCGGCGCCGTGCTGCGCGGCGTGGTCGAGCTCGACGCGGGAATGGCGTTCGCCGCGGCCGCCGCTCTCGCCGCGGCCACCTTCGTCGCCGCCCTAGTGCCCGCCCGCCGCGCGCTCGCCGCCGACCCCGTCGAGGTCCTGCGGGCGGAGTGAGTCGGCTCAGGCCGGCTCGACGAAGATCTTGCCGGCGGCGCGCAGGCCGAGCACCGTCCGTCGGCCACGGCCGAGGTCGAGCTCGAGCGAGTCCGCGAGCTCCTCGCGCGCCGCCACCCGGACGCGCGTGCCCGGGCGCAGGCCGGCCCGCTCGAGCAGGCGCAGGAAGTCGGCGTCCTGGTCGGCGATCCGGCCGATGCGGGCGCGCCGCCCGACCTCCAACCGGTCGAGCGCGACCAGCTCCGCCCGCTCGACGACGCCCTTGGCAGAGGGGATCGGATCGCCGTGCGGATCGACCTCGGGATGGCCGAGCAGCTCGTCGATGCGCTCGACGACGCGGTCGGAAACGGCGTGCTCGAGCCGCTCGGCCTCGGCGTGCACCTCGCTCCAGTCGAGCCCGACGACCTCGACCAGGAAGAGCTCGAGCAGGCGGTGCCGGCGCAGAACGTGGAGCGCGAGCTGCCGCCCGGCCTTCGTCAGGCCGGCGCCGGCGTACGCCTCGTAGTCGACCAGCCCGGATTCGGCGAGCGCCTTGAGCATCGAGGTCACCGTGCCGGGCGTCACCGCCAGCGCCGTGGCGATCTGTCCCGTGGGCACGCGCTCGCCGCCGCCGTGCCGCTCCTGCTCGAGCAGGATGCGCTTCAGGTAGTCCTCGACGGTCGAAGTGGGCATCGGATCACAAGGCGTGCTCGAAGGAGAGGTAGGCGAAGAGCGCCCACTCCCCCGCGGAGGCACCGACTCCGATCGGCACCGCCACGCCCGGTACGATCTGCAGCCCGCTCGGCCGGTCGAGCGCAAAGCGCACGCCGGGCGAGACGAAGGAGCTCTCCTCGCGCTCGGTCCCGCCCGCGTCGGCGACGTTGTGCGCCCGCGTCCACACCGCCTCGAGCAGGAAGTTGAGCCGCGGGCGGAAGAGCCAGATCAGGCTGTGGCCGAGCTGCACCGCGTCGCTGTCGGACTCGGCGCCCGACCGCGCTTCGGCATCGGGCACGAAGGTGGCGCCGACGTTCCAGTGTCCGACCAGCCGGCGGCCGAGCGGCGCGCTCACCGGCAGGTTGACCTGCACACCGGGCGATCCGGCGCCCAGGCCGTCGCGCGCCTCGCCCGTCGGCAGGAGCAGAGAGAGGCGCGGCGCGACGGCGATCGGATCCTCGTCCATGCCGCGCAGCTGGTAGCGGTAGTGCAGCGCCATGTCGCCCCAGCCATCGCGCCCATCGAGCCGCAGGTAGGCGAGCGTGTAGCTCAGCTGATGGCGCTGACCGCCGAACGGCCACTCCTGGGTGAACGTGCTCGCCGAGTCCGCGGAGTCGTCGAAGCGCGTGAAAGTGAAGATGTGCTGGACGACTCCGGCTTCCTGGTTGTACGCCTCCTCGATCAGGAAGCTGTTGTCCTCGATCGGCCCGTCCTCCTGTGCGCGCGCTTCGCCAGCTCCCGCTCCGAGCGTCGCGACGATCGTGACCGCCGCGATCGAGAGCGGCCGGGAGGAGCGCGCCGCCGCGCGCCGGTCAGCGCACCTCGAGGACACCGACCATGCTCCGCGCGTGCAGGCTGCACAGGTAAGGGTGCTCGCCGGGCTCCTTGGGCATGCGCACGGCGATCTCGGTGTCCGTGCCGGCGCCACTCAATAGCTGGCTGCGCTGGCCGAGCGTCGGCAGCGTCAGATCGTGCCCCATGCCCGGATCGTCGTTGCGCAGCACGAAGCGCACCGCCTCGCCGCGGCCGACGACCAGACGCGGATTCGGTTCGGGCCTCCCCTCGACATAGAACGTCATGCCGCGCGCCACGAGCACTACCGTGCGCGCCTCGCCCGCGAAGTCGGTGCGTGCCGCGGCGCGCACCGAGAGCGCGATCGTGGCAATCGCGAAGAGCGTGACGAGCGGCGCGACGAACGCTCGCAGGCGAGGACGCTGGCCGCTTCTCAGGGATCGGATGAGCTCGGTCATGGTCACTCCCTCACTGCACCAACATGCCGGTGCCGTACATGACGAGGAATCCGGCGAACAGGCCGGTCGCCACCGGTGCACCGGTCAGATAGCCGGCGAGCGATCGCTCGCCGGCGGCGGCGCGACCGATCTGCGCCACCACCTGGGCGATCGCACCGGCACCGAGCGCCAGGAAGAGCACCGAGAAGACCGGCGAATAGACGAAGCCGCCGAGCCACGCTCCGGCGATGGTCGGTGCACCGCCGACGAGGCCGAGCCCGAGCAGGCGGCGCCACGCCACCCGCGTGCGAGCGAGCGGCGCCACGATCGCGAGGCCCTCGGTCGTGTTGTGGAGTGTGAAGCCGACGACGAGCAGCGTGCCGAGCGCCGCCTCGCCGAGCGCGAACGCGGCGCCGATCGCCAGGCCCTCGCCGAAGTTGTGCAGCCCGATGCCGATGGCGACGAGTAGCGCGCTCACCACCGCCGCCTCGAGCCCGCTGCGCCGGGCGCGCAGCCAGGCGCCGAGCCCCTCCAGCGCCATGTAGGCCGCGGCGAACCCGAGCGCGACCAGCGCGATCCCCTGGTAGCTCCCCGGCAGCTCGTGCGCGATCTCGCGCGCCTCCTCGACGGCGTCGACCAGCAGGAAGAGCAGCAGGCCGAGCGTGAAGGCGAGCAGGAAATCGATCGCCCGCGCTCCGATGCGGCCGGCGAGCGGATACCAGAGCAGACCGAAGGCGACCGGTAGGACGCCGACGTAGAGGCCGACGAGAGCGAAGATGCCGAGGAAGCGCAGCGACGGGCGGGGCGTCTCGACGGCGACGGCGATCTCGTGCTCGAAGGTGAGCCCGGTCGCGGTCACCAGTTTGACGACGTGGGTCTCGCCGTGAACCCAAGGGTAGGGGACGTGCAGCTCGACCCGCCCGAGGTGCGGAAGCGTTCCTGCCGGCTCCTGCGTGAACGCCCAGTAAGCGTCGTCGACCTGCAGCTGGGCGATGGTCACCGGATCGGGACCGTCGTTCAGGACCGACAGCCGGATGCCGTCGCCGGCGAGCACGGCACGCGCGATCGCCAGCCGCTCGACCGGCGGCACGCCCTCGCGCAGCGCCTCGGTCGGACCCGAGGCGACGATCCAGGCGAGCAGCGCGCCGAGCAGCGCGAGCGGCAGTAGGGCGAGCGCCCACGACTTCGCGTTCATCGCGCTCACTCCGCCTCGATGAGGCCCATCCAGCCGAGCTCGGCGAACTCGCTCTGGTGGGCGTGGAACATGTATCTGCCGGGGTAGCGGAAGGTCGTCTCGACAATGGCTCGCTCGCCCTGGCAGAGCATGAGCGTGTCGGTCACCTCCTGGGTCGCGAGCGAGGTGCCGGTGCGGTAGACCTGGAAGAACATGCCATGGAGGTGGAGGCTGTTGACCAGATCGAACTCGGTGACATTGACGAGATAGATGCGCACCAGCTCGCCGAGCCGCACCCGGATCGGCTCGTGCATGTGGAAGTGCGCCGCGGTGTTGACCGCGTAGACCTCGTTGTCGCCGTCGAAGTTGGTGTCGAAGGCGTTCATCACCATGAACAGCTCGTCGGCCGGCGGCCGCGGCGTCCGGGGGTCGACCAAGAAGACGCCGTAGAGTCCCTTGTGAATGTGTCGTTTGAGTGGCAGGGCGTGGCAGTGGTAGAGGTGGAGTCCGAACGGATCGGCGTCGAACTCGTAGAGGAATTCGCCGCCCGGCTCGACCTGCTGGTCGGGATGCGAGCCGTCCATCGCCGGCGGATGCCAGCCGTGGAAGTGCATCGTGTGCGGATGCGATCCCTCGTTGACGAACCGGATGCGCACGACATCGCCCTCGGTGGCGCGGATCGTCGG
>DASWJT010000092.1:0-4290 GCA_036397015.1 Thermoanaerobaculia bacterium
GCTCGGCCGCGCCGAGCGAGTCGAGGAACGACGCCTTGGTGACGAAGAACAGCCACTCGGCGGCGAGGTAGACGAGCACGGCGCCCAGGCTGAGCGCCGCGAGGTTCAGCCAGACCGCCCGATCGGAGCCGGGCGCGGCGCGCTCGCCGCGCGTCAAGGACCGCCCTCGAGGTCGCGACTGCGCAGGTGGTAGAGCGTACGTCCGCCGTCGGCGAACTGCGTTCTGCGGAGGATGGTCAACCGCCTGGGCAGCATCTCGTCGAAGCGTGCCACGCTCCAGTCGTCTCCGACGCCCGGCCGGCGACCGAGCAACATCTGCACGCGCGGATCCTCGCGCGGCGCGATCTCGAGGATCGTCTCCGGGGCCAGCTCCGCCAGCCAGTCGACGAGCTCGACGATCGGCACGTTGCGGCCGATCACCAGGTGGTGCGCCAGGGCCAGGGCGAGCGCCAGGTCCGGACGGGCGCGCTCGAGCAGCGGCTGCCGTTCACGGTTGCGCCAGCCGATGCCCGGCGTCGGGTTCACGAGATCGGCGACGAGGGCGAGCACGCGGTTCTCGCCGTCGCGACGCGTCCGGCGGTAGAGCTCGTCGACCGCGGCGCGATCGGCGTCGAGGGCGACGACGAGGTCAGCGTGACCGGCGGCGGCGAGGGAGTACGTGCCCGTGTTGCTACCGAGGTCGAGCACGACGGCGCGACGGCGGCTCGCGAGCGCCCGCTCGACGAACTCGAGCTTCGCCGCCGAGTCCGCCGCCGAATAGCCCGGATCCTCGCCGTAGCCTGCCCACGCCGAGGTGCGCGAGCGCGGCTCGAGGCGCCCGACGAGCCGCCGCAGGCCGCGCAGGTTGGCGAGAATGAGCTGCTTCGAGAAGCCGGCCGCCGCGAGCTCGCGGCCGACCTCGGCGCCGGCGAGCCGGTCGAAGCGCGCCTGGCTCTTCGCGTGCAGCAGCACGTGCGCGATCACCGCCGGGCGCAGCTTCTCGCGCAGCGGCAGGAGCGCCGCCAGGTCCGCCGACGTCATCCCCTCGGGCTCTCCCCGCAGCCAGCCCTGGAGGCCGACGCCGCGGCTGGCCTCGAACAGGAGCGGATTGAGGAAGCCCTCGCAGAACTGGCGGTAGCCGAGCCAGGGCTCGCCTTCCCGCCACCTCTCGATCGACGGCACGTCGATGAACACCGGGCGCGCTCCCCGCCACTGGACGTTGAGCGGCGTCGCGTCGCGCAGGGTGAAGCCCGCGGCCAGCAGCTCGGCGAGCAGATCGAGCACGAAGACCGCGCCGTCGCGCAGCCGCGCGAAGCTCCACTCGCACGGGTACGAGACGAACGGCACGCGCTCGTGCTCGAGGCACCCGGCCCAATCGCCGGGCGGCAGCGGCGGCGCCGGGTCGAGGAGCTCGGTCGCCACCAGACGCCCCTGCCCCATGAGCTCGCCGAGCAGGGGCGCGGCGGCGAGCTCGCGCCAGCGGTCGAGAGCGTCGCGGCGCAGCGCCCGGTAGACGCGACCGTCGGCGAAGAAGACACGGGCCGACGGATCGCGGTACGAGCCGCCGTCGAAGCCCTGCCCGCCTCGATCTGCGCGCGGCGGAACGGTCAGTCGCGCACCTCGGGGGGCGGCGCCCCGTCCGACCGCGCAGCGCGGCGGTGCCACCAGTCGCGGAGCCGGTGGCGCAGCAGGCGATAGGCGACGCCCACGCCCGCGACGCCGCCGACGATGATCTGCAGCAGGAGGCTGCCCGCGGCAGGATCGATGTAGGCGTGGGCCGTGCCGGTGAACCCCACGAAGAGCGCCGCTCCAACGAGCGTGATGCGACGAATCGTTGCCCAGGACCAGTTTCGCACGGCTCTCGTCGGCTCCTCTCGGCGGTTCTCCGGCGCCCGCGGTGAACGGTGAAAACCGCCCGGGATTCTACTCCACGCTCCAGCCGGGGCCGCGGCGTTCGGCTCGCCGCCGGGGGCCCGGAGATCTCGTCCGCGGCGACCGGCTACTTGCGCTCAGTCGAGCTCGAGGGCGAGGAAGCTCGTGCCAGGCACCGGGTTGTAGCGGTAGGGGGCGATCTCGCGGAAGCCGAACGAGCGATAGAGGGCGCGCGCGGCGTGCATCGACGGCAGCGTGTCGAGCACCATCCGCCGGTAGCCGAGCGCCCGCGCCCGCGCCACGATCCCCGCGACCAGCGCGCGGCCCGTCCCGCGCCCCCGCCCCGCCGGCGCGACGTAGAGCCGCTTCATCTCGCCGACGCCCTCGACGTGCGCGCGCAGGCCGACGCAGCCCACCGCCTCGCCGGCGAGCGCGGCGACGAGGAAGGCGCCGCCCGGCGGCCCGTACTCGCGCGCGAGGTGCTCGACCTCGTCGTCGAAGTCCTGGAAGGCGAGGTCGAGCCCGAGCGCGGCGGCGTACTCCTCGACCAGCCGCCGCGCGACGCCCCACTGCGCCGCCGAGAGCGGCTCGACGAGCGTGAGCGGAGGTTCCATCGGTCGCGAGGAGACGACTCTAGAACCGCGCGCGCACGCCGCGTGAACCGAGGTACGCGAGCAGCACGGCGACGATCGGGATCCCGATCGCCGCCCGCGGCTCGATGCCGAGGGCGACCGTGACGATGTCGCCGACGAGGTGGGCGACGAGCAGCCCCACCGCCACGCGGTACCCCCACCGCCTCTCGCGCCACAGCCCCGCTCCCGCCGCGCCGCACGCCGCCGAGACAGTGAGCATCAGGGTAACGCCCCAGCCGCCGAGCGCCGCGAGTCCCTCCCGGCCGCGCGGGTTCAGCCGCCACATCGGCTCGAGGAAGCTTCCCGGGACGAGCAGCGAGAGGCCGGCGGCGAGGCTGGCGATGCCGCCCACGAGGAAGAAGAGCGCGAGCGCCGCGAGCCCCCGGGCATGGCGATTCAACGCTCGCCTCCCTTCCTGGCGACGACGGCAAGAGCGCGCCGTGCGCCTGCGCGCCGGGCGCGCTCACGCCTCGCCGGATCCGAGCTCACATTCGGACGTTAGCAAGCTCGGCGAGCGGTCGACGACGGGAGGCGTGATAGGAATTCTCGATGATGAGCCCTCGAGTGAGTCCTCGCCGGCGCCCACCGCCCCTCTTCCGTCGGGGGCCGGCGCTCGCCGCGCTGCTCGTGGTCGTCGTACTGCCGTCACCCGGCCCGGGGCGGCAGGCATCCGCAGCGAGCGAAGAGCCGCCGGGCAGCGCGACGCGCCTCGCGCTGCGGCTCGATCCGCTCGCCGAGCTCTATTTTTCGACCCGCGCCGAGGCGGCGCGAGACCAAGCGCCGTCCGCCGGCGACGATTCTCCGCACGCCGCGGCGGTGGCCGCGGCGCGGCGGATCCAGGTGGCGCTCGGCGCCTTCGGCGGCTGGGGACCACTCGACGCCGAGGTGTTCATGGTGGCGGACGCGGCGGCGTTGCGGCGACGCTTCGAGGCGCTGCCGGAGACGCTGCGACGCGGTGGGCGTGAGATCGCGATCCGCGTCGACGCGGTCGAGTGGGCGCGCGCGCTCGAAGCGGCCTTTCCGGACTTCCTCGAGCGCTCCTGGCCCGAGCGCCGGGCGAGGCTCGCGGCGCTGGTCGCCGGGCTCGAAACGAAGTTCCTCCCCGCGCACCGGCGTGCGCTCGCCTTCATGATGGCGGCGCTCGCCATCGAGGACCCCGGCATCGAGGTGCCGATGATGCTGGTCACGGCGTGCCATCCGCCGGGGGCGTCGACGTACCACGTCGACGACGGCGCACCGGCGTCCGTGCTTGGCGCGCTGCCGCTCGCCGCGCGCGGGGAGCTCGCGGAAACGATCCTGCACGAGGCGACGCACGGCCTCGACATCGCCTCGCAGGGCAAAGGAAGCGCCTTCGCGACGCTGCGCGCCCTGCTCGAGGCGCGCGGCATCGGACCCCGCGACCGGCTCTACCACGACGTGCCGCACACGCTGATGTTCGTGCAGGCGGCGGAGACGATGCGCCGGATCTACGACCCGGAGCACGTCCCCTATGGCGTGTCGTCGGATCTCTACGCGCGCTCGGGCGCGGCTGCCGAGGTCGAGCGCCGCATCTGGCCCCGCTTCCTCGACGGCGAGCTCGACCGCGACGAGGCGCTGCGCCGCATCGTCGACGAGATCGTCCCGCCGCCTGCGCCCGCGCCGCCGGGCTCCTGAGATCGTCCTAGCGAGCGGGCCCGCCCGCGGGCGGGCTCGACTCGGGTGCGGGATCGACCGGCGCCTCCTCGCGCGGCGCGTGGCAGGGGGCGGCGCCGTCGAGCACGACGCGCCACGAGCCGTCGGGCTGGCGGCGCCAGACCGAGGTGAAGGT
>DASWJT010000093.1:0-14341 GCA_036397015.1 Thermoanaerobaculia bacterium
AAGCCCGAGGATCTGCGCGAGATCGGCGAGAAGCTGGGCGTCGAGACCGTGCTCGAGGGCAGCGTCCGGCGCGCCGGCAAGCGGCTGCGGATCGCCGCGCAGCTCGTCGATGTCGGGAACGGCTACCAGCTCTGGTCGGAGCGCTACGACCGCGAACTCGACGACGTCTTCGAGATCCAGGAGGAGATTGCCCGCAGTATCGCCTCGCGGCTGGAGGCGGCTCTCGGCAGCGGCGGCTCCGAGCGCGTCGAGCAGGGCCGGCGCGACGTCGATGCCTTCGAGCTCTACGCGAAGGGGCGTGGCCTGCTCGCGCAGCGCACCGAGGAGGCGATCGAGCGGGCCATCGATTGCTTCCGCGAGGCGACCGATCGCGATCCGTCCTACGCACTGGCATGGAGCGGACTGGCTGCCTCGATCGCGCTGGGAGTCGACTACTACGGCCACCGCGAGCCGGAGGCGCAGATGGCGCGGGCGCAACGGGCCGTCGAGCAGGCGCTGGCGCTGGCGCCCGATCTGCCGGATGCGCACGCCACGCTGGGCATCCTGAGCTACCGTCGGCGGGACGGGCCGGGAGCGTTGCGGGAGCTCGAGCGCGCGGTCGAGCTGAGGCCGAGCTACGCGGAAGCGCACGGCCTGCTCGGCTGGATCGGGATGCTGGTCGGCCGCTTGGAGGACGCGATGGCCAGCACGCGCCGTGCGGTCGAGCTCGATCCACTCTCGCCGGAGTCGCGCTCCCACCTGCCGCTTCTCCTCCTCGGCTGCGGACGGACCGAGGAGGCGATGCGCGAAGCCGCAGCGGCCGTCGAGCTCGAGCCCACCTTCACGACCAGCGTCCTCTATCGCGCCGTCGTGCAGTTTCACGCCGGCGACGTCGAGGGCTGCAGCCGCCTCCTGCGCGGTCTCGTGATTCCCTGGGCCGGCTCGGCGCCGCAGAGCGTGCTGGCGATCGCCGAGGCCGGTCGCGGGGAGGTCGAAGCGGCGCGGAGAACGGCGGAGAGCCTCGCCGCGGGCGGCGAGCTGGACCACGCCGGCCTGGTGCTCGCCGCGCTCGGCGATCTCGATGCGGCGTTCGTCTCGTTCGAGCGCACGAAGGTGTGGGGTTACTGGCCGATCCTCGCGTTGCGATTGCTCTTCCCCGCCGAGCTCGCGGCCCTGCGCGCCGACCCGCGATACGGTGGGGTCGTCGCCGCCGTCGATCGGGAGTGGGGCTTCGGCTCCGCTTCCGGCTCGAGCGGCGCCTCCAGTTCGGACTGAGGCTCGGGGCTCGGGGGCCGGAGCCGGTTGCGCGGAACCGACCACGAGAGGAGGCGCTCGGCATGCCTGGACCCGTCGACGAGAGAGCCGTTCGGGAGCTCTGCGATCGCTTCGCGGATGCGCTACTGACGCCGCGAGACCCCGACTACGACGCCGCGCGCGCCGGCTGGAACGCCCGCTTCGACCGACGCCCGGGGGCAATCGTGCGCTGCGGCTCGCCGGACGACGTGGCCGCTGCGCTCGAGATCGCTCGCGAGCGCGACCTCCTCGTCGCCGTGCGGGGCGGAGGGCACGACTACGCAGGCATGTCCTCTTGTGACGGCGGGCTGCTGATCGATCTCGGAGCGATGAAAGGGATCGAGATCGACGCCGCACGCCGCCGGGCCACGGTGCAGCCCGGCGTCACCTGGGCCGAGCTCGACCGCGCTACTGCGGCGCGCGGCCTGGCGGCTGCCGGGGGGACGGTGTCGTCGGTCGGCGTCGCCGGCTTCACGCTCGGCGGCGGCACCGGTTGGCTGGCCCGTCGGCACGGTCTGGCGCTCGACAACCTGCGCGCAGCCGAGGTCGTCACCGCGAGCGGAGCGCGGCTGCGGGCGAGCGAGGAAGAGAATGAGGAACTCTTCTGGGCGCTGCGCGGGGGCAGCGGGAACTTCGGCGTCGTCACCTCGTTCGAGCTCCGGCTGCACGAGATTCCGGAGCGCATCGTCGGTGGGCAGGTCGCCTACCCGCACTCCGCCGCACGCGAGCTCCTGCGCCTCTATCGCGACGTCATGGTCGCGGCGCCGGCAGACCTGGGCTGCTATGCGTTCTTCTATCGGGTCCCCCAGATCGATCCGTTTCCGGCGCGACTGCGCGGCGAGACGGCCGTCGCGCTCGTCACCGCTTGGACCGGACAGCCGGAGGCTGCCGAGGAGGCGATGGCGCCGCTGCGAAGCCTCTCGGAGCCGGTCCTCGATACGATCGCACCGCTCACCTACGTCGAGCTCCAACAGAGCTTCGACGCCGCGATGCCGAGGGGAATGCGCTGGTGCTCTCGCGCCGTCTATCTCGATGCGCTCACCGACGGGGCGATCGACGTCGTCGCGAGGCGCACGGAGAGTCTTCCAGGCGAGCTCACGATCGTCTATCTCGAACCGATGGGCGGCGCCATCGCGCAGGTGGACTCGGACGCCACCGCCTTTCCCCACCGTTGCGCCGCATTCGGCCTGCACATCCTCCCCGGCTGGCGGGAGGCCGCGGACGACGACGCGAACATCGCGTGGGCGAGCTCGTTTCTCGCCGAATTTGCGCCGCACGCGACCGGCGGCGTATACGTCAACCTGCTCGGCGGGGACGAGACGGAGCGCGTTCCAGCCGCCTACGGCCGCAACTACGCTCGTCTGCGCGAGATCAAACGCCGATTCGATCCGGACAACCGCTTCCGGTCGAACCACAACATCCCGCCGGCGGATTAGGCGAGCTCGAGATCGGTGGCGGCGAAGCGCGGGTCGTCGGCGAGCAGGGGCTGCTTCGCCAGGCGCGCGGTAGCGTAAGCGAGGCACTCGCCGAGATCGAGCGCCGCCCGGCCGCTGCCGAAGCGCCGGTGCGCGTCGGCCGCGGCGCGCGAGTGAGCGTCGCCGAAGGGGATGACGGCGAGGTGGAACTCCTGCACGAAGCGGGCGACCAGGCCCTGGGCGTCGCGCCCGGCGGCGGCGCCGATCTCGAGCGCTGCCTCGGCGAGCGTCGGCGCGCCGATGCCGGCGCTTCCGGCGCCGGCGAGCGTGTCGATCAGACGCTCGTAGCCCGGGCGGCGGAAGAAGATGGCGGCAACGGCCGACGAGTCGACGATCATGACGAAGGCGGCGAAGTGCCGGCCGGGGCCGGCGGGCTCAGCGGCTGGCGAGCCGGCGGCTGGCGGAGCGGGCGCGGATCACCGACCAGACTTCGCGCTCGAGGAACGAGCGCAGCTCGTCGCCGCGGTTCTCCTGCACCACCAGGTACGAGAGGCGCTGGCGGCGCTCCTCGAGCGCCCTCCGGATCGCCTCGGTCTTCGTCTCGCCGGTGATCTCGGCGATCTCGTTGGCCAGATCCTCGACGCGACGGTTCTTGATGTTGAGCGCCATGCCGACCCCCTTCGCTGACGATCTTCGGCGAAGGATAGGTAGATTGGTAGAAAATGTCAACTAGGGTGTAAATAGATGCCATGACGGCCGTCATTCCACCGTCCCGCGCAGGCCGCTAGGTTGGCGCCGGAGGATTCGTCATGTCGCGAGCCACTGCCTTGACGGTGTTCGCGTTGGCCGCCAGCGCCGCGGCGGCGGGCGCGGTCGAGCCGAGCGTCGAGCCGTTCGCCGAGGTCCGCGTGCGCGCCGAGCTGTTCGACGCCGCGCGCATCGGCACCGACCAGGAGGCGCGCTACGAGATGGGCCTCGTTCGCGTGCGGGCGGGCGGCGACCTGAGCTGGGGCGGCCGCTTCGCGCTGCACGGCCTCGTGCAGAGCGCCGCAATGGCGGGAGTGCCCGACGACGCGGTCTTCGGCTCCGGCCCCGTCTACTCGTCGACGAACGGCGGCGACGGCTCTCCTTCGCAGGCCGGGCTCCTGGAGCTCTCGTTCACCTGGCGGGAGCCGAGCTTCGAGCTCAGCGTCGGCCGCCAGGCGTTCGCCGACGGCGCGGCGCCGCCGGTCGGCGCGGCGCTGCCCGACGGCGTGCGCGCGCGGCGCCTCGCGGATCGGCTGATCGGCAATCTCGACTTCCCCAACGTCGGCCGGCGCTTCGACGGCGCCGTCTTCCGCTCCGGGCTCGCGGGAGTGGGGCGGCTCGAGCTCTTCGCCTTGCGTCCGCTCGCCGGCGCCTTCAACTATCGCGACGCCTTCGACCGGCTCGACGTCGATCTCGCCGGCGGCAGCTTCGCGAGCCCCTTCGGAGGCTGGATCCCGCGCTCCGAGGTGCGACTCTTCGCGCAGGGCTACCGGGACGACCGGCCCGTCGCGCGCAACGCCGTCGGCGGCGAGCTCGCCATCGACACCTTCGGCGCCTCGCTCCTCGCCGGCACCGCGGATTGGGACGTGCTCGCCTGGTACGCGCTGCAGCGCGGCGAGTGGGGTGCGCGCGATCACCGTGCCGACGCCTGGATCGTCGAGGCCGGGTGGCGGTTCGCCGCCGTGCCCGGCTCGCCGTCGTTCCACCTCGGATACGAGCAGGCGAGCGGCGGGGGGCCGGGCGGCGATCACGAGACGTTCTTCAACCTGCTGCCGACGAACCACAAGTTCTACGGCGCGCTCGACTACCTCGCCTTCTCGAACGTGCGCGACCTCTATCTCGAAGCGCGCTGGAGCGCCGGCAAGCACGTGAAACTGTCGGCGGCGCTGCACGATTTCTCGCTCGTCGACCGGGCCGACGCCTGGTACGGCGGCTCGGGCGCGATGAGCGACCTGGAATTCGGCTACGCGGCGCGCCGTCCGGCCGGGGGCGTCTTCGCCGCGAGTGACCTGGCGCGCGAGCTCGACTTCACGGCAGCCTGGGCGCTGCGCCCGAATCTCGAGATCAAGCTCGAGAGCGGTCGCTGGGCGGGCAGCGCGGCGGCGGAGCAGTTCGCGCCCGCCGACGCCGACGGCGCCTGGCTCGGCCTCGAGGCGACCTGGCGCCTGCCGTCGCGGCCGCGTTAGACCGGAACTCTCGCTGGCGCGACGTGTCGTCTAGAGCAGCATGCTCGCCAGGTTGGCGAGCTCGCTGCGCTCGCCCTTGTCGAGGTTGACGTGGGCGTAGAGGACGTTGCCCTTGATGCGGTCGATCATGTACGAGAGGCCGTTCGACTGCGCGTCGAGATAGGGCGTGTCGATCTGGAAGATGTCGCCGGTGAAGACGAACTTGGTGCCCTCGCCGGCGCGCGTGATGATGGTGCGCACCTCGTGCGGCGTCAGGTTCTGCGCCTCGTCGACGATGAAGATGACGTTCGAGAAGCTGCGTCCGCGGATGTAGGCGAGCGGCGTGATGTGCAGCTTCTCGGCGTCGACCATCTCGTCGAGCCGGCGGAACTCGCGGTCCTTCTCGTCGAACTGGTGCTTGATCACCGACAGGTTGTCCCACAGCGGCTGCATGTAGGGATTGACCTTCGACTTGATGTCGCCGGGCAGATAGCCGATGTCCTTGTTGGAGAGCGGCACCAGCGGCCGCGCCAGGTAGATCTGGCGGAACTGCCGGCGCTGCTCGAGGGCGCCGGCGAGGGCGAGCAGCGTCTTGCCGGTGCCGGCCTTGCCGGAGATCGAGACCAGCGGCACGGCCGGGTTCATGATCGCGTGCAGGGCGAAGGTCTGCTCGGCATTGCGCGGCAGGATGCCGTAGGCCGGCGCCTTGTGCACGCGCTCGAGCAGGCCGCTCACCTGGTTGTGCCAGACGAGCGCCGAGTTTTGCGGGCTGCGCAGGATGAAGTAGTGGTTGGGCAGCGGCGACTCGATGCCGACTCTGTCCGGCGCGATGGCGCCGGTCTCGTAGATGCGCAGGATCGGCTCGGGATCCTCGACCTCGACGTCGCTCTTGCCGCGGTAGAGGTGGTCGACGTCCTTGACGCGCACCGTCTGGTAGTCCTCGGCGCGCAGGTTGAGAGCGCGCGCCTTGACCCGCAGGTTGATGTCCTTCGACACCAGGATGACCTCGCGCGCCGGCTCCCGTTCGGCCAGCGCCAGCGCGGTGTTCAAGATGCGGTGATCGTTCTTGTCGGTGCCGAAGACCTGCCGCGCGTCGACCGAGGCGCTCTCGTCGGCCACCACGCGCATGCGGCCGAGCTCCTCGCCGTCGAGCGGGATCCACTGCTGCAGCAAGTCGCTCGACGACAGCTTGTCGAGCTGGCGGATGAACTCGCGCGCTTGCAGGTTGACGACGGTGTCGCCCTTCTTGAAGTGGTCGAGCTCCTCGAGCACCGTGATCGGCACCGCCACGTCGTGCTCTTTGAAGCTCAGGATGGCGTTCGCGTCGTAGAGGATGACCGAGGTGTCGAGGACGAAGAGCTTTGTCGTGGCGCGGGCCATGGCGGCAATTCGATCACAGCGGCGGCTCCGAGTCGGAGCCGTCCGTGACACCCCGGGGGCGGAGCGGGGGCGGCGCGGCCGCCGCCGGCAGGTGCGGCGGCGCGACGATGGCAGAATGACCGGGTGAGCGATCCGGAGCGCGTAGCCGCGGCCGCCGACGCCGAGCCGGCCGCCGCCGCGGCGCCGCGGCGGGCTCGCCGCCGCGCGCCGTTGCCGGCCTCCGAGTGGGCGTCGTGGGACGACGAGCGGCTGCTCGGCCTGCGCTTCCGCGACCTCGACCTGCCGCTGGGCGCCGAGCTCGAGCAGCGCACGGGCCAGCTCTGCGCCGAGCTCGCGGCGCGCGGGCTCGCCTTCCGGCCGCATTTCTGGCTCTCCGACGAGTGGTTCACTCCCGACGGCGTACCCGGCGTCGCCATCCCGTTCTATCTCGCGCACCCGCGCCTGGCGCGCCTCGAGATGCACCAGATGCTGGAGGTCGAGGGCGGCAGCCTGGAATGGTGCATGAAGATCCTGCGCCACGAGGCCGGCCACGCGATCGAGAACGCCTACCACCTGCGCCGGCGCCGCAAGCGGCGCCAGCTGTTCGGCTCGACGCGCGAGACGTACCCGGAGTTCTACTCGCCGCGGCCGTACAGCAAGAGCTTCGTCATTCACCTCGACAGCTGGTACGCGCAGGCGCATCCCGACGAGGACTTCGCCGAGACTTTCGCGGTCTGGCTAACGCCGGACTCCCAGTGGCGCGAGCGCTACGCCGACTGGCCGGCGCTGCGCAAGCTCGAGTACGTCGACGAGCTGATGCGCGAGCTGGCCGGCAAGCCGCCGCCGGTGACCTTGATCGAGGAGGTCGATCCGCTGCCGTCGCTGCGCCCGACGCTGCGGCGCCATTACGAGGAGAAGCGCGAGCACTACGGCGTCAACCGGCCGGAGTTCTACGATCGCGACCTGCGGCGGCTGTTCTCCGACGCTCCCGAGCATGCGCGCCATCCCACCGCGGCGAGCTTTCTCACCCGCATCCGGCGCGAGATGCGCCAGCTCTGCGGCCGGTGGACCAACGAGTACCAGTACACGATCGACCGCGTGCTCGGCGACATGATCGCGCGCAGCCGCGAGCTCAATCTGCGCCTCGCGACGACGCCCGAGCAGGCCAAGGTCGACTTCGCCGTGCTGCTGACGGTGCAGACCATGAACTACCTGCACAGCGGCCGCCACCGGGTGGCGCTGTGAGCCCGGCGCGCCGATGAAGCGGCTGCGCATCGTCGCGCTCGTCCACCACGAGTTGGTGCCGCCCGCGCAGGCGCCGCCCGAGGAGCTCGTCTCGGCGCCGTGGCGCGCCGAGTACGACGTCGTGCAGTGCCTGGCGGGCCTCGGGCACGAGGTGCGCGTGCTGGGCGTCGGCGGCGAGCTCAACCCGCTGCGGCGCGCGGTACGCGACCACCGGCCGCACCTGTTCTTCAACCTGCTCGAGGGCTTCGACGACGTGGTGCACTGGGAGCAGAACATCGTCGGCTACCTCGAGATGTCGAAGATGAAGTACACCGGCTGCAACTCGCGCGGCCTGCTGTTGGCGCGCGACAAGGCGCTGACCAAGAAGCTGCTCGCTTTCCATCGCGTCCGCGTCGCCGAGTTCGCGCTAGCGCGGCGGGGCCGTACTTTCCGGCGCTCGCCCAAGCTCGGCTTCCCGCTCTTCGTCAAGTCGCTCAGCGTCGACGCCTCGATCGGCATCTCGCAGGCGTCGGTCGTAGAGGGCGACGAGAAGCTGCAGGAGCGGATCCGCTTCGTGCACGACAGCGTCGGCACCGACGCGCTGGTCGAAAGCTACATCGAAGGGCGCGAGCTCAACGTCGGCATCCTCGGCAACGAGCGTCTGAAGGCGCTGCCGATCTGGGAGCTCGTCTTCGACAACATGCCCGAGAGCGCGCGCAAGATCGCCACCGAGCGGCTGAAGTGGAGTGCCAGCTACCAGGCGAAGCACGGCATCCGCAGCGGCCCGGCCGTCGAGTTGACGCCGGCGCAGGCCAGCCGCATCCAGGAGATCGGCCGCCGCGTCTATCGCGCGCTCTACCTGAGCGGCTACGCGCGCATCGACCTGCGGTTGACCGCCGGCGGCGAGGTCTACGTCGTGGAGGCCAATCCCAACGCGCAGATCGCCCGCGGCGAGGACTTCGCCGACGCCGCCGAAGCGGCCGGCATCGGCTACGGCGCGCTCCTGCAGCGCATCGTCAACCTCGGCCTGGCCTGGGAGCCGCTGGCGGCCGGCTGACCGTGCCGCCGGCGGCGCCGTGAGACGCCGACGGGCTACAGCGCGATCGGCGCCGGCGCCGGCTGATGCGCCAGGCCGAGCGCGCCCGCCGCTTGGTGGATCGCCGGCAGCTCGGCGGCGAGGAGCTCGGCGAGCTTCGCGAGCGCGGCGCGCGTCGCGGCGAGGCCGTGCTCGAGGTAGTCGAGCTGGGTCGGCGAGGCGGGAGCGAGAGACGAGGAGAGAAACCACGCGGCAGTTCCGAGCTGATTCTGCGCGTCGGTCTCGGCGACGATGCCCTTGGTTGCCTCGGGCGGCTGCCAGAGCCCCTTCTCGGCGGCGAGCAGCTTCTCCTTGAATTCTTCGATTCGCTTGCCGAGGGCCTTGTGCGCGTCGTCGTCCGCGATCTCGCCCGACGGGTCGCGCTCCTGGCGGCGGTCGACGTTCGCCTTGGCGAGCGCGGCCACGCGGTCGAGGTCGGCGCGCAGGTCCTGGACCTGCCGCACGCCGTCGGTGATCGCCTCCTGCGCAGCGCCCAGCCGCGCCCAGTCGGCCGCCTTCGCGGCGTAGTCGGCCGCGGCGAGCGGCAGGCGCGGGTCGGCGAGCACGGTGAGCGAACCGCTGCGCCGCTCGTCCCCGAAGACGACGTCGACGCGGTAGTCGCCGGGCACGACCGGCGGCTGCACACCGCCGCCCCACGGGCTCGGCGGCAGCGGCGAGCGATGAGCGTTGCGCCGCAGGTCCCAGACCGCGCGGTTCAGTCCGCGGTGGGCGTCGACCTCGAAGCGCCGCACGAGCTGGCCGCCGCCGTCCCGGATCTCGATCGCCGCCTTGGTGGGCTTCGGTTTCTCGCCCTCGGCGGGGGGCGATGGCGGGCGCAGGCGCTCCACCTCGGGATCGGGGTGGGGGAGGTGGTCGGCGTCGAGATAGAACGAGATCAGCGCGCCGTAGGCGCGGTTCTGGCCCTGGAAGTCGGACTGCGAGTTGATGCTGTCGAGGATGTTCGGCTGCGGCATGTACTGCTGCGCCGGCGCCGAATCGAAGAGCGTGAGGGTCTCGCCGGCCGGCCGCCGCGCCATGCCGCGCAGCGGCCGGACGTCGTCGAGCACGTAGAGGGCGCGGCCGTGGGTGGCGACGACGAGATCGTGCTCGCGCGGGTGGACGGCGAGGTCCATCACCGACGCGGTGGGCAGGCCGTGCGTCCACTTGTGCCACCGCTTGCCGGAGTCGAAGGAGAGGTAGAGGCCGAACTCGGTGCCGAGGTAGAGCAGCTCCGGCGCGACCGGGTCCTGCAGCAGCACGAGGGCGTAGCCGTCGACCTGCGGCGTGGCGAGCGAGGTCCAGCGCTTGCCGTAGTCGTCGACGCGAAAGAGATACGGCGTCCAGTCCGAGCGGCGGTGGTTGTCGAAGACGACGAAGGCGGTGCCCGGCGTGTGCGGCGAGGGGTTGACGTGCGGCACCCAGGTGTCGGCCGGCACGCCGCGCGCGCCGCCGGCGACGTTGGTCCAGGTGGCGCCGCCGTCGCGCGTCACCTGCACGCGGCCGTCGTCGGTGCCGACCCAGATGACGCCGCGCTCCTTCTCCGCCGGCGCGATGGCGACGATCGTGGTGTGGTTCTCGGCGGCGGTGACGTCGGGGGTGAGGCCGCCCGACTCGTGCGCCTTCTGCTTCTCGGGGTCGTTGCTGGTGAGATCGGGGCTGATCGCCGTCCAGGTCTCGCCGCGATCGGTCGAGCGGTGGAGGAGCTGGCTGCCGAAGTAGATCGTCGCTGGATCGAACGGATCCTGCGCGAAGCCGGCATTCCAATTGAAGCGCAGCTCGGCGGCGGCGTCGGGCGGCGAGGGCCGGATGGCGCGGCGCTCGCCCTTGTCGAGATCCCAGCGCACCAGGTAGCCGTCCTGGCTCATCGCGTAGCCGCGCCGCGAGCTCTCGGGATCGGGCGAGGTGTCGAAGCCGTCGCCGAAGCCGACCTCCTGCCAGTGCGCGTTGCGGATCGGGCCCTGCGCCCAGCGCGACGACGGGCCGCGCCACGAGCCGTTGTCCTGCAGTCCGCCGTAGAGGTTGTAGGGCACGTCCATGTCGTAGCGCACGTGGTAGAACTGGGCGAACGGCAGGTTGCTGACGAAGCGCCAGGTCTCGCCGCGGTCGTAGCTGATGCCGACGCCGCCGTCGTTGCCGTCGATCATGAAGGCGCCGTCGCGCCGGTCGATCCACAGCGCGTGGTGGTCGGGGTGGAGCTTGCTCCAGCCGATCAGCGTCTCGAACGTCTTGCCGCCGTCGATCGAGACGTCGGTGAGGCTCGCCACGCGGTAGATGCGGTCGGGCCGTTCGGGATCGACGCGCAGGTCGGCATAGTAGAAGGGACGGTCGGAGACGTCGATCTTGTCGTTGACGGTCTTCCAGGAATAGCCGCCGTCGCCGGAGCGCAGGAGCGCGCTCTTCTTCGCCTCGACCAGCGCGTAGACGACGCGCGGGTCGCTGGCGGCGATGGCCACGCCGATGCGTCCCAGCTCGCCCTCCGGCAGGCCGTCCTTCGCCGTCGCCAGCCGCCAGCTCTCGCCGCCGTCGGTGGTCAGGTAGAGACCCGATCCCGGTCCGCCCGACTCGAAGAACCAGGGCCAGCGCCGGTACTCCCACATCGCCGCGAAGAGCTTGTCGGGGTTGGTCGGGTCCATCACCAGGTCGGCGGCGCCGGTGCGCTCGTCGACGAAGAGCACCTTCTGCCAGCTCTTGCCGCCGTCGCGGGTGCGGAAGACGCCGCGCTCGGCGTTCTCGCCCCACTCTCGCCCGAGGGCGGCGACGTAGGCGACGTCGGGGTCGCGGGGGTGCAGCAGGATGCGGTGGATGCGCTCGCTCGCACCGAGCCCGAGGTGCTGCCAGCTGCGGCCGGCGTCGCGCGAGCGATAGACGCCGCGCCCGACCGAGGCCGAGTTGCGCACGTTGCCTTCGCCGGTGCCCACCCAGACGATGTCGGAGTTGACCGGCGAGACGGCGACGGCACCGATCGCGTGCACGTCCTGGTCGTCGAAGACCGGCCGCCAGTGCATGCCGCCGTTGGTCGACTTCCACACTCCGCCGGTGGCGGCGCCGACGTAGATCACGTTGTGATCGTCGGGAGCCACGTCGATGGCGGCGACGCGGCCGCTCATGCCGGCCGGGCCGATCGAGCGCGCTTGCATGCCGGCGAGCAGCGCCGGATCGATATCCGCCGCGAGCGCGGGGAGCGAACCGACGAGGGCGAGCACGGCGAAACGGGCGGCGTCGAGCGCGAAGCGAGTCGGAGAGATCGGAATCAACGGCACGCGAATCCTCCCTGGAATTGCCGGCGATCGTACCTTCTCGCGCGCGCCGCGTCACCACGGTGCACAGGGGCGAGCTCCAGTCGGCCGCGTCAGCGGAAGTCGTGGCTCGGCGTCTCGGCGAGGACGGGGAGCGGCCAGACGCGCTCGGCGCGCAGCGAGACCGAGCCGTCTTTCGTCTCGACGATGCCCTCGACGACGAGGCCCGGGTTGCCGACGATCACCGGGCGGAGCTCGTGAAAGAGCTTCGGCGCCACGATCGCCTGCGCCATGCCGGTCTCGTCCTCGAGGGTGAGGAAGAGGGTGCCCTTCGCCGTCCCCGGCCGCTGGCGCACGATCACCGCGCCGGCGATGCGCGCCCGCGTGCCGCGCGCGAGGCGCGGCAGATCGACGGTGCGCACGACGCCGCGGCGCTCGAGGCGGGCCCGCCAATAGGCGAGCGGGTGGGCGCCGACGGTGATGCCCGTGCCGACGAAGTCGGCGACCGTCTGCTCGTAGCGCGTCATCTCGGGCAAGGGAGAAGCAGAAGCGTCCAGCGAAGGGAAGGACGGGCGATCGAACAGCTCGCCGGCGGGCCTCGCGGCCAGCGCCGCCTGCCACTGCGCCTCGCGGCGGGTCAGGCCGAGGGAAGCGAGGGCGCCCACCGTCGCCAGCCGCTCGAGCTCGTCGGCGCGCAGCCCCGTGCGCCGCGCCAGCTCGTCGGCGTCGCGGAAGGGGCCGCCCGCCTCGCGCGCGCGCACGATCGCCTCGGCCGCCGCCCTGCGCAGCCCCTCGACATAGCGCAGCCCCAGCCGGCAGGCACCGGCGGCGGGGGAGTGATGTCCCGGCCGAGCGCGGCGCGGCAGAGTGTCAGCGAGCGCTCCGGTTTTCGTCTCTCCCTTCAATGGAAGCCTCTTGCCTTTTCCGACTTTTGAAATCTCCTCCCATGTGCATTCGTGGGAGGAAAAATTGACGTCGATCGGCAGCACCCGCACGCCGTGCCGCTGCGCGTCCTGCACCAGCGTCGCCGGATGGTAGAACCCCATCGGCCATGCGTTCAGCAGCCCGATGAGGAACGCCGTCGGGTGATGGCACTTGAGATAGGCGCTGGCGTAGGCGATGAGCGCGAACGACGCCGCGTGCGACTCCGGAAAGCCGTAGAGCGCGAACGAGGTGATCGATTGCACGATGCGATCCTGGTTCTCGCCGGTGATGCCGCGCGCCGCCATGCCGTCGCGCAGCCGCCGCTCGATCGCCTCCATGCGCTCGACCGAGCGCTTGAACCCCATCGCGCGCCGCAGCTCCTCGGCCTCGCCGCCCGAGAACCCGGAGACCGCCATCGCCATGCGCAGGAGCTGCTCCTGGAAGATCGGCACGCCGAGGGTCCGTTGCAGGATCGGCTCGAGCGCGGGGTGGAAATAGGTCACCTCCTCGCGCCCGAGCCGGCGCTCGAAGAACGGGTGCACCATGCCGCCGGTGATCGGCCCCGGGCGGATGATCGCCACCTGGATGACGAGGTCGTAGAAGTGCTCCGGCGCGTTCCTCGGCAGCGACGCCATCTGCGCCCGGCTCTCGACCTGGAAGACGCCCACGGTGTCGGCGGCACGCAGCATGGCGTAGACCTCGGCGTCGTCGGCCGGCAGGTGGGCGAGATCGAGCTGCACCCGTTCTTTCGTGCGCACGATCGGGATCACCTGCTCGAGCGCGTTCAGCATGCCGAGGCCGAGGAGGTCGATCTTGATGATCCCCAGATCGGCGCAGTCGTCCTTGTCCCACTGCACGACGGTGCGCCCCGGCATCGCCGCCGGCTCGAGCGGCACGACCTCGTCGAGGCGGCCGGCGGCGATCACCATGCCGCCCGAGTGCTGGCCGAGGTGACGGGGGAGGTTCTGGATCCTGCGCCAGGCGTCACGGAAGAGGACGATCCGCCGCTCCTCGGGGTCGAAGCCGCCGGCGCGCATCTCGCGCTCGAACGACTTCGCGTCGCCGCGCTCGAGGTCGTAGCGCCACGAGCCGAGCTGTTTCGCGAGCTTGTCGATCTGCTCGGCCGAGAAACCGAGCGTCTTCGCCACCTCGCGCGCCGCCGAGCGGTCGCGGTAGGTGATGACGTTGGCGGTCATGGCGGCGCCGCTGCCGGACGCGCCGGGGGCCCCGGACGGGGCCCCGTATCTTCTGAAGACGTATTGGATGACCTTCTCGCGCTGGTCGCCGGAGGGCAGGTCGAGGTCGATGTCGGGCCACTCGCCGCGCTCTTCCGACAGGAAGCGCTCGAAGAGCAGCTCCATCTTCACCGGGTCGACGGCGGTGATCGCCAGCGCGTAGCAGACGGCGCTGTTGGCGGCCGAGCCGCGTCCCTGCGCCAGGATCCCCTCGCGCCGGCAGAACTCGACGATGTCCCAGACGATGAGGAAGTAGCCCGCCAGCTCGAGCTTGGCGATCAGCGCGAGCTCCTTCTCGAGCTGCGCCTGCGCCCTGGCGGTGAGCGGCCGGAAGCGGGCGCGGGCGCCGTTCCAGGTCACCTGGCGCAGGTAGGAGTCGGCGCTCTCCCCCGGCGGCAGGGGGTAGTCG
>DASWJT010000094.1:0-1545 GCA_036397015.1 Thermoanaerobaculia bacterium
GGCGCCAGCTTCCAGGCCAGGGTGCCGCCGCCGGCGCCGCTACCGACGATGACGACGTCGTAGTGATTCCCGCTCATGCCGACTCTCCCGAGGTCGCGCCTTCGATGCCGGGCGCGCCGCCGGCGTGTCGGCAGAAGCCGCAGCGGAAGATGCACTCGTGCCGCTCGGTGTGGTGGAGCTTGGCGCAGAGCACCGCGGCGACGCCGCGGCGGCGGACGAAGAGCTCGGCCGCGGCGAGCATGCCGAGCGCCGGCGCGAGGAGATAGATCCAGAATCCGCTCCACCTCCCCGACGGGAGCGCCGAAGCGAACGTGCGCGCCGGATTCAGGCTCATCCCCGAGAGCGGGTACTCGAAGGCGACGAAGAGGCCGACGAGCGTCGCTGCCGCGGCGCCCGTCCAGCGCATGCGGCGCCGGTCGTTCGAGAGGGCGAGGACGACCGAGAAGAGGGCGAAGGTCATGACGAGCTCGGCGGCGAACGCGGCGCCCGCTCCCCAGCGGCCCGGCAGCGTCGCCACCGAAGCGACCGGCGGCGCGGTGAACGATTCGCCGAGGAGCGCGCCGACCGCGACGACGCCGAGCGCGCCGCCCACCGGCTGCGCCACCCAGTAGGCGACGGCGTCGCGCGGCGCGATCTTGCCCAGACGCAGGAAAGCGAGCGTCACCGCGGGGTTCAGGTGCGCCCCCGAGCGCTGTCCGGCCCGCGAGTAGAAGATCGCCGCCGCAGTCAGGCCCATCGCCAGCCCCATGCCGAGGTCGCGCGCCAGCGGCGGCCCGGCGGCGAACGGCGACGCCGGCGAGTAGAGCAGCGTGCCGAACGCCCCCGCCGAAACCATGAAGGCACCGAGGAGCAGCCCGTCGATCGCCGCCTCGCGCCAGTGCACGCCGCTCACGGCGCCCCTTCGAGCTCGACGGCGCGCCAGGCGCGCAGCAGCTCGGCGACGCTCCACGCCTGGGCGATCGCGCCGCGCGGCGCGTGCGGAGAGTCGGCGTCGGCGATCTCCGAGACGCTGCCGAGCCCCGCCTCGGCGAGGTTCGCGGCGAGCGCGGCGAACGCCTCGCGCGCCGCGGCGACGCCCGCCGCGCCGCGGTAGCGCAACAGCGCGCAGACGTAGATCCCGACGAGGAACGGCCACACCGTCCCCTGGTGGTACGCCGCGTCGCGCGCCTCCGGGCCCCCCTCGTAGCGGCCGACGTAGGCCGCCTCCTCCGGCGCGAGCGAGCGCAGGCCGAGCGGCGTGACGAGCTCGCGCTCGACGGTCGCGAGCACGGCGCGCGCCTTGTCGGGCGCGAGCGAGGGCCAGGGCAGGGCGAGCGCGTAGAGCTGGTTGGGGCGCAGCGAGGCATCTCGGGCATCGCCGTCGACGACGTCGAAGAGCGCCTGCGCCTCCTCGTTCCAGAACAGCTCCTCGAAGCGCGCCGCCGCGGCGTCGGCCAGCCGGTCGAGGACGCGCGCGCGCGTCGGCCGCCCGAAGCGGGCGTGGAGCGCCGCCATGACGCGCAGGGCGTTGATCCACAGCGCCTGGATCTCGACCGGCTTGCCGTG
>DASWJT010000095.1:0-1887 GCA_036397015.1 Thermoanaerobaculia bacterium
TCGGAGCGGGCCTCGTGGCACTGACCCTGGTCGGCTTCTTCCCGCTCACCGGCTCGCTGGTGCGCGACGTCCGCCAGCTCGAGCGCGGCGCCGACGCGATCGCCGCCGGCGACCTCGCGGCGCGGGTCGAGGTGCGCCGCCGCGACGAGATCGGCAAGCTCGGTGCGGCGTTCAATCGCATGGCGGCGCAGATCGCCGCGCACCGCGACCAGCTCCTCGCCGAGGAGCGCCGGCGCAAGGAGGACGAGATCGCCCGGCGCCTGCTCGCCGCCGAGAACGAGCGGCGCGGACGCGAGCTCGAGGAGGCGAGGCAGTTCCAGCTCGCGCTGCTGCCGCGCGAGCTGCCGCAGCTGCCCGACCTCGACCTCGCCGTCGAAATGACGACGGCGACCGAGGTGGGAGGCGACTACTACGACTTCCAGATCGGTCCAGATGGCGCGCTGGTCGTCGCCATCGGCGACGCCACCGGCCACGGCGCCGCCGCCGGCACCATGGTCACGGCGGTGAAGAGCCTGTTCGCGGCGACCGCCGCGGCGCAGCCGCCAGCCGAATTCCTGACCTCGGCCAACGCGGCGATCCATCGCATGGGGCTGGTGCGGCGCGCCATGGCGCTCTCGGTGGCGCGCGTCGAGCGGCGCCAGGTGGTGCTCTCGGCGGCGGGCATGCCGCCATTGCTCCACTATCGCGCTGTCGACGGCCACGTCGACGAGATCGCCTTGCCCGGCACCCCGCTCGGAGCTCGGCCCGATTTCCCGTACTCCGAGTCGCGCTTCGCACTCGGCGCCGGAGACGTGCTGCTGCTGCTCTCGGACGGTCTGCCCGAGCTGCCCAACCACGACGGCGAGCCGTTCGGCTACGAGCGACTGCGGGCGCGCTTCGGCGAGCTGGCGTGCCGCGGCGACGATGCCGCGAGGATCGTCGCCGGCCTGCGAGAGTCGGCGCGGGCGTGGGGCGGCAGCCAGCCGCCGGTCGACGACATGACGCTCCTCGTCCTCGCCGCGCGGCCGGCCTGACCGGCTCGCCCGGCGGCCGCGGCTCTGTCATTCTCCGGCGCGTGACGGCGGCGCGCGGAAGCGATCTCACCGATCTGTTCGTGAATCTGACGCCCGAGCGGGTGCTCGAGGCGGTGGAGGCCGGCGGGACGCCCGTGCGGCCGGTCTGCTACCCGCTCAACTCGTTCGAAAACCGCGTCTACGAGGTCGAGCTCGCCGACCGCAGCCGGGTGGTGGCCAAGTTCTACCGCCCCGGACGTTGGCGCCGCGCCGAGATCGAGGCCGAGCACGCCTTCCTCGCCGAGCTTGCTGCCGAGGAGATTCCGGTGGTGCCGGCGCGCGCGCTTCCCGGCGGCGGCACGCTGGGCGAGATCGCGGGCATCTTCTTTGCGCTCTTCGATCGCCGCGGCGGGCGCGCCCCCGACGAGCTCGTGCCGGCGACGGCGCGCCGGCTGGGGCAGCTCGTCGGGCGACTCCACGTCGTCGGCGCTCGCCGTCCCGACGCCGACCGTGCCCGCTTGACCGGCGCCGACTACGTGCTGCCGGAGCTCGTCCACGTCGAGCGCTCGGATCTGGTGCCCGCTCGCCTGCGCGGCCGCTGGCTCGCGGCGGCGCGCGGACTGGCCGCCGTCGCCGACCGCCGCCTCGTGGGTATGCCGTTGCTGCGCCTGCACGGCGACCTCCACCTCGGCAACGTGCTCGAGCGCGACGGCGAGCTCCTGCTCGTCGACTTCGACGACTGCCGCATCGGGCCCGCGGTGCAGGATCTCTGGCTGGCGCTGCCCGGGCGCGACCGCGAGAGCGAGGCGCTGCGCGCGGAGCTCCTCGCCGGCTACGCGACCTTCCGCGACTTCGACCGCGGCGAGCTCGCGCTCGTCGAGGCGCTGCGCGGGCT
>DASWJT010000096.1:0-50293 GCA_036397015.1 Thermoanaerobaculia bacterium
AGATATCCGCGCGCTTGTCGACCGTCATGCCGCGCGCCTGCTCCGGCGCCATGTAGGCCGCCGTACCCAAGATCACGCCGAGCTGAGTTCCGTGCACTGCCGTCAGCGTCGGCGACTGCATCAGCGTCGGCGAGCGTGCCATGTCCGCCGCCGACGCCGCCGAGCCCACCGCCGGATCCATCGCCTTCGCCAGCCCGAAGTCGAGGACTTTGACTTTCCCTTCTAGGGAAGCTTTGATGTTTTGAGGTTTGAGGTCTCGGTGGACGATGCCCTTCTCGTGCGCTTCTTCGAGCGCCTGAGCGATCTGTAAAGAGACGGAAAGGCTTTCATTGAAGGGTAAAGGCCCTTGCTCCAGGCGTTCCGCCAGAGTCGGGCCTTCGACGAGCTCCATGACGAGAGCTTTCGTCCCGTCGCTCTCCTCGAGGCCGAAGATGGAGGCGATGTTCGGGTGGTGAAGCTGCGCCAGGAGCTGCGCCTCGCGCTCGAATCTCGCGAGCCGCTCCCTGTCCTCGGTGAATGCCGCCGGTAGGACTTTGATGGCGACGTCTCGCTTCAGCTTGGTGTCGGTGGCGCGATAGACCTCGCCCATCCCGCCCTCACCGAGCTTGGCGGTGATCTCGTAGGGACCGAGGCGGGTGCCGGGGGTGATCGTCACGGGTCGGCTCGAGGGGACTGGCGGCCGAGACTATCGCGAGCCGCTCGCGCTCGATCCGCGAGCTGGCGCGCGGTGTCGGCCGTTCGAACGGCCGACGCGCCGCCGCTCAGCTCTCCTTGCGGATGAGCTTGCCGAGCGCTTCGCGGTCGGGAGCGAGGAGCTCCGCGATGCGGGCGGGCTCGACTTCGGCGACGATGATCTGGCCGACTTCGGTGGTGACCTCGCGGAAGAGGCCGTGCGACTTCATCTTCGCGGTCTGGTACTGGTTGTCCTCGGTCGGGCTGACATAGTGCACCGAGTCGATCTTGTAGCGGTGGATCAGCCACAGGTGGACGAGGTCCATCAGCCGCTTCTTGCGCAGTGGTTCGGCGAAGGTGTTCTGATCGCGCACCGACAAGATGCTCTTTTCCCGGCGATCGTGGATCGGGGCGAAGACGACGTTGGCGAGCTTGGCGTCCTCCGGGCCGCCGTCGGCGCGGATCGCGAGCTCGAGCAGCTCCGAGCCGGCGCGCTGCGGCTTGAGGTCCACCCGCAGCTCGTCGCCGAGCCGGTAGTGCTCGGCCCACATCCCGAGCCACTCCTCGAGCAGCTTCTTCGGCACTTCGGTCTGCACCAGGTGCTGGTGCTGCGTCGAGCCCTTGCCCATCGCCTTGGTCGTCGCCGTGCGGCCGGACGAGGCGGCGAGCGCGGCGTCGGCGCGCGGCCCGCCGACCAGGGTCTGCGGCGTGCGGTAGGGCGACTCGACGAGACGGATCTTGCGCTGCAAGCGGGCGAGGGCGAGCATGCCGTCCTGCTGCAGCGCGGTGGCGAACTCCTCGCCGGCGACGCCGTCGACTTGGTGGCCGCCGTAGGTGATGAAGTTGAAGACGAAGCCCATCTTGCCGAGCTCGGCGGGGAAGCGACGCATCTCGTCGTCACTCATGCCGGTCGAGTCCCAGTTGAACGACGGCGAGAGGTTGTAGGCGAGCATCTTTTCGGGGAAGCGGGCGTGAACGGCGTCGGCGAACTGTTTCGCCTCGCCGAGGTCGGCGGTCTTCGTCTCCATCCACAGGAGGTCGGCGAAGGGCGCGACGGCGAGCGACTTGGCGACGGCGTAGGGAACGCCGCCGCGCACCTGGTAGTAGCCCTCGGGCGTCTTGGCGTGCTCGCAATCCCAGACCACCTGGATGCCGAGCGAGCGCGCCTTCTCGCGCGCGGCGTAGAGGGAGGCGGTCGCGGCGTACTCGCGCCAGGCGTCGACCGACATGGCGAGCGGCTCGCCCTCACCGGCGCGGAAGGCGAGAACCTCGGCCACCGCTTCGGCGTAAGTCTCGAGGCCGGACTCCGCCTCCCAGCGCTCGACGAGACGCGACTCGACGGCGTCGAAGGCGGCGTCGAGGCGCCGGCCGTCGTCGCCGGCGAGCCCGGTCGCGGCCTCGTCGGCGAGCTTGGCGAGGCCGGTGCGCACCAGCCAGGCGGCGGCGGCGGCGTGCTCCTCGGCCGCGAGCGCGTAGAGCAGGTGGCCGTTCAAGGCGGTGACGCCGGCGTCGTGGAAGCGCTTGACGAGGGCCAGGAAGCAGGCCTTGTAGCTCGGCACGGCGAGGTTCGTCGCACCGAGCAGGAACGGCTGGTCGCGCTCGTCGCCGCGGCCGTCGAGGAGCGTCGCCGCCTCGGCGTCGGTGCGCGCGACGAGGATGCCGGCGACGCCCATACAATCGAGCTGGAAACGCGCCGCGTTCAGCCGCTTGATCTGCTCGTCGCACGGCACCAGCACTTTGCCGCCCTGGTGGCCGCACTTCTTGGTGCCCGGCCGCTGGTCCTCGATGTGGCAGCCGGGCACGCCCGCCTCGACGAAGCGGCGCACCAGGTTGCGGACGTGCGGGTCGCCGCCGTGGCCGGTGTCGGCGTCGGCGATGATCCACGGCCGGTAGTCGTGCCGCGTCGCCTGGGCGAGCTGCTCGTCGCTCATCCGCGAGCGCTGGAACTCCTGGTTGCGATCGGCGGCGAGGAGCGCGCGCACCAGCACCGCCGCCTCGTCGGGCACTTGCGAGAGCGGGTAGCTGGCGAGGTCGGGGCCGGGGTCCTCGGCCGTCGAGCCCTTGGCCGAGGTCGCCCAACCGCCGAGGTAGATGGCTTGGATGCCGAGCCGCTTCATCGCCACCGCTTGGCCGGGGGAGTAGGGGCCGAAGGTGGTGATCGACCGGCGCTCGGCGAAGAGATCGCGCAGGCGGTCGTAGAAGCCGGCGGCGGCGTCGCGGGCGACGGGAAAGTCGACGGCGATCGTGCCGCGCTGGGCGGCGACCTGGCGGGCGGTGTAGAGCCGCGTCGTGTGCGCGAAGCGCGGACGCGCGAACCACTGCTCGATCGCGGCGACGGTGTCGTCGAAGGCGCTCATCTGGGATCGTCCTCTGCCGGCGGGGCGGGGTCGAAGTCGAGGTTCTCGGTGATGCGCGTGCCGTCGCGGTCGAACGCGGCGAGAAAACGGGCGATGCGCTCGCGAGCGGCGTCGAGGTCGTCGAGGTTCAGGTTGAGGTTCAGGAGGTCGATGTACCACGGCGGCTTCGTCTCGTGGGTGACGTACGCGGCGGCGATCTCGCGCGCGATCGGCAGCGTCGTCTGCTTGGAGTCGTCGTGCACGTCGCGGTTGCGCGCCGCGAGGAGCTTGGCGTGCTCCTCGGCGAGCAGGCGGTCGAAGAGCTCGCCGGTAAAGAGGTCGCCCTCTCCGACGCCGGTCTCGGCGTCGGCAGCGGTCATGCGCGCCCCCTTGTGCAGCCACTCCCAGAGGATCGACAGGCGGATCTCGCCAGTCGCCATGTCCTCCATCAGGTAGAGCACGCCGTCGTCGCCGAAGAAGTCCGCAGGCTTCAGGGCCGCCGCCTGGAAGCCGCGGCCGAAGGCGTTGCCGTACTGCAGCGCCACCGAGAGGAGATCTCGCGCCCCGCGCACGGTGCGCGGAGCCGGCTCGAGGAGGGTCAGGCCGGCGGCGTCGGCGGCGGCGTGAGTGAGGCGCGGGAACTCGCGGCCGAGCTGGTTCGCCTCGCCCGCCCGCTCCCACACCGGCCGCACGATGTGCACCATCTTCCAGTGCGCCACCCACTTGCCGCTCGCCCCCTCGCGCTGCTCGCGCTCGGCGCCGGCGACCGCCTTCTTCATGCTCGCCGCGACACCGGCCGCGGAGCCGACCGGGATGTTCGGCTCCATGCCGCCCTGCCAGAGGGCGAAGCCGCCGTTCGCATCCGGCGTGTTGACCGCCCGGCGCACGCGGTCCTCGTATTGGCGCATGTAGCCGTAGGTCATGGTGATCGCGTCGATGTTGGGGTTGACGAACTCCCGGTCCCATGCCATCGCGTCGGAGACCGAGTTGATGTAGTCCCAGCGGCCGGTATTGAAGCCGACGAAGTGGCGGCCGAGGGCGGCGCGGATCTCCATGAGCTGGAACGCCGCTTCGACCTGCTCGACCAGGACGTAGGCCTTGATCGTCCCCGGCTCGAGACCGAGATGGTCCTCGAGCGCGAGGAGGAGATCGTTCCAGCACGCCGCTTCGCCGGCGGTCTGGATCTTGGGCAGGTAGAGGACCACCGAGCGCCCCTCGGCGCGCAGCCGCTCGTGGTTGCTGACGACGTAGAGACAGAGGTCGACGATCGAGGCCGAGAAGCCGCTGCCGCCGGCGCGCCGCACGTGGCGGTCGTCGAGGTGCAGGCCGCGGGCGCGGAAGATGCGGGTCGTGAAGCGAAGCTGCTCCCGCCAGTCGGCGACGATCTCGCGGCCGAGAAAGCCGCGCGCCCACTCGTTCATTTCGCCCGCGACCGCCTCGGCGACGGCGAGGAAGAGCGGGTCGCCGGCGATCGCCAGCTGCAAGTTGCGCTGGTTGTCGAGCGACATGGTGTCGACCTGGCCCAAGGCGTCCTCGCCGTCGAACATCCAGCCGTCGGCGCCGGAGAGGAGCGCGTAAGCGACGTTGCGCAGCCCCGCGGCAGTCGTCGAGCGCGGCTTGGTCGCCGGTCCGGTGCCCTGGATCCACTGCCGCTCGAGGTCGGCTGGGATCTCGCTGCCGACGAAGCGGCCCGCGCGCGCGTCGCCGACGCGGAGCGCGGTGCCGGGGATCGTCGACTCGGGGTCGAGGAACGCGAGCCGCCGCCGCTCGCGGCAGCGCTCGAGACGGCGCGCCGTGCGCTCGGCCATGCGCTCGCGCCGCAGGTCGTCGAGCGGGGCGAGCGCCGCGAGGGCGTCGCGCGCCGCGGGCGTGACGACGTCGGGGTAGCGCGCGAGCAGATCGCGGCGGAATTCGAGCGGGCTCGTCATCGATGCACCAGCGACCTTACTTTATGCCGCCTTGCGGCAGAGGTCGAGCGCCGCTCTGCGGCATGAAGCCGCTCGCCGTCAGGCGCTGCGGTCGGGGCCGAGGAAGCCGGCGCGCTCGACGACGAGGAGGATCTCCTGCACCGCCTCCTCGGGGCTGCGCTGGGAGGTGTCGATGACCACCTCGGCGTCGGTGGGCGCCTCGTAGGGGTCGGAGACGCCGGTGAACTCCTTCAAGATGCCGGCGCGCGCCTTGGCGTAGAGGCCCTTGACGTCGCGTTCCTCGCAGATCTCGATCGGCGTGTCGAGGTGGACGAGGAAGAAGCCGCCGAGCGGCGTGATCAGCTCGCGCAGCTCGCGCCGCACGCTCGCGTAGGGTGCGATCGGGGCGCAGATGGCGATGCCGCCGTTCTTGGTGATCTCGGCGGCGACGAAGCCGATGCGCCGGATGTTCAGGTCGCGGTGCGCTTTCGAGAAGCCGAGCTCGGAGGAGAGGTTCTTGCGCACGATGTCGCCGTCGAGCAGCGTCAGCGGCCGGCCGCCCATCTCGAGCAGCTTGACCTGCAGGATGCGGGCGAGGGTCGACTTGCCGGAGCCGGAGAGGCCGGTGAAGAAGATGGTGAAGCCCTGCTCGTGGCGCGGCGGGTGCGAGCGGGCGAGCTCGGCGGCCACCTCCGGGAAGGTGAACCAGCCGGGGACCTCCTGGCCGTGGGCGAGGCGCCGCCGGAGCTCGGTGCCGGAGAGGTCGAGGGTGCGCGCGCCCGCGGGCACCTCGTCCTCGGGGACGTGCCGGCCGAGATCCTCGACGTAGACGACGTTGCGGAACGGCACCATCTCGACGCCGAGCTCGGCGGCGTGCTCGCGCAGCAGGTTCTGGGCGTCGTAGGGGCCGTAGAACGGCTTGCCCGCGCTGTCGACGCCGGGGCCGGCGTGGTCGCGGCCGACGATGAAGTGGGTGCAGCCGTAGTTCTTGCGCACGATGGCGTGCAGCAGCGCCTCGCGCGGACCCGCCATGCGCATGGCGAGCGGCAGCAGCGACAGCTTCGCCGTTCCGTGCGGGTAGCGGTGCATCAGCGCCTGGTAGCAGCGCACGCGCGTGTAGTGGTCGAGGTCGCCCGGCTTGGTCATGCCGACGACCGGATGGACGAGCAGGCTCGAGCCGCTGTCGCGGGCGGCGCGAAAGGTGAGCTCGAAGTGCGCGCGGTGCATCGGATTGCGCGTCTGGAAGGCCACCACTCGGCGCCAGCCGAGCCGGGCGAGATCGGCACGCACCTCGGCCGGCGTTTCGCGCAGCTCGACGAAGTCGTAGTGAGGGGGCAGGCGCAGGCCCTCGACGCGGCCGCTGACCGCCCAGTTGTTGGAGCGTTCGAACAGGTGCGCGACGCCGGGGTGGGCGCGGTCGAGCGTGCCGTAGACGGCCGCGGCCTCGCGCTCGCGGTCGTGCTCCCAGATCTCTTCGACTTCGAGCAGCGCGAGCAGCAGCCCCTCCGGATCGCGCAGCGCCAGTCGACCGCCGACGGTGAGGGACTCGGCCACCTTCGCGGTGACGTCGAGGGTGATCGGGATCGGCCACAGCACACCGTTCGCGAGCCGCATCGAGCTCGTCACGGAGTCGGCGTCGGCCCGCGTCATGAAACCGACGAGCGGCGAGAACGCCCCCGAGAGCAGCATCTCGAGGTCGCAGATCTGGCGCGGGGTGAGATCCCACGACGGCAGGTCGCGGGAGAGCTTCTTGAGCTCGGCGGCGCGCTCGGGCGCGGCGAGCAGATCGACGAGCCGGCCACCGTGGGGCGCGACGAGGCGATTCGGCATGAGGAATTCTCCGCAAGAGGGAGGCGCGAAACGCGCCGAGAGCGTGCAGCGTCGGGAGGACGGGGTCGGCTCGAGCGTTCCCGGAGGCGCCAAGCCGAGGCGGAAGTCTGTCGCGTGCATCGATCGTCGTCAAGCGCGCACGAGCCGGCGACGGCTGCCGTTGCTATACTTCGCTTTCGCTCGTCGGCGCCCGGCGCGCCGCCCCCGGCGCCCGCGCCGCCATGACCAGCGCTCCTCCCCGCATTCTCTACCTGACCGGGCTCGGCCGCTCCGGCTCGACGCTGCTCGACAACATCCTCGACCAGATCGACGGCGTCTTCACCGCTGGCGAGATCCACTACGTCTGGGACCGCTCGCTCGTCGACGATCGTCTGTGCGCCTGCGGCGAGTCGTTCTCGCGCTGCCCGCTCTGGCGCGAGGTGATGGCGGCGTTCGACGCCGACGGCGATCCGGTCGATCCGCGGCGGCTCGCCGAGATTCGCGAGCGCTTCACGCCGCTCGCGGCGCTCGCGAGCCGCGCCCGCGGGCGCGCCGCGGCCGAGCAGACCGAGCTCGCACCCTACGTTGCGGCGATGGCGCGGCTCTACCGCGCCATCCACCGGATCACCGGCTGCCGGGCGATCGTCGATTCGTCGAAGTCGCCGGCGTGGGGCTACCTCGTCGAGTCGCTTCCCGGGTTCGAGTTTGCCGCCGTGCACGTGCTGCGCGACGCGCGCGCCTCGGCTTACGCCTGGTCGAAGCAGATGGTCTACGACCCGTCGGGCGACGAGCCGATGCTGATGACGCAGATGTCGGCGATCCGCAGCTCGCGGCTGTGGCTGAAATGGAACGTGGCCGCCGAGCTGCTGTGGCGGCGGTGGCCGGGCGGCTACCTGCGGCTGCGCTACGAGGACTTCGTCGCCGAGCCGCGCCGGGTGGTCGGCGAGGTCGCGCGCCTGGCGCTCGGCGAGGCGCCGGCCGCGCTGCCGTTCCGCGGGCCGGCGGAGGTCGAGATGCGCACGAATCACTCGTTGGCGGGCAACCCCTCGCGCTTCAAGACCGGAACGGTGGCGCTGCGCCACGACGAAGCGTGGCGCGCGCGGCTGAGCCGCCGGCACCACCTGCTGGTGACCGCGCTGACTTGGCCGCTGCTCATGCGCTACGGCTACCGGCTCTGAGGCCGCGCCCGGCTCACGCCGCGGGGCGCGCCCGCCGGCGCAGCGCCGCGAGGAGCTCGCGGTCCTCGCCGTCGAAGCCGAGCAGGGCCAGGGTGGCGAGAAAGCCGCCCTGGGCGGCCGCGAAGGACACCGCGAGCCGCAGCCACGGCGCGGCGATGGCGAGCTCGCCGGCGGCCCACAGGGCGGCCGCGGCGACGAGGCCCGCGGCGACGCCCTTGAGCGCTCGCCGATCCCACGGCCAGAGGCCCTCCCCGCGGCGCAGCAGCACGAGGCCGCTGCCGAAGAGCACCACCAGCGAGGCGGTCGTCGCCGCCGCCGCGCCGGCGAGTCCCCAGCGCGGAATCAGCGTCACGCCGCCGACGACCTGCACCGCCAGGCCGAACGCGCACAAAACGAGCCACGCTCGCTGCCGGCCGCTCATGATCAGCACGAGGCCGACCGCGCCGGTGGCGAGATTGAACATCTGGCCGAGGGTGAGCACGACGAGCGGCACGGCGCCGGCCGCGTAGCGCTCGTCGTAGAGCGTCGTCAGCACCAGGCGCGGCTCCCAAGCGAGCACGAGGAACGCCGGCAGGCAGGCGTAGACGCCCCATTTCGTCGCCACGCGATAGGTCTCCTGCACGACTTCGCGCGCGCCGCGCCGGAGACCGTCGGCGACGAGCGGCGCGACGACGTGATTGATCGCGGTGAGGACGAGGACGAACAGGAAGGCCACCTGCGCCGAGCTCTGATAGACGCCCGTCGCTTCGGCGGAGAGGTAGCGCGCCACGAGCAGGCGGTCGATCCACAGGCCCGCCGGCGAGAGCACGCCGGCGAGGCTGACGGGCAGCGAGAAGGCGAGCAGCTCGCGCGCGCCGAGCTCGCGCGACGGGCGCTCGATAGGGGCCGCGCCGCGGGCCCAGCCGCGCAGGGCGAGGGCGGCGACGACGAGCGCAGCGGCGAACGACGCGACCGAGGCGAGCGCGGCGCCGAGGACGCCCCAGCCGAGCAGGTGGAAGGCGAGGACGAGCGCGAGCTGCACGGTGGGCTGCGCCAGGTCCTCGGCGAGGACGCTGCGGCTCATGGCGAGCGCGGCGCGGCAGGCGGCGGCGGCGACCTTGAGCGCCGGCGCGAAGAGGAGGCCGCAGGCGAAGACGCGCAGGACGGGCGCGACCTGGGGCTGGTGGAAGACCGTTTCGGCGAGCCACGACGCGGCGGCGAGGACGACCGCCATGCCGACGGCGCCGCCGGCGCCGGCGAGCTCGAGGCCGAGGCCGGCGACGCCGAGGAAGCGGCGCGGCTCGCGCCGGAGCGGCGCCGCGTAGCGCGTCACGCCGTGCTCGAGCCCGGCGGTGGCCAGCAGTCCGAGCACTTGGAACAGCGTCCAGCCGATGGCGAAGAGGCCGAAGGCCGCCGGACCGAGCAGGCGCGCGAGCAGGAGCTGGACGGCGAAGCTGAGGCCGCGGGCGCCGAGGCGGCCGGCGAGGAGCACGGTGGCGCCGCCGGCGAGCGGCGTCGCGGCGCTCTCCACCGGCGGGAGCGCGGCGACGCCCGGCGGCTCGCGGTGCGCCGTCATTCGCCGGCGAGCGGCTCGGGACGGCCGAAGAGGTAGCCCTGGCCGAGCTCGAAGCCGAGCGCGCGGCAGACGTCGGCCTCGTCCTCGCGCTCGACGCCCTCGGCCACGGTGCGCATGCCGAGATCGCGCGCGGCGGCGACCAGCGCGCCGACCAGCCGCCGCTTGGCGGCGCCGGCGCGGTCGAGGCCGACGACGAGCGCGGCGTCGAATTTGAGGAAGTGCGCCGGCGCCTCGGCGAGCTCGTTGATGCGCGCCAGGCCGGCGCCGAAGTCGTCGTAGGCGAGGCGCACGCCGGCCTCGTCGAGGGCCGCGCGCAGCTCGCGCAGCTGCCCGGGGCGCGCCTCGAAGTGCTCGCTCAATTCGAGCACGAGCTCGAGGCCGGGCCGCTCGGCGCGCAGCCGGGCGAGCTCGTCGACGAGCTCGCCGTCGGCGAGCTCCGCGGGGTGGATGTTGACGAAGAGCGGCAGCGACAGACCGCCCCTGCGGGCGGATTCGACAGCGACTCCGCGGAAGAGGCACGACAGCTCGCGCTCGCAGCCGATCGCCGCCGCGATCTTGAAGAGCGCGAACGGCGCCGCCGGCGCGCCGCCGGCGAGGCCGCGGCCGAGCGCCTCGCAGGCGACTCGCTCGCCGCTCGCGAGCGCGACGATGGGCTGGAAGACGGCGCGCACCGAGCGCTCGGCGATCATCCGCTTCAGGCTCTCCGCGTCGCGGAGCAGGTTGCCGAGGTCGGCCTGGATCGACATCGTGCTGAGCGCCTCGATCTGGCGGCTCGCGCTCGTCTCCGCGAGCCGAATCAGGCGGAATTCGAGCGAGGCGAAGTGCACGATGTCGCCCACAGCGAGGGCGACCGGCGCGGTGACGCGCTGGTGGTTGACGAAAGTGCCGTTGGTGCTGCCGAGGTCGGCGATCTCGAGCAGGCCGTCGGCGCGGCGGATCTCGGCGTGCAGGCTCGAGATCGACGGCGAGAGCAGCGAGAGCTCGACGCCGCTCCGGCGGCCGATGCGGCAGGGAAGAGTGACCAGCCGGAAGCGCACCATGTTGCGCGAATCGGCGTCGAAATGCTCGAGCGCCCACTCGCCGTCGGCGGGCCTCTCGGGAGCGGGCGGGGGGCTCTCGGTCGTCACGGGGAGATCGGTCGCTCGCCCGGCGGCGTGCGCGCGGCCAGCGCGCGCCGGAAGCGGCCGCGAGTCTAGCGAATCGGTCTCGTGGCGGCGGCCCGCTGCGTCGCCGGCGCTCAGCGGACCGCGAGCAGCAGCTTGCCGCTCGTCTCCCGCGCCTCGAGCCGGCGGTGCGCGGCGGCGGCCTCGGCGAGCGGGTGGACGCGGTCGATGGTCACCTCGAGCTCGCCGGCCGCGGCGAGATCGACCACTCGCTGCCAACGCTCGGCGAGCTCGGCGCGATCGCGCGCGTAGTCGAACAGCGACGCCGAGACCAGCGTACGGCTGCCGAGCACCGGGCGCGGCGAGAACGGCGCGATCATGCCGCTCGACTGGCCGAAGCAGACGAGCGTGCCGCGCACGCGCGTGGCGCGCACCGAGCCGGCGAGAGTCGCGCAGCCGACCGAATCGAGCACGAGATCGGCGCCGCGGCCGCCGGTCGCGCGCAGCACCTCGTCGGCGAAGTCGACCTCGGTGTAGAGAATCGGCAGGTCGCAGCCGGCGGCGCGGGCGCGCGCGGCCTTGGCGGCGGTCGAACAGGTGCCGAGCACGGTGGCGCCGGCGCGCTTGGCGAGCTGCGTCGCCAGCAGGCCGACGCCGCCCGCTACGGCGTGCACCAGGACGACGTCGCCGGCGGCGACGCGCCCGATCGTGCGCACCAGGTAGTCGGCCGTCATCCCTTGGATCGGCAGCGCCGCGGCGTGCGCGAGCGACACGGCAGCGGGAACGGCGAGCGCCCGCTCGGCGCGCAAGACGACGTTCTCGGCGTAGGCGCCGGCGGCGTCGAAGAAGGCGACGCGATCGCCGATTCCGATCCCGGAGACGCCGGCGCCGACCGCGTCGACGAGGCCAGCGCCCTCCTTGCCGCAGGTCGCCGGCAGCGCTCCGGGAGGATAGAGGCCGCTGCGCAGGTAGGCGTCGAGGAAGTTGACGCCCGCGAACTCGACCGCGACGCGGATCTCGCCGGCGGCCGGCTCGGGAGCCGGGATCTCCTCGAGCTGGAGGACGTCGGGGCCTCCGGCGCGATGAAAGCGGACGGCGCGCACGGGCGGATGTTAGCCGCCTCGGCGGCTCACGGCGCGACGACCGCCGAGCCCACGAGCCGGCCCGCGCGCAGCGCGGCGAGGGCGTCGTTCGCGGCGGCGAGCGCGAAGCGCGTGATCTCGGGTCGCAGCGCGAGCCGCGCGGCGAGCGCGAGAAGCTCCTCGCCGTCGCGGCGGGTGAGGTTGGCCACCGAGCGCACGACGCGCTCGCCCCAGAGCAGCTCGTAGGGGAACGAAGGAATGTCGCTCATGTGGATGCCGGCGCAGACGACGACGCCCCCCTTGCGCACGGCGCGCAGCGCCGCCGGCACCAGCGCGCCGACCGGAGCGAAGACGAGCGCGGCGTCGAGCGGCACGGGGGGCCGCTCGTCCGAGCCGCCGGCCCACGTCGCACCGAGGCGGCGCGCGAACGCCTGAGTCGCGACGTCGCCCGGCCGGGTGAAGGCGTGGAGCTCGCGGCCTGCGGTCACCACCACCTGCGCCAGCAGGTGCGCCGCGGCGCCGAAGCCGTAGAAGCCGATCCGCGAGGTGTCTCGAAGGGGACCGGCGAGGCGCAGGGCGCGATAGCCGATGAGGCCGCCGCAGAGCAGCGGCGCCGCCGCCTCGTCGGCAAAGCGGTCGGGGAGTCGGAAGCAGAATCGCTCGTCCGCGGTGGTGAGCTCGGCGAAGCCGCCGTCGCGGGTGCAGCCGGTGAACACCGGACGATCGCAGAGGTTCTCCTCGCCGCGGCGGCAGAACTCGCACTCGCCGCAGGTGCCGCCGAGCCACGGCACGCCGACGCGCTCGCCGACGGCGAAGCGCGCGGCGCCGTCGCCGCGGGCGACCACCGTTCCGGCGATCTGGTGGCCGAGGACGAGCGGCAGCCGCGGCGTCGCGAGCTCGCCGTCCGCGAGGTGGAGATCGGTCCGGCAGACGGCACAGGCGCCGACGCGCAGCAGGACCTCGCCCGGCCCCGGCCGCGGGTCCGCGAGCTCCGCGAGGCGGAGCGGCGAGCCGGCGCGGTCGAGAACCATGGCGCGCACGGCGTCAGACCATCGCGGCGGAGCCGATCTCGGGGTGGCGCTTCTGGAAGTCGACGAGGAGGTGGAAGTAGTCGGCGAGGCGCGGGCAGCGGATGCCGAGCGCGGCGAGGTCGCGCGTCGCGTTCGTCGTGTCGTAGTACGTCGGGTGCGCGAAATAGTCGATCGCCGGCGAGGGGATGCCCATCAGGCGCTCGACCCCCGGCAGCCAGTCGATCGCCGCCTTGGCGACGCCCACCGGCAGCGGCGTGCGCACGATGGCGCGCCCGGTGGCCTCGCCCATGAGCGTGATCGTCTCGTCGATCGTCGGCGGGTCGGGGTCGGCGAGCTGGTAGGTGACGCCGCGCGCGCCCGGCCAGGCGGCGAGCGCGTCGATCGCGCCGACGACGAAGTCGCGCGGCACCAGGTTGACGCGGTAGTCGCCGGCGCCGAGCGGCACCGGCAGCACGGCGACGCTCGGCTGCTTCAAGAGCCAGCGGGTGACGAAGTAGGGGCCGTCGTACTTCTGGGTCCCTCCGGAGCGCGAGTCGCCGACGACGATGCCGGGCCGGTAGGTGGTCACCGGCATTCCGGCCTCCTGGCGGCGGCGCACCTCGACCTCGGCGAGGTACTTGGTCTCCTCGTAGAAGTTGTTGAAGCGCTGCCCTCTCTCGAGGTCGCTCTCGCGGAAGATGCCGGGCCAGCGGCCGGAGACGTAGCAGGTCGAGACGTACTGGAAGCGCTCGAGCCGCTTCGCGCGCGCGGCGAAGTCGAGCACGTGGCGGGTGCCGTCGACGTTGACCCTCATCCCCACCTCGCGCTTCACCGTCAGATCGTAGGCGGCGGCGAGGTGGAAGACCTCGTCGACTCTCCGCGCCAGGTCCGCATCGATGCCGAGGCCGGGGAGAGTGATGTCGCCCTCGACCAGGCGGAGACGCCCGGCGAAGCTCTTGCGTTCGGCCTCGATCGCGTCGGCGCGTTCGCCGGCGAGCGCCGCGAACTTCGCCTGCACCAGGCAGACGACGGCGGTCGAGTCGTCGCGCGCCAGGATCCGTCGCACGAGCTCGCTGCCGAGGAAGCCCGGGAAGCCGGTCAAGAAGACGGAGCGCATCAGCGAATGCCGGGCAGGTGCCTCGCCGTCCTGAGCGCGCCGGTGACCCAGCGCGCGAACGCCGAGGCGGGCACGCCCTTGGGCGGCGTGATCGCCGGCCCGCGCTGGATCGTGACGCTCTGCGCCTCGGTGTACTTGAGGATGCCCTCGGCTCCGTGGCGCCGGCCGAGGCCGGAGTCCTTGAAACCGCCCATCGGCGCCTCGATCGAGCCCCAGCCCGCGACGTAGGTCTCGTTGACCGTGACGGTGCCGTGCTCGAGGCGCGTCGCCATGCGGCGCGCCAGCTCGGTGTCGCGCGACCAGATGGAAGCATTCAAACCGTAGCGCGAGTCGTTGGCGCGCTCGATCGCCTCGTGGTTCGACGCGAACGGGTAGATCGAGACGACGGGGCCGAACGTCTCCTCGGCGGCCACCGCCATCTCGGCGGTGACGCCGGAGAGGATCGTCGGCTCGAACGCGAGCGGCCCGACGTCGGGGCGGTGCCGGCCGCCGTGCTCGAGCCGCGCGCCCTTCGAGACGGCGTCGGCGACGTGGGCGCGCACGCTGGTCAGCTGCTTCTCGGAAATGAGCGACCCGATCTCGTAGCTCCAGCCGAGACCGACGCCCAGGCGCAGCTCGCGCGTCGCGGCGACGAGCTCGGCGAGGTAGCGGTCGTGGAGCGAACGGTGGACGTAGAGCCGCTCGACCGAGACGCAGAGCTGTCCCGCCGAGGCGAAGGCGCCTCGCACGGCGCCGAAGACGGCGCGCCGGAGGTCGGCGTCGGCGAGCACCAGCATCGGGTTCTTGCCACCGAGCTCGAGCGAGCAGCCGACCAGCCGCCGGCCGGCCTCCGCCGCGACGTGGCGGCCGGTCGCGGTCGAGCCGGTGAACTGCACGAAGTCGACCTCGTCGAACAGCGCCGGGCCGAGCTCGGGCCCGGGGCCGCAGACGACGGCGTAGAGCGCCTCCGGCAGTCCGCACTCGACGAGCAGGTCGAGCGCCCACAGCGTCGTGAACGGCGTCTGCGAGTCGGGCTTCTCGAGCACGGCGTTGCCGGCCATGAGGGCGGGGATGGCGTCGGTGACACCCATCGACAGGGGGTAGTTCCACGGCGCGATGATGCCGACGACGCCCTTCGGGTGCCGGTACTCGGTGGCGTCGGTGAAACCGGGCACGAAGCCCTGGTGCGCACGCGGCGCGAGCAGCTTCTCGGCCTGCCGCCCGTAGTAGCGCGCCACGATCGCGGCGTCGCCGACCTCCTCGTGCGCGTGCATGCGCGCCTTGCCGCTCTCGAGCTGGACGAGGTCGAGCACCTCTTCCTGCCGGGTGAGCACCGCGTCGTGGAAGCGCAGGAAGATCCGCGCGCGCTCGGCGAAGCTGCGCGTCGCCCACTCGCGCTGCGCGGCGCGGGCGAGCGCGGCGGCGCGGGCAACGTCCGCGGGCGTCGAGCGCGGCACCTCGCCGATCGGCGCGAGGTCGAACGGCGAGCGGATCGCGATCGACTCGCCCGAGCTCGCGGCGACGCGCCGCGCCAGCTCGGGGAGGCGGCGCAGGTGCGCGGGCCGGGGGACGGTGGGGAGCGGCGGGAAGGCGACGGCGGACATGCCCGAAGCCTCCCACCGGGACCCGCTTACGTCAAGCTGCGGCAAAAACTGCCGCGGTGCGGCGAAGCGGCCGGCCGGCGCGGGACTCGCCTCAGTCGGCGGTGTCGGCGCAGGAGCGCTGGAAGAGCTCGGCGATGGCGGCCTGGCCGTCCTCGATCAGGTTGCGGGTGCCGGTGCCGCAGAACGGCTTGTCGCCGATCGTCGGCGTCTCCGGCTCCCAGCGGCCGCCGCGCCAGGCGAACCAGCCGTGGCGGGCCTGGTCGAAGACCCAGAGCTCGCGGTTGAAGAGCTTGGCGAGCTCGACCGCCCAGCCGGTGCCGCCCTTGACCGTGTCGTCGGGCTGGATCCAGCCGACGACGAAGACCTGGTAGGCGTCGTTGACCATGTGGAAGATCGACTGTACGACGCGGCGGATGCGGCCCGGCTGGTGGTAAGTGCGGCCGAGCCGCTGCGAGACGATCTCCATCGACACGTCGCCCTGGGCGAGCTCCTCGGCCGAGAGCACGCGCACTCCCACCGGCCACTCCATGTCGTGACCCTCGAACGAGAACGTCGTCTGGGCGAGCCCCCAACGCTTGGCGGCGCGGCCGAACTCGGCCTCGGCGCCCTTGTGGCCTCCGGAGAGAAGAGTGGGGGGGTTGGGATTCGGCATGTGGAGACTCCCGGAGACGGAGGGTGATGCGACCCGCGGCGAGCGAGATGGCGCCGATCTTATCGGCAAGCGGGCGACGAGCGGCGCCGCGCGATCCGATGCCGTAGGCTCGCACGACCGACCGCGGAGGATTCTCGCCATGCCTCGATTCGTCGCCCTCGCTGCGCTCGTCCTCGTCGCCGCCGTCGCCGACTCTGCCGATTTCCCGCCGGCGGAGGAGCTCTGGCCCGGCGCCGTCCACGATCCGGCGATCCCGACGCTCGCCACGGTGGTCGGCCACGCCGCGGGCGAGGACGTCACCTCGCCGGAGGGGATCGCGCTCTATCTCGGCGAGCTCCACCGCGCGGCGCCGGAGCGCACCCGCCTGATCGAGTACGCGCGCAGCTGGGAGGGCCGGCCGCTCCACCTGCTGGTGATCGGCTCGCCCGAGAGAATGGCGGAGATCGAGCGCGTCAAGGCCGACCTGGTGCGCTTCGCCGAGCCGCGCGGCCTGGCGCCGGCGGAGCGCGTCGCCCTGCTCGCTCGCCTGCCGGTGGTGACCTGGCTCGCGCACGCGGTGCACGGCAACGAGATCTCCTCGCCCGACGCGGCGCTGGCGCTCGCCCACCACCTGCTCGCGGCGCGCGGCGACGCCGAGGTCGATCTCGTGCTCGCCGAGTCGCTGGTGCTCGTCGATCCGCTGCAGAACCCCGACGGCCGGGCGCGCTTCCTCCACCAGAACCTGCTCGGCCGCGCCGCCGAGCCCGATCCCGAGCCGGCGGCGGCGGAGCACGACGAACCGTGGCCGGGCGGGCGGTCGAACCACTACCTGTTCGACATGAACCGCGACTGGTTCGCGCTCACCCAGCCGGAGACGCGCGGCCGCGTGGCGCTGGCGCTCGAGTGGTTCCCGCACGTGGCGGTCGATCTGCACGAGATGGGCGGCAACTCGAGCTACTTCTTCGCGCCGCCGGCGGTGCCCGACAATCCGCACCTCTCGGCCGCCCAGAAGCGCTGGCTCGAGGCCTTCGGCCGCGCCAACGCGGCGCGCTTCGACGCGCGCGGCTTTCCCTACTTCGTGCGCGAGATCTACGACTCGTTCTACCCCGGCTACGGTGAGAGCTGGCCATTCTTCCAGGGCGCCATCGGCATGACCTTCGAGCAGGCCTCGGCGCGCGGCCTCGTCTACCGCCGCGACGACGAGTCGCTGCTCAGCTTCCGCCGCGGCGTCGTGCAACACGCGACCGCGGCGATGACCACGGCGGTGACCGCGGCACGCCATCGCGAGGCGCTCCTCGCCGACTACTTCGATTACCGCCGGAGCGCCGTCGCCGAGGGCGAGCGCGGCGCCGTGCGCGAGTACGTGCTCGTGCCGGACGCCGATCCGGCGCGCGCCGAGCGCCTCGCCCTCCTGCTCGCCTCGCAAGGTGTCGAGGTGCGCCGCGCCGCCGAGAGCGTGCGCGTCGGCGCGCGCGCGGTGAGCGCCGGCGCCTACCTCGTCTCCGCGGCGCAGCCCGCCGGCCGGCTCGTGCACAACCTGCTCGCCGCCCACACGCCGATCGCCGTCGACTTCGTCGCCGAGCAGGAGCGGCGGCGCAAGGAGCACCTCGCGGATCAGATCTACGACGTCACGGCGTGGAGCCTGCCGCTGCTCTACGACGTCGAGTGCCTCGTCTCGGCGACGGCGATCACGGCGCGGGCCGAGCCGGTCGCCGCCGCGCCATCGGCGCCCGTGCCGGCGCTCGCGCCGGCGCGTGTCGGCTACCTCGTGCCGTGGGGCGCGGCGGCGGCCGCGGCGGTCGCCGAGGCGCTCGACGGCGGCCTCGTCGCGCGCGTCGCCGGCGAGCCGCTGACGCTCGGCGGGCGGCGCTTCGGCGTTGGCACGGTGCTCTTCCGCGCCAGCGAGAACGGCGCCGACCTCGCCGCGCAGCTCGGCGCCGTGGCGGCGCGCCACGGCGCCGAGGTGGTGGCGATCGAGTCGGGCTGGGTCGACGGCGGCATCTCGCTCGGCAGCAACCGCATGCGCCCCCTGCGCGCGCCGCGCGTGCTGCTCGCCTGGGACCGGCCGGCGTCGAGCCTGTCGGCGGGGTGGGCGCGCTGGGTGCTCGAGCGCCGCTACGGCCTGCGCGTGAGCGCAGTGCGCACCGCCTCGCTCGGCCGCGTCGACCTCCACCGCTACGACGCCGTGGTGCTGCCCGCCGGCGACTACTCGGAGCATCTCGACGAGAGCGAGCGCGAGCGGCTGCGCGCCTGGATGAGCGCGGGCGGCACGCTCGTCACGCTCGGCGAGGCCTCGCGCTGGGCGGCCCGGGGGCGCGGCGGGCTCCTCGCCACGACGACCGAGCTCAAGGGGGGCGCGCCGGAGGTGAAGGACGAGAAGAAGGACGGCGAGCCGGCCGCGGCGGGCGGCGGGCCGTTCGACTACGAGACCGCGATCCGGCCCGAGCGCGAGCGGCCCGACGTCACCTCGGGCGCCATCGCGCGCATCGAGCTCGACCTCACGCACTGGCTCGCGGCGGGCACCGACGGCGAGATCCAGGCGATGGTGGAGGGGCGGCGGATCTTCACGCCGATCCGGCTCGACGAGGGACGCAACGTCGGCATCTACGCGGCGCGCGAGCGGGTGGTGGCGAGCGGCCTCGTCTGGCCCGGCGTCGCCGAGCAGCTGGCGCGCAAGGCGTATCTCGTCGACCAGCCGGTGGGCGACGGCCGCCTCGTCGCCTTCGCCGAGGATCCCAACTTCCGCGGCTACGCCGAGGCGACCGAGCTCCTCTTCGCCAACGCCGTGCTGCTCGGCCCGGCGTTCTGAGGTTCTAGCTCGACGCGCCGTCGAAGCTCGACAGGAGGTCGAGCACGAGGTCGACGTCGGCCGCGGTGTGATCGGTGGAGAGCTGGAAGCGGATCGTCTCGTCGCCTCTCGGCACCACCGGGAAGCTGAGGCCGGTGGCGAGGACGCTGTGGGCCCGCAAGTGCTTGACCAGGGCCACCGTCCGCGGCGTGTCGCGCACGAACAGCGGCACCACCGGGTGCTCGCCGGGCAGGGTCTCGAGCCCCTGCGCGACGAGGCCGTCACGGAAGCGCTTCGTCATCGCCCGCAGGTGGGCGATGCGCCCGGCGCCCTCGGGGCCGTCGGCGATCTCGACCGCGCGCAGCGCGGCCGCCGCCTCGGCGGGCGTGATCGGATTCGAGTAGATGTACATCGGCGCCGTCTCGCGCAGGAAGTCGACGAGCGCCTGCGCGCCGACGACGTAGCCGCCGTTGACGCCGAAGGCCTTGCCGAGCGTGCCGACGAGGAGATCCGCGCCGCCGGCGACGCCGAGCTGCTCCTCGCTGCCGCGGCCCGTGTGTCCGTAGGCGCCGACGCCGTGCGAGTCGTCGACGATCGTCACCACGTTCTCCGCGAAGCGGGCGTCGTGCTCGCGCGCGATGCGGAACAGCTCGTCGAGCGGCGCATGGTCGCCGCGCATCGAGAAGACGCCGTCGGTGACCACCAGCGCGCGCCGGCAGGAGCCGGCGACCTCGCCGAGCTGGGCGGCGAAGTCGGCCATGTCATTGTGACGGTAGACGCGCTTCTCTTTCGGGCGGGCGAGCCGGATCGCGTTGATGATGCAGTTGTGGTTGAGCTCGTCGGAGACGAGCGCCGTCTCGCTCGTCACCAGCGGCAGGAAGGTGCCGATCATCGTCGCGTAGGCGGAGGAGAAAATCATCGCCGCCTCGCGGCGGTGGAATCTCGCGAGCGCCGCCTCGAGCTCGACGTGCGGCGCGTAAGTGCCGGAGATGAAGCGCACGGCGCCTGGTCCGGCGCCGAACTGGCGCGACGCCTTTTCCTCGGCTTCGATCACCTCGGGATGGAGGTTCAGCCCCAGGTAGTTGTTCGAGTTCATCTTGAGGAACGGCTTCTCTCCCTCGCCGGCGAGCTTGTAGCGCGGGCCGAGGCCGCCCGCGGCCGGGATCACCTCGGTGATGACCGCCTCGTGGCGCTTCGGGTTGCCGCGCGCGTCGAGCGCGGCGAGCTCGGTCGCCAGCGCCTGCAGGAATCTGTCGGTGGGCATGTTTGAGATCCTGTTTTCTTCTACCGCCGCAGCTTGAGGCGCAGCTTGGCGAGCATGTCGGCGGTCAGCGCGGCGAGGTCGAACTCGGGGCGCCAGCCCCACTCCTCGCGCGCGGCGGAGTCGTCGAGCGACTGGGGCCACGAGTCGGCGATCGCCTGGCGCACCGGGTCGATCTCGTAGGTGATCCGGAAGTCGGGGAGGTGCGAGCGGATCTCCGCCGCGAGCTCGGCGGGAGAGAACGAGCAGGCGGTGACGTTGAAGGCGTTGCGGTGGACGAGCTGCGCCGGGTCGGCGTCCATCAGCTCGAGCACGGCGCGCACGGCGTCGGGCATGTACATCATGTCCATGCGCGTGTCCGCGCGCAGGAAGCACTCGTAGCGCGCGTGGCGCAGCGCGTCGTAGAAGATCGCCACCGCGTAGTCGGTGGTGCCGCCGCCGGGCGGCGCCACGTGGCTGACGATGCCGGGGAAGCGCAGGCCGCGCACGTCGACGCCGAAGCGGCGCGCGAAGTAGTCGGCGAGCAGCTCGCCGGCGACCTTGGTGACCCCGTAGATCGTCGTCGGCCGCTGGATGGTGTCCTGCGGCGTCGCCATCTTCGGCGTCGACGGGCCGAAGGCGGCGATCGAGCTGGGGAAGAAGACGGCGTTCCGATTCTGCCGTGCCACCTCGAGCACCTTGTAGAGGCCGCCGAGGTTCAAGTCCCAGGCGACGTGCGGGCGCTCCTCGGAGGTGGCGGAGAGGAGCGAGGCGAGGTGGTAGATCGTGCCGACGTCGTGCCGCTGCACCAGGTCCTGCAGCTGCCGCGCGTTGGTGACGTCGAGCACTTCGAAGGGCCCCTCGACGAGGGTGCCGGCCGCCGGCACGCGGATGTCGGAGGCGACGACGGCGCTCTCGCCGTGCCGGTCGCGCAGCGCCGGGACGAGCTCGGAGCCGATCTGGCCGAGGGCGCCGGTGACGAGGACGCGTCGCATCGGGCGGCGATCGTAGCGGCTAGGCGGCGAGGAAATCGAGCAGCAGGCGGTTGACCCGCTCCGGCTCCTCGTGCTGCACCCAGTGGCCGGCCTCGGGGAGGCGGAAGACCTCGGCGCGGCGGCAGAGCCGAGCCGAGGGCGCGACGAGCTCCTCGCCCAGGGCGACGTCGCGCGTGCCCCAGATGATCCGCACCGGCGGTTCGACGACGAGCGAGAGCGGCGGCGGAGGCGAGCGGCGCAACGCCGCGCGATACCAGTTGAGCATGGCGGTCAAGGCGCCGGGCACCGCCGCCGCAGCGGCGTAGCGGTCGAGCTCCGAGTCGGCGAAGGTCCCGGGCCGGCTGGCGCGGCGGAACATCGAGCGCAGCTTCCGGAAGCCGCCCGCAGCGAGCTTGCGCTCGGGGAGCCAGGGGAGCTGGAAGTAGAAGAAGTAGCGCGACCGCCGGCGCTGCTCGCGATTGCTGCGCAGCGCGCGCCGGAAGACCGTCGGGTGCGGCGCGTTGAGGATGGCTAGCCGCGAGAACCGCTCCGGGAAGAGCAGCGCTCCCCACCAGGCGACGGCCGCACCCCAGTCGTGGGCGACGACCGGCTGCGGCGCCGGCCCGAGCTCGTCGAGCAGGGCGCGGAGATCCTCCGCGAGCCGGTCGATCCGGTAGGCGCCGACGCCGCGCGGCTTCGCCGAGAGGTGGTAGCCGCGCAAGTCGGGCGCGACAGCGCGGAAGCCGGCGGCGGCGAGAGCCGGAAGCTGCCGCCGCCAGCTCCACCAGAACTCGGGGAAGCCGTGCAGCAGGAGGACGGGCGGCGCGTCCTCGGCGCCGAGCTCGACGACGTGGAGCCGCGCGCCGGGAGTGTCGACGAAGCGGCGTCGCCCTCCGGGCGGCAGAGGAGCGTCGAGCGCGGCGGCGGAAGGAGGGTTCGGGGCGCCGATGCGCCGCAGTCTACCGGCAGCGCCGGACGTCGGTCCCGCTGGATCGCGCTCAGTTCGACTGCAGGCGCACCCAGCGCTCGCAGACCTCGCGCAGCTGCTCGGGATCCTCGGCGGCAAGCGCCTCGGCCAGGAAGCGATCGATGTCGGCGCGCTCTTTGCCGGCGCGGCGCAGCGCCTGGCGGATCGCGGCGGCGACCGCCCAGCGGTTGCAGCTGCGAACGGCGACCCGGACGTCGGGAAATTGGGGGACGGCTTCGACCACGCTTTCGCCTCTCACTTCCTAGTACAGGCAAGCGGGCCGAATGTTACGAGGCGGTCAGAAGAAGCCGAGCTGGAGCCGTGCCGCCTCGCTCATCATGTTCTGGTTCCACGGCGGATCGAAGACGATCTCGACGCGGGCGTCGGCGACATCGGGCAGCTTCTCGAGCTTGCTCTCGACATCCTGGGCGAGCACGTCGCCCATGCCGCAGCCGGGAGCGGTGAGCGTCATCTTCACCTCGACGTCGTGGCGCCCATCGGGGCCGGGAGCGAGGACGCGGCAGTCGTAAACCAGCCCGAGCTCGACGATGTTGACCGGGATTTCGGGGTCGAAGCAGGTGCGCATCGCCTCCCAGACCCGCTCGTCGAGCGGCTGGCTCGTCGCCGTGGCCGGATCTGGCGCCCCGGGCACGTCGCGGCCGATGGCGTCGAACTGCTCGGGGTCGATGCGGAACAGGCCGCCGAACTCGGCGGTCACCGTCACCGAGCCACCGAGCTCCTGCAGCAGCCGCAGCTTCGTCCCCTTGGCGAGATGGGTGCGATAGCCGTGCGGAATCACGATCGCGTCGCAATCGCGCGCCAGGGTGATCTCTTCTTGCCGGCTCGTGCCCACGTCCGACCTCCAGCCCGAGGATACAGGACTCGGACCGTACGGATTCTACGTCAGGGGCGAGCGCACCGCGAGCCCATGCGCCGGCAGGGAGCGGCTCGGCTACAATCCGCAGCGCGACACCGCGCTGCTCCGCGCGACCTCCCGACTCCACGTGACGACTCCGCACCTCGCGCTCGTGCCACTCGGCACCAATGGCTACTTTCCCAGCCACGGCCGGCAGACGATGGCCTTCCTGGTGGCGGCGCCGGGCGTCGCCCTGCTGCTCGACGCGGGCAGCGGCGTCGCGCGGCTCGCCGAGGCCGGCCCCGCCCGCCATCTCCACGGAGTCGAGACGCTCGAGGTGCTGCTCACCCACTACCACCTCGATCACGTCGTCGGGCTGAGCTTCCTGCCCGGCGTCGTGGCCGGCTTGTCGGTGCGCATCCACGCGCCGGTCGCGCCGCTGGTGGCCGCCGGCACCGAGGCCCTCGACCGCCTGCTCGCGCCGCCGCTCTTCCCGGTCCGGCTCCACCGCTGGCCGCTTCCGGTGGAGGTGGCGCCCTACTCGGGCTCGCGGCTCGAGATCGCCGGTCTGTCGCTCGCGCTGCGCGCGCAGAAGCACCCGGGAGGATCGGTCGGCGTGCGCGTCGGCGACGCCCTCGCCTACGTCACGGACACCACGCTGGACCTCGCGACGATCGACTTCGTCCGCGGCGTCGGCACGCTGCTGCACGAGGTGTGGCTCGACGACGCCGAGGCGGCTGCCACCGACGTCGGCGCGAGCGGCCATTCGGCCGCCGGCGCCGTCGCCGAGCTGGCCCGGGCGGCCCGCGTCGGCAGGCTCTGTCCGGTGCACCATCATCCTCGCCGCGACGAAGAGGCGCTCGAGCGCCTGATCGCCTCGATGGCCCCGCGGGCCGGCTGTCCGATCGTCCGCCTGCGCGAGGGCGAGGCGCTGCCGCTGTGACGACGGGCGGACGCTGGCGGCGCGCCGCCTGGATTCTCGCCGCCGCCGCGGGCGCCGGCTGCCGCCCCGCCGCACCGCCGGAGGGGGCCATCGAGACCCGTCTCGGCGACCTGCGCTCGGGCGCGCGAGCGATCGTCGAGACGCGCGAGCTCGATTTCGGCGAGACCTCGGCGCGCGACGCCCTGTGGTCCGGCTGGGGGCCGGACGAGCGCAACGAGCGCGACAGCTTCGTCTGGGGTGCCGGCGAGAGCTCGCGCCTGCTCTTCGACGTCGTCGAGCCGCGCGACCGCAAGCTCCGGCTGCGCGGCTGGTCGTTCCCCTTCCGCGACGACCCGCCGCAGGAAGTGACGGTGTGGCTGAACGGCCGCGAGGCCGGCCGCCGGCTGCTCGCCAGGAGCGCGGGCACGATGCAGCTACCCCTCGCCGAAGATCTCTTCCGCGTCGGCGCCAACTTGCTCGAGCTGCGCTACGCCCGCCATCACGAGAGCGGCGGCGAAGACCCCTGGGCGGCAGGCTGGGACGGACTGCGCCTGGACGGCGGCGAGGTGGGCGAGCCGCGCCGGCCGCGCTGGTCAGCAGACGGCGGCGAGCTCGTGCTGCCGGCGCGGACCGCGGTCGAATGGACGCTCGATCTGCCCGCCGACGTCTGGCTCGCCTGGGACGACCTCGCCGCCTCGACGGGCGCGGCGGCGCGTCTGACCATTCGCTCCGAGAGCGACGAGCGCGACGTCCGCCTCGCCGCCGGCGCCGGCGGCGTGGCGCTGACCCGCGAGCAGGTGCCGCGCCAGCTCGTCGGCGTCCTGCTGCGCGTCGAGGGCGAGGGGGGCGCGGCGACGCTCACCGGCGGCCGGCTCCTGCAGCCGCCGCGCGCGGAAGCGCCGGCGCGCACGGCGACTCGACCGCCGCCGCCGCCCGCTGGCACACGGCCGAACCTGATCATCTATCTCATCGACACGCTGCGCGCCGATCACCTCGGCGCCTACGGCTACCCGCGGCCGACCTCCCCCGAGATCGACCGCTTCGCCGCGGGCGCAGTGCGCTGGATCGAAGGCCGCGCGCAGGCGCCGTGGACGCGGCCGGCAGTGGCGACGATCCTCACCGGCCTCTATCCCGTCGCCCACGGCGCGCAGCGTGACCGCGAGCGCGTCCCGGAGACGGTGGAGCTCGTCTCCGAGCGCCTCGCCGCCGCCGGCTACGAGACGGCGTTCTTCACCACCAACGCCCACGTCGTGCCGAAGTTCGGCTTCGACCAGGGCTGGAGCACCTACCGCTACGTCACGCAGCGCCGCGGCCGCGCCAGGCGCCCCGTCGACTCGGCGGCGATCAACGCCCAGGTCTTCGAATGGCTCGCTCGGCGCGACGACAGCCGGCCGTTCCTGCTCGTCGTGCACACGCTCGATCCGCACGACCCCTACTGGGCGGCGGAGGAGTTCCGGCGGCGGCTCGCGCCCGATGCCGACCTCGAGCTGGGTTGCTGCGCCGGCCAGGGTGCGCTCGAGCGACTCGACGCAGCGGCCTCGCTCGAGCGGCGGCGGCACATGGTGGCCCTCTACGACGCCGAGATCGCGCAGAACGACGCGAGCTTCGGCGCGCTCCTGCGCGAGCTCGAGCGCCGCGGCCTCGCGACCTCGACGGCGCTGCTGCTCCTCGCGGACCACGGCGAGGAGTTCTACGAGCACGGCCGCTGGAAGCACGGCAACACGCTCTACGAGGAGCAGCTGCGCATCCCCTTCGTCCTGCGCCTGCCGGGCGGCGCGCACGGCGGCACGGTGCTGCCGGGACCCGTGGACCAGATCGACGTCGTTCCCACCCTCCTCGAGCTCGCCGGGGTCGAAGCCCCGGCCGGCCTTCCCGGCCGCAGCCTGCTCGCCGAGGCCGCCGGCGCCGCGGCGCCGATTCGGCCGTCGTTCGCCTGGCTCGAGCGGCCCGGAACCTCGCTCGCCGCGGTGGCGCGCGAGCAGTGGAAGCTAATCCGCTTTCGTGGTGCCTGGTACCCGCCGGCCGGCAAGAAGCCGTTCGAGCTCTACTCGCTCGGCAGCGATCCGGCGGAGAGCCGCGACCTCGCGCTCGAGCGGGCGTTGCGCCGCTCCTGGCTGCTCCACCAGCTCGAGGCCACCGTCAGTCGCCACGCCAGCGCGACGCCGGGCGAGACCACCGAGATCGACGCCGAGCTCGAAGCCACCTTGCGCGCGCTCGGCTACCTCTGAGCGCGCCCTCTCTGCGGCGCGCCGCGGGGGGTGCTCGCGGCGCGCGCCAGCGTCTCGGGCGTGCCGATGTCGAGCATGCGGCCCTCGGGCACGGCGAGCGTCGTGATGTCGAGGCCGTCCGCGAGCGCCGCGACGAGGACGTCGGAGACCTGCGGCTCGCGGCCGAGGCGCGCCGAGCGCGGCTTGAACTCGGCGCACCAGCGGCCGAGATAGCGGGTGAAGCGCGGCGTCCAGACGGCGAGGATCCAGCTCCACTTGAGGCGCGTCCGCTCGGGCTTGATCTCGATCCGCTTGACGCGGCCGCGCGCGTCGGTCTCGACGAGGTCGGCGGCGTGCGGCCGGTCGCACGGCACCAGCGCGAGCGAGACGTCGGCGCCCTCGTTCTGATGCCGGCGGACGAGTCGGGCGAGCAGGTCGCGCGGCTGGACGAGGATGTCGGGGAAGCCGAGCGCCACCGTGCGCTCGCCGACGAACGGCTCGGCGGCGGCGAGCGTGAACGGCACACCGCGGGTCGGCGCGAGGACGCGGTAGGCGATGTCGACGCCGAACTCGGCGCCGTCGCCGAGCCGCTTCGCGACGTCCCACTTGCCCTGGCGCAGGAGCACGAGCACGTGCCGTGCGCCGGCCAAGCGAAAGTTCTCGAGCAGGTCCTGACAGGCGATGCGCGCGCCATCGTTGCCTTCGCCGAGCGGCAGGATCTCCTTCGAAGGTCCGCGCCGGCGACCGAGCCGCGTGGCGCGGCCGGCGGCGGGAACGAGGCCCCAGATTTCACGCATGCGCCGCCTCTCCCGAACGACCGATCTGCTACCCTACCGCAGCTCGCAGCGACCGGCATGTTCGACAACCTCCGCCAAGACACGCGCCGGCTGCGGGAGACGACGCGCAAGCCCTTTCCCTGGTACGTGGTCGAGTCGCTGTTGTTCGATGCCGGCTATCAGGCGGTCGTCTTCTATCGGTTGGCGAGCTGGCTCAAGCGCCGGCGGATTCCGCTGCTCGCACCGGCCGTCGCGCGCTGCAATCATTTCCTGACCGGCGTCGACATCTCGCCCTACGCCGAGATCGGACCCGGTCTGCGCATCGCGCACGGCACCGGCATCGTCATCGGCTGGCGGTCGCGGGTCGGACGCGACTGCCTGCTGCTGCAGAACGTCACGCTCGGCGCGCCGACGACCGCCCGCCGCGAGGAGATGCCGACGATCGGCGACCGCGTGGTGCTCAACGCCGGCTGTGCCGTCATCGGCCGGGTGACGGTCGGCGACGACTGTTTCGTCGGCGCCCTCGCCCTCGTCACCGAGGACGTGCCGGCGGGCTCGAAGGTGCTGGCGCGGGGCGGCGTCGAGCTCCGGCCGCGTCGCTCCGCCGCCGACGCGGAGAGCTGATCGCCCGCGCCGCTGTCGCGAGTCCGTTGCGAGTGGCGGCTGCGAGCCGATAGAATTCCTCTGCCCTTGCGAGTTCTCGTCACCGGACACCTCGGCTACATCGGCCCGCACGCCGTCGATCTGCTCGTGCGCGCCGGCCACGACGTGACCGGGGTCGATCTCGACCTCTTCGCCGCGAGCGCCCTCTATCCGCTCGTCGAGCCGCAGGCGAGCCGGATCATGGACTTCCGCGACCTCGCCGTCGACGACCTGCGCGGCTTCGACGCGATCGTGCACCTGGCCGCGATCTCGAACGATTCGATGGGGACGCTCGATCCCGAGCTCACCCGGCGGGTCAACCTGCACGGCACGGTCGAGCTCGCGGCGCGCGCCAAGCGCGCCGGCGTGCCGCGCTTCCTGCAAGCGAGCTCGTGCAGCGTCTACGGCAAGACCGACGACCGCCCGATCGCCGAGGACGGCCAGCCGGCTCCGATCACCGTCTACGCCGAGACCAAGATCGCGGTCGAGCACGCGCTCGCCGAGCTCGCCGACGCCTCGTTCTCGCCGACGTACCTGCGCAATGCCACCGCCTACGGCACCTCCCCGCGGCTGCGCCTCGACCTCGTGCTCAACAATCTGCTCGCCTCGGCCTACTCGACCGGCGTCATCCGGGTGCTGAGCGACGGCACGCCGTGGCGACCGCTCATCCACTGCCGCGACATCGCCCGCGCCTTCGTCTTCTTCCTCACCGCCCGGCGCGAGGCGATCCACGACCAGGCGTTCAACATCGGCTCGGGCGGCGAGACCTACCAGGTGCGCGACGTGGCGCGCCTGGTGGGCGAGCTGCTGCCCGCGAGCGAGCTCTCGTTCGCCGCCGGGGGGGGACCGGATCCGCGCGACTACAAGGTCGATTTCGGCAAGCTCGAGCGTACCTTTCCGGAGTTCCGGCTCGAATACGACCTCGAGCGCGGCGCCCGCGAGCTGCTCGCCGACTTCCGCCGGTACGGGCTCCCCGCCGACTGCCTGACGGGCGAGCGCTTCATTCGTCTGGCCGCGCTGCGGCGGCGACTCGCCGAGGGCGCGATCGCGCTCGCCCCTGCCGGCGAGCGCACGGCGCAACCGCATCCCGTCGCCTCGGCCTGAGGATGCGCATTTCGAGCGTGCCGGCCGCGATCGTCCTCGGCGGGCTCGCCTTCTGCGCCTGCTCTCCGCGCGTCGAAGAGACGCACGGCCTGGCAGAGCTCGTGGCCGGGACGGCGCTCGCTCCCGCCGCCGCCCGGCACGTCACCGTCGAGCCCGGCGGCGATCTGCTGCTCGCCGCCGGCGCGGCGCTCGATCTCCTCGTCGAGCTGCCGGCGCGCGCGCGGCTCGAGGTCGACCGCGTCGAGCCGCTGCGCGGCGCCCGCTTCGAGCTCGATCTCGTCTGCGCCGACAGCGTCGAGCGCCGCGCCCTCGAGCGCATCGAGGCGCCCGCGCCGCTCGCCCGCGAGCTGCGTCCGGCGCGCGCCGCGACCCTGCCGTGCGCCCTCGAGCTGCGGGTCGCCGCCGCGGCCGGCGCGAGCGAGGCGGCCGTACGCCTGCGCAATCCGCGCCTCGTCCGCAGCTGGCGGGCGCCGATGCCGCCCGAGGGCGCGCCGGTGCGGGTCGCCACCCGGCCCAATCTCGTCATCTTCCTCGTCGACACGCTGCGCGCGGATCGGCTGACCGCCTACGGGGCACGGCGCGTCGTCGCGCCGACGATGGAGGAGCTCGCGCGGGAGGGCGTCGTCGTCACCCACGCCCGCGCCCAGAGCTCGTGGACGTTGCCGACCGTCGCCACGCTGCTCACCGGCCTGGCGCCGGCGCAGCACGGCGCCGAGCTCGTCGGGCGCAACCTGCCGGCCGAGGTGGTGACGCTCGCCGAGCGCTTGCGCGAGCACGGCTACCGCACCGGAGCGGTCTCGACCAACCCGAATGTCTCGAATCCGCGCGGCTTCGCCCAGGGCTTCGAGCGCTTCGACGACGTCGGCTACACCTCCGACAAGCGGGAGTGGGCGACGTGGGACCAGGCGCTGCCCAAGGCGCTCGCCTTCCTCGACACGGTCGGAGCCGACGAGCCGTTCTTTCTCTACTACCACATCCTCGAGCCGCACCGTCCCTACGCAGCGCCCGCGCTGCTGCGCGAACACTATGCGACAGGAGTGGATCCACGGCTCGGCACCTACCGGGAGCTCGAGCGCCGGCGCCGGAGCGACCTGCCGTGGAGCGACGAGGAGCGCGCCGGCCTCGAGCAGCTCTACGACGCCGAGGTGGCCTCCGCCGACCGGGGCCTGGCGGCGTTCCTCGACGAGCTCGACCGCCGCGGCCGCCTCGACGAGACGATCGTTCTGCTGACGGCGGATCACGGCGAGGAGCTGCTCGAGCACGGCGGCCTCGATCACGGCCACACCCTCTTCGAGGAGCAGCTGCGGGTGCCGATGGTCTGGAAGCTGCCCGCCGCTCGCAACGGGCGGCGGCTCGACGCGGTCGTCGACCAGCTCGACGTGACGCCCACGCTGCTCGAGCTGGCGGGCCTGCCGGTGCCCGCCGAGCTCCCCGGCCGCAGCTTCGCCGCCGCGCTCGCTGGCGCGGCGCCGCCGCGCGACCGGCCGTCACCCGCCTGGCTGGACCGGCGCGAGAATGTCCTCGACGCGCTCGCCCACGGTGGGTACAAGCTCAAGCACGTCTACCGCGAGAGCCGGCAGAAGGAGCCGTGGCGCCGCCTGCTCTTCGATCTCGGGACGGATCCTGGGGAGCGCGACAACCTGATCGCCGCGCGCCCGATCCGCCACCGCTTCCTCGTCGCCGAGCTCGATCGATGGAGCCGGATCGCCCTGCCGACGATCGCTCCCGAGGCGGCGCAGCTCGACGCCGAGCAGCGCGCGGCGCTCGCCGCCCTCGGCTACCTCTGAGCGGCGCTCGAAGGGGCGAGCAGGCCGGCGTCGACGAGCGCGGCGGCGGCCTCGCGGACACGCGCGATGGGCAGGCCGGCGCGCTCGGCGACGGTGGCGAGATCGGTTTCACCGTCCGAGAGATTGAGCACCCAGAGCAGCGCCAGCTCACGCTCGCGCCCGTCGTCGCCGCCGCCGAGCGAGCGGTAGAGGCCACGCCGGCCGAGCATCGGCTCGCCCTTGGGCGCGAGATTGACGTAGACCTCGCGCCGCTCGAGCTCGTCGACGACCGCGCGGCAGGCGGCGAGCGAGCGCTCGAGGTGCTCGGGGCGCACGAAGTCGAGGTCGTCGGCGTCGGTGTGGTACTCGGGATAACGCCCCCACGGCGTGCGCGTCAGCGCGCCGACCGGCAGCGCGTAGCCGGGGGAGTTGTACTGGCGCTCGTCGTAGCCGAAGGGCACGAACGGTTCGACGACCGGCTCCTCGCCGAGCGCGCGCAGGGCGCGCGGCACGGCGAAGTCGATCGGCGCGTCGCCGCGCCGGCTGCGCTTGTAGTGGAAGGCGCCGCCGTCGCCCAAGCCCGCCGCCACCAGGCCGTGGCGGATCCGCTGCGCCTCCGCCTCGTGCGTCGCCAGCCAGGCGATGGCGCCGATCGTCCCCGGCGCGAAGAGGAAGCGATAGGAGTAGCGGCGGCTGGTGCGTGCGGCGAGCTCGGCGGCGAGCGCCGTCATCACCACCAGCCCCGAGAGGTTGTCGTTGACGAGCTGCGGGTGGCAGCAGTGGGTCGAGAGGAGCACCTCGTCGCTCGATTCGCCGGCCAGCACCACCTCGCCGTAGCGCAGCGCGCCGGCGACGTGCTCGGCGTCGATCGCCACCTCGTAGTCGCCCTCCGGCAACGAGGCGACGACCCGGTGGGGGAGGCAGAAGCCCCAGTCCTCGCGGTAGTAGCTCGTGCGGTACGGGATGCGGTCGGGGCGTTCGGGCAGCGAGTGGAGGTGCGGTCGCAGCTCGGCGAGAGGCACGGCGCCGCGGAAGCCGGCGCTGAAGTTGAGCACGTGCAGGTTGTGGACGGCCGAGTCGGCGACGACGCGGCCGTCGGGGGCGGTGAGCGTCGCCCCCCGCAGGATCCACTCGCGCGGCGCCACCCAATCGAGGACCGACGTGCCGCTCGCGATCTCGCCGATCGCGATCGGGGCGTGCTCGCCGAGGATCGCGAGCGTCTCGCGCACTCCCGGCCCGGCGATCGAGCGCGGAATCCGGTAGAGCCGCGCCGCCAGCGCGTGCAGCGCCGCGCCGCTCGAGAGGGGGTTCCGCGGTGCCGGCATCGCGGCGCAGTCTAGCCCCAGGCCGCGGCGGCCGGATCCCGCGCGTCAGATCTCGAAGGGCCTCCAGGCAAGATCGCGGTCGGCGACGACCGTGACCGGCTCGGGCCAGACGACGCCGAAGGCGGGGTCGTCGTAGCGCGCGCCGCGGGCGGCCTCGGGGGCGTGGAAGGCCGACATCGCGTAGTGGACCTCGCAGTCGTCCTCGAGCGTGAGGAAGCCGTGGGCAACGCCGGGAGGGAAATAGATCGCGTTGCGCGCCTCGGCGGAGAGCTCGACGGCGACGTGCTGGCGGAAGGCGTGGGAGTCGCGCCGCACGTCGACCGCGACGTCGTAGATGTGCCCGCGCACGCAGCGTACGAGCTTGGCCTCGCCGTGCGGCGCCGCCTGCCAGTGCAGGCCCCGCAGGGTGCCGCGGCGGGCGTTGAGCGAGAGGCTGGTCTGCACCATCGTCGTCGCCAATCCGCGCTCGCCGAACTCGCGGGCGCAGAAGGTGCGCGCGAAAGCGCCGCGCGCGTCGGCCACCGGCTCGATCTCGACGAGGTAGGCGCCGGGCACGCCGAGGGGGACGAACCTCACTCGAGCACCGTCGTCTCGGGGATCGCCACCACGAAGCGCCCGCCCCACTCGCGCACCGCCGACATCTGGCGGGTGATCTCGTCGCGGATGTTCCAGGGCAGGATGAGGACGTAGTCCGGCCGCGTCGCGAGGATGCGGTCGGGAGCGTGGATCGGCAGGCGCGAGCCGGGGAGGTAGCGGCCCTGCTTGTGCGGGCTGGCGTCGACCACGTAGTCGAGGAAGTCGTTGCGCACGCCGCAGTAGTTGAGCAGCGTGTTGCCCTTCGCCGCCGCGCCGTAGGCGACGATCGTCTTGCCGGCGCGTTTGGCATCGATCAAGAAGGCCAGAAGCTTGCGCTTGGTCTCGCGCACCTGCGCGGCGAAGGTTTCGTAGTAGCGCCGGGTCTCGACACCGAGCTCGCGCTCGCGCCGCCGCAGCTCCGCGACCCGCGCGCCGACCGGCCGGCCGCCGTCGCCGGCGCGCTGTCCGAAGAGCCGCAGCGAGCCGCCGTGAGTGGAGATCTCCTCGACGTCGAAGAGCTCGAGGCCGTGCGCCGCGAGCACGCGCTCGACGCTCGCGAGCGAGAAGTACGAGTAGTGCTCGTGGTAGATGGTGTCGAACTGGTTGTCGGCGACGAGCCGCACGAGATGCGGGAACTCGAGCGTCAGCACTCCTGCCGGCTTCAGCAAATGGGCGAGGCCGCCGACGAAGTCGTCGAGCTCCGGGACGTGGGCGAGCACGTTGTTGCCGACGAGGAGATCGGCCGAGAAGCCGCGCGCGGCGAGGTCGCGCGCCGCCTCGAGGCCGAAGAAGCGCACTTCGGTCGGGATGCCGAGCTGGCGCGCCGCGGCAGCGACGTTGGCCGCCGGCTCGACGCCGAGCACCGGCACGCCGCGGGCGAGGAAGTGGCGCAGCAAGTAGCCGTCGTTCGAGGCGATCTCGACCACCTGTTGTGCGGTGCCGAGACCGAAGCGCTCGCGCATCGCCTCGCAGTAGCGGCGCGCGTGCTCGACCCAGCTGGCCGAGTAAGAGGAGAAGTAGGCGTAGTCGCTGAAGATCTCCTCCGGCCGCGCCACGGCGGGCAGCTGACAGAGCCAGCAGCGCTCGCAGACGTAGACGGTGAGCGGGTAGAACGGCTCGGCGGCGGCGAGCGCCTCGGCGCCGAGGTACGAGTTGGCGAGCGGCGAGGAACCGAGGTCGGCGAAGACGAGCTCGAGCGGAGCGCGGCAGGCGCGGCAGGTCGGTCGGGCGTCGCTCAACGGGTCGCTCCTCGGTCACTCGGGCCGGAATCGTCTCCGGCCGCGCGCTCCGGCCGCAGGCTGCGAGAGGGGGCGGGGGCGGCGTCGGCCGGGCCGGAAAACTCGCTTCCGACGGGGGCGGGATGCTAGCACGCCGTCGCGCCGTCGGCCCCACGCGGCGACGGCGACGCGGAGGCGTTGTGCTAGCTTTCCCGTCGAGATCCGCATGGCTGTCGACCCCGAGCTGCTGGCCATCCTGGTGTGCCCGAAGAGCCGCGGCGCGCTCGAGCTCGTGCCGCTCGGCGGCGAGCTCGCTGCGCGCCTCGTCGAGCGCTACCGAGAGCATTTCCGCGACGAGGCGCCGGTGGTCGAGAGCGGCCTCTACTGCGCCGAATCCGGCCTCGTCTACCCGATCGTCTCCGACATTCCGATTCTGCTCGTCGACGAGGCGCTCTCCGCCTCCGAGATCGGCCGCTGAGCGGCCGCCGGGCGCCGACGCGGGCGTTCGTCCGGCCGTGACCCGCGCGGGGGCGTTTCCGTCGCAGCCGGGCCTGCGGGTGCCGACGGCGCTCTTCGCCGTGCACCTGCTGCTCGCCTGGGCGATCGCCCCCTCCAACGTGCTGCTCGGCGCCGCCGTGCTGGCGCTCGGCGCGGGCGGCGCCGCCGCGTTGCGCTTCGACGAGTCGGCGCGGCCCGCGATTCGCTTGGCCATCGCCTACCTGCTGCTCCTCGTCGCCGCCATGGCGGCCTCGCTCGCTCCCGCCGGCAGCCTGCGCGCCGGCTCGGAGATCTTCAACTTTGCCACCTTCGCGCTCGCCCTCCTCCTCGTCCGCGGCGAGACGCAGGTGCGGTGGCTCGTCGACGCCCTGCTCCTCGTCGGCGGCGTGCTCGCGCTCTGGGGTCTCGGCCAGTTCCTGATCGGCTACGGCGAGCTCGACCGCAGGATCCGCGGTCCGTTCTCCCACTACATGACCTTCTCGGGCGTGCTGCTGATGCTCGACATGCTCCTCGTCGCCCGTTTGCTCGAGCGGCAGCGCGAGGCGGCCGGCTCCGGCCCGACGGCGTGGCTCGACCGGCCGTGGGTGGCATGGTCGATCCTCGCGGCGATGACCAGCGCGCTCTTCGCCAGCCTGACGCGCGGCGCCTGGGTGGCGCTCGCCGCCGCCCTCGTCGTCGTGCTGACGCGTTGGCGCCCGCGGCTGCTGGCGCTGCTCCCGGCGGCCGCGCTCGCCTTCCTGCTGGTGGCGCCGGTGCCGGTCCTGGCGCGCGCGCTGTCGATCGCCGATCCGTTCGACTCGTCGAACTACGATCGCGTCTGCATGGCCGAGGCCGGCCTGCGCATGATCGGCGAGCGGCCGCTGCTCGGCGTCGGCCCGGGCCAGGTGACGCGCATCTATCCGCTCTACCGGCATCCGACGGCGCCGCGGCTGGTCGTCCCGCACCTGCACAACGCCTACCTGCAGCTCGGCGCGGAGCGCGGCATCCCGGCGCTCTCGGTGTTCGTGGCGCTGCTCGCCACCGCCGTCATCGGCGCCGAGCGCGGCCTGCGCCGGGGCGGACCGGCAGTCGATCTCCAACTCGGCTTCCTGGGCGCGATCGGCGCCTTCGCGGTCGCCGCCCTGTTCGAGGACAACTGGGGCGACACCGAGGTGCAGCGGTTGGCGCTGTTCCTGCTGGCCGCGCCGTTCTGTTTGTCGCACGGCAGCGAGAGCGAGCCGCGTTGAGCGGCGCGGCGCTCGCACGCGAGCACCTGGCCGCGCTGCGGGGGCCGCTCGAGGCGGCGCTCGACGCGCTGCTGCCGCCCGCCGAGGCGCCGCCCGCGAGGCTGCACGAAGCCATGCGCTACGCGGTGTTCGCCGGTGGCAAGCGGCTGCGGCCGGCGCTCGTCGTCGCCGGCGGCGAGCTCTTCGGCGCGCCGCGCGCGGTGCTGCTGCCCGGTGCCGCCGCCGTCGAGCTCGTCCACACCTACAGCCTGATTCACGACGACCTGCCGGCGCTCGACGACGACGACCTGCGCCGCGGCCGGGCGACCGTGCATCGCGCCTTCGACGAGGCGACCGCCATCCTCGCCGGCGACGCGCTGCTCACGCTCGGTCTGACGACGCTCGCCTCGCGGCCGGCGGGCATCGCGCCGGCGCGCCGCGCCGCCGCCGCGACGCTGGTGGGCGAGGCGATCGGCACCCGCGGCTTGATCGGCGGCCAGGCCGAAGATCTCGCCGCCGAGAGCGCCTGGCCGGCGGACGCCGCCGCGGCGCTCGAGCGCATCCACCTCGGCAAGACGGCGGCACTCCTCACCGCCTCGCTGCGGCTCGGCGGCCTGTACGCCGGGGTCCCGCCGGAGGTCGACGCCCGCCTCGCCGAGCTCGGCCGGGCGCTCGGCCTCGTCTTCCAGATCGGCGACGACCTGCTCGACGTCGAGGGCAGCGAGGGCGAGCTCGGCAAGACGCCGGGCAAGGACGCCGCCGCCGCCAAGCTCACTTTCCCCGAGCTCTACGGCGTCGACGAAAGCCGGCGCCGGCTCGAGCAGATCGCCGAGACGGCGCGCGCGCTCGCGGCCGAGCTGCCGGCGGATGCTAAACTCCTGCACTCGTTGATCGATTTCCTCGCCGAGAGAACCTCCTGACGATGTCCATCCTCGATCGCGTCCCGACTCCGGAAGAGCTGCGCAAGCTCGACCGCGCCGAGCTCGAGCCGCTCGCCGACGAGCTGCGCGAGGAGATCGTGCACCTGGTTTCCAAGACCGGCGGGCACTTCTCGTCGAACCTCGGCTCGGTCGAGCTCACCATCGCGCTGCACTACCTGTTCGACACGCCGCGCGACCTGCTGGTCTGGGACGTCGGCCACCAGACCTATCCGCACAAGATCCTCACCGGTCGGCGCGACCGCATGCACACGCTCAGGCAGTACGGCGGGCTCTCCGGCTTCTGCCTGCGCAGCGAATCGGAATTCGACGTGATCGCCGCCGGCCACGCCTCGACCTCGATTTCGGCGGCGCTCGGCCTCGCCATCGCCCGCGACCTGCGCGGCGAGTCGCACCACGTCGTCGCCATCATCGGCGACGGCTCGATGACCGCCGGCATGGCGTTCGAGGCGATGAACCAGGCCGGTCACGTCGGCAACCGGCTGATCGTCATCCTCAACGACAACTCGATGTCGATCTCGCCCTCGGTCGGCGCCCTGACCAAGTACCTCGAGGCGCTGATGGCCGGGCGGCACTACGCGAAGCTCAAGGACGACGTGAAGGCGATGCTGCACAAGCTCCCCGGCATCGGCGATCCGGTGCTCGAGGTCGCCAAGGGGCTCGAAGAGGGGATCCGCCAGGTCTTCACCCCGGGGACGCTGTTCGAGGAGCTCGGCTTCCGCTACATCGGCCCGGTCAACGGCCACTCGATCCCCGCCCTGCTCGACGTGCTCGAGCAGGCGAAGCGGATCGACGGCCCGGTGCTCATCCACGCCATCACCAAGAAGGGCAAGGGTTACAAGTACGCCGAGGACGAGCCCGTCGAGTACCACGGCCCGTCGCCGTTCGACCCGGTGGCCGGCATCCAGAAGGGCAAGTCGTCGTCCGCGCCCTCCTACACCTCGGTCTTCGGCAAGGCGGTGATCAAGCTCGCCGAGCACGACCCGCGCATCGTCGCCATCACCGCCTCGATGCCCGACGGCACCGGGCTGGTGCCGTACTCGCAGAGATTCCCCGACCGTTTCCTCAATACCGGCATCGCCGAGCAGCACTCGGTGACGCTCGCCGGCGGCCTCGCTCTCGGCGGCATGCGGCCGGTGGTGGCGATCTACTCGACGTTCCTGCAGCGCGGCTTCGACCAGATCTTCCACGACGTCTGCCTGATGGACCTGCCGGTGACCTTCGCGCTCGACCGCGGCGGCATCGCCGGCAACGACGGCTGGACGCACCACGGCCTGTTCGACTACGCCTACTTCCGGATCTTTCCGCACACCATCGTGATGGCGCCGAAAGACGAGAACGAGCTCCAGCACATGTTGGCGACGGCGGTCGAGCAGTCGCACCCGACGGCGCTGCGCTTCCCGCGCGGCGCGGGCGTCGGCGTCGCGCTCGACGCCGAGCTCCGCCACCTCCCGATCGGCAAGGCCGAGGTCCTGCGCCGCGGCAAGGACGGGCTGGTGTGGGCGATCGGCTCGACCGTGCACCCGGCGCTCGAGGCGGCGAGCCGGCTGGCCAAGGAGGGCACCGACCTCACCGTCGTCAATGCCCGCTTCGTCAAGCCGCTCGACCGCGAGCTTCTGCGCGCCCAGCTCGAGCAGCTGGGCCTGCCCGGCGCCCGGCTCGCCACCGTCGAGGAGCACGTCGTCGCCGGCGGCTTCGGCGCGGCGGCGCTCGAGGCGATCTCCGAGATGGAGCTCGAGGGCGTCGAGTCGCTCCTGATCGGCGTGCCCGACAAGTTCATCCCCCACGGCTCGCAAGACGTCCTGCGCAAGATGCTCGGCCTCGACGCCGACGGCCTCTACTTCCGCTTCCGCAGCTTCTTCGCCGCCGGCGCCGCCAAGAGCGCCGGGCGTGACGCCGGACGCGCCGAATCGACCGGCATCGCCTGAGCGCGGCGACCGCCGCCGCCCGGGCTAGACTCCTCTCATGGTGGCAGCGGGCGCGCGTCGTCTCGACCAGCTGCTCGTCGAGAGGGGGCTGTTCGAATCGCGCGAGAAGGCGCGGCGGGCGGTGATGGCGGGGCTCGTCGAGGTGGGCGGGCGTCGCCTCGACAAGCCGGGTACCGAGGTGAAGCCGGAGAGCGAGCTGCGCGTGATCGCGCCGGCCGAGCCGTTCGTCTCCCGCGGCGGGCGCAAGCTGGCGGCGGCGCTCGACCACTTCCATCTCGATCCGGCGGCGCTCGTCTGTCTCGACGTCGGCGCCTCGACGGGCGGCTTCACCGACTGCCTGCTGGCACGCGGCGCGGCACAAGTCACCGCGCTCGACGTCGGCTACGGGCTGATCGACGCCCGCCTGCGCGGCGATCCGCGGGTCACCGTCGTCGAGCGGGTGAACGCCCGCCATCTCGCTCCCGACGCCTTCCCGGCGCCGTTCGATCTCGTCGTCGTCGACGTTTCGTTCATCTCGGTCCTCAAGGTGGCGCCCGCCCTCGTGCCGCACCTGGCGCCCGGAGGGCGCCTGCTTCCTCTGATCAAGCCGCAGTTCGAAGTCGGCCGCGGCGCGGTCGGCAGGGGCGGCATCGTGCGCGACGAGGCCGTGCGCGCAGCCGTCGTCGCCGAGCGGGCGGCCGAGCTCGCGGCGCTCGGCCTCGACCTCGTCGGCACCTTCGACTCGCCCGTCACCGGCGCCGAGGGCAATCGCGAGGCGTTCGCGCTGCTCGCGAGGCGACGATGAAGAACCGCTTCCCGGTGGTCGGCGTGGTGGCCAAGCGCGACGCCGCGGCGACGGCGCTCGCCGGCGAGCTCGCCGAGTGGCTGGTGCGACGCGGGCACCTGGTGCGGATCGACGCCGTGACCCTCGCCGGGCTCGGTCGCGCCGACCTCGCCCCGCTCGAGGCGGGAGGCGCCTGCGACCTCGTCATCGTGCTCGGCGGCGACGGCACGATCCTGTCGGTGGCGCGGCGCTACGCGGGCGGCCCGCCGATCCTCGGCGTCAACCTGGGCTACCTCGGCTACCTCACCGAGGTGCCGCGCGAGGACCTCTACCCGGCGCTGGTCGAGATCCTGGCCGGCCACCACGCCCTCGAGGCGCGCTCGCTGCTCGAGGTGCGGCTTGAGCGCGCCGCCGGCGGCGGCGCCGACTACCTGGCGCTCAACGACGCCGTGATCGCCAAGACGGCGCCCTCGCGCATCATCGAGCTCGACGTCGAGGTCGACGGCAAGTTCGTCTCGCGCTACCGCGCCGACGGTCTCGTCGTCTCGACCCCGACCGGCTCCACCGCCTACAACCTCTCGGCGGGGGGCCCGATCTTGCATCCGCAGCTGCCGGTGACGGTGTTGACGCCGATCTGCCCCCACACTCTGACGCTGCGGCCGCTCGTCGTGCCCGACACGAGCGTGCTCTCGATCCAGCTCGAGACCGACTCGGAGAGCGTCTTTCTGACCGTCGACGGCCAGGAGGGCACCGAGCTCGCCGCCGGCGACCGTGTGCGCCTGCGCCGCCACGACCGGCCGGTGCTGCTGGTGCGCACGGCCGATCCGCGCTCGATCTTCGAGGGTCTGCGCAGCAAGCTCCACTGGGGAGAGTAGAGAGTGGCGGGCCGCTGGCGCCGCTTCGTCGTGCGGCCTCTCGTCTGGCTGCTCGCGCTGGTGGCGGTCGCGGCGCTCGCGCTGCGAGTGTTCCTGGCCTCGGAGCTCGTGCGCGCGCGGGTGCGGGATCTCGCCGCGGCGCGGATCGCGGAGGCGCTCGACCGGCGGGTCACCATCGAGCGCGTCGACTTCTCGCTCCTGCCGGCGACACTGGTCGTCGAGGGCCTGACCGTCGCCGGCGACCGCCCGGACGCGCCGCCTCTCGCCACCCTGCGCCGCGGCGAGCTCGGCGCCGACCTCGCCGAGCTCGGCGCCGGCCGCCTCGAGCTCGGTCGCGTCGCCCTCAGCGGGCTCGAGCTCGAGCTCGAATTCCGCGCCGACGGCACGGACAACCTGCCGCGCCTGCGCGCCGCCGGCGGGCGCGGGCTGACGGTGACGATCGGCGGCCTGAGCATCGACGATTCGCGGCTGCGCCTCGACCACCGGGAGGTGCCGCTCGAGCTCACCGCGAGCGCCGTGCAGGCGCGCCTCGTCGGCGCCGGCGAGCGCGGGCTCGACGGCGCGGTGGCGGCGCAGGAGGTGACGCTGCGCCTGCCGGGAGCGGAGCGCCCGCTCACGCTCGCCGTCGCGGCGCGGGTGCGCCTCGAAGGCGACCGCCTGCGCGTCGCGCGTGCCCGCGTCAGCGCCCGCGATCTGGCGGTGACGGCCGCGGGCGAGATCGGGCTCCGGCGTGGCGAGGGCGTGCGCCTGACCGCGTCGGTGGCCACCCGCGGCGAGCTCCTCGACGAGCTCGGCTGGCTGCGCGGCGAGATCGCCGGCGAGCTCGAGTACGAAGGCGAAGTGGCGTGGCGGCCGCAGACGTGGAGCGTCACCGGCCGCGTGCGCTCGCCGCGCGTCGAGGTCGTCGATTTCTCGCTCGCGGACCTCGCCGGCGAGGTGCGCGTCGACGCGGCCGGCGCCGAGCTCGCGCTCGAGCGCGCCGGCTGGGCCGACGGCGCGCTCGCCGGCAGCTTCGGCGTGCGCTTCTCGCCCGGCTACCCTGCCGCGCTCGACCTCACGATCGCCGACGCCGACCTCGACGCCGTGCTGGCGCGCTTCGGGGTTCCCGCCCGCGGCGTGAGGGGGCGCCTGAGCGGACCGCTGCGCTACGAATTCGATCTCCTCGCGGCGACGCGCGGCACCGGTCGCGGCGACTTCCTGGTCGGCGTCGAGCGGGTCGGGGAGACGCTCGTCGTCGCCACCGGCGATGTGGGCGTCAGCCTCGCCGACGGCCGCGTCACCCTGGCGCCGCTCGTCTGGCGGGCCGCCGGGCAGCAGGTCACGGGGAGCGGCGAGATCGAGCTCGACGGCGGCAGCGGACGGCTCGCGCTCGCGGTGGCGAGCGAGGACCTGGGAGGGCTGGTGGCGATGCTGCCGTTCCTCGATCCCGAGGCGCTGTGGCTGCCGCGCGCCGGCACCGGCGAGCTCCACGTTGCGATCGAGCTCACCCCGGGCGGCGGCTACGACGTCGGCGTCGCTCTCGCGGGAGCGGCGCTGGTCGCGCCGGGGATCACCGCCGACCGGGTGAGCGGCGCGCTGCGCGCGACGCCGGCGGCGGTCGTCGTCGAGCGCCTCGAGCTCGCCCGCGGCGAGAGCCGGCTCGTGCTCGCCGGCCGCCTGCCGACGGCGGAGGACGAGCCGCTCGAGCTCGACCTCGCCGTCGAGCAGTGGCCGTTCGAGGATGCCGCGCCGTGGCTGCCGACGGCGCTGCCGATCAGCGGACCGCTGCGCGGCACCGTGGCCCTCGGCGGCACGGCGGCGGAGCTCGCCGGCGAGGCCGACGTCGTGCTCGCGCCGGTGGAGGTGCTCGGCGTCCCGGCGCGCCGGCTCGCGGCGCGCCTCGACTGGGACGGCGCGCGGCTCAGGCTCCACTCGGCGCGGCTGGACCTCGAGGCGGGGGGCGTCGAGGGAGCGGGGACCCTGCGCTTCGCCGACGAGGCGCTCGACTTTCATTTCGAGTCGCCGGCGCTGGCGCTCGAGCGCGAGCCGCTCGCCCAGCTCGGCCGCGGGACGCTCGCCGGCACGCTGCAGCTCGCCGCCGACGTTGGCGGCACGCTGGGGGCGCCGCGGCTCGAGCTCACGGCCGAGTCGGGGGACGCCGCCCTCGCCGGCAGCCCCCTGGGGGGGAGTGGCAAGCTCGCCGTCACGGCGACGTGGGCCGACGGCCGGATCGACGCCGAGCTCGACCTCGGCGGCGAGGTGCGTCTCGCCGGCGGCGGCGAGCTCGTCCCCGGCGGCGACGCGCGCCTCGAGCTCGAGCTCGAGAGCACGCGGCTCGATCGCCTCGTCGCGCTCGCCACCGGCACGCTCGTCGCCGACCTCGAGGGCGAGGTGGCGGGAGAGCTCACCGTCGACTGGCCGGCGGGCGAGGCGCCGCGCGGCGAGCTGCGCGTCCCCGAGCTCGCCTTCTCCTGGCGGGGGCGCGAGCTGCGCGCGCGCGAGCCGATCGTAGCGCGCCTCGACGAAAGCGGGCTCACCGTCGTCAGCTTCTACCTCGGCGCCGGCGAGGACGAGCTCTTCGTCGGCGGCCGCGTCGTCTTCGCCGACGATCCGCACCTCGACCTCCACCTGCAGGCCGACCTCGACGCGAGCTGGCTGGCGGGGCTCGCCGGCGAGCTCGACGTCGGCGGGCGCTTCGCGGCGCTCGCCGACCTCGGCGGAACCGTGGCGCGCCCCGCGTGGAGCGGCCAGGTGGGCTGGAGTGAAGGCCGGATCGTGCCGCCGGTGCTGCCACACACGTTCGAGCAGGCGCGGGCGCTCGTCCTGCTCTATCCGGGCAGCGTCGTGCTCGACCGGTTGCGCGGACAGTTCGCCGGCGGCACGCTCGACGCGAGCGGCCGGCTGCAGCTCGTCGAGGGCGGGATCGGTGCCTATCGCTTCGAGGCGGCCGGCCGCGATCTCGCGCTGCGCTGGCCGACCGGCTGGCAGCTGCGCGGCGAGGCCGACCTCACGCTGCAATCGACGCGCGGCGGGCGCCAGATCGGCGGCCAGGTGACGATCGAGCGCGCCTACTACCTCCAGGACATCGACCTCTCGCCGGCGCAGCTCGTCCAGCGGCTGCTGACGCGCAGCCCGGTGGTGGTGCCGGAGACCGACGAGCTGCTCGCCGCGACGGCGCTCGACATCGCCGTGCACGCACCGGGGACGATTCGCGTTCGCAACAACGTCGCCAGCCTCGATGCCAGCGCCGAGCTCGCCGTGCGCGGCTCGCTGGCGCGGCCGGCGCTGTTCGGCGACGTCGTCACCGCCGGGGCGAGCGAGGTCGAGTACGGCGGCAGCACCTACCGCATCGAGCGCGGTGTGCTCACCTTCGCCAATCCGACGCGCATCGACCCGCTGCTCGACGTGGTGGCGGCGACGCGCGTACAGGAGTACGACGTGCGCCTGCAGCTCTCCGGTCCGCTGTCGCGGCCGATGACCACCTTCAGCTCCGATCCGCCGCTGCCCGACCTCGAGATCCTCGCCCTGCTCACCACCGGCGCGCCGATCGAGTCGGCGATCGTCACCGACGTGCGCGCGGGCACCGACGACGCGGCGGCCGGCGTGGCGGCGGAGGCGCTGCTCTACGGCCAGGCCGCTTCGCTCGTCGGCGCCCGCGTCGGCAGGCTGTTCGGCTTCGACCGCATCCGCGTCGAGCCGCTGACCGCGCGCGACTCGGTCTCCACCGCGCGCGTCACCGTCGGCAAGCAGCTGTCGAGCCGCATCTTCGTCACCTACTCCTACGATCCGTCGTCGACGGCCGAGGACATCATCCAGATCGAGTGGCGGATGAGCGACCGGCTGCAGCTCGTGCTGACGCAGAACGGCGACGAGTCGTACGCGGTCGACGCGCGCTGGGAGAAGCGGTTCTGAGGCCGGTCGCTCTCGCGCTTGCCTTCGCCGCGCCGACTGCGGCGGCGTCGCTCGCGGCGCCGCCGGTGGTGAGCCGCGTCGAGGTGCGCTGCCCGGTGCCGATCACCCGCGAGGAGATCGAGCCGCTCGTCGTCGCGCGGCCCGGCGCACCGCTCGACGAGGGCACGATCCGCCGCACGCTGCGCAACCTGCGCCTCTCGGGGCTCGCCGCCGAGGCCGAGGTGTGGCGCCGCGACACGGCGGCCGGCGTCGAGCTCGTCGTCGCCATGTGGCCCGAGGTGCGCGTCGCGGCGGTGCGCCTCGAGGGCGAGACGGCGCTCGCCGAGGAGCGCCTGCTCGCCGAGGTGCCGCAGCGCGCCGGCGCGCCGCTGCGCGAGGACCGCGTCGTGCGCGGGGTCTACCGCCTGAGCGATGCGCTCGAGCGCGAGGGCTACCTCGACGCCACGGTGCGCGTCGCGGTCTCGCCGCAGTCGGCCGCGCGCACGGTAGAGGTCGCCTACCAGCTCGCGCCGGGCGCGCGCGCGACCGTCGGCGAAGTCGAGATCGAGGGCCTGGGCGCGGCGGCGCCGCTCGAGGAGGCGCTCTCGGCGCTGCGGCTGCGCGCCGGCGAGCCGTACCGGCCGCGGCTCGCGCGCGAGGACGGCGAGCGACTGCAGCGGTTCCTCTACCGGCGCGGCTACGGCAACGCCGAGGTCGAGGCGCCGAGCGAGCGGCGCCAGGGCACGCGCGTCGATCTCCTCTGGCGGGTGCACGCGGGGCCGCACATCGAGCTCACCGTCGAGGGCGCCGAGCGGCGCGAGCTCGAGAAGCGCGACCTGCTGCCGTTCCTCGGCGACGCCGGCTACGACGAGGCGCTGCTGCTGCAGAGCCTGGCGCAGATCCGGCGCGACTATCAGGAGCGCGGCTACTTCCGCGTCGCTGTCCACCGCGAGGAGCGGCGCGAAGCCGAGCACATCCGCCTGCGCCTCGTCATCGCGCCGGGGCAACGCTACCGGCTCGACAGCGTCGGCTTCGCGGGCGAGCTGAGTTTTCCGGCGGAGCGGCTCGAGCGCCTGCTCGCCACCGAGCGGCGGCGGCTGCTCGCCCCCGGCAGCGGGCGCCTGGTCGACGAGGTGCTCAACGAGGACCTCTCGAATCTGCGCTCCTTCTATGCTCTCGAGGGCTTCGCGCGGGCGCGCATCGGTCCGCCGCGGGTGGAGGAGGATGGCGAGAGCCTGCGCGTCGTCATCCCGATCGACGAGGGCGAGCGTCGCGTCGTGGAGTCGGTGACGATCGATCCGGCGGCCGAGCTCGCGGAGAGCGAGACGCTGCGCGGGCTGGCGCTCGCCCCCGGCGCCGGCTACCACCCGTTCCACGTCGACGCCGCCGTCGAGCGGCTGCGCGGATTGCTCGACGACCGCGGCTATCGCGCCGCCATCGTCGCACCCGAAGTCACCTGGCCGGCGCCCGATCGCGCGGCGGTGCACCTGCGGGTGCTGGCCGGCGAGCGCTCGCTGGTCGAGACGGTCGTCGTGCGCGGCAATGCGCGCACCCGGACCTCCCTCGTGCGCCGTTTCCTCGGCATCGACAACGGAGAGCCGATCGCGAGCCGGACGCTGCTCGAGGCGCAGCGGGCGCTCTACGGGCTCGGCGTGTTCTCGACCGTGCGCGTGGCCGCGCCGGTGCACGACGGCGAGTTCACGGCCCACAGCGTGCTGGTCGAGGTCGAGGAGGGCAAGACGCGCTCGCTCGTCCTCGGCGCCGGCTGGGACTCCGAGGACGGGCCGCGCGGCGTCTTCCGCGCCGCTCTGCTCAACCTCGGCGGCCGGCTCTCGAGCGTGCAGCTCGACGCCCTCGTCTCGGACAAGGAACAAGATCTGCGCCTGCTCTACCGCCAGCCCTATTTCGCGCGCTGGCGGATCGAGTCGCGCGCGCTCGCCTTCGTCGAGCAGGAGCGGCGCCCCGCCTTCGAGGTGCGCCGCCGCGGCGTCGGCGTCGGGCTGATTCGCACCTTCCACCCCCTGCGCGTGGGCGCCTACCTCAACTACCGGCTGGTCGACGAGGAGGTCTTCGAGCCGACGACGCTCGAGCGCGAAGACACCGAGGCGCGGGTGGCGAGCGTCTCGACGACGGCGCTCTACGACCGGCGCGACGACCCGGTCGATCCGACGCGCGGCTGGAGCGCCTATCTCGAGGTCGAGCACGCCGAGCCCTTCCTGGCCGCCGATGCCGAGTTCGACAAGCTCTTCGGCCAGCTCACCTGGGTGCAGCCGCTCGGGCGCGTCGGTAGCATCGCCGCCTCAGCGCGCGGCGGGCGCCTCTTCCCGCACGGCGAGGCGCCCCCCGGCGGCGAGGCGATCGACGCCGTGCCGGTCTCCGAGCTCTACTTCGCCGGCGGCCGCACGTCGCACCGCGCCTTCCGGCGCGACGAGCTCGGCATCCTCGGCGAGACGCTGGTCCTCGACGACGACGGGGATCCCGTACCACTCGGCGGCAGCGATCTCGTCCTCCTCAACCTCGATTGGCGGTTCCCCATCGCCGGCGACTTCGGCGGCGTCGTCTTCGTCGACGCCGGCAACGTCTGGCGGGATCACGGCAATGTCGACCTCGGCGACCTGCGGCCGGGCGCCGGCGTCGGGCTGCGCTATCGGCTGCCGTTCGGGCCGCTGCGGCTGGAAGTGGGGTGGAAGCTCGATCGCGAGCCGTTCGAGGATCCCTACGTCGTCTCGGTGACGCTCGGCAACGCCTTCTGAGGCGGATCGCGTAGACTCGCCACGCCGCGGGCGCGCGCCCTCGCCGCCCGGCGGCTCCCGGGATGAGCCCGCAACCCCCCGACGCATCGCCCTTCGCCTCCGTCGAGGAGGCGAGCGAACAGTTCCGGCGCGGCGGCTTCGTCATCCTCGTCGACGACGAGGAGCGCGAAAATGAGGGCGACCTGGCGATCGCCGCCGAGAAGATCACGCCGGAGGCGGTCAATTTCATGGCGCGCGAGGGGCGCGGGCTGATCTGCGCCGCGCTGACGGCCGAGCGCTGCGACGAGCTCGAGCTGCCGCTCATGGTGCGCGACAACACCTCGCCCTACGGCACCGCCTTCACCGTCTCGGTCGAGGCCCGTGGACGCGTCTCGACCGGCATCTCGGCGGCCGACCGCGCGGCGACGATCGCCGCCCTCGCCGATCGCGGCACCCGGCCCGCCGACCTGTTGCGTCCCGGTCACGTCTTCCCGCTGCGCGCGCGCCGCGGCGGCGTGCTCAAGCGCGCCGGCCAGACCGAGGCCTCGGTCGACCTCGCCGCGCTCGCCGGCCTGGAGCCGGCGGCCGCCATCTGCGAGATCATGAACGACGACGGCACGATGGCGCGCGTGCCCGACCTCGTCGCCTTCGCCGGGCGTCACCGGCTGCCGATCCTCACTGTCGCCGAGCTCATCCGTCACCGCATGCGGCACGAGTCGCTCGTCGAGCGGCTCGCTTCGCCCCGGCTGCCGACCGTGCACGGCGAGTTCACGGTGCACGCCTACCGCGCCTCGCCCAACGGCGAGGAGCACCTGGCCCTGGTGCTCGGCGAGGTGGCGGGCGACGAGCCGGTGCTGGTGCGCGTGCACAGCCAGTGTCTGACCGGCGACGTCTTCGCCTCGGCGCGCTGCGACTGCGGGCTGCAGCTCGAGCTGGCGCTGGAGAAGATCGCCGCCGCGGGGCGCGGCGTGCTGCTCTACCTGCTGCAGGAGGGGCGCGGCATCGGCCTGGTCAACAAGCTGCGCGCCTACGAGCTCCAGGACCACGGCCACGACACCGTCGAGGCGAACGAGCGGCTCGGCTTCGCCGCCGACCAGCGCGACTACGGCGTCGGCGCCCTCATCCTGCGCGACCTGGGCGTCCGGCGGATGCGGCTGATGACCAACAACCCCGGCAAGTACGTCGCGCTCGCCGGCTATGGCCTCGAGATCGTCGAACGCATGGCGCTCGAGATCCCGCCCACCGAGACCACTCGCGACTATCTGCGCGCCAAGCGCGACAAGATGGGCCACCTGCTGCGGTTGGTCTGAGCGCGGTCGAGGGCGGGCTGGAGCCGCCCGTGGCTCGGCGAATACCAGAAATCTGAGCCCTCAAGACGAAGATCTCGGCGTCGAGGCCTTGACACCGGGGATGTTCGACCTCTATCGTTAGCACTCGACGGGGGCGACTGCTAACAAAGCCGGCGCGCCCCCGAAGGGCATCGATCCAGCGACATTCAACGTCCCAAGGAGGAAGCAACGTGAGCATCCGTCCCCTGCACGACCGTGTCGTGGTCAAGCGACTCGAGCAGACAGAGCAGGTCCGCGGCGGGATCATCATTCCCGACACCGCGAAGGAGAAGCCGCAAGAGGCCGAAGTCATCGCCGTCGGTCCGGGCAAGCTGAACGAAGACGGCAAGCGCGCCCCGATGGACGTCAAGAAGGGCGATCGCGTCCTCATCGGCAAGTACTCGGGCTCCGACATCAAGATCGAAGAGGAAGAGCTCGTCATCGTGCGCGAGGACGAGATCCTCGCGGTCCTCGAGAAGTAATTCGCAACGCACCCGAGACACGGAGGAACTCTTTCCATGGCAGCCAAATACATCACCTACTCCGAGGAGGCGCGCGGCGCCATCCTCAAGGGAGTCAACAAGCTCGCCGACGCGGTCAAGGTGACGCTCGGCCCCAAGGGCCGCAACGTCGTCATCGAGAAGAAGTTCGGCTCGCCGACGATCACCAAGGACGGCGTCACCGTCGCCAAGGAGATCGAGCTCACCGATCCGCTCGAGAACATGGGCGCGCAGATGGTGCGCGAGGTCGCTTCGAAGACCTCCGACGTCGCCGGTGACGGCACCACCACCGCCACCGTGCTGGCGCAGGCAATCTACCGCGAGGGCGCCAAGAACGTCACCGCCGGTGCCAATCCGATGGAGCTGAAGCGCGGCATCGAGCTGGCGGTCAAGGCCGCCGTCGCATCGATCGACAAGATGTCGAAGCCGGTCGAGGGCTCCGAGATCGCCCATGTCGGAGCGATCTCCGCCAACGGCGACGACGAGATCGGCAAGATCATCGCCGAGGCGATGGAGAAGGTGGGCAAGGACGGCGTGATCACCGTCGAAGAGGCCAAGGGCCTCGAGACCACCCTCGAGGTCGTCGAGGGCATGCAGTTCGATCGCGGCTACCTGTCGCCCTACTTCGTCACCGACGCCGAGCGCATGGAGGCGGTGATCGAGGGCGCGCGCATCCTGCTCTTCGAAAAGAAGATCAGCTCGATGAAGGATCTCCTGCCGCTGCTCGAGCAGGTGGCGCGGCAGAGCCGGCCGCTCCTCATCGTCGCCGAGGACGTCGAGGGCGAGGCGCTCGCCACGCTCGTCGTCAACAAGCTGCGCGGCACGCTGCAGATCTGCGCCGTCAAGGCACCCGGCTTCGGCGATCGCCGCAAGGCGATGCTCGAGGACATCGGCACCTTGACCGGCGGCAAGCTCATCTCCGAGGACCTCGGCATCAAGCTCGAGAACGTCAAGTGGGAGGACCTCGGCGAGGCCAAGAAGATCGTCATCACCAAGGACGAGACCACCATCGTCACCGACGTCGACGACAAGAAGCGCCGCGAGGCGATCGCCGGCCGCGTCAAGCAGATCCGCACGCAGATCGAGGAGACGACCTCGGACTACGACCGCGAGAAGCTGCAGGAGCGGCTGGCCAAGCTCGTCGGCGGCGTGGCAGTGATCAAGGTCGGCGCCGCGACCGAGACCGAGATGAAGGAGAAGAAGGCGCGCGTCGAGGACGCCATGCACGCCACCAAGGCCGCGGTCGAGGAGGGCATCGTCGCCGGCGGCGGCGTGGCGCTCATCCGCGCCATCGAGGCCGTCGACAAGGTGAAGGCGGAGGGCGACGTCGCGGTCGGCGTCAAGATCGTGCGCCGCGCGCTCGAGGAGCCGAGCCGCCAGATCGCGGCCAACGCCGGCGAGGAGGGCTCGGTCGTCGTGCGTCAGCTGTTCGCCGAGAAGGGCAACGTCGGCTTCAACGCCGCCAACGGCAAGTTCGAGGACCTGGTCAAGGCCGGCGTCATCGATCCGGCAAAGGTGACGAAGACGGCGCTCTTGAACGCCTCGTCGATCGCCGGCCTGATGCTCACCACCGAGGCGATGGTGGCCGAGGTCAAGGAGAAGGAGAAGTCGTCCGGGATGCCCGGCGGCATGGGCGGCGGCATGGGCGGCATGTACTGAAGGTCGCCTAGAAGAAGGAGCGCCCTCCGGGCGCCTGCGAGGCAACAGTTGGCGTATCCGGGGCCGGCCGCGAGGCCGGCTCTCTTTCTTGTCTCCGGCTTTATCGAGATTCGATTATCATTCGACGGCCGGCGCCGCGCGCCGGCCACCATGAGACGCCGCCACCTCCTCCTGCTCGCCGCGCTCGCGGCCGCCGCCGGCGCGGTGGCGGCAGCCGAGCGGCCGGTCGTCGCGGTGAGCGTCGCGCCGCAGCGCGAGATCGTCGCGCGGCTCGCCGGCGCCGCGGTCGAGATCGTGACCCTGGTGCCGCCGGGCACCGACGTCGAGACCTTCGCCCCCTCCGTGCAGCAGATCGCCGCGCTCGAGCGAGCAGCGCTCGTCTTCCGCGTCGGCGATCCGGCCTTCAGGCTCGAGGCGCGCCTCGTCGATCCCTGGCTCGAGCGGCGCCGGCACGTCGCGAGCGTGGCGCTCGCCGATCACGTGCGCGGCCAGCCCGGTTCGGCGCCCGCCGCCGCGCCGCACGGGGATCCGCACCTCTGGGTCTCGCCGCGCATCGTGCGCGGCGCGGCGGCCGAGCTCGCCGTGCGGCTCGCGCGCCTGCTGCCCGGCGAGGCGGCGGCGATCCGCAGTCGGGCGGTCGGGCTCGACGCCGAC
>DASWJT010000097.1:0-1914 GCA_036397015.1 Thermoanaerobaculia bacterium
TCGACCGCCGCCAACCTGGCGGTGGTGCTCGCCCAGCTGCCCAAGCGCGTGCTGCTGGTCGACGGCGACCTGCGCAAGCCGCGCCTGCACCAGCTCTTCCGCGGCTCGAACCGCGCCGGCCTGGTCAACTTCCTCACCCACACGGCCGAGGTCGAGCAGGTCGTCTTCCAGTCCAAGGTGCCCAACCTGTGGATCGTGCCCTCCGGCCCGGTGCCGCCCAACCCTTCGGAGCTCATCGCCTCGGAGCGCATGGGCGAGTTCGTCGACTGGGCGCGCCGGCGCTTCGAGATGGTGGTCTTCGACAGCGCGCCGACTCTGGCGGTGACCGACGCCATCCTGCTCGGCAAGCGCACCGACGGCGTCGTCCTCTGCCTGCGCGCCGGCTACGTGCAGCGGCGCGACGCGAGGAGCTGCCGCGACCGGCTGCGCCAGTCGGAGGTGCGCGTGCTCGGCGCCGTGCTCAACTGCCACCAGCCGATCACCGGCGGCTACGGCAAGCGCTACGGCTATGCCGATTCCGCTTACGGCGCCGGGGAGGGACCGGTCGGCGAGGTCGCGGCGCTGTGATCGATCTCCATGCGCACTTCCTGCCCGGCGTCGACGACGGACCTGAGACGTTCGAGCAGGCGCTCGCCATGTGCCGCCTCGCCGCCGCCGACGGCTGCACGCGGGTCGTCGCCACGCCGCACCGGCGCCGCGACCTGTGGCCCGACCGGCGGCGCGCCGAGCTCGCGCGGCTCGCCGCCGAGCTCGACGCCGCGGCGGGCGCCGCGCTCAGCGTCGAGCTGGGCGCGGAGGTGCGCGTCGACTCCGACCTCGTCGCCGAGCTCGACCGCGGCGAGAGCGAGCCACTGATCCCGCTCGGCGCCTCGCGCGTCGTGCTGCTCGAGCTCGAGCCGCGTGGCTGGGGGCCCGACCCGGTCGCGGTGGTGCGCGAGCTCGAGGCGCGCGGCTGGCGCTCGCTCATCGCGCACGTCGAGATCACGCCCTGCCTGCGCTCGGCGCCCGAGCTCGTCGGCGCGCTCGCCGCCGCCGGCGCCGCGCTGCAGGTGACGGCGATGAGCGTCACCGGCGAGCTCGGCCGCGCGCCGCGCGAGGCCGCCGCGGCGCTCTTCGACGCCGGCCTCGTGCACGTCGTGGCGAGCGACGCCCACCGGCCCGACTGGCGGCCGCCGGGCCTCGCCCGCGCCCGCGCCGAGATCGCCAGGCGCTGGGGCGAGGAGGTCGCCGCGGCGGTCACCGAGATCAATCCGGCGGCGCTGCTCGCCGACCGGGGCGCGGCAGCGCGCGCCCGCGGAGCGGCGCGATGAGGCGGCTGGTCGCCGGTCTCGCCGCGCTCGCCGGTCTCGCCGCGCCGGCGGGCGCCGCGGTCGATCCGTTCCACCTCGCCGTCGAGCGCGACGCGCGCGCCGCGGCGTCGCGCGGCGCCGCCGTCGACGCCGCGCGTCTCTACCGCATCGCCTGCTTCGGCATGCTCGACGAGCCGGAGCGGCTCGGCGCCTGCACCGTGCGGCTCGCCCTGGCGCAGCACGAAACCGGCGACCGCGAGGGCTTCCGCGAGAGCTGGAACCGGCTGGCGACGGTCGAGGAGCGCTTCCAGGGCCTCTCGCGCGCGGCGGTGGAGGAGGGCGAGCGGCAAGAGCTCGCGCGCGCCGCGCGCGCCTGGCTCACCGCCGAGCAGCTGCGCGCCATCCCCGCGCTCGGGAGCGCCGAGCCCGCGGCGGCGGCGCCGCCGGTGTCCGCGGCGGAGGCGCGGCGCTCCGCGCCGAGCGCGCCGGCCGCCGATCCGCCCGCGGCCGCCAGCCCGCCGCCCGCCGCCGCGGCGCCGCGCGCCGAGGATCACGCGCGCCTCGCCGCGGCGCGCGAGCTGCTCGCCGGCCAGCCGGCCCGCGAGGAGCTCACCGCGGCGCTCAC
>DASWJT010000098.1:0-70805 GCA_036397015.1 Thermoanaerobaculia bacterium
CGGCTCCTCGCTGCCGGGACGGCTCGCGAGATCTCGCCGCGCCGCCCGAATGGTGCCCAGACACACTGCGAGCGGCTCCGGGCCGAAGCCCAGCGAGCCGCTCGCTGAAGCTGCCGAAGAAGAGTGGTACTCGGCTCTAGATCGTCCCGCAGGACTGGGGTCCGCCGTCGCAGTGGCAGCAGTCGTCGCCCACGTCGAGGCCGGAGAGATCGCAATCCGGACAGGAACCACTGACATTGACGCTGTCGCTCGTATCGTCGTAGTCGCCGTGCTTGCAGTGCCTCCAGGCCACCGAGTTGTCCTTCTCGATCACGACCCAGAGAGGATCGCCGTCATTCACGTCCGGATTGTGGTGGCAGAGCCTGGTGGGAGTCGCGTTGCGTCGCGCGCCGGTGACGTTCGCCAAGCCTGCGGAGTCGTCGACGGTGGGGGTCACCGGGGTGCTGGTGCTGCCGTCGCTGCAAGCGACCACCACGGCCACCACGAGCAGCGCGAACGTACAGAGCAACAGAAGCTTCTTCATGCTGTCCTCCTCCCACGTTCTCGGAGCCCTAGCCACGGAGCCACGGGCCCCGCTCCGGACCTCCTGATGGATTTCTGCGTTTCAGTAAAGCCGACCGGGGCACGCCCTTGCTGTGGAGTGCTTCACACGAGACGCCGGGCGGAAGTGACGGCCGGGTATCGGTGGCGAGGCGGGCTGGTGCCGGAGGAGGGAGTCGAACCCACATGACCGCGAGGGTCGGGGGATTTTGAGTCCCCTGCGTCTGCCATTCCGCCACTCCGGCCGGAAGGGCCGGCATCGTACGGGGCGCCTCCCGGCGAGTCAACGGTGGACGGCGGGGGAGCCGGCGGCGGCAAATCTGGGCGAGCCGTTCGATCCAGTTTTCCGAAGCTTGACGAAAGACGCCGTCTGGGCTATCATTCAGCACGGTTGCGGCCGTCGCAACCTCCGTGTTTCCCGCACTTAAGCAAGGAGAAATCGGCACGTGACGTTCAAGATCGGCCAGAAGGTCGTCTACCCGAACCATGGGGTCACGGTCGTGGAGGCCATCGCCACCAACACGATCGACGGAACCGAGCGGACTTGCTACCACTTGCGTCTGCTCTCGAGCAATTCCAAGGTGATGGTTCCCAAGGACAATCTCGATCTCGTCGGCCTGCGCCCGCTGTGCGAGGCCAAGGAGATCAAGAACGTCCTCTCGATCCTGGAGAGCGCGGCGATCGACGCGCAGAAGGACTGGAAGGGACGTTACAAGCAGAACGTCGAACGGATGAAGACGGGGCGCATCACCGAGGTCGCCGAAGTGCTCCGCACGCTGCGCTACGTCAGCCAGCGCAAGAGCCTCTCCTTCCGCGAGAAGAAGATGTACGAGCGTGCCCGCCACTTCATCATCAGCGAGCTCGCCCACGTCAAGGGGATGACCGAGCGCGACGCCGAGGCGCAGATCGAGCGCGCGCTCTCTTCGAGCATCGCCAAGCGCGCCAAGGCGAGCCAGCTCGCCAGCTGAGCGGCGGTCACCGCGGCGGCAGACGGATTCTGGCCGGCCGCGCCGAGCGATTCGGCGCGGCCGTTCTCTTTTTAGGGGGAGCGACGGATTGAAGCGCGAGAACGGACTCTTCCTGCTCGTCGGCCTGCTCGCGGGCTTCCTCGTCGGCTATCTGGCGCACGAGGCGATCACGCCCCTCCAACCGACGCGTCTCGCGCCGGGAGCGGCCGCGGCGGATCCCCACGCCGCCCTCGAGGCGCCGCCCGACGGCGGCCAGATGGCCGACCTCGACCGTCTGCGCGAGATCCTGGAGCGCGACCCACAGAACCGGGAGGCGCTGCTCACCCTCGCCAACATGAACTTCGACATCGGCGCCTGGGCGCGCGCCCAGGAGCTCTACGAGCGCTATCTCGCTCTCGATGCCCGCAACGCCGACGTCCTGACCGACCTCGGCATCTGCCTGCGCTCCCAAGGCGAGCTCGACGCGGCGCTCGCCCGCTTCCGGGAGGCGCGGGCGATCGCGCCCGATCACTGGCAGGCGCTCTACAACGAAGTGGTCGTGCACGCCTTCGACCGTCGAGACTTCGCGACCGCCGAGGCGCTCCTCGCCGAGCTCAGGTCGCTCGCCGGGGCGAGCCCCGAGGTCGAGCGGCTGGTCGCCGAGGTCGAGCGCCGCAAGTTGGCGCCATAGGCGGCGCCGCCGAGCCCGCGGTGGACCTCGTCGGCGTCGCCGCACCCATCCCCTTCGCCGGTCCGCTCGCCTACGCCGTGCCCCCCGGCCTGGCGCCCTGGCTGCGCCCCGGGCAGAGAGTGCGCGTGCGTCTCGGCAAGCGCCGCGCCGTCGGCGTCGTCTGGCCGGATCCGGTGGAGATCCCCGCAGGCGTCGAGGTGCGGCCCATCGAGGCCCTGCTCGATCTCGAGCCGGTGCTCACGGCCGAGCTGATCGAGCTCGCGCGCTTCGTCGCCGATTACTACCTCACGCCCCTCGGCGAGGTCGTCGCCGCCATGCTGCCCGCCGACCTCCCGCCGTGGGGCGATCGCAGCCTGTCGCTGACGCCCGCAGGCGCTCTCGCCGAGCCGCGCGACGCCTTGGATCGCGAGCTGCGCGATCTCTTCCTGGCGCACGGGAGACGGCGGGCGAGCGAGCTGGCGGCGGCGATCGCCCATGCCGATCTGCCGGCGCGGCTCGAGCGCTGGCTCGGGCAGGGCCGACTCTTCGACTTCGGCGCCGAGGCGGTCGGTCGCCGCTACGCGACGGCGCTGGCCCTGGCCACCGCCGACCGCGACGCGCTGCACGAGCGTTGCGGCCGGTCGCCGCTCGGCCGCTCGGTGGTGGATTACCTCTTCGCGCTGGGGCGTCCGGCGACGCGCGACGAAATCGTCGCGGCGACCGGAGCGGGCGCGGCCGTGCTGAGCCGTCTCCAGCGCCGCCAGGTCCTGCGCAGCTTCCGCCAGGTGGAGCGCACCGGCGTCGATCGACATCTGCTGGCGTCGCCGGCGCAAGCGGCCGAGACGCTCACCCTGCGTCCCGAGCAGGCGGCGGCGTGGGCGGGCGTGCGCGAGGCGCTCGCCGCCGGCGAGTTCGCCCGCATCCTGCTGCACGGCGTCACCGGATCCGGCAAGACCGAGATCTACCTGCGCGCCGTGGGCGAAGCGCTCGCCCGCGACCGCTCTTCGATCGTGATGGTGCCGGAGATCGCTCTCGTTCCGGCGCTCGCTCGATTGGCGCGCGACCGCTTCGGCGCGAGCGTCGCGGTGCTGCACTCCGCGCTCTCGACGAGCGAGCGGATCGGCGAGTGGGAGCGCATCCGGCGGGGCGAGGCACGAATCGTCGTCGGTCCCCGGTCGGCGCTCTTCGCGCCGCTGCCGCGCCTCGGTCTGGTGGTGGTCGACGAAGAGCAGGACAGCGCCTACAAGCAGGAGGTGGCGCCGCGCTATCACGGCCGCGATCTGGCGCTGGTGCGCTGCCGCTCCGCCTCGGCGGTGGCGCTCCTGGTGTCGGCGACTCCCAGCCTCGAGGCGCGTCACGCGGCGGCGCGCCCCGAGTGGAAGCGGTTCGTCCTGCGCCAGCGCGTCGGCTCCGGGCGTCTGCCGGAGGGCATTCTCGTCGACCTCCGGCAGGAGCCGCGGGTGGCGCGGGTGGGCGAAGTCGTCTTCTCGCAGCGCCTGCTCGCCGAGCTCGCCGAGACCCTGGCCGCCGGAGGGCAGGCGATTCTCCTCCGCAACCGCCGGGGTTATGCGCCGATGCTGCTCTGCCGCGCCTGCGGCGAGGATTTTCGATGTCCCGACTGCGGGCTGCCGCGCACGCTGCACCGCCGCGCGGGCCGTCTCGTCTGCCACTGGTGCGGCTCGACCGTCCCGGCGCCCGCGTCCTGCCCGAGCTGCCGGTCCGCGGCGCTCGATCCCGTCGGCGCGGGCACGGAGCGGGTCGAGGAGGAGCTCGTCGAGCGCTTCCCGGGTGCCGTCGTCGACGTGCTGGACCGCGACGCGACGCGACGCGTCGGCGGCGCGGCCGCCATCCTCGAGCGCTTCCGATCGGGAGCGACACAAGTGCTCGTCGGCACCCAGATGCTGTCGAAGGGCCACCACTTCCCGGGCGTCGTCCTGACCGCCGTGCTCTCGGCCGACGCCTATCTCGGCTTCCCGGACTTCCGCGCCGTCGAGCGCACCTACGCGCTGCTCACCCAGCTCGCGGGGCGCGCCGGCCGCGGCGAGAGCCCGGGACGCGTCGTACTGCAGACCTACCACCCGGACCACTATGCGATTCGCGCCGCGCTCGACCACGACGACGCGGCGTTCGCCGAACAGGAGCTGCGCTTCCGGCGGCTCTTCGACTACCCGCCGTTCAGCCGCATGGCGCTCGTCTGGGTCAAGGATCGCGACCGCGAGCGGGCGGCCCGGCGGATTCGCGAGCTGGGCGAAGCGCTGCGCCGGCAGCCCGCCGCGGGGGGGCTGCGGATCACCGGGCCGGCGCCGGCGCCCCTCGAGCGCTTGAAAGGGGAGTGGCGCTTCCAGCTCGCGGTGCGCGGTCCGGTGGGGCGCGACGTGCGTGCGGCGCTCGCCGCGGCGCTCGCTCCCCGGCAGGAGGCCGGAGTGGTCGTCGACGTCGATCCCTACCAGCTGCTGTGAGCGGTTTGACGCTGTTTTCGGGCCCCTGCTAAGTTCTTCGCCCCATGTCGGCGGCCGATGCCCAGTTCGAGGAGCCTCTGGTCGAGCTCCGCCGCAAGATCGAGGAGCTCGAGGGCTTCCCGGAGGCCGCCGGCCGCGGCCGGGAGCTCGAGGCGCTGCGCAAGGAGCTGGCCGAGGAGACGGCGCGCGTCTTCGCGAATCTCTCCCGCTGGCAAAAGACGCTGGTCGCCCGCCACTCCGAGCGCCCGTACACTCTCGACTACGTCCGGGCGCTGATGGAGGACTGGGTCGAAGTGCACGGCGACCGCGCCTTCGCCGACGATCCGGCAATCGTCACCGGCTACGCGACCTTCCGCCGCCGTTCCGTCTGCGTCGTCGGCCACCAGAAGGGGCGCGGCACGAAAGAGCGCATCGAGCGCAACTTCGGGCAGCCGCTGCCCGAGGGGTATCGCAAGGCGCTGCGCGTGATGCGCACCGCCGAGCGCTTCGGTCTGCCGATCTTGAGCTTCGTCGACACGCCGGGCGCCTACCCCGGGATCGGCGCCGAGGAGCGCGGCCAGGCCGAGGCGATTGCCCGCAACCTGATCGAGATGGCGAGCCTGCGCGTGCCGATCGTCGTCACGGTGACTGGCGAGGGCGGGAGCGGCGGTGCGCTCGCGCTCGGCGTCGGCGACCGCGTCCTGATCCTCGAGTACGCGGTCTACTCGGTGATTTCGCCCGAGGGCTGCGCGGCGATCTTGTGGAAGGACCAGGAGCGCAAGAGCCAGGCGGCCGAGGCGATGAAACTGACGGCTCCCGATCTGCTGGAGCTGGGCGTCGTCGACGAGCTCGTCCCGGAGCCGGTCGGCGGCGCCCACGTCGCCCCCGAGGAGGCGGCGCGACGCGTCGGCGACCGCATCGAGGCGACCCTCGACGGGCTCTCCCGCCTGCCCATCGAGCGGCTGCTCGAAGCGCGCTACCGCAAGTTCCGCGCCCTCGGCGTCTTCGAAGAGAGCTGATTCCGGCGGTGGCCGAGCGCTGGACCGCCGTCTCGGTGCCGCCGGCGGCAGCGGCGCTGCGCGCCGCGGGGTTCGCCTCGCCCCTCGCGGAGCTGCTCGCTCAGCGGGGGGCGGCCGGGCCGGAAGCGGCGCGCCGATTCCTCGCTCCGTCGCGCGCGCAGCTCAGCCCGGCGCTGATGATCGAGGGTCTCGCCGCGGCGGGGGAACGTCTCGCGGCGGTGAGCGCGCAGAGGGAGCGGATCCTGGTGGTCGGCGACTACGACGTCGACGGGGTGGCCGCGACGGCGGTCATGGCCACGACCCTGACCCGCCTCGGCGCCGAGGTCCACACCCTGCTGCCGCGGCGCGACGGGGAGGGCTACGGGCTGCAGCCGCCGCACGTGCGGCACGCGGCGGCGGCGGGCGCGGGGCTGCTCGTCGCCGTCGACAGCGGCACCACCGCCTACGCCGCCTGGGAGGAGGCGCGCCGGCTGGGAATCGAGCTCGTCATCGTGGATCATCACCTCGCGGCCGACGCCCCGACGGAGGAGGGGAGCGGACCGGCGCCGCTCCTCGTCAATCCGCGCTCCGGTGCGGCGCCCGCGGCCGCTCGCGAGCTGACCGCGGCGGGCCTCACGGCGCGCCTCGCCGCGGTGCTGTTCGAGGGCGCGGGTCGAGACGTGCCGTGGGATTCGCTTCTCCGCATGGCCTGCCTGGGCACCATCGCCGACGTGGCACCGCTCGTCGACGACAACCGCATCCTCGCCGCGGCGGGGCTGGCGGCACTCCCCGCGACGCCCTCTCCCGGGCTGCAGGCGCTGATGCGCGCGGCGGCAGTGCGTCCGCCGCTGGCCGCCGCCGACGTCGCCTTCCGGCTGGCGCCGCGGCTGAACGCCGCCGGCAGGCTCGGCGCCGCGGACGAGGCTCTGGAGATCCTCTTGACGCGCGACGAGCGCCGCGCCGCCGAGCTCGCCGCGCACCTCGAGCGGCGCAACGGCGAGCGCCAGGCGATCGAGGCGCGCATTCTCGGCGACGCCCGCCGCGCCCTCGAGCGTCGCGCCGAGTTGCCGCCGGTCGTCGTGCTCTCGAGCCCGGAGTGGCACGCCGGCGTGGTCGGCGTTGCAGCGGCGAGGCTGGCGCGCGAGCTGAACCGGCCGACCCTCCTCCTCGCCGAGCGCGATGGCCTGGCGACGGGCTCCGGCCGCAGTGTGGCCGGCTTGGCGCTGCACCAGCTGGTCGCCCCTTTCGCCGCGCGGCTCGAGCGCTTCGGGGGGCACGCGCAGGCGGTGGGCCTGACGATCCGTCTCGATCACCTGCCCGAGGTTCGCGCCGACCTCGAGGCCGCGGCCGCGGCGTGGAGCGAGCGGCTCGCCGTGCGCGAGGTGAGCTACGACCTCGAGCTGCCGCTGGCCGCCGTGACGCAGGAGCTGGTGGCGGCGCTCGCCGCCCTCGGTCCGTTCGGCGCCGGCAATCCGGAGCCCGTCTTCCGCTTCGGACCGTGCGTGCTACGGGACGATCCACGCCGCTTCGGCAACGGTCACGTGCGGCTCGAGCTCGGCGACGCGGGCGGCCGCGGCGAGGGCCGGCGCGCGATCTGGTGGCGCGGCGGCGACGGCGCCGAGCGCCTCCGCGAGCGCCGCCTCGAGCTCCTCGCCGCGGTCGAGACCGACCGTTTCGACGGCGTCCGCCTGCGCTTGCTCGCTGTGCGCGGGGTCGATCCGGCGAGCGACTAGAATCCCCGGGTGCGACGCGCCGCCACCACGCCTGGCATGAGACGGCTGCGTCTCGTCCTGTTGGCGGCCATCGGAGCCGTTCTCGGCGGCGTTACCGGTCTCTTCCTGCTCGGCCGCGCCAGCCGGCCCCCGGCGGAGGCGGTGCCTGCCGAGCCGTCTCGGGCCCGAGCGGAAGCGGCGGCCGAAGACGTCGCCGTGCTCAGCGAGGGCTTCGACTACGAGCAGCAGGTCGCCGGCAAGCCCGTCTTTCGACTGCAGGGCGCCCGCTTCACCACCGATCGGTCGGGCACGGTGACACTCGACGACGTGCTCCTCGTGCTCTATCGCGAGGATCGACCGTACGAGGTGCGCAGCCGGAGCGCGACCTACGATCCGGAGAGCAAGAACGCCGAGCTCGTCGGCGACGTCAAAGTCTCGGGCGGCGAGGGCTGGGAGCTCTCCGGGAACCGTCTCGATCTCGTCGGCGAGACGAACACGATCGTCTCGCGCGGCGGGCGCATCAATTTCCGGCGCGGCGAGGAGCTGGCGGGAAGCGCCCGGCGCCTGCGCTATCGCATGGACGAGCAGGTCCTGGTGCTCGAAGGCCAGGTGGAGGTCGCCGGCGAGCGTCAGGGCGACGGGAGGGCGCTCGGCCTGAAGGCGGCGAAGATGACCTGGCAGCGCGACGGGTCGACGGTCAGCGCGGAGGGCGGAGTGCTCCTCACCGCGGACGCCGATCGCGTCGAGGCGCACCGCATCGATGCCCGCCTGCGCTCCGGGGGAGCGGAGCTCGAGACCGCCACGGCGGTGGGCGCGGTCCGCGGGCAGCTGCAGACGCCAGAGGAGGGTCGCCTCGCCTTCGTCTCGCAGCGCGCGCAAGTGGATTTCGACGAGACGTCGGGAGCGCCCTCGAGCGTGCTCCTCGCCGGCGAGAGCGCGGCGAAGCCGGCGGAGCTGCTGTGGACGCCGGCCGCCGGGACGAAGAGGCGGCTCGTCGCGCCGGTGGTCCAGGCGGCGCTCACGGCTGGCCGTCCCACCGAGGCGGCGGCCACGGGGGGCGTGATGCTGCGCGAGGCGACGGCCGACGGCGGCGAGCGCCGCGCGACGGCCGAACAGGTCACGGCGGCGTTCGCTCCCGACGGCGAGCTCGCGTCGGCGCAGCTGCTGCGCCGCGTGCGTCTCGTCGACGGCGACTGGACGGTGACCGGCGACGAGGCGACGCTCGCGCCGGGCGGCGTGCGCGGCGAGGTGCGCGGGCGGCCGGCGCACGCGGTCGGCGAGCGTGGCGAGATGACCGCTCCGACGATGCGGTTCGATCGCGGCGCCTCCCGCCTCGACGCCGGCACGGGGGTGCGCGTGACCTTCCGGCCGGAGGCGAGCCCGGTCGCTCGCGGCGGTGCCCCCGGCGCCGCTCTGCCCGTCGCCGTCGAAGCTCGGGAAGCGACCTTTTTCGACGCCCCGCGCCGCTCCGAGATGCGCGGCGACGTCCGCGTGGCGCAGGGCGACAGCCTGCTCTTCGCCGACCGGCTGGACGGCGACGAGGAGAAGTCGGTCGCGATCGCCATCGGCCACGTCCGCACGCAGTGGACCGACCGGCCGCCGGAAGGCGCCGAGACCGCCCCCGTGGTGACCGTGATCACCGCCGAGCGATTCGAGTATCGGCGTCAGGCGGGCGAGGCTCACTACTCCGGCGAGGTGGTCGTGCGCCAGGAGCGGCGGGAGATCTTCGGCGACGAGCTCGTCGTCGAGCTCGACGACGAGGGCAAGGCCCGCCGTCTGCTCGCCACCGGCTCTGTGCGCATCGAGGATCGCGCCTCGGGCCGCTCGGTGAGCGGCACGAGCGCCGACTACGACCTCGCGGCGGGCCAGGCGATCGTGCTCGGCGAGCCCGTCGTCCTGCGCGACGAAACGGGCACGGTGCTGCGCGGGCGCCGCGCGCTGTTCGACGAGCGCACCGGCACCTCGCGGCTGCTGAGCGACGAATCGTGACGCGCCCTCCGCAGCGGCTGCTGGCGCGCGAGCTGCGCAAGGTCTATCGCGGCAGAGCCGTCGTCGACGGGGTGTCGATCGAGGTTCATCCCGGCGAGGTGGTGGGGCTGCTCGGCCCCAACGGCGCCGGCAAGACGACGACGTTCTACATGGTGGTGGGCCTGACGCTCCCCGATGCTGGCAGCGTCTACCTCGGTGACGAGGAGATCACGCCGCTGCCGATGTACCAGCGGGCGCAGCGCGGCATCAGCTATCTGCCGCAGGAGCCCTCGGTCTTCCGCCGTCTGTCGGTGACCGACAACCTGCGCGCCATCTTCGAGACCCTGGATCTCGCGCACGCCGAACAGGAGCGCCGCGTCGACCGGCTGATCGAGGAGTTCAAGCTGCAGCGCGTGCGCGACAGCAAGGGCTACATGCTCTCGGGCGGCGAGCGGCGGCGAGTCGAGATCGCCCGGGCGCTGGCGATCAGCCCGGCGTACATCCTCCTCGACGAGCCGTTTGCCGGGATCGATCCCATCGCCGTGCTCGACATCCAAGGTATCATCAACCACTTGAAGCAGATGGGAATCGGAGTGCTGATCACCGACCACAACGTCCGCGAGACCCTGAGAATCACCGATCGCGCCTACATCATCAACAACGGCGCGATCCTGCGCGCCGGCTCGCCACTCGAGCTGTCGACCGACGCGCAGGTGCGGAAGATCTACCTCGGCGAAGCATTCAATCTCTAGCGGCGACGCTGGAACAGGCCATGGCGCTCGAACAGAAGCTCTCCCTCAAGCTCTCCCAGCGACTGGTGATGACGCCGTCGCTGCAGCAGGCGATCAAGCTCCTGCAGATGACGCGCATGGAGCTGGAGACCGTCGTCGCCCAGGAGCTCGAGGGAAATCCGGTGCTCGAGGAGCTCGAGGCCTCCGCGGACGAAGAAGAGGTTCAGGAGCCCGCGGCCGGCAACGGTGCCGAAGCCCCCGGCGAGCTGATGTCGCCGGCCGAGCGAGCGCAGGCGGAGGTGACGAGCTTCGAGCAGTGGATCTCCGAGGACTGGGGGGGCGACGGCGGGCAGGGGGAGTGGGAGGAGCGCGAGGCGCCCCCGATCGAGAATACGCTGACCCGCGAGCCGGACCTCTACGATCACCTCCTGTCGCAGATCCATCTCTCCGATTTCGCCCCGCGCGAGCGCGAGATCGCCGAGGTCGTCGTCGGTAACCTGGATCCCGACGGATTCCTGGTCGCCTCGCTCGCGGAAATCCGCGAGGCGGGCAGCGGTGGGGGAGAGGAGAACGAATGGAGCGAGGAAGAGGTGCGCGAGGCGCTCGCCAAGGTGCGCCGGCTCGATCCGCCGGGCATCGCCTGCTGCAACCTGCGGGAGAGTCTCCTCTTGCAGCTCGACTGCAAGGGAGAGCCGGAGGGCTCGCTCGTGCGCCGCGTGCTCGGCGAGCACTGGGACCTTTTCCTGCGCCGCCACTACCCGGCGATCGCCAAGTCGCTCGGCATCCCACTCGCCGACCTCGAGCCGGTCATCGAGAGCATCCGCTGCCTCGAGATCCGCCCCGGCCGCGCCTTCTCGAACGAGCGGACGCTCTACATCGAGCCGGACGTCTACGTCGTCAAGGTCGGTGACGACTACGTCGTGCAGATCAACGACGACGGCCTGCCGCGCCTGCGCGTCAGCCGCGCCTACCGGCGCATGCTGCAGAAGATGCGTGCCGAGAATCGCCAGGCCGAAGCGCAGTCGTTCCTCACCGACAAGATGCGCTCGGCGCTGTGGCTGATCAAGAGCCTCGACCAGCGGCAGCGCACGATCTACAAGGTCGCGGAGTCGATCGTCAAGCAGCAGCGCGACTTCCTCGACCGTGGCATCGACGAGCTGCGTCCGATGGTGCTGCGCGACGTCGCCGACGACATCGGCATGCACGAGTCGACGGTGTCGCGCGTCGTCTCCAACAAGTACATCCATACACCGCGCGGCCTGTTTCCGCTCAAGTTCTTCTTCCACAGCGGGATCGACCGCGATTACGGCGAGGACATCTCGTCGCTGACGGTGAAGAAGAAGATCCGCGTGCTGATCGAGAACGAGGACCATCGCCATCCGTTGTCGGACAACGAACTGATGCGGATCCTCAAGCGCGAGGGGATCCAGATCGCGCGCCGCACGGTGGCGAAGTACCGCGACGAGCTCAACCTGTCTTCCTCGGCGGATCGCAAGCGGATCTTCTGAGCGCCGGAGAGAGAATCCCATGCAGATCGAATTCGCCGCCCGTCACGTCGCTCTCGACGACCCGCTGCGCAGCCTGACGGAGGAGCGCCTGGGCCGCGCCGTCCGCTTTCTGCGCGAGCCGATCGAGGTGCGTGTCGCCCTCGACGGCACCGCTGGCGACAAGCGACTGGTAGGTGCGGAGGTCCACGTCGTTCACCGACACGGCGACTTGCACGCACGCTGCGAGGATGTCGATCCGCGCGAAGCAATGACCAGGGCGCTGACCGCGATCGAAGTACAGGCCAAGCGGGCGCGCGAGCGCGCCGTCGACAAGCGCCGGCGCGCCAGCCGCGATGCCGCCAGCTCGCGGCAGTGGCCGGTGGACGTGCTGGCGCGCGAGAGCCTGCGCAGCGGCGGCACGCCGCGCATCGTGCGTTCCTCGAGATTCACCATCGAGCCGATGACGCTCAACCAGGCCGCGATGCGGCTCGATTCCTCGCGAAACGAGTTCGTGGTCTTCCTCGACGCCGAGCGCGACAAGGTGAGCGTTCTCTACAAGCGCAAGGACGACGACTACGGATTGATCGCGCCCGAGGGCTGAGCGGTGGCGCGGATCGTCTCTTCGGGCGGGGGAATGGCGCGCGGCAGAGGCGGCGCAGCGCAGCGGCCGCGCGTGTCCGTAGCGAAGGCGGGATGGCGATGAGCGGCGAGCCTGCGGTCGAGGTTCGTGAGCTGTTGGGCGAGGAGCTCTCCGATCTGCGCTTGGCCGTGATCAGCGGCAAGCAGCACCTCGACAACGCCATCTCGCATCCGCGCGTGCAGAAGCCTGGACTGGCCTTTGCCGGCTACTACGAATACATCAAGCCGGGCCGCGTGCAGATCGTTGGCGAGAGCGAGCTGGCCTATCTCGATACCGTCGCGCCGGACGAGCGGCGGCTGCGCTTTCGACACATCGCGGCGCTGCCGATTCCGGTGATCGTGGTGACCAAGGGTCTGACGCCGCCGGAAGACCTGCTCGAGGAGTGCCGTCGTCGCGAAGTCCCCGTGCTGTCGAGCACTGCCCTGTCGTCCGAGGTCATCAAGCGCATCGGCTTCTTCCTCGAGGACCATCTCGTGCCCTCGACGCGGGTGCACGGCACGCTGCTCGAGATCTACGGCATCGGCGTCCTGCTGCTCGGGGCGAGCGGTGTCGGCAAGAGCGAGGCCGCCCTCGACTTGGTGACGCGTGGCCACAGCCTGGTGGCCGACGACCGTGTCACCGTCAAGCGCTATCCGAGCGGGGAGCTCCTCGGTTTCTCCGAGGCGACGATCAAGCACCACATGGAGCTGCGCGGCCTCGGCATCGTCAACGTCAAGGATCTGTTCGGCCTAGCGGCAGTCCGCGAGCGCAAGCCGATCGATCTGGTGGTCGAGCTCGAGGCCTGGCAGGAGGGCAAGGAGTACGAGCGGCTCGGCCTCGACGAGACCGTCTACTCCATCCTCGACACGCCGTGCCCGTATATCCGCATGCCGGTCGCGCCGGGCCGCAACGTCGCCGTGCTGGTCGAGATCGGCGCCCGCAACCACGTCTTGAAGCTGCAGGGCACGCATTCGGCGCGCGATTTCGCCCGCAAGCTGGAGGAGCAGCTTGAACGCAACCGGCAAGGCCGCGCGCGCTAGGCTGGTCCTCGTCACCGGGCTGGCGGGCTCCGGCAAGACGACGGTCGCCAACTGCCTCGAGGATCTCGGCTACTTCGTGGCCGACAACCTGCCGCTGGCGCTGCTCGAGCAGTTCCTCGCCGACCCGGTCGCCCACGCCGGCGGTCGCGAGCGCATCGCGGTGGTCGCCGACCTGCGCTGCGGCGCTTTCGACCGCGAAGGCCCGCGGCTGTGGCGAGGCCTCGATCGCCGTCGCCTGGCGCCGACAATGGTGTTCCTCGAATCGTCGAACGAGGCGCTGGTCCGACGCTACTCGGAGAGCCGCCGCCCGCATCCGCTCGGCGCCGAGGTGCCGGTCGGCACGGCCGTCGATCGCGAGCGCGAAATGCTCGCCGACCTGCGCGGCATGGCCGACGTCGTGCTCGATACCAGCGACTTCTCGGCGCACGAGATGCGCAGCCTCGTCTACCGCGAATTCGGCCGCGAGGCAGGGCACGAGCCGGAGATGACCGTGTCGGTGGTCAGCTTCGGATTCAAGCACGGCCCGCCGCACGGCGCCGACCTCGTCTTCGACGTCCGCTTCCTGGCCAACCCGCACTACGTGGACGAGCTGCGCGAGCGAACGGGGCTCGAGGCTCCCGTCATCGAGTACCTCGCGGCGCAGGCCGATTTCGGCGAGCTCGTGCGCCGCCTGGAGGAGATGGTCGCCTTCCTGCTCCCGCGCTACCGGCAGGAGAATCGCTCCTACGTCACGCTCGCCATCGGCTGCACCGGCGGCCGGCACCGGTCGGTCGTGGTCGCCGAGCGCCTCGCCGCGGGCCTGCGCCAGCGCGGTTGGGAGGTGGGGGTGCGGCACCGCGAGCTGGAGCGCCGTCCGACGTGATCGGCGTCCTCGTCGTCACGCACGGCCGGCTGGCGGAGGAGCTGCTCGCCGCCGCCGAGCACATCACCGGGCGGCTCGAGCGATTTCGCGCCCTGGCTCTCGATTGGAGCGAGGGTCTCGAAGCGGCGAACGAGAAGATCCGCGCCGAGATCGGCGCCCTCGACGACGGCGACGGCGTGCTGCTGCTCACCGACATGTTCGGCGACACACCCTCGAACGCGGCCCTCGCCTGCTGCGAGGAGGGTCGAGTCGAGATCGTCTCGGGGGTCAATCTGCCGATGATGGTGCGCCTCGCCTGCACTCGCCAGGGCTCGGCGACCCTGCCCGAGGTGGCGCGCTGGCTCGAGATCAAGGGTCGGCAGAGCATCCGGCGCGTCTCGGGCGGCGAGCGAGGTCCGCAGGCGGTGGGGGAGCCGAGTGGTGACTGAGACGCCGCTCGAGGTGGTCAATCGGCTCGGGCTGCACGCTCGCGCCGCAGCCAAGCTGGTCCAGCTCGCCGCCGGTTTCGAGAGCCGAGTGACGCTGCTCTCCGTCGACGGCGAGGAGATCGACGCCAAGAGCATCCTCGGCATCCTGCTGCTGGCGGCGGGACAGGGGACGCGATTGACCCTGCGTTGCGACGGCCCGGACGAGGAGCGCGCCGGCGCCGCCATCGGCGCCCTGTTCGCCGAGCGCTTCGGCGAGGGAGAATGAGGCCGTGAGCAACCGCGGGCCAGCCGTCACGTTGACCGGCATCGGTGTCTCGGAAGGCATCGCGATCGGTCGCGCGGTCGTGCTCGCGCGCCGCGACGTCGAGGTCTTCCGCATCCCGATCGCAGAGGAGGGCATCGCCGGCGAGCTGGCGCGCCTGCGCAGCGCGCGGGAGGAGACCCTGCGCGAGATCGAGCGCAACCGGGGCAGGGCGGGCAGTCTCTACGGCGAGGAGCTGTCGACGATCTTCGAGGCGCATGCGCTGCTTCTCGCCGACACCACCTTCCTCGACGAGATCGAGCGCCGCATCGCCCGCGATCGCGTCAACGCCGAGTGGGCGGTCCACGAAGTGGCGGTCGACCTCATGCGCCGCTTCGCGGCCATCGACGACGACTACTTGCGGGAGCGCGGTCAGGACCTCGAGGACGTCTCGCGCGAGCTCCTGCGCAAGCTGCAGGGGATCTCCCACCACGAGGTGAGCGAGATCGCGGGCGATGTCGTGCTGGTGGCCTACGACGTCGTGCCTTCGGAGGCCATCCGGCTGGCGCGCGCCAACGTCGTCGGGTTCGTCACCGAGGCGGGTTCGCGCGCCTCGCACACCTCGATCATCGCCCGCTCGCTGGGGGTCCCCGCCGTCGCGGCGGTCGTCGGCGCCACCGACGCCATCACCGACGAGGATCCAGTGGTCGTCGACGGCAAAACCGGCGAGGTCGTGCTGCATCCGACCGCGGAGATCCTCGCCAGTTACGAGCGGGTGCGCAGCGGGCTGCGACGCATCAAGGCGCAGCCGGAGGCGGGCGCGCGGCTGGGCGAGCCGGCGCGCACGCGCGACGGGGTCGAGATCGAGCTGCTCGCCAACATCGACCTCCCCGAGGAGCTGACGCTCTACGCGGGCAGCGGCGGGCGCGGCATCGGTCTCTATCGCAGCGAGTTCCTCTACATGGAAACCGATCCGCGACTGCCGACCGAGGAGGATCACTTTCGCATGTACCGGCGGTTGCTGGACGCGGCGGCGCCCCATCCGGCGACGATTCGTACCTACGATCTCGGCGGGCGCAAGCTGGCGCGCGAGATGATGGAGAGTCTCGAGGACAATCCGGTGCTCGGCCTGCGCGGTATCCGTCTGACGCTGGCGCGGCCGCAGATCTTCCACACCCAATTGCGTGGGCTGCTGCGCGCGGGGGCCGGACGCGACCTCTGGATCATGGCCCCGATGGTGAGCCGGATGGAGGAGGTGCGTGCGCTGCGCGCGGCACTGGCGGGCGTGGCCGAAGCGCTCGCCGGCGAAGGGGTGCCGCACGCCCAGGACTGTAAGGTGGGGATCATGATCGAAGTTCCGGCGGCGGCGATCGCCGCCGACCTGCTCGCCCGCGAGGTCGATTTCTTCGCCATCGGCACCAACGACCTCATCCAGTACTCGCTGGCCGTCGATCGCAACAATCAGCACGTCGCCGAGCTCTACGAGCCGCTGCACCCGGCGATTCTCCGCATGCTACGCTCGGTCGCGATCGAGGGTCGCAAGGCGGGGATCCCGGTCAGCCTGTGTGGGGAGATGGGGGGAGATGCGCGCTTGACTCCGCTGCTCGTCGGCCTGGGTCTGCGCCGACTTTCCGCGCATCCGCGCTCGCTGCCGCGTCTGCGTCGCGTCATCGCCGAGCTGGACGCCGAACGTCTCGTCGAGCTCGCGGATCGCTGCTGCGACCTCGCCACCGCCGGCGACGTCGAGTCTCTGCTGCGCAGCGAAGAGGAGCCGTCGCAGGTGCTGAGCGTCTGAGGAGAGATCGAAGGATGCAGTTTCCGGTTCGCCGCGTCGACAAGCCCTGGGGCTACGAGCTCGTCTTCGCCGTCACCGACCGTTACGTCGGCAAGGTGCTGCACATCGAGGCCGGACAGGCGCTCTCGCTGCAGTACCACGAACGCAAGGACGAGACTTTCTTCGTCACCCGGGGCGAGATCGACCTGACGGTGGAGGAGAACGGAACGCTCGTCGAGCACCGATTGCGCGTCGGCGATTCGTACCACGTCGTGCCGCCGACGCGGCACCGCATGACCGCCGGCGCCGCGGGCTGCGAGCTCTTCGAGGTCTCGACCCCCGAGCTCGCCGACGTCGTGCGCCTGGAGGACCGCTATGGCCGCGCCTGATCGCGCGGCGCGAGCCGCTTGGGCGCGCCGACTCCTGGTCGGCCTGGCCATCGCCGCGGCCGCCTGCGCCACGGCGCCCAAGAAGGCCGGCGAGGGCGCGCCGCTGCCGCCGCAGATGGTCGTGCCGCCGTCGCCGGCGGAGCCCGCGGCGCCCCCTGCCGAGGCGCCCGACGACGAGCGCGCCGACGGCACGCCCCAGGGACCTTCCGCCGCCGAGCCGACGCTGATCGTGATCGATCCGGTGGCGCCCGAGGAGCTGCGGGCGCCGAGCTTGGCGCAGGCCGCGGCGCGGGAGCGCGCGCGCCGCCAGGCCGAGCCCGGGCCGGTGCTCGTCGTCACCGATCAGAATCTCGCGCAGCATGCGGCGGGGGGCGTTCTCACCATCGCCCATTCGACACCGGAAGAAGAGGCGCAGATCGCGGCCGAGGCGGAGAACAGCGCCGAGCGCGAGAGCGATTGGCGCGAGCGCGGCCTCGAGATCCGCAAGCGCTGGCGCGAGGCGGTGGATCTCATCCCCGAGCTCGAGTCCAAGGTCGCGGAGCTGCGCCAGCAGTTCTACTCGACCGACGACCCCGCGATCCGCGACGGCCGCATCAAGCCGGAGTGGGACAAGGCGATCGCCGACCTCGAGCAGGCGCGATTCCGCGCCGAGCGCGGGAGCGAGGAGGTCGCAGCGTTCCTCGACGAGGGCCGGCGCGCCGGCGCGCTACCCGGATGGCTGCGCGAGGGGGCCGAGCTGGAGCCCGAGCCGGTGGTCGAGCAGGTCGAGGGCTTCGCCGACCACGAGCCGCGCGAGCCCGAGATCTACGAGCCGCCGCCGTTGCGATGACGACGCGGGACGGGCCGCGCGCGCCCGCCTCCGGCCGGCGTTTCTTCGTCGAGACCTGGGGCTGCCAGATGAACGAGCTCGACAGCCAGCGCATGGCCGGCCAGCTCATGGCGCAAGGCATGCTGCCGGCGGGCGAGGCCGCCGCGGCCGACCTCATCCTCCTCAACTCCTGCAGCGTGCGCGAGAAGGCGGTGCACAAAGTCTATTCGCGGCTGGGGGAGTATCGGCGACTCAAGCAGGAGCGGCCCGATCTCCGCATCGGCCTCTGCGGCTGCGTCGCTCAGCAGGAGGGCGAGCGGGCACTGGCGCGCGTCGCCGACCTCGACTTCGTGCTCGGTCCGGCGCGGGTGGGGGAGCTGGCGGAGCTGCTGCCGCGCCTGGCCGGCGGCGAGCGGGTCGTCGCCACCGGTTTTCCGGAGGATCGCGTCTACGAGCTCGACGACGTCGCCCGCTTCGGCGAGTTCAAGGGCATGGTGACGGCGATCGAGGGTTGCGACCAACGCTGCACGTTTTGCATCGTGCCGTCCACCCGCGGACCCGAGCGCTGCCGACCGATGGCGCAGATCGTCGCCGAGGTGGAGCACCTGCTGGCGCTCGGCTTCGTCGAGATCGAGCTCCTCGGCCAGACCGTGAACCACTGGCGGGAGCCGGGCGGGGAGGCCGACTTCGCCGACCTGCTCGATGCCGTGGCGCCCCTGGAGGGACTCCGCCGGCTGCGCTTCGTCACTTCGTATCCGCGCGACTTCACGGTGCGCATGGTCGAGCGCTTCGCGCGCCACGAGAACATCTGCGACTACTTTCATCTCCCGGTACAGTCGGGGAGCGATGCTGTCCTGCGCCGCATGGGCCGCGGCTATACCGTCGCTTCCTATCTCGACCTGGTCGACACCGTGCGCCGGGCGCGCCACTCGATCGCTCTCTCGACGGACCTCATCGTCGGCTTTCCGGGCGAGCGCGAAGAGGACTTCGAGCGCACGCTCGAGCTCCTCGAGCAAGTTCGTTTCGCGGCACTGTTCGCCTTCTGCTTCTCGCCCCGGCCGGGGACGGCGGCAACCCGGCTCGACGGACAGGTCCCCGGCCCGGTCGCCGAGGAGCGCCTGCAGCGCCTCCTTGCGGCGCAGGCGCGCATCCAGGCGGAGATCAACGAGAGCCTCGTCGGGCGCGAGCTCGACGTGCTCGTGACGGGGACGGGCAAGGGACCCGACAGCCTCGTCGGCCGGACCGGGTGCAACCGTATCGTCCATCTCGACCTCGGAACGGACGGCGGAGATAGCGGCCGAAAGATTCAGCCAGTGGTCCGTGGTCGGATCGTTCGGGCCCAGGTCACGCGCGCGATGCCGCATAGCCTGCGCGGCCGTCTCGTCGCGCCGCCCGACTTCGAGGCGAACGAGCCCCGAAGGGTCGGCCTCGCCGGGTCGGCGAGCAGCCGAGCAAGCCGTTCCGATCGAAACCGGTCGACGGGTCAGCGCCTTTTCCCGATCGTGGAGTGAAGCTTTAGCTGGGCCCCGGGGGGGCGGAAACGCCTGTCTGGACGAACGTCCCGATCTCGTTTCTAACGTCCGATAAGAAAGATTATGTTAAGTATGCATCTGGAGCCCGCCCAGCACGGGCGGCCTTCGCTCACCCTCTTGACACGCTCCGTGTTGGAGGTCCCTACTCCTTCGCGCCCTTCAGCTCGTCCAGGATCTGCTCGAGTGCCCGGATGAGATCCATCTTTTCGACCGTGCTCTGCCGGAAGGTCAGATTGAGCGCGAAACGGCGGTCGGGCGCGCGGAACTTGAAGACGTAGGGCTTTCGCCGGTCGCCGCCGCCGCCCTTCTGACGGGCCGCACGCCGCAGGTCGTCCCGCGAGAGCCTCTGGCCGGAGGCCTTGTCGAGCAATTTCCGCATCGTCTCGACATCCCTCGCCTTGGCGATCTCCAGCAATGCGGACTTGGCATGGATGCCCATCGCTTCGGCCATCCGCCGCAGCTCGAGCGGGATCTCGAGCAGAGCCAGCGATTCGGTAATCGAACTGCGCGCTTTGCCCACCGAGGCAGCGATCTGCTCGTGCGTGTAGGCGTGCCGCTCGCCGAGGGCCCGGTAGCCCTCGGCCTCCTCGAAGGGCGTGAGGTCCTTGCGCTGGAGATTCTCGATGAGAGTGATCTCCAGCGCCTCCTCCTCGGAGACCTGGAGCTCGATGACGGGGACCTCGTAGAGGCCGACCTCCAGGGCTGCGCGGTAGCGGCGCTCGCCGGCGACGATCCGATAGCGAGGCCCGGCTCCAGCCTCGTTTCCAACCGGCCGGAGTCCTGCGGGGCTGGTGTCCGCTCGCACCAGGATCGGCTCGAGAATGCCCTTTTCGCGGATCGATTGCACGAGGTCGTCCAGATCGCCGACGTCGCCGCGCGGTTGGGTGGGATCGGGTTGAAGCGCCGAGAGCGGCACCATCTTGCCCACGGGCGCCTCGTGCCGAACCGCGAGCTCGTCGACGAAGTGGGCGGAGTGCCGCATCTTCACTCGCAGCGGCAGGCCGCGCTTGCCGGAGGATGGTTCAGACACGGCTCAGGATCTCCTCCGAGAGCTTGTAATACTCGTAGGCCCCGCTCGATCTCGGCGCGAAGGAGAAGATCGCCTCCTTGTACGCCGGGCTCTCCTCGAGCCGGACGCTCTTGGTGATCACGGTCTCGAAGAGGCGGTCGCCGAAGACCCTCTGGATCTGCTCGACGATGTCCTTGGCCAGGAGCGTGCGCTTGTCGAAGAGCGTGATCACCGCTCCCAGGATTTGCAGCTGCGGATTCGCTCGCGACTTCACCTTCTCCACCGTCTCGAGCAGATCGTCCGTCCCCTCGAGGGCGAAGTACGACGACTGGATCGGCACCAGGACGTGCGAAGCGGCGACGAGCGCGTTGACCGTGATGATGCCGAGCGTCGGCGGCGTATCGAGGAGGATGTAATCGTACTCCTCTCCCACCGGCGCCAGCGCATCTTTCAGGCGGTAGTGGCTGTCGAGCTCGCCGATGAGCTTGGCCTCGAGCTTGGCGAGGGTGATCGACGACGCCGCCACCGCGAGGTTCGCGACCTTGGCGGCGGGCTGGATGACCTCTCGCAGCGAGCAGGCCGGCTCGACGAGCGCGTCGTAGATGGTGCGCTCGAGGGAGTGCACGTCGAGAAAAGACATCGTCGCGTTCGCCTGAGGATCGAGATCAACGAGCAGAGTGCGAAGACCTTTGGAAGCGAACGCAGCGGCGAGGTTGATGGCGGTCGTCGTCTTACCGACACCGCCCTTCTGATTGGTGATCGCCAGGATCATGAGGAGGCGGCGAGTCTACGGAAGCGACCGGGGGTGGTCAAGCGCACGTGCCTGTTCAGCGCGCTCTGGTCGGCGCGCCGACAATCTCTCTAAACAATTGATAATAAAGATCTTAATATCCTATGGCGCAATTCACATCGAGTACTTTCCGAGATCTTCGGGGCCCGCTCTCTCCAACCATTCGCGGATCCTCTCCTCGTCGGTCTCTCGCGTTGCACGAGAGTTTTCGAGAGCCGCGTCGAGGACCTTCCGCGCCGTCCAGATCGGCGCGTGCGCGCGCAGCGCGATCGCGATCGCGTCACTCGGCCGCGAATCGATCACGAGCTCCCCCGACGGAGTCGAGACGATGAGACGCGCGTGAAACGTCCCCGCTTCGAGAGCGTGGACTTCCACGCGAAGGAGCCGTCCACCGAGCGCTTCGAGGGTCGCGCGCAAGAGGTCGTGGGTGAGCGGCCGCGGAGGCTCGATGCCCTCGACGGCGAGCGCGATGGCGTTGGCCTCGAAGGCGCCGATCCAGATCGGCAGGAAAACGTCGCCGTCGACCTCGCGCAGGATGAGCACGGGCGACTCCGTGTTGGGATCGAGAATGAGGCCACGGAGCCTCATCTCGACGAAATCTTCCGGAGGTCCGGCGCGCTCGCTCACTCCTCGATTGTCGGTCCCAGGCGATGGCAGGTCAAGGGAGCGCATCGCCGGAGCGGGAGAACGCGCAGTCACTCTCACTCCCCCATCCAGATGGCGGCGAGGTCGTCGTCCTCGGCCACCCGCACCATGGCGAGTCGCACGCCGGCGGGCAGCGCGGACGAAACGCGATCCCGGATCCAGAGCGCGAGATTCTCGCTGGTCGGGATCTGCCCGCCGGGAGCGAACTCGGCGATGGCGTGGTTGAGATGCTGATGATCCACCCGCTCGAGCACGCGCTCGCGAACGATCGCGTCGAGGACGCCGAGATCGACGACGAAGCCGGTCGGGGCGTCGATCTCCCCCACCACCGTCACGGTCAGCCGGTAGTTGTGGCCGTGGCCGGGAGCGATCCAGCACTTGCCGAAGCGAGCGCGATTCTCGTCGTCGGACCAGTCGGGGCGCACGTAGCGATGCGCGGCCGAGAATCGGTAACTGCGTTCGAGCCGGATCGGCATGACGACGCTCCTCGGTGAAGCCGGACGCGCCGGCCGCGGAACTGCACGGCGTCGGCGTTACGTAATTCGAGCGTAAGTGAAGCGACAGCGGCTGCCGTGCCGCGAAGCCCTCTCGTTCGCCCTCTCCCGCACCGCCTCTTCGCACTCCGTAGAATGCCGAGTCGTGTTGCGCCGACTCGACCGCTACGTCCTCTCCGAGCTGGTCGGACCGCTCTCTCTCGGACTGCTCGTCTACACGTTCATTCTATTGCTGCAAACCTTCTTCCGGCTGGCCGAGATGATCATCAAGCGCGGCCTGCCGGCGGGCACCGTCGGCCAGCTGCTGCTCTTCAGTCTGCCCAACATCGTCGTCCTGACGCTGCCGATGTCCTTCCTGCTCGCCGTGCTCGTCGGCGTCGGGCGCCTGGCGTCGGACAGCGAGCTCGTCGCTCTGCGCGCTTCGGGGGTCAGCCTCTATCGCATCCTGCGCCCGGTGCTGTTGTTCGGCGTTCTCCTCGCCGGCTTCAACACGTTTCTCATGCTCGAGCTCTTGCCGCGGGGCAACACCGCCTATATGCGCCTCTTCCTCGACATCGCGACGCGGACGATCGGATCGCAGTTCGAGCCGCGCGTCTTCTACAACGAGTTCCAGGGCAAGATCCTCTACATCTTCGACATTCCTCCGGGCGCCGACGACTGGCGTGGCATTTTCCTCGCCGATTCGGTGCCGAGCCCGGACCGCCCGCACGAGGTGCTGGTCGCGGAGCGCGGCCGGCTCGAGCTCTCCGCCGACGGCGAGCAGGTCTCCATCCGTCTCGAAAACGCGGTCCAGCACACGCTCGACATCAATCGCCCCGACCGCTACGAAACGCGACGCTCGGAGCGCATGCGGGTTCTGCTGCGCGACCGGTTCGCGACCGAGGAGCGCGCCAAGGCCTTCTCCCGCAAGTCGGTGCGCTCGATGACCTGGGGCGAGGCGAGCGTGGCGGCCGTCGATCCGGCGAGCACGCCGCAGGGCCGTGCCGAGGCCCGCGTTCAGCTGCACAAGTTCTTCGCCATCCCGGTGGCGTGCGTCGTCTTCGCGCTGCTGGCGCTGCCGCTCGCCTTCAACAACCGGCGGGGCGGCAAGTCGTCGGGTTTCGCCTTCTCGATCGGGATCGTCGTCGCCTACTACCTGATGCTGAGCCAGGGCGAGAAGGCGGCCATCGCCGGCGAGCTCTCGCCGGCAGCCTCGATGTGGCTGCCGAACGTGGTGCTCGGCGCCTGCGGGTTGGTGCTCATCGCGGCACGCAATCGCGATCGCTCCCTGCTTCCGGGCTGGCTGCGGCACAGCGCCCCCGTCCGCCGGCTGCTGGCGCGGTTGCGCGGCACCGCATCGCGCGCGGGAAGGCGCTCTCGTCGGCGCGGCGAGGGCGGTCGAGTCGGCGCCGGCCGCGGCGCCCGGCGGGCGCGCTTCCTGCTGCGGCTGCCGCGCCTGCGCATCCGCTTTCCCAATCTCATCGACCGTTACGTGTTGCGAATGTACTTCTTCGTTTTCCTTCTCGTCATCGCTTCCGCGGTCTCGTTGCTGGTCATCACCGACTTCACCGAGAACGTCGACGAGATGATGAGGAACCGCCCTCCGGGAGCAGTGATCGCGCGCTACTACCGCTACCAGTCGCTGCAGCTCGCCTACGACATTGCGCCCATCGCCGTACTGGTCACGACCCTGGTCACCTTCTCGCTGCTCTCGCGCTCCAACGAGGTCACGGCGTGCCGGGCCCTCGGCATCAGCCTCTACCGCCTGGCGCTGCCGGCCTTCGTCGGCGCGGCGGCGACCGCCGGCCTCTTCGCGCTGCTGCAGGCCCAGGTCCTCCCCGCCTCCAACCTCAAGGTGGCGGAGGCGCGGGCGGTGATCCGCGGCGAGGCGGTGCATCGCTTCGCCCGCAGCGCCGATCGCCAGTGGCAGATGGGCGGCGGCCGCTTCATGTACAACTTTCTCCATTTCGACGCGACGCGCGATGCGTTGCAGCGGCTGCAGGTCTTCGAGTTCGAGCACACGGGGCGGCTGGTCGCGCGGCTCTATGCCGAGGAGGGGCGGCATCGCGTCGACGGCTGGGTGCTCGCTCGCGGCTGGACGCGCACCTTCGACGGCCGCGAGCAGCGCGGCTACCGGCCGTTCGCCTCCGAGGTCGAGGTCGATCTCGAGGAATCGCCCGATTTCTTCGCCGAAGAGCCCCGGCGCCCCGAGCAGATGACCTACGGTGAGCTCGCCGACTTCACGGCCGAGCTGCGCGCCAGCGGCAGGCCGCAACCGAAGTACGAGGTCGCCCTCCACAACAAGCTGGCGTTCCCGGTGGGCTCGATCGTCATGGCCCTGGTGGGTTTCCCCTTCGCCTTCCGCCTCGAGCGGCGCGGCGCGCTCTACGGCCTCGGCGTGTCGATCGCGCTCGGCCTCGTCTTCATCCTCGTCTTCGCTCTCTTCACCACGCTGGGCGAGGTCGCGGCCCTGCCCCCGGCGGTCGCGGTGTGGAGCCCGAGCATCCTCTTCTCGCTCTTCGCCGCCTACCTCTTCCTCGGCGTGCGCAGCTGAGCGCGCGGTCGCTTCGGCTGGGCGCTCTCGGCGAGCCGTTGGCGCGCCCTCTCGCGGCGCCGCTCGCAGTGCGCCGCGATCCGCTCCGCCGTGCCGGTGACGAGGATGTCCTCGGCGCGGGCGCCCGCCTTGCGCGCCACGCCGACGCCGTACTCGACGTCGGCGAGCCCTTGCGGCGAGTGGGCGTCGGGATGGATCGAAGTGCGGCAGCCCCGCCGTAGCCAGCCGTGCAGGAAACGCCAGTCGAGATCCAGGCGATGCGGCGAGGCGTTGACCTCGACCACCACGCCGTTGGCCTCCGCCGCGTCGAGCACCGCGTCGAGGTCGATCTCGTAGCCCTCGCGGGCGAGCAGGAGGCGCCCCGTGGGATGGCCGAGGAAGGTGACGCAGGGGTGCTCGAGGGCGCGCACGAGGCGCGCGGTCTGCTCGGCACGCGGCAGCTTGAAGCGGCTGTGGATCGAGGCGACGACGAAGTCGAAGCCGAGCAGGAGCTCGTCGTCGAAATCGAGAGCACCGTCGGCGAGGACGTCGACCTCGCTGCCCTTGAACAGGCACGGGCGCTCGCCACGCGCGTTCCACTCGTCGATCGCCGCCCATTGCTCGCGGACCCGAGCCGGCGTCAGGCCGCCGGCGTAGGCGGCGCTCTGCGAATGATCGGCGATGCCGAGGAACTCCCAACCGAGCCGGCCCGCCGCTCGCGCCATCTCCTCGAGCGACGCGGTCCCGTCGCTCCACGTGGTGTGCACGTGCAAGGTGCCGCGCAGATCGCCGAGCTCGACGAGACGCGGCAGCTCCCCTTTCGCCGCTAGCTCGATCTCGTCGAGGCCCTCCCGCATCTCGGGCGGGATCCAGTGCAGACCGAGCCATCGGAAGAGCTCGCGCTCGTCGCCGACGACGAGTCGCTCCTCGCCACGGAAAAGGCCGTACTCGTTGATCGTGATGCCTTCCCGGCGGGCGCGCGTGCGCAGCGCGACGTTGTGCTCCTTGCTGCCCGTGAAGTGATGAAGCGCGGCAGCGAACTCGTCGTCGTTCACCATGCGCAGATCGGCGAGCATGCCGCCGCCCAGCCGCACCTGCACCTTCGTCTCACCGCGGCTCTCGATCGCCTGTGCGCCGGGCTCCGCGCCGAAGTGCTCACTCACCGCCTCGCGGTCGGCAGCGTCCACCGCGGCGACGAAGTCGAGGTCGCCGATGGTCTCGCGCCAGCGACGCAGGCTGCCGGCGACCTCGGTGCGAATCACCGCCCGATGCGCCCGCAGGTGGGCGAGCATGGCGGCCGCGAGCGGGCGCGCGGTCGAGAGCAGATGGCGCTCGCTGTATTTGCCGAGGTGGGCGAGGCTGTCGAGGATTTTCTCCTGCGACTTGGCTCCGAAGCCGGCGAGCTCGGCCACCCGGCCGGCGCGGCAGGCGCGCTCGAGATCGGCCGGCGATCCGACGCCGAGCTCCTGGTGCAGCAGGCGGATGCGCTTCGGGCCGAGACCGGCGACGCGGAAGAGGTCGAGCACGCCGGGCGGGTACTTGCTCCGCAGCTCGTCGTGGAGAGTGAGGCGGCCGGTGTGCACGACCTCGGCGACCGACTGCACGAGGCCGGGCCCGACGCCCGCGAGCTCGGCCAGGCGCCCCTGCTCGAGGAGCTCTTGCGGCTCCTCGGCGAGCCCTTCGAAGGTACGCGCGGCGTTCTCGTAGGCGCGGACGCGGAAGACGTTGGCGCCCTCGAGCTCGAGCAGCGCCGCCGTCTCGCGCAGAATGCGGACGAGCGCCTCGCGGGTCATGCTCGCCGGCCGGAAGTCTCGCGGGCTCCCGGGGCCCGAATCAGCTCGCCGTCACGGGGACGGCGCCGGCGGCGCCGGCGGCCGCGCGCAGCTCGTCCGCCTTGTCGGTGCGCTCCCAGCTGAAGCCCGGCTCCTCGCGACCGAAGTGGCCGTAGGAGGCGGTCGCGCGGTAGATCGGACGCCGCAGGTCGAGGTGCTCGATGATCCCCTTCGGCGTGAGGGGAAAGTGATCGCGCACCAGCGTCTCGAGGCGCCCGTCCGGCACTGCCCCGGTCGCGAAGCTGTCGACGCGCACCGAGACGGGCGCGGCGACGCCGATGGCGTAGGCGAGCTGCACCTCGACGCGCTCGGCGAGGCCCGCGGCGACGAGGTTCTTGGCGATGTAGCGCGCCATGTAGCTCGCCGAGCGATCGACCTTGGTCGGATCCTTGCCGGAGAACGCCCCGCCGCCGTGCCGACCGTAGCCACCGTAGGTGTCGACGATGATCTTGCGCCCGGTCAGCCCCGAATCGCCGTGCGGTCCGCCGACGACGAAGCGGCCGGTCGGATTGACGTGGTAGATGGTGCGGGCGTCGAGCAGCTCCGCCGGGATCACGTCGTGAACGATCGCCTCGCGGATGGCCTCGACGATCTCGGCGTTGCCGAGATCGGGATGGTGCTGCGTCGAGACCACCACCGTGTGCACGCGCGCCGGCCGGCCGTTGCGGTACTCGACGGTCACCTGGCTCTTGCCGTCGGGGCGCAGCCAGCGCAGCTCGCCGCGCTTGCGCGCCACCGAGAGCCGGCGCGTCAGACCGTGCGCCAGCATGATCGGCACGGGCATCAGCTGCGGCGTCTCGGTGCAGGCGAAGCCGAACATCAAGCCCTGGTCCCCCGCACCGCCCGGATCGACCCCCTTTGCGATGTCGGGCGACTGCTTGCCGACGGCGTTGACGACGGCGCAGCCTTCGCTGTCGAAGCCGATCCCGGTCTCCGTATAGCCGATCTCGCGAATCGTGTCGCGCGCGACGCGGATGAAGTCGACGGCCGCCGCGGTGGTGATCTCGCCGGCGAGCAACACGAGACCCGTCGCCACCAGGGTCTCGCAGGCGACGCGGCCATGCGCGTCCTGGCGCAGCACCTCGTCGAGGACGGCGTCGGAGATCTGGTCGCAGATCTTGTCGGGGTGTCCCTCGGTCACCGACTCCGAGGTGAACAGCTCGGTTTCGCGCGCGCTCATGGAGTAGGTCCTCGCTGCGAATCGCCGGACCTGCGCACAGGCCGACCGGATCGCGGCATCCTAGCAGACCGGTGCCGGTCGCCCGCCACTCACCGCCGCGCTCCCGGCCGGCTCTCGAGGATGCCGAAGAAGAGCGTCGAGAGCGCTCCCAGCGTCGCCAGAGCGACGGCGCTGCGCCGCGATTCCAGTCCGCCCGTGAACTGCGCGATCATGCCGCCGCCGCGCCGCGTGCCCGGAATCGAGCCGGCGATCTCGGCGCCGCTCAAGCCGTGCGCGAGGACGCGCGGCAGCTCGAACGAGCCGCTCGAGCCGAGCGCCTCGCCGGGCGGGCCGAGCACCGCCGTCCAGCTGCGCAGCACGAAGCGTCCGCCTTCGCCGACCGCGAGCTCCTCGATGCAGGCTTCCGAGGCGACGTAGAAGCGGTAAGTCTCGCCGAGCCGGTCGGCGAGCGACTGCGCCGCCGCACGCGCCGCGGCGATGGCTTCGCGGTCCGAGCCCGCGATGCCGCCGAGCGGCCGCTCGCGCTCCTGGCCGACGATCGCCACCGCCGCCGGACGCCCGAGCGCGTCGTGGAAGAAGCGCCGAAATCCCTCGCGCACGCCGAGCAGCTCGTCGGCCGCCGTGCCGGCGACCGCGACTTCGACACCGCGCTGGTATCCTCCGAGAAAGCCACTCAGGGTCTGGGTCATGGAGATCGCGAGCCGCCGGAACGAGACGCTCAAGGGTATCCGTCGGTTGCGCCGCCGGCAAGGCGATCACGCGTTGCTCGAAGGGCCTCACCTGCTGCGCGAGGCGGTGGCGGCGGGCCTCCGGCTCGAGAGCGTCCTGCTGTCGGACGAGCTCGCGGCCACGGCCGAAGGCCAGGCGCTCGCCCGCCTCTCCCCGCGCCCGCCGCTCCTCGTCGCCGCTGGCATCCTCGCCGAGCTCTGCGACGCCGACGCCCCGCGCGGCGTGCTCGCCGTGGCGCGGCTGCCGCGTGGCGGAGCCGAGACGCTGACGCCCCGCGCCGCCGGCGTGTCGCTCTATGTCGACGGCGTGCAGGACCCGGGCAACCTCGGCGCCTTGGCGCGCGTCGCCGAGGCCTTCGGGGCCGACTGCCTGGCGCTCGGCCCCGGCTCCTGCCATCCCAACCACCCGCGCGCGCTGCGCGCCTCGGCCGGAAGCCTGCTGCGATTGCCGGCGGCGGTGCGCGTGGAGCCCGCCGCGCTCGACGAGCGCTGGCACGAGCTCGGCCGTTCACCGCGGTGGGTCGGCCTGGTCGCCCACGGCGGTGCGCCGCTTCCCGCGCGGCCGCCGACGGAGGCCCTGATCCTGGCGCTCGGCGCCGAGCGCGGCGGGCTCTCGGCGGCGGTCGAGGAGCGCCTCGACGAGGGCTGGACGATCCCGCTCGCGGCGCCCGTCGAGTCGCTCAACGTCGCGGTCGCCGCCGGGATTGCGCTCTTCGCGCTCGCCGCGCCGCTCAGCCGGCCGAGTCGCGAATCGCCGCGCTGAGCGCGGGCACGATCTCGTGGAGGTCGCCGACGACGCCGTAGCGCGCGACCTTGAAGATCGGCGCGCTGGGGTCTTTGTTGACCGCCACCACGCACCCCGCGGCCTTCATGCCGACCAGGTGCTGAATCGCTCCCGAAATGCCCAGCGCCAGATAGAGCTTCGGGGCCACAGTCTGCCCCGAGGAGCCGATCTGGCGGTCGCGCGGTAGCCAGCCGCTGTCGATGACCGGCCGGCTGGCCCCGAGCTCGGCCTTGAGGAGCTTGGCGAGCTCCTCGACCGGCGCCAGCTTGTCGGCGCCGCCGATGCCGCGGCCGACGGCGACGATGATCTCCGCCTTGCCGAGATCGACCGTCTCCGCGCCGGCCTGCTCCACGCCGAGGATCTCGCGATCGGCCGCGATCGCCGCGAGATCGACCGCGAGAGGCGAGACCGGCGCCGCGCCCTTCTCCCGTTCATCGGCCGGGAAGGCGCCGGACTGCAGCGTGACGAGCGCCGTCGCCGCGCCGCGCACGCGGACGCGGGCGTGCATCTTGCCGGCCAGGATCGGCCGCTTCCACTCGAGCCCGCCGCCGGCGACCGACGCGAAGCCGATGACCTCGGGCACGTGCGCCGCGCCGGCGGCCTGCGCCAGCCGCGGCACGTACTCGCACGACTGATAAGTGTGGGCGAAGAGAACGAACGACGGCGTCTCGGCCGCGATGCCGGCGGCGAGGGCCATCGCATAGGCGCCGGGAGTGTAGTCGGCGAGCTGCGGCGCGTCGACGGTGCGGACCGCGGCCAGCGCCGATCCGGCCAGCTCGCCGGCGAGCGCCTCGACCCCCGTACCGAGCACGATCGCCTCGGCGGCGGCACCGACCTCCCGCGCCAGGCGCTGCCCGGCGGCGATCGCCTCCCACGTCCCGCGATGCATCTTGCCCTCGCGATGCTGCGCGACGATCCAGACCTTGCCCCTCATGCCAGCACCCTCGCTTCCTTGCGCAGCTTGTCGATCAGCGTCGCGGCGGCGGCCGCGGCGTCGCCTGCGATCATCTGTGCGCCGGCGCCGGTGTCGGGAAAGTCCACGCCGACGAGCTCGAGGCGCGAGCCGGCGGCACCGATCTCGCTCGCCTCGAGGCCGAGCTCGGCGGGAGTCGGCGACGCGACCGGCTTCTTCTTCGCCGCCATGATGCCCTTGAGCGAGGCGTAGCGCGGGTGGTTGATGCCCGCTTGCACCTCGACGACCGCCGGCAACCGCACGCGCACGATCTCGTTCATGCCGCTCTCCATCTCGCGCACCAAGCGCAGCGACTTGCCGCCCTCCTCGAGCTCGACGCCCATCACCAGCCAGGCGTGCGGCCACCCGAGGTGACCGGCGACGACGGTGGCGGTGGCGGCGGCGCCGAGGTCGTCGGATTGCGACCCGGCGAGCACCAGATCGAAGCCCGCGCGCCCGATCGCCGCCGCCAGGGCGCGGCCAGTGGCGATCGCGTCGCCGCCGAGGAACGCGGCGTCGGCGAGATGCACCGCGCTCGCCGCGCCGAGCGCCAGCGCCTTGCGCAGGGCCTCGCGCACGCGCTCCGGTCCCAGGCTCACGGCGACGACCTCGCCGCCGGTCTTCTCGGCGATGCGCAATGCCTCCTCGAGCGCGTACTCGTCGCTCTCGTTGATCACGAACGGCAAGTCCTCTTCGTCGATCCACCGACCGTCCTTGGCTATCCGCAGGCGCGCCTCGGTGTCGGGGACCTGCTTCAAACAGACCGCGATCCGCATGCTCGCGACTCCTCCCCGAAGAATGGAACGCAACGTGTCGACGGCTGCGGGCGAGGTGCGAGCGTGCCGCGCGTCGCCATGGACACCTCCGCTCGGCGCATGCTACCTTTCCGCGGCCCGGAATGCCCTACCCCACGATGCCCTCGCCCACCTTCGCAGCGCTCTCGACCGTCGCCGTCGCCCAGGCGGGCGGAATCATGGACGCGTTCGGCCAGGCCGGGCCGATGGCCAAGCTCGTGCTCGCCGTCCTCGCCGGTTTCTCGGTGATCTCCTGGGCGGTGATGATCTGGAAGTGGCTCCACCTCAAGCGGGCGCGCCGCCAGAGTCGCCAGTTCCTCGACATCTTCCGCGCCAGCAAACGCTTCAGCGAAGTGAGCGCCGCGCTGGCGAGAGTCTCGCTCTCCCCTCTCGTCGGGGTCTTCCAGGCCGGCTACGCCGAGATCGACGGTCAGATCCGCGCCGTCCCCCAGGAGCCCGGCGCCTCCGCCTCGAAGTACCGCATCCGCTCGCTCGCCGGCGTCGAGCGCTCGCTGCGGCGGGCGATCGCCGGCGAAACTCATCTGCTGGCACGCGGCGCCACGTTCCTCGCCACGACCGCGGCGGCGACTCCGTTCATCGGCCTGTTCGGCACCGTCTGGGGCATCATGCAGGCGTTCGAGGACATCGGCCGCACCGGCTCGACCTCGCTCGTCGCCGTAGCGCCCGGCATCGCCGAGGCCCTGGTCAACACCGCCGCCGGCCTCGCCGCCGCGATCCCGGCGCTCGTCGGCTACAACTACTTCGCCAACCAGCTGCGCAGCCAGCGCACGCAGATGGAGGACTTCGCCCTCGAATTCCTCAATCTCGCCGAGCGCAATTTCACCGGATGGCCTTCCTGATCGGCGGCGCGGGCGAGGACGAAGAGGTCCTCGCCGACATCAACGTCACGCCGCTCGTCGACGTGATGCTGGTGCTGCTCATCATCTTCATGATCTCGGCGCCGATGTTGCATCAGGGGATCGAGGTGGCACTCCCCCGCTCCGCGGCCCCCGCCATCCCGACGCGCACGAACGATCCGCTCGTGCTCTCGATCAATCGCGACGGCCTCGTCTACGTGCGCGACAAGCCGGTGCACCCCACCCGGCTGATCGAGGTGCTGACGCCCATGCTGCGCGGACGCGGCGAAGAGACCGTCTTCCTCAAGGGCGACCGCGACGTTGCCTACGGCAAGGTGATCGAGGTGCTCGACCTGCTGCACAAGGGCGGGATCTCGAAGGTCGGCATGGTCACTGACCGTCCGGACGAGCGCCGGAGCCGATGATCGAGAGCGTCTCGGCGCTGCTCGAGCGGCGCGCCGCGGCGCCGCTCGACGGCTCGTTCCGACGGGCTGTCGCCGCTGCCGCCGTCCTCCACCTGCTCACCGTGCTCGCCGCCTGGGCCCTCCCGCGCTGGCTCGAGCCGGCTCCTCCGCCGCTCGAGTACGTCGCTGTCACGATCGTGCCGGCAGCGCGGCTGGGCGTCGAGCCGCCCAAGCCCCCCTCGCCGAAGCCGGCGCCGGAGCCGAAGAAAATCGAGCCGGAGCCGGCGCCGAAGAGCGAGTCGGCGCCGGTGCTGCCGGTGGCCACGCCGAAGAAAGAGGAGCCCAAGCCGGCACCGCGCGCCGCCGAGCCGCAGCGAGAGTCCGCCGCTGCGGCCGCCACGCCGGAGGAGCAAGGCATTGCGGGCGGCGCACTCTCCGGCCTGGCGCTCGGCGCACCGGTTGCGCGCCTCGACAACCCCGACTTCACCTACGGCTACTACGTCGATCAGATGCTGGCGCTGATCTCCCGCAACTGGGTGCGGCCGCCTGTCGGCGGCGGCATCGAGGTCTGGGTCCACTACCGCATCGAGCGCGACGGGAAAGTGACCGGGATCGAAATCATCCGCTCCTCGGGAATCAACAGCTTCGACCTCGCCGCGCTGCGTGCCGTGCAGTCCTCTTCGCCGCTTCCGCCCCTGCCGCGCGCCTATCGCGAGAGCTCGCTCGGCGTGAACCTCATCGTCCGTTGAAGGAGACGCCGTCCATGAGACGCCACCTCGCCGCCACGCTGCTCGCCACGCTCGGCGTGGCCGGTCTCGACGCGCAGAGCCCGCCGGCGGAGACGACGGCACCCCCACCGCCCGCCCCGCAGGGCATCACCGTTGTGCTCGACCGCGGCAGCCAAGTCGCCATCGTCGGCCTCGCCTTCCCCGCCACGCCGGGCCTCTCCGTGCTGCCGGGCAGCGCCGCCAACGCCGGGCGCGAGCTCGAGCGCACGCTGCGCAACGACCTCGAGCGCAGCGGCATCTTCGACGTGCTCGGCCCCGAGGAGCTCTCCGTGCTGACGCTCTCCGGCGACCTCGAGCGCGACGCCGAGCAGTACCGCTCGCTCGGCGCCTCGATGCTGCTGCAGAACGAGATCAAGCTCGAGGGCGACCGCCTGGTGCTGGAAGGCCGGCTCGTCGACCTCGCCAGCCGCCAGACGATCGTCGGCAAGCGCTACCGCGGCACCTTCGACCTGGCGCGGCGCATCGCGCACACCTTCGCCGACGAGATCGTCCTCTTCCTCACCTCCAAGCGCGGCATCGCCCTGACGTCGATCGCCTTCTACTCCGATCGCGACGGCTTCAAGGAGATCTTCGTCATGGACTACGACGGCTACGACCAGCGGCGGCTGACGGCCCACAAGTCGATCTCGATGAGCCCGTCGTGGAGCGGCCAGGGCGACGCCGTCGCCTACGTGTCGTTCTTCGCCGAGCGCGGCCCCGCGGTCTACCTCGCCGACGTGGCGAGCGGGCGCAAGAACCCGGTCGTCACCGACGGCACGCTCAACGCCTCGCCGTCCTTCTCGCCCGACGGCCGGCGCATCGCATTCGCGCGCGCCCTGGGCGCCAACATCGAGATCTTCGTCTGCAGCCGCGACGGCTCGGACGTGCGGCGGCTGACCAACTCCGGCGGCATCGACACCAATCCGGCGTGGAGCCCGTCGGGACGCGAGATCGCTTTCACCTCGAGCCGCTCCGGATCGCCGCAGCTCTACGCCATGGAGGCGGAGGGCTCGAACTTGCGCCGCGTCACCTTCGCGGGCGAGTACAACGACGGCGCGAGCTGGAGCCCCGACGGCACGCGCCTCGCCTACGCCACCCGCAGCGAGCGCAACCGCTTCGACCTTGCCCTCGTCGACCTCGTCTCGCTCGCCGCGCGCCGGCTGACCTCCGGCGGCGGCTCGAACGAGGCGCCGAGCTTCTCGCCCGACGGGCGCCGCCTCGCCTTCACCTCGACGCGCGCCGGCGGCACCCAGATCTTCGCCTTGAACGTCGCCGACGGCGGCGACGTCGAGCAGCTCACCAGCGCGGGGAGCAACTGGGCGCCGGACTGGTCCGGATACCTGAAGTAGTCCCGGTCCGGCCATTGCTTGCCCAGCTCGCGTCTGCTAGCTTCGCCGCGGCCCCGGTCGACGACCGGGGCGAGCAACAGGCCAAGGAGAGCCCCATGACGCGCTATCGGACGACGCTCGCGATCGCCACCCTCGCCCTCGCTTTGCTGACGCCGGCCTGCCGGAAGAAGAAGCCCGAGGCGCCGCCGCCGATTCCGCCGCCCGCGGTCCAGCCGGGGCAGCCGACTACCGACGTGACGCCGCGCACGCAGGGCGAGGCGGTGGACCGGACTCCCGATCCGCTGGCTGGCGACATCGTCGCGGTCAACGAGTACGTGACGCGCAACGGGCTGCTCGGCGACGTCTTCTTCGCGTTCGACAAGGCCGACCTGAGCGAGGAATCGCGTTCGCGCCTGTCGCGCAACGCCGACTGGCTGCGCGCCCATCCCGAGTTCCAGGTGCGCATCGAGGGGCACTGCGACGAGCGCGGCACCAACGAGTACAACCTGGCACTCGGCGAGCGTCGCGCCGCAGCCGCTCGCGACTATCTCGCCTCCCTCGGCGTCGGCGCGGGCAGCCTGACTACGCTCAGCTACGGCGAGGAGCGGCCGCAGTGCACCGAATCGAGCGAGGGCTGCTGGGCGCGCAACCGCCGGGCGCACTTCCTCATCACCGGCCGAGCCGCGCGCTGAGCCCGCAGCTCCGCATGACGTCGTCGTTTGCGCAGCGCGCCGCGGCCGCCCTCGTGGCGGCCGCCCTCTCCGGTTGTGTCTCGTCGAGCGACATCGACTCCCTGAGCGGTCAGCTCGCCGAGCTCCAGCGCCAGGTCTCCTACCTCCAGCTGCAGGGCTCGAGCAAGCAAGAGGTGGCCGAGCTGCAGGCGACCATCCAGCAGCAGACCGAGAGGCTGCTCAAGACCGAGGCCGACATGCGCGTCGACCTGGGCAGCCTCACCGGCCAGATCGGTCAGCTGCAAGGGCAGCTCGAGGACACCAACTACCGCCTGTCGCAGCTCTCGCAACAGATCGCGGCGGCGAGCCTGGATCTGAAGGCCGTGCGCAGCGCCACCGCGCCGCAGCTCGAGGCGGGCAGCCCGACGCCCGGCGGACAGGCGCCGGCGGCCGGAGCGGCCGATCCCGAGAGCCTCTACCAGACCGCTTACAGCGATTATCTGCGCGGCGCCTACGATCTGGCGCTGCTCGGCTTCCGCCAGTACCTCGACAGCTTCCCGGAGACCGACCTCGCCGACAACGCCGTCTACTGGATCGGCGAGTGCTACTACCGCCAGCAGAGGTATCGCGAAGCGATCCTCGAGTACGAACGCGTGCTGCAGAACTGGCCGCGCAGCGACAAGACTGCCAGCGCCCTGCTCAAGAAGGGGTACGCGCAGATCGAATCGGGCAACCGCGGCGACGGCGTCGCCGGGCTCGAGCGCGTGATCCAGACCTTCCCCAACTCCGACGAGGCCAACCTGGCGCGCCAGAAGCTGCAGGGCCTCGGAGTTGATTCTCGCCGCCAGCGCTAGTAGAGTCGCGCCGTTCCCAGCGCTCCCGCGCGCGCTCAAACTCCCCCGAGAGAAGGCTCACGAACCATGGCCAACAAGAAGTCCGCGCGCAAGCGCGCCGTGAAGTCCCTGGAGCTCAAGCAGAAGAATCGCGCCGCGCGCTCGCGCATGCGCTCCGCCGTCAAGGCCGCCCGCCAGTCGATCGCCCAGGGCGGAGAGGCGACTGCGGCCGCGGTGGCGCGCGCCGTCGCCGTGATCGACGCCACGGCCCAGAAGGGCGTCGTCCACCGCAACACCGCCGCCCGCTCGAAGTCCCGCCTGATGCGCGCGGCCAACGCGGCGAAGGGCTGAGCCCGTCGCGCCGCGGCGCGGCCTCCGCCGTCTCTAGAAGCCTTCCAGCAGGTCGGCCACCATGGTCTCGGCGAACTTCTTCGCCGTCGCCTCGATCGCCGGCGTCTCGCGGTCGAGAAAGCCGAGCTCCGAAGCCTCGAGCCGATAGCTGTCGCGGAACTGGTAGCGGTCGCTCTGCCAGAGCACGACCTCGTCGGCGACCTTCACCAGCTTGACCGCGGCGGTGATCGAGATCTCGTATTCGGTCGCCCGGCGGTCGCTGTCGAAGGTCACCGGCCGGACCTCGAACCCGGTTACCGTGCCGCTCAGGGTCGCGTCGCTGCCCTCGCCCGAAGCGGCGATGGTGAAACGCTGCCGCGTCACCAGCTCGTCGGTCAGGGCGCGGGTGAGGATCTGGTCGACGTTGACTCGCGCGGTCGCGTTCTCCAGCGGCTGGAGGAAGACGACTTTCACGTCGGGCGGGATGTTCGATGCCCGGCCGACCAGCGCATAGCCGCAAGCCGTCGCCAGCATGGCGGCGACCAGCACGAGAGTTGCTGCCCAGGGGCGCATCAGGCGCTCTCCTTTCGCGTCACCACGTTGACCAACCTCCCCGGCACGACGACCGTGCGCGCCACCTCGCGCCCGCCCACGTGCTCGCGCACCTTCGGGCTGGCGAGCGCCTGGGCGCGGACGTCGCCCTCGTCGGCGTCGGCGTCGACTTCGACGCGGTCGCGCAGCTTGCCGTCGACCTGGACGACGAGCGTGACGCGCTCGCGCCGGAGCTTGCTCTCGTCCGCCTCCGGCCAGTCGCTCTCGAGCAGCGTCGTCACGTGTCCGCGCCGCTCCCAGAGCTCCTCGGTCAGGTGCGGCGCAATCGGGTGCAGCAGCTGCACCATGGCGTCGAGCGCGGCCTCGCAACAGAGGCGCGAGGCCGTCTTCTCGTCGACCGCGCGCGTCAGGGCGTTGAGCAGCTCCATCAGCGCCGCCACCGCGGTGTGGAACTTGAAGCGCTCGAAATCGCGCGTCACGCGCTGGATGGTGGCGTGCGTCAGGCGCTCGAGCTCGGCGTCGGAGGGCGCCGTCGGCGGGCAATCCCCCACCCGCTCGGCGACGCGCCACAGCCGCTGCAGGAAGCGATGGGCGCCGTTGACGGCCTCGTCGTTCCACTCCACCTCTTCCTCCGCAGGCCCCAGGAAGAGGGTGTAGACGCGCTCGGTGTCGGCGCCCATTTCGTCGATGAGTTCATCGGGCGAGACGGTGTTGCCCTTCGACTTCGACATCTTCTCGATGCGGCCGGTCTGCTCGGCGAAGCGGGTGATCATGCCCTGGTTGAAGAGGTTGGCGAACGGCTCCTCGAAATCGACGAGGCCGAATTCGCGCAGCACCCGGCAGACGAAGCGGGCGTAGAGCAGGTGCAGGATGGCGTGCTCGATGCCGCCGATGTACTGGTCGACCGGCGCCCAGCGATTGGCGAGCTCGGAATCGAAGATGCGGCCCGAGTCGCGCGCCGACAGGTAGCGCAGGTAGTACCAGGAGCTGTCGACGAAGGTATCCATGGTGTCGGTCTCGCGCCGCGCCGCGCTGCCGCAGCGCGGACAACGGGCGGCGACGAAGCCGGCGTGACGGGCGAGCGGATTGCCCTCGCGGCCGGTGAACTCGACGTCGACCGGCAGCTCGACCGGCAGCTCGGAGTCGGGCACCGGCACGATGCCGCAGCCGTCGCAGTAGACGACCGGGATCGGCGTCCCCCAGTAGCGCTGGCGCGAGATCAGCCAGTCGCGCAGGCGATAGGTCACCTTGCCGCGGCCGGTGCCCTCCGCCTCGAGCCAGGCGACGAACTTTCGCACCGTCTCGGCGTCCGGCGGCAGGCCGTCGAAGCGGCCGGTGCCGCGGATCGTGCCGGCGTGCGGAATCGCCGTCGTCATCGTCGCGGCGTCCGGGGCGTCGCTCTGCGGCACGTAGACGAGCCGCACCGCCAGGCCCTGTCGGCGCGCGAATTCGAGATCGCGCTGGTCGTGCGCCGGGACGCCCATGATCGCCCCGGTGCCGTAGTCGGGCAGCACGTAGTCGGCGAGCCAGATCGGGATCGGCTCGCCGGTCGCCGGATTGAGCGCCGCGGCGCCGGTGTCGCGGCCCTCCTTGGCTCCGCTCTCGCCCTCGCGCTCGAGGCGCGACTTGCGTCGCACGTGCTCGATCCAGGCCGTCGTCTCGTCGCGGCGCGGGCTGCCGGCGAGGAGCTCGGCGACGAGCGGATGCTCGGGCGCGAGCACCAGGAAGGTGGCGCCGTGCAGCGTGTCCGGCCGCGTCGTGAAGACGGTGATCCGGCGCTGTGCGCCCACCACCTCGAAGTCGATCTCGGCGCCGTCCGAGCGCCCGATCCAGTTGCGCTGCATGAGCTTGACGCGCTCCGGCCAGCCGTCGAGCCGGTCGAGGCCGGTGAGCAGGCTCTCGGCGTGGTCGGTGATGCGCAGGAACCATTGCTCGAGGTCCTTCGGCTCCACTGTCGTGCCGCAGCGCTCGCAGGCGCCTTCGATCACCTGCTCGTTGGCGAGCACCGTCTGGCAGCTCGGGCACCAGTTGACCGGGGCCCGCTTCTTGTAGGCGAGCCCTCTCTCCAGCATGCGCAGGAAGAGCCACTGGTTCCACCGGTAGTACTCGGGTAGACAGGAGGCGATCTCCTTCGACCAGTCGTAGAGGATGCCCCAGCGCCGAAACTGCCTCTTCATCACGCGGATGTTCTCGAGCGTCCACTCGCGCGGGTGCACGCCGCGCTGGATCGCCGCGTTCTCGGCCGGCAGGCCGAAGGCGTCCCAGCCCATCGGATTGAGCGCGCGCTTGCCGCGCATGCGCAGGTAGCGGTAGAGGGCGTCGCCGAGGATGTAGTTGCGCCCGTGCCCGACGTGCAGGCGGTCGCCCGACGGGTAGGGGAACATCATCAGCATGTAGTACTTCTGCTTGGCTGACCGGAGATCGACCTCGGCCACGCGCGCCCGCTCCCAGCGGTCCTGCCACTTGGGCTCGATCGCCTTTGGATCGTAGTGGCTCATCTGCCCCCTCCCGCCGCGCCCCCGCCACGCTGCGATGGAATCACCAGCTCGGCGAGAACCGGCGCGCGGAAGGTGAGGCTCTTCCACGCCGCCAGCTCCCCGCCGTCCAGGACCCGCAGCTCGTAGCGGCCGTTCGGCAGCCCGAGAAAGCGCGCCTCGCCACCGACGATCGGCTGGCGGCGCCGGACGCCCGTGCCGACGAGCGTCGCCTCGCCGCGGCGCCCGGCGGCGAAGCGCAAGACGAGCGCCGCCGCCGACCGCACGGTGTCGTTCGCCCGCACGCGCACACCGGCCGGCGCCGCCGGCGCGAGGTCGATCGCCGCCGTCCCGTCCCGGCGCTCGAGCAGCCGGCCCGGCGCCGGCGCCACCTCGAGCGATTCCGCCGCCAGCCGCAGGTAGGTCGCGGGCACGAAGTGCTGGCTGGCGAGCGGGTCGCTGTAGACCCAGCCGCGATCCGGATAGCGCACCTCGATCCAGCGGTGAAAGCCCGGCCGCACGTCGGCGGTGCCGGGTGCGCTGGCGTAGACGTAGCCGGGCACTTCGCGCGCTTCGATGCCTACCGCCGCGAGCAGGGCCACCGCCAGCCGTGCCGTGCCCGCGCAATAGGCCGAGCGACGGCGCAGCACCGACTCGGCGTCCTGCGGCAGGCTGCGATCGAGGTCGTAGTCGATCTCCTGCCGCACCCAGGTGAGGATGCGCGTGACCGCGTCGTAGACGGTGCGCGCGCCGCGCACCTGCCGCCGCGCGATCTGCTCGACCTCGCCGCCGCCAGTCACCGGCGGGAGCGCGAGAGACGCGCTGCTCGCCAGCGGCGAGAGGTCGACACGGATCTCCACGCCGCCTTCGCCGTAAGCGACCTCGTAGCCCACGTTCGCGTACTCGGCGACCGCGGCCGCGGTCGGCGGCAGCACGCGCGTCTGGTCGCCGCCGGAGACGACGACGCCGGGCGCGGCAGTCGCCTCGCCGGCCCCGGCGGCGGCGAGCGCGAGCGCCAGAACGATCCGCCGACACCTCACCGGCCGGCGGCCCCCGCCGCGCTGTGCGCCCGCATCAACCCGTCGAGCAGTCCGTTGACGAAGCGCCCGGAATGCTCGGAGCCGAAGCGCTTGGCGAGCTCCACCGCCTCGTCGACGACGACGAGCGGCGGCACGTCGGGGGCGTGGAGGAGCTCCCAGGCGGCGAGGCGCAGGATGTTGCGGTCGACCGCCGGCATGCGCTCCAGCCGCCAATGCTCGGTCTGGCCGCGGATGCAGGCGTCGATCTCGTCGCGGCAGGCGGCGACCGCCGCGGTCATCTCCCGCGCCTGCACGAGCGCCGGCTCGACCTCGGCGCCCGAAGCGCGCGGAGCGTCGCCTTCCCCCTCCTCGTCGCGCCGCGAGTCGAGATAGTCGCGAGCGTCGAACGCGGCGAGCACCTCGGCGAGCGGCGCGCCGCCGAGATCGAGCTGGTAGAGCATCTGCACGGCCATCTCGCGCGCCATGCGGCGCTTGCCGACCAGGTGGTCAGCGCGCGCCACGCGGCGCTCCCGGCGGCGGCAGCGCGAGAGCCAGGGCGAGCGCCGCGTCCACCGCCTCTTCGCCTTTGTTGCCGGCGTCGCCCCCCGCCCGCGCCCGCGCCTGCTCGAAGTCGTCGCAGGTGAGAACGCCGAAGCCGACCGGCACGGCGTGGCGCAGCGCGACGTCCATGCAGCCGCGGCTGCACTCGCCGGCGATGAAGTCGAAGTGGGGGGTCGCGCCGCGCACCACGGCGGCGAGCGCGACGAGCGCGTCGTAGCGGCCGCGCCGAGCCAAACGCTCGAGCGCGACCGGGATCTCCCAGGCGCCGGCGACACGCACGATGTCGCGGTCGTCGGCGGCGACGCCGGCGCGGTCGAGCGCGGCGACGGCGCCGGCGAGCAGCGCATCGACGATCTCCTGGTTGAAGCGCGCAGCGACGACGCCGACGCGCAGCCCGACGGCGGAGAGAGCTGCGGCCGAGAGGCGTAGATGACTCATCTTCAAAGAGTTCCGACGACGACACACTCTAGCGGCGGCGCCGGAAAGGTGTCAATCGCGCGGCGGTCAGCCGTCGCCGAGCAGGCGGCGCAGCCAGAGGCCGTAAGCGGGCGCGAGGAGCGTCTTGAGCGCGGCGTCGGCGAGGACGCCGGCGAACGCCCAGGCGAGCCAGCGACGGTCGGCGCTGTCGAGGGCACGCGAGCGGCCGACGAGCAGCGGCCGGGCGAGGATCGATCCCAGAGCGACGAAGGCGACGACGCGCACCAGCGCCCAGGGGACCCACGCCGCCAGTGCGCCGAGGCACGGCAGGCCGCTCGACAGGGCGAAGGCGCCGACGAAGTAGTTCATGTAGGCGAGCAGCGCGGCGCCGAGGACCAGCCCGAGGTACCCCCCGCTGGCGAGCGAGAGCAGGGCGAAGGCGCCGAGGTGGAGGGCGTGCTCGGGCAGGAAGCGCGCCGGCTCGACCTCCTTGCCGATCCCGGTCTCGATCCACCGGAACATCTCGAGGCGATATGGCTCGGCGTTCCAGATGCCGCGCCCGGCAGCGCGCGGTGCCGCCTGCGTCAGCGCGATCGTGCTCACGCTGAGCAGCAACGCCCACAGCAGGCCGAAAGCGAACGCTCGCCCCCTGCGGTCGACGCGCACCGCGGCGGAGAACGCCGGCCAGAGCGGCAGCGGCGCGACCAGCGGCGCGAGCCAGCGACCGCCCGGCACGAGCGCGACGAGCGGCACGAGTGGCGTCAGCGCCAGCCAGCGCGCGGAGCGGTCCGCCGTCGCGGCCGCCTCTCCGCTCACAAGTTGCCGCCCGGCGGCTGCAGGCGAATCTCCTCGATCCCGGCGCGGTCGCGGCTCTCCAGCGCCCAGACGAGGGCGCGCGCGACCTCCTCGGCCGGGATCATGCGCGAACGATCCCAGTCGCCCTCGACCGCGTCCCACAACGGCGTCTCGGTGGCACCGGGCGTCAGGGCGACGATCCGCACGCCGCTGCCGGCGAGCTCCTCGCGCAGCGCCTCGACCAGCCCGAGCGTCCCCCATTTGCTCGCGCAGTAGGCCGACCAGCCCGGGAAGCCGCGCCGCGCGGCGACGCTCAGGATCGGCACCAGCGTTCCTCTCCCCCGCTCGAGCATCGCCGGCAGGAAGGCGCGGAAGAGGAACGCCGTGCCGAGGAGGTTGGTCTCCACGCTCTCGCGGAGCGCCGCGGGCGCGAGCTCGTGCAGCTTGCCGACGCGGGCGACGCCGGCCGCGGCGACGACGGTCTCGACCTCGCCGAGCTCGGCTTCGATGCGTCGCGCCGTCGCCTCGACGGCGCGCTCGTCACCAACGTCGGTGGCGTACGCCGTGCCGCCCGTCTCGGCGGCGAGCGCGGCGAGCGGCGCCTCCCGGCGCCCGAGCAGGGCGACCGCGTCGCCGCGCGCCGCGAGAGCGCGCGCGATCGCCGCGCCGATCCCCGAGCCGGCGCCGCTCACTACCGCGACCGGGCGGGGCGACGGGCTCATTTGCTGGGCCATGCGGAGGGCGAGGAAGATTGGTCGGGACGCCGGGATTTGAACCCGGGACCCCCTGAACCCCATTCAGGTACGCTACCAGGCTGCGCCACGTCCCGACCGGAAATGCGAGCTAACGACGGGCCTGCAGGAGGTCGAGGATCGCCCGCGCCTCGTCGAGCGCGTCGGCGAGCCCTCGCCGCAGGGTTTCTATCCGCTCGTCGTCGCGAGTGTCAAGCGCGTCGGTGCCCGATCGCTCGCTCGCGACCTCGCTCTCGGCGGCCGGCTCCTCGTCGCCCGCTTCGAAGAGCGGTGCCGCCTTGCGCTTGCCGCCGCGCGCCGGCGCCACGGGCTCGCTCTCGAGTTTCTTCTTGGCGCCGGCGATCGTGTAGCCCTCGTCGTAGAGCAGCGTCTTGATGCGCCCCAGGACGGCGACCTCCTCGGCGGTGAAGACGCGATTGCCGGCCGCGCCCGTTTCCTCGCCGCGCAGCAACGGGAACTCCGTCAGCCAGTAGCGCAGCACGTACGGCTGCAAGTCGAGCTGCTTGCAGACCTCGCCGAGTCGTAGGCCTTTCTTCATCGTCGCGCCGCGATCCTAAGCCGAGGCGGCATCCGCGGTCGAGCGGCGCCGCACGACGAGCCGGATCGGAACGCCGGCGAGACCGAGCGCCTCGCGCAGCCGGTTCTCGAGGTAGCGCCGGTAGGAATGCGCGATCGGGAGGGCGCGGTTGGCGAAGAGCATGAAGGTGGGCGGGGCGACGGCGACCTGCGTGGCGTAGAAGAGCTTCCACGGCCGGTCGCCGAGAGCGGGCGGCCGGTGCGCCGCCACGGCGCGCTCGAGCAGCCGGTTGAGCTCGCCGGTCGAGAGCTCCGTGCGCAGCGCGCGCCGCACGGCGGCGACGTGCTGGAAGAGCTTCTCGACGCCGCGCCCGGTCACCGCCGAGAGGTTCAGGCGCGGTGGATCGGCGAGCAGCTCGGCGAGGCGGGGCCACGAGCGTTCGAGCCGCTCGCGGCCGGCGTCGTCGAGCAAGTCCCATTTGTTGACTGCCACGACGGCAGCGCGGCCGGCGTCCCAGATGGCGCCGGCCACCGCCAGGTCGCCGGCGGTCACCCCTTGCGGCGCCTCGATCACCAGGACCGCGACGTCGGCGCGCTCGATCTGGCGCCGGGCGAGCATGACGGCGAGCTCTTCGGGCGCGCCGGAGACCTTGGCGCGCCGCCGGATCCCGGCCGTGTCGATGAGGAGGAAGCGACCCTCCTCGCGCTCGATGAGCGTGTCGACGGGGTCGCGGGTCGTGCCCGGCTCCGGCGCGACCAGCACCCGCGCCTCGCCGAGGATGCGGTTGACGAGCGAGCTCTTGCCGACGTTGGGTCGGCCGACGATCGCCACCGGCGCCACTTCGCGCTCGTCGGCCTCGGCCGGCGCCGCCGGCGGCAGCAGCGCCAGAATGCGATCCACGAGCTCGCCCAGGCCCTCGCCGTGCTCGGCGGAAACCAGCATCGGCTCGCCGAGGCCGAAGCCCCAGAGCTCGCCGACGCCCTCGCGCGCGACGCGCACGTCGGCCTTGTTGGCGACCAGCACGATCTGCTTCGCCCGCCGCCGAATGGCATCGAGCACGCGCTCGTCGGCGGCGGTGCGGCCGGCGGCGCCGTCGACGACGAAGAGCACGACGTCGCTCGCCTCCACCGCTATCAGCACCTGCTCGTTGAGCTCCGTGCCCTCGCCGGGTACGAGCCCGCCGGTGTCGATGCACTGCACGGGTCGTCCGGGGGCGAGGTCGGCGACGACGACGATGCGATCGCGCGTCACGCCGGGCTGGTCGTGCACGATCGACCGCCGCTGGCGGACGAGACGGTTGAAGAGGGTCGACTTGCCGACGTTGGGGCGGCCGACGACGGCGACCGCCGGCGTCACCGCGCTCACGACCCGGCGCTGGAGGTGCGCAGCAGCCGGGAGAGGACCCGCCACTTCCCCGCCTCGCGGATCAGGCTGTAGGTGAGCCGGTTCTCCTGCGCCAGGGACTCGGAGACCAGCTGCTCGGCCCCCAGGGTGACGACGCGCAGGTCCCAGATCTCGAGCGTGTTCACCGCCACCGAGGTGTGGCCGGCGCGCTCGATCGACTCGATCGTCAGGCTGCGCAGCTCCGGACGCAGTGCCCGGCCCTCGTCGGCCAGCTCGCGAATCGAGATCTCGAGCCGCTGCCGCTCGCGTCCGGTGGCCACCGTCGCGATCCGTTCGGCGTCGCCGGCGCGATACGCCTCCGCCATCGCCTCGGCGTACGCCGCGAGCACCTGCTCGATCGCGAGCCGCTCGTCGGCGCCCACCTCGCGACCCGCGCCGCAGCTCGCGAGCGCCAGGACCGCCAGCGGCAAAGCGAAGCGACGCAACCACATGGAGAGCGACAGCGTAACACGCGGAGGCGCGCGTTCGGTTGACACCCCACCGGGCGTTGCCTAGGATCGTTCGGCTGCGAAAGTGGCGGAATTGGTAGACGCGCAAGCCTCAGGAGCTTGTGGTCGCAAGGCCGTGGGGGTTCGAGTCCCCCCTTTCGCACCACGCCCGTGGATCGATCGCCGGGCCCTCCTCCGCGGCGCCTCGCAAAGCGGTCGATTCACCCGGCAGCAGCCTGGCCGCCGCGCCCTCGGCCCCGCTCGGCGCGAGCGCGGCGCCCGCCCGCGCGGGTGGCGACGCGCGACTCCTCGCCGCGGACACTTGCCGTGAGGAGCCCTCCCCGGAAGGAGGCCCGCATGCTGCGCATCCACAAGATCCTCTTCCCCACCGACTTCTCCCCCGCCAGCCGCGCCGCGCTCGATCACGCCCTGTTGTGGACCGAGCTCGGCGACGCCGAGCTCGTGCTGCTCCACGTGCTGTCGCCGCGCACGGCCGACCCCTTCAACCCCGCGCACCACTTCCCTGCTCCCGAGGAGTTCGAGGCGCGACTGCATCAGCTCGCCGACAGCGAGATGGCTCTGTTCGTGCCCAAGACCGAGAAGCCCCTGCGCATCCGGCAGGTGGTGCGGCGCGCACCTGCGGTCGAGCGCGGCATCCTCGACTTCGCCGAGAGCGACGACGTCGATCTCATCGTCCTCGGCACGCACGGGCGGCGCGGCCCGGCGCACCTGCTCATCGGCAGCACCGCCGCGGAGCTGCTGCGCCGCAGCGAGCGCGCCGTGCTCGTCGTGCCGTCACGCTCGCAGCGCAAGGCCGGGCGGCTCCGCCGCATCCTGGCACCGACCGATTTCTCCGCCTCGGCGCGGCACGCCATCGCCCACGCCCGCGAGCTCGCCGCCTCGACCGGCGCCACGCTCGAGCTCTTCCACGTGCTGCCCAGCCTCGAGGTGCCGCTGCCGATGAATCCTGGCAGCTTCGGAGGCGGCATCGTCGCGGAGCTCGAGCCGGCGGCGCGCGCGGCGCTCGCCGAGCTCGCCGCCGCGGCGGGCGCCGAGGTCAAGGTCGAGACCGAGGTCTGGCAGGGGCCGGCAGCGGCGACGATCCTCAACCGCGCCGCCGAGACCGAGGCCGACCTGATCGTGCTCGCCACCCACGGCCACAGCGGGCTCGATCGCCTGCTGCTCGGCAGCGTCACCGAGAAGGTCGCCCGCCTGTCGTCGTGTCCGGTGCTGGTGCTGCCGGCCCACGGCTGGTCGCTCCTGCCCGAGGCCTGAGCGGCCTCAGCCCGGTTCGACGTCGACCCCCGTCTCGCCTTCCGCGCGCGCGACGATCGCCGCGGCGCAGGTGTCGCTGGTGACGTTGACGGCGGTGCGCGCCATGTCCAGCGGCCGGTCGACGGCGAGCATGAAGCCGACCAGCGCCTCGACTTGCGGGCCGCGCAGCCCGACCGCTTCGAGCACGATGAAGATGACGACGAGGCCGGCGGAGGGCACCGCCGCCGCGCCGATCGAGGCGAGCAGCGAAGTGAGAACGACGACCGCCTGCTGGCCGAAGGTCAGCCCGATGTCGAGCGCCTGCGCGATGAAGAGGACGCCGGCGCACTCGTAGAGCGCGGTGCCGTCCATGTTGACCGTCGCCCCCATCGGCAGCACGAACGACGTCACGCGCCGCGAGACGCCGACCTTGCTCTCCACGGCGGCGATCGTCGAGGGTAGCGTCGCCGCCGACGAGCTGGTGGTGAAGGCGATGGCGAGCGGCTCGGCGATGTTCCGGTAGTGCGTCCGGGCGCGGATGCCGCCGAGCAGCTTGAGCAGCGCCGGCAAGGTGAGGAAGAAGTGGATCGCGAGGCCGAGGGCGATCATCGCCATGTAGAGCAGCATGGCGCGGAAGGCGGTGAGGCCGAACTCGGCGACGGCGCGCGCCACCAGCCCGAAGACCCCGATCGGCGCCAGCCTGAGCACCATCCCGGTCAGCCGCAGCATGCCCTGGAAGAAGCCGTCGAAGAAGCCGATCAGCTTCTCGCGCGGCTCCTCGGCGAGGCCGCTCGCGGCGATGCCGAAGAGGATGCCGAAGACGATCAGCGCCAGCAGGTCGGCCCTCGCCGCCGAGGCGACGACGTTTTCCGGCACCATGCCGAGCAGCAGATCGGGCACGCTCGATGGCGTCGAGACGCCCTCCGGAAGCGCCCGGCTCGCCGCGGCGGTCATCTCGATGCCGTCGCCCGGGCGCAGCAGGTTGGCGAGGACGAGACCGGTCAGGATCGCCAGCAGGCTGCTCAGCACGTAAAAGCCGAAGGTGCGGCCGAACATGCGGCCGAGCGCCTGGCCGGTGCCGATCGAGGCGACGCCGGTGATGATCGACGCCAGCACCAGGGGCACGACGATCATCTTGAGCAACGTGATGAAGAGCGTGCCGAGCCAGCCGACCTTGGCGGCGAGCGCGGGGCCGCCGAGCGAGCCGGCGGCGAGGCCGAGGGCGAGGGCGACGAGGATCTGCCAGTGCAGCTGGCGGTACCAGGGCGCGGCGGGGTTCGATCGCATCCGCCGACCCTAAGTTAGGGCGGCTCCACTCGCAAGCTGCCTCGGGCCCGCGCGGCCAGAGCGCCGATTCGCACGCTGTGCTAGGGGAGGTCTTCCTGGTCGCGTCGCTGCTTCTCCGCCTCGTCCAACCATCCCCGCCGCAGCACTTTCGAATCGACGCTCGAGAGGTACGGCTTGAGGTCGAGCACCGGAGTCCCGTCGAGGATGTCGAGGCCGCGCACGCGCAGGATGTTGCCCTCGCGGCCGAGGAGCTCGACGACGGTGAGGCCGAGCGGATTCGGGCGGCGCGGCGAGCGCGTGGCGAAGACGCCGTGCTCTTTGCCGTCGGTGGGATTGCGGCCGACGAGCTCGAAGCCCTCGGCACGGTGGAAGACCCAGAGAACGTAGAGGTGCGAGAAGCCCTCGATGTCGCGCAGCCCGTCGGCGAGCTCGAGCCGCAGCTCGATGGTCCCCTCGGCGGCGTGACGGGCGCCGAGGCCCTTGGGCACGTCCGCCGTCGACCGATACGGCGAGCGCACGACGCCGATCGGGCGGAGCTCGATCGCCGCCGGCGTCGTGGCCACTCGGTCGTTGGATCGTCGCCAGTTCGTCATTTGATCCTCGCTGCCGCAGCCGATAGACTAGCCCGGCCCGTGCCGGAGGAGATTTGAGCTCAAAGCAGACCGTCTCGACCGAAGCCTCGCTGCGCCACCTCGTCGCCCCATTCGCCCGCCCGATCAAGCGGCGGGCATTGGCTCAGCTGCTCGACACCATCTTGCCGTTCGTGGCGCTCTGGACGCTCATGGCGCAGAGCGTGTACCGCGACTGGGGCTACCTGTGGACCGTGCTGCTGGCGGTGCCCGCAGCCGGCCTCTACGTCCGCCTCTTCATCATCCAGCACGACTGCGGGCACGGCTCGTTCTTCGCCGACCGCAAGCTCGACCACGCCGTCGGCGCCGCGATCGGCGTCGCCACGCTCTTCCCCTTCGGCTACTGGAAGAAGACGCACGCCATCCACCACGCGACGTCGGGCAACCTCGACCGCCGCGAGCTCGGCGACGTCGCCACCCTGACGGTGCGCGAGTACCGGGCGCGGCCGTGGCGCAAGCGGTTCGGCTACCGGCTCTACCGCAGCGCGCCGGTGCTCTTTCTCGTCGGACCGATCTTCCAGTTCCTGATCAAGCACCGCTTCCCCTTCGACATCCCGTTGTCGTGGAAGAAGGAGTGGGCCAGCGTGCTGTGGAACAACCTCTGGATCGTCGTCGTCGGCTGGGGTCTGTCGCGGCTCGTCGGCTGGCAGACGGTGCTGCTCGTGCACGTGCCGATCGTGGTCATCGCCGGCGCCGCCGGCATCTGGCTGTTCTACGTCCAGCACCAGTTCGAGCACGCTTACTGGGAGCGCCAGGAGAGCTGGGATCCGGACGAGGCGGCGGTCCAGGGCAGCTCGTTCTACGACCTCCCCCGCTGGCTGCACTGGTGGACCGGCAACATCGGCTATCACCACATCCATCACCTGGCGAGCAAGGTGCCGAACTACCGCCTGCGCGAGTGCTTCGAGTCGAGCGCTCTCCTGCAGAGAGCGCCGCGCCTGCGCTTCTGGGAGAGCTTCCACTGCGCGCGCCTCAAGCTCTGGGACGAAGAGGCCAAGCGTCTGGTGCCATTCTCCCGGCTGCGCGCCCTGACGACTTGAGTCGGGCCTTCGCCCCGGCGCGGCCCTCTCAGCCGGGTCGCTGCGGCAGAGCGTAGAGCAGCACCGCGAAGTAGTGGCAGGCGCTGCCGGCGAGCACGAACAGGTGCCAGACGAAGTGCCCGTAGCGCAGGCGTTCCCAGGCGAAGAAGGCGAGACCGGCGGTATAGGCGACGCCGCCGGCGACGAGCAGGGCCACTCCGCCCGGCGCCAGCGCGCGCACCAGCGGCCCGAAGGCGAAGACGACCGACCACCCCATTGCCACGTAGAGCGCGACCGAGACGATCGGCGCGCGACCCAGGGCGACGCTCTTGAAGACGACGCCGGCGACTGCCGCCGTCCACACCACGCCGAAGAGCGCCCAGCCCCACGGTCCGCGCAGCGGTCCGAGAGTGAACGGCGTGTAGGTGCCGGCGATCAAGAGATAGATCGCCGAGTGGTCGAGGACGCGGAAGATCCGCTTCGTGCGCGGATCGGGGAGAGCGTGGTAGAGCGTCGAGACGGTGTAGAGGAGCACCAGCGTGGCGCCGAACACCGCCGACGAAGTCACCGCCCAGGCGTCGCCGCGCCGCGCCGAGACCGCCACCAGCCCGGCCAGTCCGGCGATCGCCAGCACCGCGCCGACGCCGTGGCTCACCGTGTGGGCGATCTCCTCCCCCACGCTCCACCCCCGCCCCGCCGTTCGTCCTCGCACGCGGCGCACGATAGCGCGGTCCGGCTCCAGCGCGGCGCGCGCCTGTCGTCGACTCTTGACAAACGCCGAACGGAAGCGCACCCTAAGACAGCATCACGACGGGCTCGTCCATGAGTCCGGGCAACCTGGGAGCGGACGCCCAAGGTGCCGAGCCGCGGACGCGCGGCGATGTGGTCGCAGCGGCGACGCTGCGGCAACCAAGCGCCCGGTGGGGCCCGCCCTCGGAGAATCGAATCGTCGGGGGTCGGGCCCCTTGTCTTGGTGGGCCGCTCTCTCCCCGACCTCGCCGCTAGAATGCAGAGGGGGGAGACTCGACTCCGGAGGACGACATGGCCAGCAAGAACGCCAGCTTCGAAACCACGCTCGCCGCGCTCGGCAAGAAAGCCGACGAGGCGCGCGACAAGCTCGCCGAGATGACCGACGAAGGCGCCAAGGCGGCGGCCAAGCAGCTGCAGAAGGCGTCGAAGGCCACCAACGCCAAGCTCAAGCAGCTGCAGCAGGATTGGCAGAAGCTCGAGCCGAAGAAGAAGGCGCAGATCATCGCCGGCGTGCTCGGCGCCATCGCCGCCGTCGCCGTCCCCGTCGTCGTGGCGAAGAAGAGGAAGGCGGCGAAGAAGAGAGCCGCGAGCGCCGCTGCACCGGCCGAGGGCTGAGCGCCTCGCCCCGCCGGCACCTCACGGCGGGGCGTCCGTTTCGCTCCCCTCCTCCGCCTCCCACGACCGGCGCAGCTCGGCGTCGCGTGCGCGCCGGCGCCGGAAGGCGGCGAGGGCGAGCAGCGCGACGCCCGCCCACAGCACCACCGAGCTCGAGATCACGGGCACCCATCGATCCCAGAGCGTGCGCCGTTGCCAGTACGCGCGCTCGAACTCGGCGAGGCTCTCGCCGGTGACGCCTCGGAACGCGGCCGCGAAGCGCTCGCCGCCGGCCAGCCGGGCGAGGATCGCCGCCGGCGCCGCCCGACCGTGCCGCTGCAGCAGCTCCCGCATCAGGTCCCCCGCCAGCGCGTACGCCGACTGCGCCTCGGCTTCGCCGCCGGCGAAGGCGGTGTCGAGCCGCGCGAGCGGCAGGCGGTCGTCGGTGAGCACCGCCAGCGCGACGCGCGCCCGGTCGCCGAGCTCCCACGGCCGCGCCGCGGCCATCGCCAGCCCCTCGTCGAACCATCTCGGCACGTCCCGGCCGCCGGCGGCGCGCGCCACGACCACGTGCGCCACCTCGTGCCGCAGCAGCGGCACCAGGCCGCGGTCGGGATAGCGACCGACGCGCCTCGGCAGGAGCACTACGAGCCCGCGCCGGCTCTCCGCATAGCCGCTGATCCAGGGCGCGACGCGCCGCGCCGCGTCGGAGCCCTCCGGCGCCAGCACGACCACGACGGGCGGCCCGAATGTGGCGAGACCCGCGAGCTCGCGCAGGCTCGTCCAGCTCGCCGCGGGGATGGCGTCGATCTCGCGCGCGGCGGCGGCGAGCTCCGCCGGCGCCTGGACGATCAGGCGCGGCGTCTCGACGCCCTCGCCACGCGCCACGAGGGCGAAGGGGACGAGGAGCGTCGCGCGCCGCGCCAGTCGCGACGCAACGGAGCGGGGCACCGGGCGCACTCGTCCTCGAGCCTAGAGGATCGTGCGGGGCTCGTGCGCTTCAGGCGGCGCCGGCGCGTCCGGCGGGCACGTACCAGACCGGGCACGGCGCTTGGTGCAGCAGGGCGCGCGAGACGTCCGGCGAGAGCCAGCGCCGCAGGAACGACTTGGTGTGCTCCCCCATGACGATGCAGCCGGCACCGAGCCGGCGGGCGGCGCCGTCGATCGCCGCCGCCGGATCGCCCTCGGCGACGTGCAGCCGCGCCTTGCCGACGAGCGCCTCGGGGAGTCGCGCCCGCATCGCGGTCTCGATGTCGTCGGGTTGCGGCTCGCCGCGCCGCTTCGGCTCGGCGACGTGCAGCAGGTGCAGCTCGACCGGGGCGCGCGCCGCGAGCTCGCAGGCGAGCTCCTCGGCGCCGCGCGACCCGGCGGCGAGGTCGGTCGGCACGAGCGCCACGTGCGGGCTCCCCGGCGACAGGAAATCTGGCGGGCCCGACGCCACGTCGCGCTCGTGCAGCACCAGCAGCGAGCGCTCCGAATGCTCGAGGAGCTGCTCGGTCACCGAGGTGTGCTCCTGGTGAGAATCGCCGTGAGTGGCGAGAATCACCAGATCGGCGCCGACCAGGTCTCCCACCGCCATCACCGTCTGCGAGGGCAGGCCGCGGGTGATCCGTGCCTCGTGCTCGACGCCCCCGGGCAGCCGCGCCAGCAGCGCGCGCACTCTCGCTTCGACGTCGTCCTCGGTGGGCGCCTCGCCGCGTCCGCCCTGCCACATCCAGCCGACGGCGGCGCCGACAGGGAGCGTCGCGAGATTGTGGTGGACGACGAGGCGAGCGGCGAAGAGGCGGCAGAGCTGGGCGGCGAGATCGACCTGGCGCGCGCTGGCGGCCGAGAGATCGACCGGGCAGAGAACGGTGCGGATCGCGACCATGGGCACCTCCAGGGGGTCGGAGCTCCGGATCGACCTGACGCTTCGATTTTAGGCTACATCCTCGCCGCGCCGCCGGCGCCGCGTCGCGGGGCGGGACGCCGGCCGGCCGCCGACCATCGCATAGGCTTGTTTCGCCGGTGCGCCGGCGCCACGCTCCATCCTCCGGGAGAACCGCGTTGACCCACGACAAGATCGCGGTCGTCGACTTCGGCGGCCAGTACGCGCACCTCATCGCCACCAAGATCCGCCGCGCCGGCGTGCTCGCCGAGATCCGCCAGCCCGAGGACTCGATCGAAGCCTTCGCCGCCTATCGCGGCATCGTGATCTCCGGCAGCCCGTCGCTCTCCTCGCACGGCGAGGACTCCGACTACACCCGCGCCATCTACGATCTCGACGTTCCCATCCTCGGCTTCTGCTTCGGCCACCAGGAGATCGCCAAGCAGTACGGCGGCCAGGTGATCCACGGCGGCCGCGAGTGGGGCCACGCCGCGCTCGAGATCCGCCGTCCGCACCCGCTCTTCTCCGGCCTCGCCGCGGTCGAGCCGGTGTGGATGAGTCACTACGACTCGGTCACCGCGGTCGGCCCCGGCTTCGAGGAGCTCGGCTTCACGCGCCTCGGCGCCGAGACCCCGGAGCACCGCTTCGCCGCCATCGGCTCCGATGCGCTCCGCCGCTACGGCTTCCAGTTCCACCCCGAGGTCGACGACACGCCACGCGGCGGCGAGATGATCGCCAACTTCGTGCTCGGCATCTGCGGCTGCCGGCCGACCTGGTCGATGGACCGCTTCCTCGACGAGGAGATCGAACGCTCGCGGGCGCGCATCGGTGAGGGCGCGGTTTTCCTGCTCGCCTCGGGGGGCGTCGATTCGACCGTCGCCGCCAAGCTGCTGTCGCTCGCTCTCGGCCCCGAGCGCGTGCACCTGCTGCACATCGACAACGGCCTGATGCGCAAGGACGAGAGTCGCGACGTGCTGGCCGCGCTCGCGGCGCTCGGCCTGGGCGCGCGGCTCGAGTTCGTCGACGCCAGCGCGGAGTTCCTCGCCGCGCTCGCCGGCGTCGTCGAGCCCGAGCGCAAGCGGCGGATCATCGGCGACACTTTCGTCGCCGTCTTCGAGCGCGAGGCGCGCCGGCTCGGCATCGAGTCGCACCTGCTCGCCCAGGGCACCATCTACCCCGACACCATCGAGACCGGCGGCACGAAGCGCGCCGACACCATCAAGACCCACCACAACCGCGTGCCGGTGATCGCGGCGATGATCGCGGCCGGCCGCGTGGTCGAGCCGCTCGCCGAGCTCTACAAGGTCGAGGTGCGCGAGCTCGGCGAGCGCCTCGGCGTGCCGCGCGAGCTCGTCTGGCGCCACCCCTTCCCCGGACCGGGCCTCGGCGTGCGGCTCCTCTGCTCGACGGGCGAGAGCGACCGCTCGCACTTCGACGAGATCGAGCCCGCGGTGGCCGCCGTCGCCGCCCGCACCGGCATCGCGGCGCGCGCCCTGCCCATCCGCTCGGTCGGCGTCAAGGCCGACCTGCGCGCCTACGAGCACCCGGTGATGCTCTTCGGCGAGGCGCCGTGGGAGCGCCTGCTGCTCGCCGCCGGCGCCCACTACGAGGAGGCGCCGCACGTCAATCGCGCCCTCTGGTGGCAGGGCGAAGGGGCGCCGGAGCGCTTCGCGACGCGCGCCGCGACAGTCACCCGCGACCGCCTCGACCTGCTGCGCGAGGCGGACGCGATCGTCATGGACGGCCTGCGGCGGCACGGTCTCTACGACGAGATCTGGCAGTGCCCCACCGTGCTCGTGCCGATGAGCCTCGACGGGCGCGGCGACGAGCTCGTCGTCGTGCGCCCGGTGCGCTCGGAGCGGGCGATGACGGCGACCCCGGGCGAGCTGCCCGCGGCGCTGCGCGGCGAGCTCACCTCGCGTCTCCTCGCCCTCGCCGGCGTCGCCGGCTGGGCGCTCGACCTCACCACCAAGCCGCCCGGCACGATCGAGTGGGAGTGACGCCGCCGCTCGCCGCCTCGTCAGCTCGATCCGCGCTCGGCCGCCGCGAGACCTGGATCGCAGCGGGCGCGCTCGCCGCCATCGCGCTCCACCTCGCGATCCGCTTCGGGCTCGACGAGCGCGCCGCGATCGGTCCGTTCCGCGCTCGCGACCTGCCGCTCGTCGCCGCCCTGGCGCTCGGCGGCGCGCCCCTCGTCCTCACCCTGCTGCGCCAGGTCTGGCGACGGGAGCTCGGCTCCGACTTGCTCGCCGGCATCTCCATCGTCACCGCTGTCGTCCTCGACGAGTACCTGGCCGGCACCCTCGTCGTCCTCATGCTCTCCGGCGGCCAGGCGCTCGAGTCGTTCGCGATGAGCAACGCCTCGTCGGTCCTCGCGGCCCTCGCCCGCCGCATGCCGGCGGTGGCGCACCGGCGCAGCGACGGGCGCGTCGGGGACGTCGAGGCGGCGGAGCTCCGCGTCGGCGACGTCGTCGAGATCTACCCCCACGAGATCTGCCCCGTCGACGGCGAGGTGGTCGAAGGGCACGGCGTGATGGACGAGTCGTACCTCACCGGCGAGCCCTATCTGATCGCGAAGACGCCGGGCTCGGCCGTGCTCTCGGGTGCGATCAACGGCGAGACGGCGCTCGCCGCGCGCGCCACGGCGCGCGCCGTCGATTCGCGCTACGCCAAGATCCTCGCCGTCCTGCGCGAGTCGGAGCAGAAACGGCCACGTCTGCGCCGGCTCGGCGATCGCTTGGGCGCCGTCTACACCCCGATCGCGGTCGCCATCGCCGTCGCTGCCTGGGCCGCCAGCGGCGAGGCAGTGCGCTTCCTCGCCGTACTGGTGGTCGCCACGCCCTGCCCGCTGCTCATCGGCATTCCGGTGGCGATCCTCGGCTCGATCTCGCTGGCGGCCAAGCGCGGCATCATCGTGCGCGACCCGGCGGTGCTCGAGCGGGTCGACTCCTGTCGCGTGGCGATCTTCGACAAGACGGGGACGCTCACCTACGGCAAGCCGGAGGTGACGCGGATCGTCGTGCAGCCCGGCTTCGACGAGGCCGAGGTGCTCGCCCACGCCGCGGCGCTCGAGCGCTATTCGCGCCACCCGCTCGCCCGCGCCGTCGTCGAGGCCGCCCGCCGCCGCGACGCCGCGGTGCGCGAGGCGAGCGAGATCGCGGAGCCGCCCGGTCGGGGCTTGCGCGGCACCGTGGGCGGCCACCGCGTCGAGATCACCAGCCGCGGCCGCGCCGCCGAGCGCGACGCGCCGGCCGTCGCGGCGCTGCCGCCTGCGGCCGGCGGCATGGAGTGCGCCGTGCTCGTCGACGGCCGCCTGGCCGCTCTCCTCGCCTTCCGCGACACGCCGCGGCACGAGGGCGCGAGCTTCGTCCGCCACCTCGCGCCGCGCCACCGCTTCGAGCGGTTGCTGCTCGTCTCGGGCGACCGCGAGGCGGAGGTGCGCTACGTCGCGGATCTCGTCGGCATCCGCGAGGTCCACTTTTCGCAGTCGCCCGAGCAGAAGCTGGCCCTCGTCCGCGCCGAGACGGCGCGCGCACCGACGCTCTTCCTCGGCGACGGCGTCAACGACGCGCCCGCGCTCGCCGCCGCCACCGTCGGCGTCGCCATCGGCGCCGGCAGCGACGTGACTTCGGAGGCGGCGGGCGCCGTCATCCTCGACAGCTCGCTGGAGCGCGCCGACACCTTCCTCCACGTCAGCGCCCGGATGCGGCGGATCGCTCTGCAGAGCGCGGTCGGCGGCATGGCGCTCTCGCTCGGCGGCATGGCGTTCGCCGCCGCCGGCGCGCTCTCGCCGGTCGCCGGCGCGCTGGCGCAGGAGGCGATCGACGTCGCCGCCGTGCTCAACGCGCTGCGCGCCGCCTGGCCGCCGCGGACCCTGACCGACTTCTGACCGGGGAGCGCGGTTCGCGCCGGCGGACAGTCTGCCGTACGATTCCCACTCTCTTCCAACTCCCCCAGGGGGCCGTCATGCGCTCGACTCACAGCTCGCTTCTTCTCCTCCTCGGCTTCGGCGCCGTCGCCGCCGCGGCCGCCGTGCCGCCGGCCGCCGAGCAGATCGCGGCCGCGCTGCAGGCGGCGCCGGAAGACCGCCGCGACGGAGCGCGCGTGCTCGGCTACGGCGCGGACGGCGCCGTGGCCGAGCTGCGCGCGGGCTCGAACGACCTCGTCTGCCTCGCCGACAAACCGGGCGACGAGGCGTTCAGCGTCGCCTGCTACCACGCCTCGCTCGAGCCGTACATGCGGCGCGGCCGTGAGCTCGAGGCAGCCGGCGTCTCGGGCGAGGAGCGCATGAAGCGGCGCTGGCAGGAGGCCGACGCCGGCACGCTGGCGATGCCCGAGAAGCCCGCCACGCTCTACGTGCTGCACGGCTCGGGCTTCGACGCCGCCAGCGGCAAAGTTCTCGACCCCTACCTCCGCTGGGTGGTCTACACGCCGTGGGCGACGCCGGAGTCGACCGGCCTGCCGCTCGCCCCGCAGGCGCCCGGCGCGCCGTGGCTGATGTTCCCCGGCACGGCGGGCGCGCACATCATGATCACGCCGGCGAAGCCGGAGGCAAAGAGCGAAGCGAAGCCCGCCGAGCCGCTCGAGAAGGGCGCCGCCGAGGGCTGACCTTCGCCTGCGGCGCGCCGCGGTGACGGGCCCGAGTAAGATGGGGCACGCTCGAGGTGGAGCCTCGAACTCTCCGCGGAGGACGCGATGACGAACGAGAAGAGCGCAGCGAAGCCCCGCAAGAAGGCGACGCCGGGACCGATCGAGAGCGCCCTCGGCGCGGCCGGCAAGCGCGCCGACCAGGCGAAAGCCGAGCTCGAGAGGGCGGCCGAGAGGAAGCTCGCCGAGCTCGAGAAGCGCGCCACGAGAGAGGTGACCAGAGTGAAGAAGACGGCAGCGAAGAAGGTCGACGAGCTGAAGCGAGCGGCGACGAAGAAGGTCGCCGAGGTCAAGAAGGCAGCCGGCAAGAAGGCGGCGCAGGTCAAGCGCATCGCCGCCCGGAAGCTCGACGAGGCGAAGGAGGGCTGGCGGAAGATGGACGCCAAGAAGAAGGCGGCCGTCGTCGCCGGCGGCGTCGCCGCGGTCGCCGCGGCGGTGGCCGTGCCCCTCGCCGTCAAGAAGGCGGGCGGCAAGAAGAAGAAGAAAAAGTAGGAGCCGTCTCCGGCGCCGCGCGGCCTCGGCCGGCGGCGCCGGCCCGCCTCAGAAGCGCGCGGCGAGGCCCAGCCTGGCGAAGAGCGGATCCACCTCCAGCGCCTGGAAGCCCTCGAGATCGGCGTCGGCGTCGAGGTAGCGCACCGCGGCGGTGAGCGCCAGCCGGCGGCCGAGCGCGATGTCCATGCCGACCGTGGCGCCGAAGGCCTCCTCGGCGTCGGTTTCGATCTCGGTGCCGTCCTCGAGCTTGAGGTCGCCCCAGCGCACCCACGCCACCGTCGGGCCGAGCCAGAGGTCGACGAACGACGACGGGACGAGGTGGAACTCGAGCGTGAAAGCGATCGGCTCGAAGTCGATCTCGCCGATGGTGCCGCCGGCGAACTCGACGTCCTGCGTCGCGTTGACGTAGCTCAGCTCGAAGCCGACGAGCTCGCTCCAGCGGCCGGCCATGCCGAACTCGTAGCCCAGCTCCTCCGTCGCCTCCAGACTGTCGACGACGCCGCCGAAGTCCTGATCCGACTCCGACAGCGGCGAGACGTACGAGATCGCCGCGAAGAGCTTGCCGCGGTAAGGCGGCGCCTCCGCGAGCGCCGGCGCGGCAAGCAGGGCACACGAGACCACCGGGAAGATGACCCTCATTCCTCGTCCCATCGTTCGTTTTCCTCTCCGGGCGCTCGCTCTCTCCGCGCGCTCGACTGCCGTGCGGCGGCGGCGCCTGCTCGGGGCCTTGCAAGATGCGCGCAAGGCCGCTCGCGGCGAGCGCCTCCACCGCCGCCCGGGCTACACTCCGCGGCGTGCCCCGCTGGCTCGCCTCGCTGCTCGGCGCGCTGCTCCCGGAGCCGGAGCGCAGCGCGCTCGCGCGCCGCCACGGCGGCGACGCGCCGCGCGCCTCGATGCTCCTCGGCGCGGCGCAGTTCGTGCTCGGCGCGCGGCTCGTCCACGACGACGTGATGAGCTTCCTGCGCCGCGGCGCCGAGGCGATGACGACCGAGTTCATGCGCCTCGCCGAGACGCGGCAGGTCACCTCCGAGGAGGCGCTCGGCCTGACCTGGGGCGGCTCGGTCGTCTGGCTCCACTGGCTGCTGCGCCCGACGTCGTGGCTGCTGCTCAGCATCCCCGCCGTCGGACTGTTGCGTGCCGCGGCATACCTCGGGCCCCGCGAGGCGATCGCCGAGCCGTCGGTGTGGGCGGCGGCACGACTGCTGCGGCTCGGCCGGCGCCTCGTCGGCGCGGCGAGCGAGCGCGCCGAGTTCGGCGACGCCGCGGCGCTCGACGAGGTCGTCGCCGAGGGCGCCGCGATCCTCCTCGTCCACGCCGCGCGGCCACGGCCGGAGTGGAACGACGCGGTGACGATCGAGTGCGGCGGGCGCTACTTCCGCGTCGCGCGCCACGACGAGGTCCACCTGCACGGCGTGCGCCGTCACCGCTACCGGCTGGTCGAGGCCGGCGAGCACGACGTCATCCGCCGCCTGCTCAGCTATCGGCCTCCCCCGCCGGCATGAGGCGGCCGCCTCAGGGGCGCGCGGCGAGGAACGGCTCGACGGCGGCGACGAACTCCCGCGGGCACTCCTCCTGCGGCGAGTGGCCGCAGGCGGGCAGCTCGGCGAAGGCGGCATCGCGCAACTTCGCGGCCACCTCGCGGCCTGCGGCGGCGGAGATGACCTCGTCTTCGCCGCCCCAGACGAGGAGCACCGGCGGCGCGAGCGCGGCGAGGTCCACCTCGTCGGGCGGCGTTCCGGTCGGCGCCGTCAAGCCGTAAAAGGCGTCCTCGACGCCCTCGACGCGCAGCCGCTCGAGGTAGGCGCCGACCAGCTCGTCGGTGACCTTCGAGTCGTCGGCGTACGACTCTTCGAGGCCGGCGCGCACCCGCCGCGCGGTGAGCCCGACGGTGCGCACGTAGAGCCCCGCCAGAGTGCGATTGGCGAAGCGCTTGCGCCGGCGCAGCGTGCCGTAGGCGGGCATCGCCGAGTCGACGAGCACGAGCGAGCGCACCCGCTCGGGATGGCGCGCGGCGAGGAAGATCGAGATCGCGCCGCCATAGGAGTGGCCGGCGAGATCGAAGCGGTCGAGGCCGAGCGCGTCGGCGACGCCGAGCACCAGGCGCTCCTGGCCGGCGAGCGTGTACGCCGCGCGCTCGTGCGGCCGCTCCGTCCATCCGAAGCCGTTGAGATCGATGGCGACGACGCGCCGAGTCTTCGCGAGCTCGGGGATCACCGGCTCCCAGATGCGCGTCGAGGCGCCGAAGCCGTGCAGCAGGACGAGCGGCTCCCCCGCTCCGCGATCGACGACGTGCACACTCCGGCCGTCCACCGCCACCAGGCTCGCCGGCGGCAGCGCCGCCGCCACCTCCGCGTACGGCCGCATCGTCAGGCAGCCGCCGGACGCCAGGCCGGCGAGCGCCGGGAACGCCGCGAGCGCGAGACGGATGCCCCTCATTCGATCGGAATCCTGTCGGCATTGGCCGCCAGCCAGGTGGCGAAGCTCAGGAGCTCGGGGTCGAGCTCGCGCGCCAGAGCGACGTCCCGGCTGTCGAGAAAGGCGTCGGCGTGGATCGCCTGGAACTGGAACATGTTGCCCATGTCGTCGGCGCCCGGGAAGTCGAAGGCGCGGTAGACGTCGAACGGCACGTCGAAGAAGCGGACCTCGCGGCCGAGCGCCCGCGCGAACGCCGCCGCCATCTGCTCGCCGGTCAAAACCTCGCCGGCGATGCCGAAGTGCCGGCCGATCGCCTCCTCGCCGCGGCGGAAGATGCCGAGCGCGCATTTGCCGATGTCCTCGGCCGCGATGCCCGGCAGCGCGACGCCGCCGAGCGGCAGGGCGAGCACCAGATTGCCCCCCTCGCCGGCGCGCGGCCCGGCTCCGAAGTAGATGAAGTTGTCCCAGTAGAAGGCGGCCAAGAGGTAACTGGTGGGCGCCCCCTCGGCGGCGAAGACCTCGTCGGCCTCGCCCTTGGCGTCGAAGTGCGGCACGTTGTAGCGCTCCTTGAGCACCGGCATGCGTGGGTCGTCGAGCGGGATCGCCCGGCGCGTGTCCTCGAGCGTCGACCAGACGACGTGGCGGAGGCCGGCCGCTTTCGTCGCCCGCGCCATGGCGGTCGCCTGCGCGTACTCGCGCTCGGGCGACATGTGCTCCCAGAAGTTGGTGACGCAGAAAGCGCCGTGGGCGCCGGCGAACGCCTGCTCGAGGGTCGTAGCATCGTCGAGATCGGCGGCGACGACCTCGGCGCCGGCCTCAGCCAGGGCCCGCGCCTTGTCGGCCTCGGGGTTGCGGGTGATCGCCCGCGCGGTGAAGTCGCCGCCCGCGTCGGCGAGGATCGCGCGCACCAGTCCGCCGCCCTGCGCGCCGGTGGCGCCGACGACGGCGAGGATCTTCTTGTCGGTCATCTCGTGCTGCCTCCTTCGGGCCCTAACGCTACCGCGTACCGCTCGGGTCGGCGAGACGCCCGGGTGCTCTACCTCCCCGCAGGCGGCGATGCGAGAATCGGGCCGTGCCTCCGCATCGTCCCCCGCTGCTCCGCGCCGCTGCCGCGGTGCTCTTCGCGCTGGCGGCGCTCGCGACCTGCGCCCGCGAGCCGCCCGCCTCGGCGACGCGGCGGCTGGTCGACCGCTCCTCGCGCCTCGCTGCGCAGCAGCGCGCTCGCGTCGAGCGCTACCTGCGCTTCGTGCGCGCGGAGCGCGGCATCGACTGCCGCGTCGTCCTGGCGGGAGAGGGCGACCGCGGCGCACCGGAGGACGAGGCCGAGCGCTGGTTCCGAAAGCTGGCGGTGGGGAGCGACGACGACGGGCGCGGCCTGCTGCTCTGGCTCGACGCCGGGAGGCGGCTCGCCCGCATCGAGGTCGCCTACGCGCTCGAGGGCGTCGTGCCCGACCTCTCGGCCGCCTGGATCCTCGAAGCGTACGTCGGGCCGCACGCGCGCGGCGACGAGCTCGCCGCCGGCATCGAGGCGGCGATCGAGGGGCTCGTCGACCGCGTCGCGCCGCGCCGCGCGGAGCTCGCCGAGGCGGCGGCGAGCGCCGGCAGCGGCGGCGCCGGCGCGCGCAGCGACCTCGCGGCCGAGCCCGCGGCTCCGGCTGCCGAGCTCGACCTCGCGCCGCGGCCCGACCCGCGCTCGACGCGCGAGCTCGAGCTCGCGATGCTGCGCGCCGGCCGCTACGAACAGGAGGCCGCAATCTACGACGAGGCCTGGCGGCGCGCCCGGCGCGGCCGCTGGACCCCGGCGCGCCTGCGCGAGATCGCGCGCCGTTTCGACCGGCCGTACGAGATCGCGACCGAGGGCGATCACGCGGTCGCCTACTACCCCGCCGCCCGCGACCTCGGCCCTACGCTCCTCCGCCGCGAGGCCGCCGGCTGGATCATCGACGCCAGCGCCGGCGCGCGGCTCGTCGTCTACGACTATTCCAACGAGCGCTGGTACTTGGTCGACGAGCCGTCCCCCTATGTCGCATTGCTTCGCGGCGTCTACCGGCTGGAGCGCGGCCGCCTCGGCGACGGCCGGCCGGCGTGGTGGATCGCGCCTGCGGGAGGCTGAGGCAGGGATCCGCTCCCCTCCCGCCGGCGACGACAAGGGTCGGCATCGGCAGGGAAGAGAGCCTCACCGTATACTTTTGTCATATACTCCACGCGTGCGGAGAGGCTGGCGTCCGTTCACCGAGGTCGAGGGATTCGAGTGGGACGAACACAACGCGGCGAAGATTCGTCAACGCCACGGCGTGCTGCCCTCCGAGTGCGAGGAGGTCCTCACGGGCAGCCCGCGCGTTGTGCCCGATCGGGACCACTCGGCCGACGAGGCGAGGCACGTCGCCTTCGGTGCAACCACCACGGGGCGCCGCCTGGCGATCGTCTTCACCATCCGCGGCAGACGCCTCCGGGTGATCACGGCTCGTGACCAGAGCCGCAAGGAGCGAAGGGAGCTCGAGCATGCCAAAGAAGCTCAAGAAGATTCCCCGCTTTCGTGACGAGGAGCAGGAGCGCGACTTTTGGTCGACACACGACCTGAGCGACTACTACGACCTCTCGCAGGCGCAGCGGGTGGCGTTTCCGAAGCTCGAGCGGTCGACCGAGACGATCTCCCTGCGCCTCCCGGCGGGCCTGCTCGACGATCTCAAGGTCCTCGCCAACCGGATGGACGTTCCCTACCAGTCGCTGCTCAAGATTTTTCTCGCCGAGCGCGTCGACCGCGAGCTCCGCCGCGGCCGCTCGCCCGACGAGCTGGCGTCGATGGTGCGCGAGCCCGAGCCGCCGTACGGTGGCGCTCCGGTCGGGACCCACCGGCCGAAGCGCTCGCCGCGCCGCAAGCCGTCCCCACGGCGCTGAGCCGACCGGCCGCGCTCAGCGCAGCTCGCCGAGCCAGAGCTCCTCGCGCCCCGGTTCGAAGCGGTTCCAGACCAGCTCGCCGTTCGGCCGCACGCTCCAGTTGAACGAGAGCGAGACATAGCCCTCGAGCTCGGCGAGTCGCTCCTCCCGTCCGGTCGTCAGCTCCCGGCGCCAGGCCACGGGGCCCGGGAAGCGCAGCAGGTAGATCCACGCGCCGTCGGTCGAGAGCTGCGGATACAGACCGTCGGTGACCCCCGCGCAAGAGAGCTCGACCGCGTCGCAGATGTGGATGCGATCGTCCGCGCTCGCGCCCAGCAGTCGGCGGCCGTCGGCGAACCACTCCAAAGCCCAGAGCGCGACCGGCAGCGTTCGCTCGGCTCCCGTCGCCCGGGAGCGGATGCGGGTCTCGACGAAGCGGCCGGCGTCGCGCACCAGGTAGGCGATCTCCCGATCGCCGGGCGAGAGAGCCGCGAACTGGTGCGTCGGCCAGGTCCACTCCGGCAAGACGACCTCGTCCACGCCGGTCGCGAGCTCGATCCGGCGCAAGTCCCACTCCGGGTCCTCCCGGTAGTAGTAGAGCGCCCGATCGTCGCTCGACCAGCGCGGATGGGTGTTGAGCTCGCCGTCGCCGCGCGTGATCTGCTCGACCCTGCCCGAGTCGAGCTCGAGAACGAAAAGATGATGCGCGCGCGGAACCCGCGCGAAGAAGGCCACGCGATCCCCGGCGTGCGACAGCCGCGGCAGGAAGATCGCGTCGCGGCGCTCGAGCGCCCGCTGCCCGCGCCCGCTCGCCGGATCGGTGCGCTCGATGCTGTGGAGGTTCCGCTGGTTCGTGTAGACGAGCCGGCGGCCGTCGCGCGCGACGCGGGGATGGGAATCCTCGCCCGCGCCGCGCGTGATCGGCTGCGCCGCGCCGCCGGACGCGGAGACCCGCCAGAGCGTGCGCGGCCCGTCGTGGTCGGCGGCGAAGACGATGCCGCGTCCGTCCGGCGTCCAGTCGAGGCCGCCGCCGAAGAAGCCCAGGTCGGTCAGGCGTACGGGCGTGCCGCCGCCCGCGGGAATGCGCCAGAGGTCGCCCAGAGGCCGGCGCGGATGCGGCCAGAAGTAGGCGATCGTCTCGCCGTCGGGCGAGAACGCCGCCTCGGCGAGGTACCCGAAGTTGATGGGTTCGACGCCGGCGATCGGCTGAGCCTCCCGGCCGTCGCCGCCCGCCGTCCACAGCCGCCGCTCGGAGACGAAGACGAGCCGCCGGCCGTCGGCCGAGAGCCGCGGCTTCGTGCCGTGCTCGATCAGCCGTCGCGGCGTGCCGCCGAGGGGAGGGATCTCCCAGATCCCCCCACCCTCCAGGGCGAAGAGAATGCGGTCGCCGGCCGGCGACCAGTCGGCGGTCGTGACGGCCTCCTGGCCGCGGGTCAGCTGCAGAACATCGCCGCCGGCGAGGCTGCGGATCCAGAGCTGAGGGACGCCGGCGCCGTCCTCGCGCACGAACGCCAGCGAGTTGCCGTCGGGAGCGAACGTCGCCCGGCGCTCGGCGGCGGAGGTCTGCGAGACGAGGCGGAACTCGTAGTTCGGTTCGCTCTGCGGCCGCGTGGCCACGAAAACGCCGACTGCGAGCGCCGTGGCGGCGAGGAGCGCCGCGAGGGCGAGCCGGAGCGCCGGTCGCCGTCGCGGCCCCGCAGCGGCGACCATCGTCGGCGCGCTCCCGGCGAGAGTGCCCGCGATCGCCTCGAGCTCCCGCCCCACCGCCTCCGCCGACTTCGGCCGCGCCGCCGAGTCCTTGGCCAGCAGGCGGCCGAGGAGCGCGGTGAGCTCCGCCGGCAGGCCGCCGGCCGGCGCCGGCTCGCCGCCGAGGACGCCGCTCAGCACCTGCACCGGATTCTCGCCGGCGAAGGCGCGGCGGCCGGTGAGCATTTCGTAGAGGACGCAGCCGAAGGCGAACAGGTCGCTGCGCGCGTCGACCGTCTCGCCGCGCGCCTGCTCGGGCGACATGTAGGCGGGCGTGCCGACGAGCAGCCCGCTGGCGGTGAGCGATTCCGGCGCCACCGCGGTCGGCGAGTCGGCGGCGATCTCGCCGGTCGCTTCGATGCGCTTGACGAGACCGAAGTCGAGGATCTTGACGCGGTCGCCCGGCCCGACCATCAGGTTGCCCGGCTTCAGGTCGCGGTGCACGAGGCCGAACCGGTGCGCTGCGGCGAGGCCGTCGGCGACGGCGATGGCGAGGCGCAGCGCCCGGCCGATCGGGAGCGCTCCGTGGCGCAGCTCCACGGCCAGCGAGCGCCCCTCGACCAGCTCCATGGCGATGAAGTCGACGCCGCCGTCGGAGTCCACCTCGTGAATGGTGACCACCGCCGGATGATTGATCCCCGAGGCCGCCTGCGCCTCGGCGAGGAACCGGCGCCGCTCGCCATCGCCCTGCGCCGCCGCCGGCAGCACCTTCACCGCCACCAGCCGGTTGAGCTTGAGATCGCGCGCCCGGTAAACAACGCCCATGCCGCCGGCGCCGAGCTCGTCGAGGAGCTCGAAATGCGACAGGCGCTTCGGGGTCACGGCGCGATTACACCACGCCGCCGCCTACTCGGGCTTCTTCTCCAGGCTGCGCAGGTACTCGAAGATGAATTCGCGGCTGATCTCTTGCGTCGCCTCGGTGACGGCCTGGAACCTGCCGCCGCAGCTCGGGCAGGGCAGCTGCTGGTAGTGCACGTCTTCGGGCACATCGTGCTCGGTGCCGCAGCGCGGGCAGCGCACTCTCACGCGCGGAAATTAGGTCGGATTGCACCGACGCGCTGCGGAATTTTCCACTCCCACCGCAAGAGGCCCGCTCCCGCGCCCAGCCGGCCCAGGATGCGCCCGCCGCGCGCGGCTTACGGCTGGCCGGGGCGGGGCTCGCTGCGCAGGACGAAGCGGAACTGCAGGCCACCGAAGCCGACGACGTCGCCGTGCTTCAGGCTGGTGGTCGAGATGGCGCGGCCGTTGACGGTGGTGCCGTTGGTCGTGGCGAGGTCCTTGAGCGAGGCGTGGCCGAGGCCGAGGACGTCGACCTGTGCATGGCGGCCCGAGACCTGGCCGTCGACGATCAGGAGGTCGCCGGTCGTGCGGCCGATGAGCGTCGGCGTCTTGGTCACCCGGAAGCTCTTGCCGGCGAACTTGCCGTCCATGCCGACGAAGCCGACCTGTAGGCCCGAGAGCGGCGACGAGCCGGCGCTCTGCATGCCGCGCCCCGGCGCCGACAGGTTGAGCACCGTGCCCTCGACCGAGGCGCCGGCGAGCGCCGCGGGGAAGTCGGGCACGAGCGGCCGCTCGGGCGGCAGGCCGAAGTCCATCGCGTCCGTCTTCTCCGCCGGCGGCGGCGGAGCCAGGGGCGGCGCAGGCGGCGCCGCCGCGCGCGCCGGCGCGGTCGCGCCCAGCTCCGGCTCGGGCTTCTCCAGGTACGGCAGCAGGTCGATCGGCGCCGGCCGCGGCGCGCGGAAGCGGGCCCAGAAGCCGGTGGCCGGAAACGGCACCCAGCTCGAATCGCAGCTGGCGCAGGTGACGCTCTTGCCCGCGAGCGCCTCGACGAGCGTGCCGGCGAGCGCGTAGCCGCTCCCGCACGAGGGGCAGTGGACACTTCGCCGGCTGCTCATCGGCACTCCTCCCAGCGCCCGATTGTAGCGTCAGGGCGCCGGCAGCGCGCGTTCGCACGCAGCCTCGGGATCGGCGCCGGCGAGCCTACTCCGCGCGCAGCGCCGTCGTCGGGTCGAGGCGCACCGCCCGCCACGCCGGCAGCGCCGAGCCGGCCAGCGCCATCGCCGCCACCACTCCCAAGGAGGCGCCGTAGGCGACGCCGTCGAGCGGACTGACGCCGGCGAGCAGCGCGCCGAGCGCGCGGCCCGCCGCGGCGGCCAGGACCAGCCCGACGGCCGCGCCGCCGGCCGCGGGTGCGAGCGCCTGACGGACGACGAGGGCGACCACCTCGCGCGCGCCGGCGCCGAGCGCCATGCGCACGCCGATCTCCTGACGCCGGCTCGCCACCGCGTAGGCGAGCAGGCCGTGGAGCCCCGTCGCGGCGAGCAGCACGGCGACGGCGGCGAAGGCGCCCAGCACGCGCAGCTGCGCCGCGCGCGGCGCCGTGTCGGCATCGACGATGGCGGCGAGCGGTTGCACGCTGGTGATCGGCAGGTTGGGGTCGGCGCGGGCGACGATCCGGCGCAGCTCGGGGACGAGCGGCTCGAACGATCCGGTCGTGCGCACCGCCAGATCTTTCGGGTCGTAGATGATCATCCAGCCGTCGGGGATCTGCCGGTGCGGCAGGTAGACCTGCGGCTCGCTCAGCTTGCCCAGCCCGCGCACGGCGACGTCGGCCACCACGCCGACGACCGTGCGCTCGAAGAAGGCGATCTGGAAACGTTGGCCGAGCGGCTCGCGCTCCGCGAGGTATTGGCGCGCGAACGACTCGCTCACCACGGCGACCTTTTCCGTCTCCAGGGTGTCCGCTGGGCTCACGTCGCGGCCGGCGACGAGCCGCATGCCCAGCGTGGCGAAGAGCTGCGGCGTCGTGTAGCGCAGGCTGGCGGTGCCGATCTCGGCGTCGGCGTCGGTCGCGCCGGCGCTCTTGACGCCCCAGATGCCGCCGCGCATCGTCATCGGCAGAAAGGTGATGTAGCCCGCGCTCTCGACGCCCGGCAGCGCGCGCACTTCGTCGAGCACCGCGCCGTAGAACTGGTGCCGCTTCTCGGTCGCGTCGTACTCCGGCCGCGGCAGCCAGGTGCGCAGCGTGACGACGCCCCCGCTGCGGAAGCCCGGGTCCGTCCCCTGCAGCCGGCCGAGGGCGCGCAGCAGGAGGCCGGTCGAGACGAGGAGCGCCACCGAGAGCGCCACCTCGGCGAAGACGAGCGCGCGCCGCCAGCGCTCGCGGCGCCCGCCGAGGGCGGCGCGCGATCCCTCGCGCAGCTCGTCGGCCGAGGCGTCGGCCGGCGCGCGCAGCGCCGGAGCGAGGCCGAAGCCGACACCCGTCGCGATCGTCACCAGCGTCGCGACGAGGAGCAGCCGCAGGTCGATCGCCGGCGCCTCGGCGATCGGCAGCGAGCTCGGCACGAGCCGCGCCACCGCCGGCGTCGCCGCGTAGGCGAGGGCGACGCCGAGGCCGCCGGAGAGGAACGCCAGCGCCAGGCTCTCGGTGAGCATCTGGCGCACCAGGCGAGCGCGCCCGCCGCCCAGGGCGGAGCGCACGGCGAGCTCGCGGGAGCGGGCGAGCGAACGGGCGAGGAGGAGGTTGGCGAGATTCGTGGTCGACAGCAGCAGCAGGCAGAGCGCCGCCGCCGACAGGGCGACGAGGAGCAGGCGCGATTCGCGCGAGAGCTCGTCGCGCAGACCGATCACCGCCACGCCGGCGTCGCCCGCCGGGTTCGGGAACTCGCGCGCCTTCTGCGCCGCGATCGCCGCCAGCTCACCGCGCGCCGTCACCAGCGAGACGCCGGGCGCGAGCCGCGCCACGACGCGCAGGAAGGTGTTGGTGCGGTCCTCGTACCACTCCGGCGCGAAGCGTTGCGGCGTCCACACCTGGGTCGTGCGTTCGGGGAAGTGGAGCCCGGCGGGGAGCACGCCGACGACCGTCGCCGTCTCGCCGTCGAGGCGCAGCGTGCGGCCCACGATCTCGCGGTCGCCGGCGAAGCGGCTCGACCAGTAGGCGTGCGCGAGGACGACCGTCGCCGGCGCGCCGGGCACGTCGTCGCTCGTGTCGAAGAGCCGCCCGAGCGCCGGGCGCACGCGCAGGACGTCGGCGAGCGACGCCGAGACCTGCGCCGCCTCGAGCCGCTCCGGCTCGCCGGCGCCGACCAGCGTCACGGTGCTCGGCCAGTAGGCGGCGAGCGAGTCGAACGAGCGGCTCAGCTGGCGCCACTCGCGGTAGTGCGCCGGCGAGGCTTCGAGCCGCGAGTAACCGCGCCGCGGGTCGGTCTGCCAGAGCTTGACCAGCCGCCCGGAGTCGGCGAACGGCAGCTTGCGCACCAGCACGTGATCGGTCACCGAGACGGCCGCCGTGGTGGCGCCGATGCCGAGCGCGCCGACGGCGACGGCGGTGACCGCGAAGCCGGGCGAGCGCCGCAGCGTGCGGAGCGCCCAGCGCAGGTCCTGCCGCATCAGCTCGGCGTGCACGCGCGCCGCGGTGGCGAGCAGCCCGCCGAGCTCGCGGGCGACGGCGGCGGCGCGCACGAACGGGCCGCCGCCGCGGGCGAGCCGCAGCGCCAGGGCCGCTTCGAGCTCGCGCCCGTGCTCGTCGCGGAACGATCTCGGGAGCACGCGCAGAGCGAGCCGGACGAGTCGCATCACGTCCGCCCCGGCGCCAGCCCGGCCGAGCGCGCCAGGCGCACCAGCTTGTCGAGCCGCCGCGCCTCGGCGCGCGCCGCCGCCGCGCCGCGCGGCGTCAGGCGGTAGTAGCGCCGCCGCTCGTCGTCGAGCTCGGGCGCCGGCCGCTCGGCGAGCTCGGCGATCAGCCCCTGCTCGAGCAGCCGCTCGAGCGTGCGGTAGAGCGTCGCCACCGAGAGCCGCACCTCGCCGCCGGTGCGCCGCTCGACGTCGAGCAGGATGGCGTAGCCGTGGCGGTCCTCCTCGGCGAGCGCGAGCAGAATGTGAAAGCTCGCCGCCGGCAGCGGCAGCAGCGCCTCGATCTCGTCAGTGCGGCTCATCGCGCCCTCCTTTCGACGCGTCCTCTCGTCGCCGTGACTATATCCATGTTGGATAGATCTACGGAGAGCGGCCGACAAAGTTACGTCCCGGCGCTGGCGGCCGCTCCCCGGCCCGGTGACGCGGCGGCCGCTCCCCGCTACGATCGGAAGGCAGGCACCGTCGCTGCCGCGAGAGGAGCGCCCACCATGGCCACCCGCAAGTCCACCCCAAAGCGCAGGCAGAAGACCACCCGCAAGCCGGCGCGGAAGCCGCGCCCGAGCTCGACGAAGAAGGCCGCCGCGAAGCGCGCCCGCGAGCCGGCTCGCAAGGCGCCGAAGCGCGCGACGAAGCGCCGCCCGGGGCCGCTCGAGCGCGCCCTCGGCGCCGCCGGCAAGCGCCTCGATCGGGCGCGGGCGAGGCTCGACCAGCTCGCCGCGCGCGGCTCCAGGAGCGCCACGCGCGAGCTGGCGCAGGCGCAGCGCGCCGCCGCCGCCAACCTCGCCGCCGCCGAGCGCGGCGCCGAGCGCGAGCTCGAGAAGGCGAAGCGGACGGCGTCCACCGCGCTCGCCCGCGTCGACAAGAGCGCGCGCCGCACCGCCGCCGAAGCGCAGAGGACCGCCGGCGAGAAGGCCGGCGAGCTGCGCCGGACGGCGAAGCGCGCCGCGGCGCAGGTGAGGAGGTCCACCGCCGAGGGGATCGCCCGGGCCAGGAAGAGCTGGGAGAGTCTGGATCCGAAGGCGAAGGCCGGAGTCGTCGCCGGCGGCGTCGCCGCCCTCGCCACCGCCGTCGCCGCACCGCTCGTCGGCGGCAAGAGCGACGAGCCGGCCTGAGGAGCGCGGTCAGCGCCTCGCCTTGCCCGCTCCGGCGAGGATGTCGTCGCGCGGATGGCCGGCGCGCTCGCCGGCTTCCCGCGCCTGGCGGGTCTCGAGGCGCTGCGGAATCACCGCTACGGCTACCGGCTGCGCGTCGGCCGTTCCAGGATCCTGTTCGATGTCGACACGGAGCGCCGCACGGCCGCGCGTGCCGCCCGGCCACTCGGTGCCGCACGAGGTGATGCGCCTCCATCTCGTCGACGGCCTGTCGCTGCGCCGCGCCACCCTCGCCCGCTTGGCCAAGGCCCTCGGCGTGCGCCCCGAACAGCTTCGCTGAGGGCTCGAGCCTCAGCCCGCGCGGCGCAACAGGCTGCGCAACTTGCGCGTGGGGCGGTACCTGGCGAGGTCGTGCAGACCCTGCGCGTTGAGCCAGAATTCCGGGCTCGTCTCGAACGCCTGCGCCAGCTTCCAGGCCGTGTCGGGCGTGAT
>DASWJT010000099.1:0-3549 GCA_036397015.1 Thermoanaerobaculia bacterium
TGGAGAACGCCGTCGGGCCTCGCCGACGAGAGTGGGTGCCCGCCGATTCCGATCCGCGACGGCTGCGCATTCTTCCGGGGCCTGACCAGCGACTCCTCGGGAGCGCGGGCCTGGAGGGATTGGAAGCAGGAACCCACCGGATCGATCCGCGCTCGGATCGGCGCGGCGTTCGCTTGCTCGGCGAGCCGATCGCGCTCGTGCCGCACGCGCCGCTGCGCTCGCAGGGCGTGCTGCCGGGAGCTGTGCAGGTCCCGCCATCGGGGGAACCGATTGTGCTCGGCGTCGACGCACCGGTCACCGGCGGTTACCCGTGGGTGGCGCAGGTGATCGCCGCCGACGTCGGCCTCGTGGCGCACCTCGCTCCCGGCGCCGTGGTGCGCTTCGCGCTCGTCGATCTCGCGGCGGCGGAGTCGGCGCTCGCCGAGCGGCGTCGCGAGCTCGCCGGGGAGACGGTCGGGCCATGAGCGAGACCGCGCGGCGCATCGATCTCAACGCCGACGTCGGCGAAGGCTTCGACGACGCCACCGTCGCGCCGTACGTCAGCTCGCTCAACGTCGCCTGCGGCGCCCACGCCGGCGACGAGCGCGCGATGCGCGCCGCGCTGGCCCTGGCCCGTGATCACGGCCTTGCCGTCGGCGCGCATCCGGGCTATCCCGACCGCGAGCGCTTCGGCCGCGTCGAGACCGGCCTGCCGGCGGGCGCCATCGCGGCGACGGTGCTGCGCCAGGTGGGCGAGCTCGCGGCGCTCGGGCGCGAGAGCGGCGTGCGGCTGTCGCACGTCAAGCCGCACGGCGCCCTCTACCATCGCGTCAGCGCCGACGGCGAGGCGGCGCGTGCCGTCGTCGCCGCCGTCGCCTCGCTCGATCGCGAGCTCGCCGTGGTCGGATGGCCCGGCAGCGCGCTGCTCGCCGCGGCGGCGGCCGAGGGCCTGGCGACGGCGCCCGAGGGCTTCGCCGAGCGCGGCTACGCGGCGGACGGCGAGCTGCTGCCGCGCGCCTCGCCACGCGCCCTCCTCGGCCGCGACGAGGCGGTGGCGCAGGCGCTCGCGCTGGCGCCGCGCGTCCGTACGATCTGCTTGCACTCCGACTCGCCCGGCGCCGCCGAGCTGGCGCGGGCGCTGCGCTGCGGCCTGGAGAGCGCCGGCTGGCACGTGGCGCCGTTCGCCCCCACCTGGCGCGTGCCGTCGATCCCCGAGCTGCACGTCGTCGGCGCGGCGATCGTCGAGGGTGGCCGCGTGCTGCTGACGCGCCGCGGTGCCCGCATGTCGATGGCGGGCAAGTGGGAGTTCCCGGGCGGCAAGGTGGAGCGGGACGAGGAGGCCCGGGAGGCGCTGCGGCGCGAGGTCGCCGAGGAGCTCGGCCTCGCGATCGAGGTCGGCGACCGCATCGGCCGCGGCACGTCGAACTACGAGGGCCGGCGCATCGTGCTCGAGGTCTATGCGGCGCGCCGCGCCGGTGGCGAGCCGCGCCTCCACGAGCACGAGGAGCACGGCTGGTTCGCCGCCGCCGAGCTCGCCGCCCTCGACTGGCCGGAGGCCGATCTGCCCATCCTGCCCGCGCTCCGCCGGCGCCTCGAGGCCGCCTCCGACTGACGCGCCGCACCGCGCTTGCCTTCGACCTCGGCGCTCGGCGCTTCGGCACAGAGGTTCATCCGGGAGCTCCTCACACGCCGGGCGGCAGGGGCGCCGCCGGCACCATGGATCCTAGACCGTCGTCCGCCAGAGCGCGTTCAGCCGGCGCCGCGCTCCCTGGCCTTGAGCAGCAGCACGGGCACTTCGACGGCGTGGCGGACCTTGCGAGCCGTGGAGCCGAGCACGAGGTCGGCGAGGAACCGGTGCCCGTGGGTGCTCATGGCGATGAGGTCGACGGCGCTCCCGGCGGCGAGCTCGACGATCTCGTCGGCCGGCTCCCCGGTCAGCAGCACCGTGTCGGCGGCAATGCCGGCCGCCGCGAAGCGCACGCGGACCGACTCGAGGTAGGCACGATCCGCCCGCATCTCGGCCGACTCGGCGAGATCGAGCTGATCGCGCGTCCGCGCCACCCAGCCGTCGGCGACGTGCACGAGCAGCAGCTCGCTGCCGTGCAGCTTCGCCAGCGGCTCGACGTGGGCGAGGATCGCCTCGTCCGTCTTCGAATTCTCGAGGGCGACGAGAATTTTGCGGTACATCGTCACTCTCCCCGGTAGAAGTATTTCACCCAGATGGTGAAGCCCAGTCCGATCGCCACCAGCAATCCGAGCCAGCGGACGCCGAGCTGCTGGTAGAGGAGCGCCAGGTTGAGCCCGGCGATCAGAGTGCAGACGGCGTAGCCGACGATCTTCACCCAGGGCGGATTGGCGAACTCGCCCATCAGCTCCGGATCGCCGGTGAACTTCATCAGCGGAAAGACGGCGAACGAGAGCTGCATCGACAGCACCACCTGCGACAGCACGAGGAGCTCCACCGTGTGCTTGCCGCCCGAGGCCGAGATCAAGAAGACCGCCGGCACGATCGCCAGCAGGCGAGTGACCAGGCGCCGCAGCCAGGGGCGGATGCGGATGTCGAGGAAGCCCTCCATCACGATCTGGCCGGCGAGCGTGCCGGTGATCGTCGACGATTGCCCCGAGGCGAGGAGCGCTACGGCGAAGGCGGTCGCCGCGACCGGCGCGCCGAGCAGCGGCGCCAGCAGCCGGTGCGCCTCCTCGAGCTCCGACACGGCGTGGTAGCCGCCGCGGTGGAAGACCGCTGCCGCGACCACCAAGATGGCGGCATTGACGAAGAAGGCGGCGCCCAGCGCGACAATCGTGTCGGTGGTGTTGTAGCGGATCGCCTGCCGGCGGCCGGCGCTCGTCGGCTCGACGTCGCGCGTCTGCACGAGCGCGGTGTGCAGGTAGAGGTTGTGCGGCATCACGGTGGCCCCGAGGATGCCGAGGGCGATGTAGAACGCTTCGGCGTCGGGGATCGTCGGCACCAGGGTGCCGACGGCGAGCGCTCCCCACTCCGGCCGGGAGAGGAAGAGCTGGAGCGCGAAGCAGCCCGCCACCGTGGTCACCAGCGTCAGCACGATCGCCTCGATCTTGCGGAAGCCGAAGTGCATCGCGGCGAGCAGCAAGAGGACGTCGAGGCCGGTGACGAGCACGCCCCAGACGAGCGGAATGCCGAAGAGCAGATCGAGCGCCACGGCGGAGCCGATGACCTCGGCGAGATCGCAGGCGATGATCGCCACCTCGCAGAGGACCCAGAGCACGAAGGCGACGGGGCGCGAGTAGTGCTCGCGGCACGCCTGCGCCAGATCGCGGCCGGCGGCGATGCCGAACCGCGCGCAGAGCGTCTGCAGGAACATCGCCATCAGATTCGACAGCAGGATCACCCAGATCAGGGCGTAGCCGAACCGGGAGCCGCCGGCGAGGTCGGTCGCCCAGTTCCCGGGGTCCATGTAGCCCACCGCGACGAGGTAGCCGGGCCCGGCGAACGACAGGAAGCGGCGCAGCACACCCCGCCGCGGCGACAGGCGGACGCTGCGGTGGACCTCGGGCAGCGATTGCCGGGCGGGCTCGCTGGCGGTCTCGCCC
>DASWJT010000100.1:0-7740 GCA_036397015.1 Thermoanaerobaculia bacterium
GCGACGCTCCAGGGCCTCGGCCTCGCCGTGCAACCGCTGCGGCACGTGCCGCTGGCGCTCGTCGTCGGCCCGGTGGCGACGCTCGAGGGTGCGGTGGCGCTCGGTCTCGCCGAGGACGTCTGGCCCGACGAGCCGATCGAGCTCTTCGACACCGCCTCCTCCGACGCCCTCGGCGCGGCGGCGACGCGCGCCGCCGGCCTGACCGGCGCCGGCGTCACCGTCGCCGTCGTCGACAGCGGCTGCGACGCCAGCCACCCCGACCTCGCCGACCACGTCGCGCACAACGTCAAGCTCTACAGCGGCGAGTACGCCAACCTGCGCCCCGACGGCTCGAACACGATCGTCGTCGCCAACGAGACGGGCCCGTACCAGAACACCGACTTGGCCGGCGGCCACGGCACCCACGTCGCCGGCATCATCGCCGCCGACTCGACCACCGATCCGACCGGCGGCCGGCTGGGCGTCGCCCCCGACGCCGAGCTCGTCTGCTACTCGATCGGCGAGGTGCTGTTCACCACCGCCGTCGTCACCGCTTATGACCATCTGCTCGACCAGCCCGACCTCTGGGACGTCGACGTGGTCAACAACTCGTGGGGCAACTCGTTCCGGCAGTTCGACCCGCGCGACCCGGTGGCGGTGGTGACTCAGGCGGTCGCCGACCTCGGCGTCGTGGTCGTCTTCGCCGCCGGCAACAGTGGCTACTCGAACGCCGAGATGAGCCTCAATCCGTTCAGCGAGGCGCCATGGGTGATCTCAGTGGCGGCGTCGACGCTCGACCATCACCGCGGCGACTTCAGCTCGAACGGCCTGATCTACGACAACTCCCAGCCGGGCCAGGTCGGCGGCGGCGGTCACACCGTCTACTCCGGCGACCGGATCGGCGTCTATCACCCGGACGTGACCGCGCCGGGCCAGAGCATCTCGTCGACCTGCAGCACCGCGGGCACTGCGGTCCTCGCTTGTCCGCCTTACGGCAACCGCACGGCGTCGGGCACGAGCATGGCCTCGCCGCACGTCGCCGGCGCGGCGGCGGTCTTGCGCCAGGCGAACCCGCTGCTGACGCCCGACGAGGTGCGCAGCGCCCTCCAGGCGACGGCGACACCGGTGTTCGCCGCCGACGGCAGCGCGCTCCCCTTCTGGCAGATCGGCTTCGGCCACGTCGACCTCGCCGCCGCGGCCGCGCTGGTGCAGTCGAACGGCAACTGGAGGAAGAGCCTGGCGCGCGCCCAGGCGAAGGCCGACTCGCGCGTGCTCGCCGCCGACGGCTTCGCGGTGCGCGCCTCCGACTTCTGGACCTACGACGCGCCGCGGCTGGCGATCGGCGGCAGCGACCAACGCACCTTCTCGACCGTCGTCGGGCTCGCGACGACGCACCTCAAGGTCACCCTCTCGCACCCGTCGCTCGCCGTAGTCGGCGAGAACGGCATGGAGTACACGGTCACCGTCCGCGACGCCGGCGGCCAGCCGCTCGGCACGACGACCGAGGCGCCGACCGGCGCCGGCACGGCGAGCCTCTTCGTCGATTTGGGCGCGCTCGGCTTCACGGTGGTCCCCGGCGAGTTCACCTTCGAGGTGAGCGGCGAGCTGGCGCTCTCGGATCCCGACACCCTCGACAGCGAGTCGCTCCTCGGCCGCATGGTGACGCTGCAGGTGGCGCAGCTGCGGCGCGACTGACGGCTCGCGCCCGTCAGCAGCCGCGCGCGAGCAGAGCCAGCGCGGCGAGGAGCGCTGCGGCGAGGGCGAGCGCGCCATAGCGCCAGCCGGCCGGCAGCTCGCGCCACAGGCCGCGCGCGAAGCGCGCCGCGAAAGCCGCCTGCGACGGCGGCAGGCGCGCAGCCGCCGCGCTCGCGCCGGACGCCGCCGCGGCGTCCGTGGGCGTCGCACGCGCCGCGAGCTCGCGCTCGAGCCCTTCCAGCCCCTGCCGGGCGAACGCCCGTGCTGAGCTCTCGACCAGCCGCTGGCCGACCGCGGCGACGCGACCGCCGACCTGGGCGTCGAGCTCGTAGCCGAGGGTCGTCGCGCCCGCCGTCTCGACGAGCGTGATCCTCCCCGCGCCGCGCAGGAAGCCGGCGGGTCCGCTGCCGTCGATCTGCATGCGGTAGCCGTTGGGCGGATCGAGCTCGGCGAGCGCCAGCGTGCCGGTGAAGCGGCCCTGCACCGGGCCGACCTTGAGCGTCATCGCCGCGCGCCAGCTCGGAGTGGAGCCGGTCACGACCGGCTCGAGCGGCTCGCAACCGGGCAGCACGCGCGCGAGCAGCCCCGGGTCGAGCAGCGCCACCCACAAGCGCTCGCGCGCGATGGGGAAGGTGTGCTCGCCGGCGAGCTTCACGATCGCCGCCGGGCTTCCCGCACGATCTCGAACAGACGGCTCGGCGAGAGCGGGATCTCGAGCAGCTCCAGCCCCTCGATGGCGAGCGCGTTCTCGACCGCCTGGGCGAAGAGCGCGCCGGTGGGGATCGCGCCCGCCTCGCCGGCGCCCTTGGTGCCGAGCGGATTGAGCGGCGAGGGCGTCTCGAGGTGCGCCACCTCGATCGGCGGCACTTCGAGCGCGGTGGGGATCAGGAAGTCCATGAACGAGCCGTTCAGCAGCTGGCCGCCCTCGTCGAAGACCAGCCGCTCGTAGAAAGCGTTGCCGATCCCCTGCGCCACCCCGCCGTGAATCTGCCCGTCGACGATCAGCGGATTGAGCACGCGCCCGCAGTCGTGGACGACGACGTACTTCTCGATCGCGACGGCGAACGTCTCCGGGTCGACGTCGACGATCATGGCGTGCACGCCGGCCGCGGTGGTGCCGCGCTCGGGGCCGAAATAGCGCGTCGCTTCGAGGCCCGGCTCGGCGCCGCCGGTGACGGCGCCGCGCAGCGGGTTGGCCCTGCGCGCCAGCTCGCCGAGACCGATCGCGCGCGACGGATCGTGCCGTGAGCGCGCCTCGCCGCCGGCGAGCTCGATCTCGCCCTCGTCGACTTCGAGCAGCCGCGCCGCGAGCTCCCGCGCCTTCGCCGCCACCGCCGTCGCCGCCGCGTGCACGGCGCTGCCGGCGACGACGGCGCCGCGGCTGGCGAACGTCCCGGTCCCCCAGTGGAAGACGTCGGTGTCGCCGGTCACCACTTCGACCTCGGCGACCGCGACGCCGAGCGCGTCGGCGGCGATCTGCGCGAACGAGGTGTAGTGCCCCTGACCTTGCGTGCCGACGCCGGTCGCCACCGTCACTTTGCCGCCGGTTTGCACCTGCACGCGCGCGCCTTCGAAGGGCCCGATACCGGTGCCCTCGACGTAGGCGACCACGCCGACACCGCTCCGGCGGCCGGCGGCGCGCCGCCGCGGCTGCTCCTCGGCGACGAAGCGCTCGTAGCCGACGAGCTCGAGCGCGCGGTCGACGAGTGGCGCGTAGTCGCCGGAGTCGTAGATGAGCTCGGTGAAGTCCTGGTAGACGATCCCCTGCCGCACCGGGAATTCGTCGGGCGCGAGCAGGTTGCGGCGCCGGATCTCGACCGGGTCGAGGCCGAGCTCGCGCGCGCCGAGGTCGAGCAGGCGCTCGATCACGAAGGTGCCGTGCTGGCGGCCGGCGCCGCGGAACGGCGTCACGATCGGCTTGTTGGTGAAGACCGCGCGCAGCTCGCTGCGGTACGCCGGCACGCGGTAGAGGCCGAGGGCGTTGGCCTGGCTGTTGAGCGGCACCGTCAGGCCGTACGGGTCGTAGGCACCGGTGTCGTGCAGAAAGGTGTCGGCGAGCCCGAGGATGCGCCCGTCGCGGTCGAGCGCCAGCGCGGCGTCGTGGAGCTGGAGGCGTTCCTGCGTCGTCGAGACGAAGTCCTCGGCGCGATCGCTCGTCCACTTGACCGGCCGGCCGAGACGCAGCGCCGCCCACGGCACCAGCACCTCCTCGGGATAGAACATCATGATCTTCGGGCCGAAGCCGCCGCCGACGAACGGCGCGACGACCCGCACCTGGTGCTCGGAGAGGCCGAGCATCGAGGCCAGTCCGTTGCGGATCGGAATCGGCGCCTGGGTGGTGTCCCACACCGTCAGCCGTTCGGCGCGAGCGTCCCACTCCGCGACCACGGCGCGCGCCTCGAGCGCCGCCGCGGCGCCGCGGTCGTACGCGAGCCGCCGGGTGATCAGAAGATGCGCGGCGCTCCGCGCCGCCTCCCAGTCGCCGCGCCCCTGCACGAGGTGGGCGGCGAGGTTCGAGTCGAGGTCGTCGTGGACGAGCGGCGCGCCGGGCGCCAGCGCCCGCTCGAGATCGACCACCGCGTCGAGCGGCTCGATGTCGACCGCGACCGCGGCGAGCGCGTCCTCGGCGAGATAGCGGCTCTCGGCGACGACCAGCGCCAGCGGCTCGCCGACGTGCCGCACCTTGTCCTTGGCGAACGGCACCTGCGTGCGCGCGTGGAAGACGGCTCCCGGAACCGGCGGCGGCGAGACGAGCAGCGGTCCCGGCTTCCAGTATTCGCCGAGGTCCGCGGCGGTGTAGACCGCGACGACACCGGGCATCTCCCGCGCCCGCGACGCGTCGATCGAGCGGATTCGGCCGTGCGCGTGCGCGCTGCGCAGGAGAGCGGCGTGCAGCATGCCGGGCAGCGCCACGTCGTCGACGAAGAGCGCCCTCCCCGTCAGCAGCCGCCCGTCCTCGTTGCGCGGGATCCGCGCGCCGATCGTCACCCTCTAGCGCTCCTCGACGAAGGCGACGAAGCGCGCGAACGCAGCTTCACCGCCCTTGAAGCGGAACGGGAAGCAGCCGACCCAGACGCGCTGGTCGAGGATCTCGTCGATGCGACCACCGACGTTCTCGGCGTGGAAGACGCCGCGCGGGAAGAGCTTGACGTGCATCACCTGGTAGTCCTCGGGCCACGGCATGAGGTCGGCGAGCGAGCCGCCGATCGCCACCTCGACCTCGGGGATCAGGTCCGGCCTCGCCTTGCGCACGTTGGTGTTGAACGGGTGGTCGGCGGCGATGCAATCGTAGGCCAGCCAGCGGATGCCGCGGTCGAGCACCCACTCGGCGAAGCGCCCTTGCGGCCCCGGGTGGCGCAGGAAAGAGCGCGGCAGGTCGGGCTCGTGCGCGGCGTCGTGGCCGCGGAACGGCACGCCGCTCACCGGACAGTCGACGCTCTTGTGCCAGTCCTCGTTGTAGAAGCGGTGGTAGCCGGTGTGGACGATGACGATGTCGCCGCGCTCGATCGTGATGCCGTGCTTGCGCTCCCACGCCTCGAAGTGCTCGGGGCCGTAGATCTGATAGTCGCCGATCCCGAACTGGCAGAGATCGACGACGCACGCCGGGCCGAAGAGCCTCTCGATCGGGATCCCGGCGATGTCGGGACCGGGATCGTAGAAGTGGACCGGCGAGTCGAGGTGCGTGGCGATGTGGTTCGTGGTGCCGAGGTACTGCGCGTTGACGCCCTCGAAGGCGATGCGCTTCTGCCACTTCACCGTCGGCCCCTCGTAGAAGGCGAATGCCGGCGAGTCCATCGAGAAGTTCTGCGACAGGTCGAGGACGCGGACGCGAGACAGGTCGTAGGGGACGTGCATGCTGCCTCCCTCTCGATCAGGCGTCGATCGCTGCCAGCGCGGCGCGAAACGGCGCGAGCGGCGGGCGGACGAGGCCGAAGCCGATCTGGCCGATGCCGGGCTGGCGGTGGGCGATGCCGGTGTTGACGTGCGGCAGGAGCTCGAGCTCGACGACCCTGCGGGCGTCGATGCCGATCGGCGTGCCGCGGAAGCCGAGGCCCGGAATCGTGAAGTCCGGGTGCTCGGCGACGGTGATGCGGTACATCTCGAGCGTCGAGCGAACGGCCGACTCGGGCGTGCCGCCGACCAGGCGCGCGATCGCCGGCGCCGCCGCCATGGCGAACGCTCCGATGCCGGCGCACTCGGTGATCACCGAGTCGCCGATGTCGGGGTTGGCGTCCTCCTGGCCGTAGCCCTCGTCGAGCGGGCCGACGGGAACTTGCGACGGACCGGTGAACCAGCGCTCGCCGGCGCCGGAGACGCGGATGCCGAAGTCGGTGCCGTTGCGCGACAGACGCGTCACCACCGTCGAGCCGGCGACGCCGTGGCCGGCGTCGCAGATCGCCTTGCAGGCGGCCATGATCGGATTGAGGATCGCCAGCCAGTTGCCGCCCAGGACCTCGAGGGCGCGGCCGCGTCTCGCCGCGGGCGCCGCGGAGCGCGCGATCGCCGGCGCCACGTGGCGCAGCAGCATCAGCGAGCCGGCGAGGCTGCTGCAGTGCCCCTCGTCGCCGCGGTGGAGCATCTGGGCAAGGGTGGCGTGGAGGTCGAGCCCGTCGGTCGCCCGCAGCGCCTCGTCGACGAGCGGGGCGAGCGTCTCGTTGAGCCAACGCAGCCGATCGAGCACCTCCGGCGCGTAGGCGCCGAAGCGCAGCACCTTGCCCGACCCTTCGTTCAAGGTCGAGAAGAAGCGGCCGCCATGGGTTCGCTCGTCGACGACGTAGACCGCGAACGAGGGCGCGACGACGCCGGCCATCGGCCCGGCGGCGCCGCGGTGGTGGCAGGAGTCGAAGCGCACCGCGCCGGAGGCGAGCAGCGCTTCGGCCTCCTCGGCGTCGCTCGCCCAGCCCTCGTAGAGCGCCGCGCCGACGAGCGCGCCGCGCAGCGGTCCCGACATCCGCTCCCACTCGACCGGCGGCCCGGCGTGGAGCAGCATGCGGCCTTCGAATCCCGGCACGACCTCGCTCGCCCGCCCGACGCCGACCAGCCACGGCCGTGCCACGATCATCCGCTCCACCGCCGTCCGATTCGCTTCGTTCTCGGTCATGTTTCTTTTTTCCCTTCAAAGACAAAGACGAAAAGCGTTCATAGAAGGGGGGACGGGGTGGGGGTTGACGGTCCTGCGGCGCGGTCTTCGCCTGCGTGCGACGCCTCGTCGGCGAGGGCGGCGGCGATCTCGCGGCCGTGCGCTAGGAGCTCCTCGTCGGCGCCGAAGCGGGCGGCGAGCTGGAGGCCCATCGGCAGCCCCTCCTCGCTCGTTCCGGCGGGAACGACCAGCGTCGGCAGCCCGGCGTGCGTCCACGGCAGGTTCATCACCGGGTCGCCGGTCGACTCGAGACCGAGCGGAGGCGGCCCCGGCGCCGGCGGCGAGATCCACAGGTCGAGCCCGTGGCGCATCATGAGCTGGTCGAGCGCCTGGTGCAGGATGTCGCGGCTCGCGCGCAAGGCTTCGAGCTCCGCGTCCGACACCTGCTGGCCACGGCGGATCAGCTCCGCCGTCTTCGGTGCATAGAGACCCTCGTACCGCGCGAACCAGTCGGCGTGCACTCGCGCTGCCTCCGCGGCGACGAGCAGGCGATGCCGCGCGTCGATCTCCTCGAAATCGGTCATCGCCTCGACCTCGACGACCTTCCAGCCGCCGCGCTCCAGCCGCGCGCAGACGCTCGCGAAGTGAGCTTTCCCTTCAATGGATGCCTTTTCGAGGTACGGCCCGACCGGAACGCCGATCTGGGCCTGGAAGTAGACCCCCACCGCGTCCTGCCAATCGTGGGCGACGACGTGCGCCGCGCGCTGGAGCGTCTCGATCGAGGGCGCGAGCAGGCCGACGTGGTCGACCGAGGGCGCGAGCGGGATCACGCCGTCGCGCGAAATCCGGTCGTAGCTCGGCTTGTAGCCGCAGACGCCGCAGTAGGCCGCCGGCCGGCCGATCGAGCCGATCGTCTGCGTGCCGAGGGCGAGCTCGCAGAGGCCCGCCGCCACCGCCGCCGCCGAGCCGCTCGACGAGCCGCCCGG
>DASWJT010000101.1:0-13683 GCA_036397015.1 Thermoanaerobaculia bacterium
CGCCCGCCGGGGTGGTCGGTAGGTTTCCGCCGTCGCGCCGCAACCGCGCCGCGCCAGACGGGGAGGAAGACCGCCATGAAGATCACCGACGCGCTCTACGGCGAACACGGACCGCTCTACGCTCTCCTCGCGCACTGCGAGCGCTCGGCGCCGCAGTGGGAGCTCGCCGACCTGCTGCTCGCCGGCCGCGCCGTCGAGGCGGCGCTGCTCTCGCACGCCGAGGTCGAGGACGAGCTGCTCTTCCGCGCCGTCGAGGCGAAGATGCCGCCCGGCGGTCCGACCGACGTCCTGCGCGGCGAGCACGAAGAGATCGACGCGACACTCGCCGCTCTGCGCTCCGCCGACGACGAGGCCGCGGCGCGCCGCGCCGTGCTGCACGTCGTGGCGCTGGCGCGCGACCACTTCGCCAAGGAGGAGCAAGTCCTCTTCCCCATCGCCGAGGAGCTCGTGCCGCGCGAGGAGCTCGAGGGGCTGGGCGCCGAGTGGGCGCTGCGACGGGGGGTGGCGGTGGCGCGGCGGCCCGCCTGCCATATTCCCGCCGGCTTCGGCTGCGCGGCGTCGTAGTCCTCCGCGGCGATTCCTGGCCGCCGCCCGCGGCAGCCCGCGGCGCCGGCGCCACGGCGTAACATCGACGCCGTGCCGAAGCTCGATCTCTGCGAGGCGACGTGAGGGCGGAGCGCTTCCGCTTCCGGCCGCCGCCCGTCGCGCTCCCGCCCGAGCTCGCCTGGGTGCTCGCACGCGCCTTCGCGCCGCCCGCGGCTTCCGTGCCGCCGCCCGCGCCCGAGGCCGCGCTCGCGCTCGCCGACCGCCTCGGCCTGCTGCCGCGCCTCGCCGCGCGCGCCGATCTCGGCGCGCTCGCCGCGGAGCTCGGCGCGACCGCCGGCGAGCGGCTGCGGCGCGAGCGTGCGGCGGCAGCGGCCCGCGAGCTCCGTTTCGACGAGACCCTGGCGACGGTGGCCGCGGCGGCGGCCGAGCTCGGCGCCGCGGTGGCGCCGCTCAAGGGGCGGGCTCTGGTGCTCGCCGGCGACGCGACCGCCGGCACGCGGCCGAGCGCCGATCTCGATCTGCTGGTGTCCGCCGCGGCGCTCGCCGACCTGCACGGCGCGCTGCGGCGGCGCGGCTTCGCGGCGGCGGCCGGCGGCGGCTACGCGCACCATCTGGCGCCGCTGCGCCACCCGCTGGGCGACGCGGTCGAGCTGCACCGGCACCTGCCCGGCGTTCGGCTGCACGGCTCCGGCTTCGCCACCTGGGAGGAGCTCGCCGCCGCGCAGCTGCTCGTCGCGCCCGCCGACGACCGGCTCGCCGGCGCCGTGCTTCTGCCGGCGCGCCCGGTCCGCATCGCCCACTCGCTCGTGCACGGCCTGGCGCAGCACGGTCTCACCGCGCGCTTCGCCGGCTGGCTGCTCGTCGGCGATCTGATCGATCTCGCTGCCGCGCCGGCGGCCGACGGCGCCGAGGCGCCGCGCTGGCGGGCGTGGATCGACGACGAGGTCGGCGCCGAGGAGGTCGACGCCGCGCTCGCGCTGGCGCGCGCGGCGGCGCGCGGCGAGATCGACTTCGCGGCGTCCGGGGATCCGCTCCCGGCGCGCCTGGCGCGCCACTTCACCGCCTGCGCTCTCGACGCCGACTACGCCGCGGCGCTCAAGGCGCGCTGGCTCGAAGCGCCGCTCGACGAGCGCCCGCGCGCCGTGGCGCGGCTCGCCACCCTCCTGCGTGCCTTCGTGCCGCCGCGCCGCGCCGCGCCCGCCGGCGCTGCGGAGACGAGTTTCCGCCGTGCCGGCCGCTGGCTCGTGCGTCCGTTCGAGCTGGTGCGGCGCGCCGCGGCGAGCGCGCTCGCGGCGCGCCGCCTCGCCGGCGAGCGACGGAGCTCGCCGCAATGAGGGGCGGCGCGGCGTCCCTGCGCCTCTCGCTGCTCGGCGGCTTCGAGGTCTGGAGCGCGGGCCAGCCGCTGCGCGGATTCGAATCGCAGAAGGTGCGCGCGCTGCTCGCCTACCTGGCGCTCCACCGCGGCCGCGCGTTCCCCCGCGACCGCCTGGCCGCGATGTTCTGGGGCGACCGCGACGAGGAGGCCGCCCGCCGCAACCTCCGCCAGGCGCTCTACAACCTCAAGTCCACGCTGCCCGGCGACGGCGCGGCGCGACCGCACCTGCTCGTCGACGCCCAGAGCGTGCGCTTCGCCGGCGATTCCGACGCCTGGATCGATGTCGAGGCGTTCGAGCAGGCCGTCGGTCGCCCGGCGGCGCGCGGCGCCACGCCCCCGAGCGACCTCGCGGGCGGCGTGCAGCTCTACCACGGCGACCTGCTCGCCGGCTTCCAGGTGCGCGACTGCCCCGAGTTCGAGGAGTGGCTGCTGACCGAGCAGGAGCGGTTGCGCGAGGCGGCGCTCGAGGCATTGCGCCAACTCGTCGCCGGCTATCTGGCGCGCGGCGACCACCGTCTCGGCGTGCAGCACGCCCGCCGCCTGGTCGCGATGGATCCGCTCTCCGAGGTGGCGCACCGCCAGCTGCTGCGCCTCTACGACCTCGCCGGCCAGCGCAACCGCGCCGTGGCGCATTTTGCCGGCCTGCGCGCGCTGCTCCGGCGCGAGCTCGGCGTCGAGCCGCTCGCCGAGACGCGCGCGCTGCACGAGGCCATCCTGAGCGAGGCGCTGCGCGAGCAGGGCGCTGCCTCGCCCGCACCGGCTCAGGGTCCCATCGTGCCCCTCGTCGAGCGCGAGTCGGCATACGAGCAGCTCGCCGAATGCTGGCAGGCGGTCGTCGAAGGGGGCTTTCGGATCACGCTCGTCACCGGCGAGGAGGGGATCGGGAAGACGCGACTGGCGCGCACCTTCCTCGATGCCTGCTCCTCACACCGCGCCGCCACGGTGCTCACCGCCAGTTGTCGCGAGGAGTTTCCGCAGCCGAGCGGCTTCGCCCTGGCCGAGGCGCTGCGGCAGGCGCTCGACGGCGAGTCCGAGGACGCCGACGACCCGCTCGCCGCGCTGCCGGCGGAGCTGCGCGGCGAGCTCGTTCGCCTGCTCCCCGAGCTGACGGTGGCGCGGGCCGTGGCGCCGCCCGCCTCCGCCGGCGCCGCCGGCCCGGGCGAGCTCCTGGCCGAGGCGGTCGCCGAGCTGCTGCGCGCGACGACGCGCGCTGCCGACGGCACGCCGCGCGCGCCCGTCGCGCTCTTTCTCGACGACTTGCAGTGGGCCGACGACGCCACGCTCACCGTCGTCGCCGCCCTGCCGCGCTGGCTCGCCGGCGCCCGCGTGTGGCTGCTCGCCACCGGCGACGGCGCCGGCCTCGACGGCGGGCATCCGCTGCGGCAGCTGCTGGCGCGCGACGGCGACGGCGTGGTCACCGAGGTCGCGCTCGAGCGGCTGTCGCCGGCGGCGATCGAGACGATCGCGGCGTCGCTCACCGACCCGGTCGCGGCCGCGCCGCTCGGCGGCCTGTTGTCGTCGTCGAGCGCCGGGCTGCCGCTCGTGCTGGTCACGGCGATCAATGCGCTGTGGGACGAGGGGGAGCTGGTGGCCGACGCCAACGGCCGCTGGAGCCTGCGCGAACGGCCGGCGCCCGGAAAGGCTCCGGCGCTCGCCGACGTCGACCGCGAGCTCGTCGCTCGCGTGCGGCGCCTGCCGACCTCGGCGCGGCGGCTCGCCGCCATGGCGGCGGTGATCGGCCCGCGCTTCGACAGCGAGCTGCTGGCGCGAGCCGAGAGCGAGCACCCCGCGGTCGTCGAGATCGCTCTCCGGCTGCTGCTCGAGCGCTGGCTGGTGCGCCAGCATCGCGGCCGCTGGAATCCGACCGGCCTGGAGAGCACGGTTGGACTGTGGAGCCGCGGCACCCGGCGCGGCCGCTTCGAGTTCGACCACCCGCGCCTGCGCGCCGCCCTCTACCGCGACCTCAATCCCCTGCGCCGCCAGGTCATGCACCGGCAGGTCGCCGACGCTCTCGCCGCGCTCCACTCGCTCTCGCCGGTGGCGATCGCCGAAGAGCTGGCGCGGCACTACCTGCTGGCGGGCGCCCACGATCGCGCCTTCGCGCACCTCCTGCGCGCCGCCGACAACGCGGTCGCCGCCGGCGATCGCCACGGCGCCCGGCGCTGCGTCACGGCCGCCCGCGAGGCGCTCGGGCGCCTCGTCGCCGCGGCCGCGGACGACGACGAGCGCGCGCGCTGGCGCAGCGAGGAGCCCGCACTGGCGGCGCGGCTCGAGGCGCTCTCCGCCTGAGCCGATCCGCGCGGCGGCACCGCCCGCCCCTGGCGCTGACGCTCTCCTGACGCGAGACGAGGAGACTCGGCCTCCAACCCGCCCACTCGGGATCCTGGAGGACCGCCAGATGTTCGACGAAGCGCCATCGGCCGCAGCCGACTCACGCCCCGCCAGCGAGCGCCCCTCGGCCTCGCTGCTCGTGCGCTGCTGGCTCGAGCCGCGCGAGAGGACCGGCGAGCCGCCGATCCTGCGCGGCTACGTCAAGAACCTGAAGACCGGCGAAGAGACGTTCATCGCCGACCTCGACGCGGTGGGCGCGCAGATTCGCCGGAACCTCGACGCCGCTGCGACGTCCCACGTGGACGCGAGCCCTCGCACCGACCGGGCCTCCGGAGATCACCGGCATGGCGATTCGCTCCACCGCTGAATCGCCGAGCGCGGCGGCGCCCCCGAGCCGCGACCAAGACCACTGCACCAACGAGACCGACGCGCACCGCCCGTCGACGACGCAAAGCAGAACGAGAGGAAAGACGATGAGCCGCAAGATGCTGCACGGTCTACTCACCGCCGCGGGCCTGAGCCTGCTACTGGCCCCGAGCGCGGGGCTCGCGCAAGTGCAGCCCGAAATCGGCTATTTCGGCACCTGCACCGCCGGCAACAGCTGTTCGATCGAGACCGTTCTCTCTTCCGGCGCCGATCTCTGCAATGACGGCGTCGACAACGACGGCAACGGCTATTGCGACGCCGGCGGCTGTAGCGGCATGGCGGCCGAACCTCACTGCCAGTCGGAGGTGCTCTGCCAGGACGGAGCCGACAACGACGGCGACTCGCTGACGGACGGCGACGATCTCGACTGCCGCTGCATCCGGGTCGCGGCCTCGCTGCCGGGCGGCAACGTCTGCACGGCGAACGACATCACGGTCTCCTACTCGGCCCAACCCGTGGTGAGCGACGGCTGCATCAACTCGACCGACTACGTCGTGGCGCAACTCTTCGCCGACATCACCGTCAAGCCGGAGCGGTACGACCTCGGCATGTGGATCTCGCTCGACGGCAACGACGGCGTGGACGGCACCGTTTGCACGCGGCAGATGCTGCAGCCGGTCGCCGTCTCGCCGACCGTCCCCGATCCGATCAATCCGCTCGGCACCGGGCCGTTCAACGACCTCGACGGCGACCGCTGCGGCGATCGCGAGGCGAGCCTCAACGCCGTCTACAAGTTCCCCTTTCGCGTCAACGTCCCCTGCACCGACTTCATCCTCAGCCCGGGCGGGCAGGCCGGCTTCGTCGATCTCGGCCAGTGCGGAAGCTGGGCCCAGCCCGGCGGCAACCCGGTGTGCAGCAATCCGGGCGGCGTGGTCCCGGGCACGAGCTCCAAGTGCAACTGCTCGCGCGGCGACACCGGCGTGCCGGGCCCGAACTTCGAGATGGACTGCACCGCCTTGCCGGCGAGCGGTCCGCTTGTTCCGGGCGGCGCGGCCCAGTCGTTCACGATCGAGTACAGCAACGTCATCACCGCCGGCCCGTGCACGCCCGGAGCGCCGACCGATACCTTCGGGCGCAACCGCTGCGGAACGGTGAGCTACGTTCAGCTCGTGGTCGACTACGGCAGCGCGGGCAGTCACGGCACTTTCTACTACGTCGACAGCTCCGACAGCGACGCGGTCATCCCCTCCTGCGCGACACCCGGGCAGATCACCTCGAGCGACGTCGGAGTCGTCTGCAACGACGGCACGCAGTTGATCTTCGTCCCGCGGGACACGATCTCGCCCGACGCCCTCGGCGTCGTCACGCCGACCGCTACGCAGAGCCTGGTGTTCAAATACGCGCTCAACGCGAGCGACACGACCGCGCCGACGTTCTTCGTGAACACGTTCTGGAACGGCGATCTCAACACGGTCGTGGACGCGACGATCTCTCCGACCGAAGCCGTCGATCTGACGAGCTCGATCGAGCAGGTCTGCACGGGATGCACCTGCAATACAACGGCCACCGCGACGCCGATCACCCTGGCCTACTTCCGCGCGGCGTCCGCGGGGCGAGCAGTTCGATTCGACTGGTCGACGGAGACCGAGGCCGGAAACGTCGGCTTCAATCTCTATGCCGAAGTGGGTGGCAGGAGAGTCCGACTCAACGACGAACCGATTCCGACCCAGGCCTCGGACAGCCTCGAGCCCCAGTCCTACAGCGCCGACTTCCCGGTGCCCGACGGCGCCAAGAAGTTCTACATCGAGGACCTCGACCTCCACGGCAGAGCGAAGAGCCATGGCCCGTTCGCGCAAGGCAAGAGCTACGGCGTGGTATTGAGCGCCCCGCACGTCGACTGGGCCGCTGTGCGCCGCGAGCAGGGTCTCTCCGTGCGGGAGAGCCCCCGCACGATCAGGAGTCGTGCCGGGGATCGCGGCTTCGTCGCGAGCGCGCCCGCCGGCGGCTCGGGCGCGGCCACGCTCGCTGTGCCGGTCGAGCTCTTCGTCGACCGGACGGGGCTCTACCGGATCACCTACGAGCAGCTCCTCGATGCCGGCTTCGACTTTGCCCGGGAGAACGCCTCGCAGCTCGGGCTCGACGTCGATGGCGTGCAGGTGCCCATTTACCTCGTCTCGGGATCGAAATTCGGGCCCGGCGGCTACTTCGAATTCTGGGGTGAGGCGCTCGACACCCTCTACACCAAGACCAACGTCTATCGCCTACGGACCGGCGCCCGAAAGCCGGCGAGGGCCGCGGTCAGCACCGCCATCGCCGCCGGCTCCGCAGCGCCGTCGTACCTCGCGACCCGGAGCTTCGAGCGCAACCGCGCCTACGCCCTCTGGAGCTCGGCCAGCGAACCCTTCTACGACACGCAGATGCTCACCTTCACGAGCGTGCGCGAGTGGCAATTCGGGTTCTCGATCGACCGGCTGGCTGCTTCTCCCACTCCGGCGACGCTGAACGTCGGCCTCTACGGCGGCAGCTCGTTCGACAACGTCGCTCCGGATCACCACCTCGAGATATCGGTCAACGGCGTCCAACTGGGTGAGGCCACGTTCGACGGCCCGTCGGAGCTGAGCTTCGAGGCCGACCTGCCGGTCGGGACGCTCGTGGAAGGGCTCAACACCCTGACCATCCGCCTCCCCGGCGACACCGGTGCGATCTACGATCTCGTCGACCTCGACAAGTTCTCGGTCACCTACCCCCGCACGTTCGTCGCCGAAGCTCCCGGCGCTCTCGACTTCACCGGAAGCGGATCACGCTTCGACGTCACGGACCTGCCGACCGCTTCCGTCGTCGCTTACCGGCGCGACGGCCCGGCGTTGACGCGGTTGAGCGGCGTCAGCGTCGCGCCCGGGGCCGGCGCGTTCGTCGCCACCGTTCCCGGAAGCGGCACTTCGGCTTCCTACAGCGTCGCCAGCGGCAGCGGTCTGCTGACGCCGAGCGAAATTCGCGCCGGACGGCAGGTCGTCGACATCAGGTCCGGAAGCGCGACCTACCTCGTCATCTCGCATGCGGCGTTCCTCGACGGCATCCAGCCGCTCGCCGCCGCCCGCGCCGCGCAGGGCTACTCCGTGAAGGTGGTCGACGTCGAAGACGTCTACTCCCAGTTCAGCGGCGGGATCTTCGATGCCCGGGCGATCCAGGAATACGTCGCCTTCGCTTACTCCAACCTGGGAACGAGATACGTGCTGCTCGTCGGCGGCGACACCTACGACTACTTCGACTATCTCGGCCGCGGCTCCGTCAGCTTCGTGCCGTCGCTCTACCGGCAGACGGGGGACATCATCCACTTCGCCCCGTCGGACGCGAGCTACGCGGACGTGGACGAGGACGGCATCCCCGATCTCGCCATCGGACGCCTACCGGTGCGGACCCCCCTGGAGCTCGACGGGCTCGTCGAGAAGACTTTGCAGTACGAGGCTCGCGCCTATCTCGGCGGCGGCACGTACGCGGCCGACTACGCGGACTCCACCGCCAACGAGTCCTTCAAATCGGCGAGCGATCGATTGATCACCAAGCTGCCGTCGAGCTGGTCGAAGAGCCGCATCTACCTCGACGACATGCCGCTCGCCGACGCACGGGCGCAGCTCTTCTCCGATCTCGCGGCTGGAGCCAATCTGACTTCCTACGTCGGTCACTCCGGCATCTCGAGCTGGGGCAGCTCGCTGCGGCCGGTAAACCAGCATCTCTTCACCGTCAACGACGTCGCCCTGCTGAACAACAGCGGCAGGCCGACCCTCGTCACGCAGCTCGGTTGCTGGAACGCCTACTACCCTTCACCGGTCACCGAGAGCCTCGGCAATCGCTTCACGCTGACCGCGGATCGCGGCGCGGCGGCCGTGCTCGGGTCGGCCACCCTCACCGAGGACAGCAACGGCAATCGTTTCGGGGCGCTCCTGACTCCGATGCTGGCGCGCCCGGGCGTGACCGTCGGCGACGCGATCCTGGCGGCCAAGCGCGAGTTCGCGGCCACGGCGCGCCCCGGGACCGATTTGCGGGACGTGCTCCTCGGCTGGATCGAGCTCGGCGACCCGGCCCTGCAGGTGGCTCCCTAGACGTTGAGCTCGATCGCGGCTCGCATCCGCCTCGACCGCTCTCCGATCGAGGCGGGGTCGCTTCTGCCGATGGTCCGCGCCCTCGGCGGCTCCGCGCACGATCTCGAGCGCGGCGCGACCGGCGATCGCAGCTCGGTCTTCGTCGTGCTTCCGCAGGCGGGTACCGCGCGCATCGGCGGCCTCGCCGTCGACCCGGCGCGGCGCCACTGGCTGGCGCTCGACGGGAGGCTCGACGATCGCTCCTCCGCCGCCGCCCGCGACGAAACCGGCCCCGGCGAGCCGCCGGATGACGCGAGCCTGCTCCTCGCGCGCTTCCTCTCCAGCGGAGACGAGGTCTTCCGGATGCTCGTCGGGCCGTTCTCCGTCGCGCTCGTCGACACCGTGGAAGGCACGGTGCGGCTCGCGCGCGACCCGGTCGGGAATCGCACGCTCTTCTTCCGGCATCGCGGCGCCGAGCTCGATATCGCCTCGCATCCGTACGCTCTCGCCGCCGCCGGCTCCGGACCGATGGCGCTCGACCTGCGCTCCGTCGCGCGCTACCTCGCCGCTCGCGGTCCTGCGGCCGGCTCCACCTTTTTCGATCGGATCGAAGAGGTGCCGCCCGGAACTCTGCTCCGGTTCTCGGCTTCGGGACGGTCGCTCCTCGCCAGCAGCGAGCTGCGCGCGGCCTCCCCGCCGGGCCGCGGCACGAAAAGCGACTACGAGGAACGATTCCGCGAGCTCCTCGATCGAGCCGTCGACTGCCGCGTCGAGCCCACCTGGCCCCTCGCGGTGCTGATGAGCGGCGGCCTCGATTCCACCTCGGTCGCTGCGACGGCAGCCCGCTTGCTCGCGAGTCGAGGACAGTCGCCGCCGGAGACGCTCTCCTGGGTCTTCCCGACGCTGCCCGGGGCCGACGAGAGCCGGTGGATCATCGAGGCGAATCGCGCGAGCGGTGCGCGGCAGCACCTGATCGCGGGCGACGAGCTCTGGCCGCTCGCCGAGGAGCCGGAATGGCCCTGGTACGCGGATTCACCGATCGTGAGCCCGTACTGGCGGCTGCGCCGGCGATCTCTCGAGCTGGCTCGCGATCTCGGGAGCCCGGCCCTCCTCACTGGCGAATCCGGCGACGAGATCTGGGGGGGCGGCCGCGACTGGCTGCGCGACTTGGTGTGCTCGGGCCGTCTTCTCGAAGCGGGGTTCTGGCTCCTGCGCAACGTCCTCTTCGAGCTGACGGGCGAGCGCCCGGCGGTCTCCTCGCGTACCTCGCTCGGACGGCTGCTGCGCAGTCGCTTGCCCGATCCGCAGATCGTCGCCGGCGATTGGCTGACCGCCGAGGCTCGAGAGCTGATTCGGGAGGACGCCGGAACGCGAGCAACGCGAGGATGGAGCCGTGTCGCCGAACGGGCCGGCCGATCGACCTATCCACTCGATCTCGCGTTCCTCGAAACCGCTCGGCGCGAAGCGGAGCCCTTCGGGGTTGAGATCCGTCGTCCCTTTCGCGACCGGCAGTTGGTCGAGTTCTTCCTCGGCGTGCCAGCTCGTCTGCTCCATCGGCCCGGCGAGAGCAAGCGTCTGCTTCGGCTCGCGCTCGCCGATCGCCTGCCGCCTACCGTCATCGGCCGGCGGCAGTCGACTTCGCTGCTCGGCCTCTTCGACCGTGGCATGGCGGGCCCGTCCCTGCCCAGGGTGCGGGCGCTTCTCGATCATCCGGATGCGATCTGGCCGCGGTTCGTCCGGAGAGATTGGCTCGAGTCGCGAGCCTTCGCGGCACTCGGCAGCCGCGAGGACTCCATCGAGCGGTTGATTCTCTGGCATTGCGTCTGTGTCGAGCGCTGGCGACAAGCGATCGCTCGCGGTTCGATTGATTCCGACTCGCACGGCAGCTAGTATCCGTTCAGTTCGAGGAGATCCGGGGAATGGAGCAGTCTCGGCAGGACCCATCGGAGGACGCTCGACCCGGAGGGTCCCGCCCGCTCCGCCCGGCCTACCAGCGCCCCTCGCTGACCCGCCACGGCGACCTCCGATCCAACATCCTCGGGCCCTCCCCGGGTCTGGGGGACAGCCCGTCGCAGCAGAACCCCGGCTGACCATCCGACGCGAGCGCCCGTCGCCCCGGTCACGACGCTCCGTCTGCTGATCGCGCTCTGCCGGAGCAACGGAGCCGGTTCTTCTTGGATCTGAGTCCCGCCACCGTCGTCTGTCGGAGCCAAGCCGCGCGCGCCGCACGCGCCGGCGACGATCTCGTGCTGCTCCACCTCGAGCGCGGTCGCTACTCCACTCTCAACACGACCGGCGCGCTGCTCTGGGAGCGGATCGGCGACGGCGCCACGCTCGGCGAGCTGCGCGATGCGCTCGTCGAGGCCTTCGAGGTCGACGAGGAGACCGCGTGGCGCGACGTCGTCGAGCTCGTCGGCGAGCTCGAAGCCGAAGGGCTGATCGTCCTCGAGGAGTAGTTACAGCTCGAACGCCGGCTCGGTGCCGTTCGGGCCCGAGACCTGGAGCGGCGAGCCGTCGCTCGTTCGCGCCGTCAGCCAGGCGTGACCGTCGCGCTCGGGCGCCTGCAGCCGGAAGCCGAGGTGGAGCGTCGGCTCGAGCCCGCAGCGGGTCCAGAGCTCGAGCAGGATGAGGGCACGGCGCAGGCAAGGGCCGTAGCGGTACGGCGGCACGGCGGGCAGCAGGCGCTCGAGCGTGCCGGCGAGCCAGGCCGGATTCGCCAGCCGCGGCGCCAGCGGTCGCTCGCGCGCTCGCCGCAGCTCGGCGACGAGCGCGCCGAAGCTGACCTCGCGATCGAGCCGCGCCACGCGGGCCCCGGTCGCGAAGACGAGCGGCGCCGCCCGCAGCGCAAAGCCGGCACGGCGCAGCGTTTCACTCGTCGTCACGCCGAGATCCTAGAAGAAACGACGCCGGCGCCTCCCTGAGGGAGCGCCGGCGGGAGAAGCGCGCCGGGGCGGCGAGGTCAGGAGGTGCCCCTCGCAGCCGGCGCCGAGCTCTCCTCAGTAAGCGGTTCGCACCGACTTCGTGACGGTCGTGATCTGGCCCACCGTGTCGGTGACAGTGAGCGTCACTGTCACGTACGCCGGCGCGTTGCGGCCGTACTTCACGCTCACCGCCTCGCCCGTGCCGGTCTTGCCGTTGCCGAAGTTCCAGTCGTAGGCCAGGATGCCGCGGTCGTCGACCGAGGGGCCCGCGTTGAACTTGCAGGTGCCGCTCGAGCAGCTCGCGGTGAAATCCGCGACCGGCGCCATGTCGACGCCGTAGCCCGTGAACGGAGCGTAGAGCAGACGGTCGGGCGAGCCCGCCGCGAGGCCGGTGAGCTGCCCCGTGGTCGCGGCCGCGCGCACGAGCGTGGCGACGTCGGCGGGCGTGAGCGTCGGGTTGATCGACAGCAGGAGGGCCGCCGTGCCGGCGACGTGCGGCGCCGCCATCGACGTGCCGGTCATCGCCAGCGAGTCCGTGTCGCTGCGGGCGAAGCTCGACACCACCGCGCTGCCCGGCGCGTAGAGGTCGAGGCAGGTGCCGAAGTTCGAGCTCGCGACCGGCGCGTCATCGGCGCCGTTGGCACCCACCGTGATCGCTGTGGGCACCCGTGCCGGCGAGACGTAGCAGGCGTCCTCGGTGCCGTTACCGGCGGCCACCACGTAGACGATGCCGGCCGCGATCGACCGCGCCACCGCGTCGTCGAGCACCTGCGTCCAGGTCGTCGCCAAGCTCATATTGACGACCGCGCCACCGCCGGCCGAAGCGGCGACGGCGGTGCTCGTTTGCTTCTTTCCGCCGCCGCCCTTGCCGCCGGAGGTGGTGGTCGTGGTCGAGTAGCGGCTGGTGATCCAGTCGAGGCCGGCGACGATCTCGGAGATCAGGCCGCGGCCGGTGCAGTCGAGCACGCGCACCGGATGTAGCGTCACGCCCTTGGCGACGCCGTAGGTGGCGCCGCCGACGATCCCGGCGACGTGCGTGCCGTGGCCGTTGCAGTCCTCGGTGCCGTAGCCGTCGTCGATGGCGGTGAACGACGCGCCGAGGTCGACGCGGCCCTCGAAGTCGACGTGGGTCGAGCGGATGCCGGTGTCGACGAGATAGACGTCGACGACGCTGCCGTCGGCGTAGTACTCGTAGTAAGCGTCGAGGGTGGCGGAGCGCTGGTCGATCCGGTCGAGACCCCACGACGGCGGCGAGCTCTGGCCGGAAACCTCGACCCAGCCGTCCTCGGCGACGTAGGCGACGCGCGGATCGGCGGCCAGCGCCTCGGCCGCGCCCCGCTCGCCGCGGAAGGTGAAGCCGACGAGGGCGTGGCCGTACTGACGGTCGGAGCGGCCGCCGCGCTCGCTCGCCATCTCCCGCGCCGCCTCGGCGACCGAAGGCCGGGGATCCGAGATCGAGGCGCCCGCGCCGCGCACGACGCCATCGCGCAGCACGACGATGAACTGGTCCACGAGCGGATGCTCGGCCGGGCGGATCTGCGCCTCGGCGCTCGCGGCGGGAATCGAAAGGGCTGCCGCGAGGGCGATGGGCAGCGACTGGCGGTGGATCCGGAACATGAGCGTCTCCTCGGTCGAGTGGTCGGTTGTCTCGGGCGCCCTCCTCTAGGGCAACGCCGGTGCCACTCGGCCGAAGCTTTCGCTCCACGATTCCAAGTCCATTCTGATCAATCAGTTACGAGCTCGATTCGGGAGCCGGAAAGGCCTCTCCGAAGAACTCCGCGGCGTCCGTCGTCCAGATCCCGGACGCGCTTTCGAAGCGGGAGGAGCGTCTAGTCCGTGACGCGGACGACCTGCGCCAGCACCTCGCCCAGGCGATCGTCGCCGCCCGGATAAGTCAGCCGGGCCACCGGCAGGCGGCTCGCCGCCGCCGCGCAGGCCTCGAGGTGGGAGGCGAGCAGCGCCGGATCGAAGAGCCGTGCCGTCACGGTCGCCCGCGCCAGCGCCAGCGCCGCCGCCGCCGGTGAGAGCCGCTCGAGCCGCGGCGGCGGGCCGCCTGGATCGCCGC
>DASWJT010000102.1:0-8018 GCA_036397015.1 Thermoanaerobaculia bacterium
CGCACGGTGCAACGCGACTGGCTGCGCGCCCGCGGCCGGCTGCGCGAGCAGCTCGCGGAGAAGACGGTCGAGCGGCTGTCCGCGGCCGGCGCTACTTCTTCGGCGGCTTCGTCGGACGCAGCTCGATCCGACTCGGCAGAGCGCGCTCCGGAAACTCGAGGAGATCGGTGACCACCCGCGCGACGTCCTCGGGCTGCAGTCGCCAGCTCTGGCCGTCGCGCATCCGGCCGGCGCCGAAGTCGGTCTCGACCGAGCCGGGACAGATCGCCGCCACCCGGATACCGGCCTGGCGGAGGTCGAGCATCGCCGCGTCCGAAAGGCCGAGCAGGCCGAACTTCGAAGCGTTGTAGGCGGCGCCGCCGGCCATCGGATTCTTGGCCGCCAGCGAGGCGATGTTGAAGATCCAGCCCGAGCCCTGGCGGCGCATCGCCGGCGCGGCGGCGCGCATGCCGTGGTAGGCGCCGAACAGGTTGGTCTCGACGATCTCGCGGAAGACGTCCGGCTCGAGCTCGTCGATCGGCGCGAAGCCGCCCACGCCGGCGTTGTTGACCAGCACGTCGAGCCGGCCGTCGCTCGACACGATCTCGTCGACCAGGGCGGCGACGGCGTCGAAGTCGCGCACGTCGCAGACCCGGCCGACGGCGAGCGGTGGGGGGTAGCGCTCGTGGAGCTCGCCTTCGGCGCGCGCCACGTTCTCGGGGTTGCGGCCGGTGAACCACACGCGCTCGCCGCGCCGCACGAGCGCCTCGGCGATGGCGCGGCCGATGCCGCGCGTGCCGCCGGTGACGAGGGCAACGCGGGGGGTGGAATCGGTCACGGCGGAGCCTCCTTCCCGGGGCGGGGAGCGGGCCCGCTCCGTCGCGCTGCATCCTATCGGCCGCTGCTGGCGTACAATGCTCTGCCGTGAGCCGCTCCCGCCTCCGCCCGTCCCTCGTCGCCCTCGCCCTCGTCGGCGCGCTCTTCGCGCCGACGGCGGGCGTCGCCTGCGAGGCGCGCCAGCACCGCTGCCCGGGCATGCCGCCCGAGCTCGCGGCGCTCTGCCACCAGGCGAAGACGATGGCGCCCGACTGCTGCCAGCACGAGCGTCAGGCGCCCGAGCGCCGCAACGGCAACGAGCTCTCGGCGCCGGCGCTCCTTGCCGCCGCGACCGCCGCGCCGGCGACGATCGAAGCCGCCTCGGCCGCGGCGCCGCTCGTTCCGGGCGCCGGATTCTCGCGCGACGCGAGCTTCCACGAGCTCGGCCTCTTCACGCTCCACGCCGTCTTCCGCATCTGATCCCGCGCACGAGGGAGAAGTGTGTCCGTCCGGGCCCTTCGGCCCGGGTGAACCTCGCATTCGGGAGACGGGAAAGTGGATTCGACTCCGCTTCGCCACAGATGGATCCGGCCGCGCCTCGTGGCGCTCGGCCTGGCGCTCGCTTCGGCGCTCGCCGCGCAGCCTGAGCCGGCGCTTCCGGCCGACGCTCCCGCGGCGACGCGGTCGAGCCTCGTCGCGTTCGAACGCCTGACCCTGATCGCGGCGCCGGGCCTGCGCGCCGCGCGCGAGCGGCTGGCCGCCGCCGAGGCCCGCCTCGCGGGCCGCGGGCACCTGCCCGATCCGATGCTCGAGGTCGAGGTCATGGACGCCCTGCCCACCGGCGGCCGGCCGCTCGACGTGCGGCCGATGGTGCGCCAGCCGTTGCCTGGGCGCGGCAAGCGCGCCGCCGAGCGCGCCGTCGCGGCGGCCGAGATCGAGGTCGCCCGCGCCGAGCTCGCCCTCGCCGAACGGATGCTCCTCGCCGAGCTGCGCGCCGCCTGGGCGGAGCACTGGCGGGCCGAGCGTGAGCGCACTCTGCTCGGCGAGGCGCACGAAGCGATGGATCTCCTCGTCGCCGACGCCGACGCACGCCTCGCGGGCGGCGCCGGAAGCCTCGGCGAGGCGCTCGCCGCGCGGCGCCGGCTGCGCCGCCACGAGCTCGAGATGGAGGACGCCGACGCGGCCTTTCTCATCGCCGTCTCGCGGCTGGCCGAGCTGGTCGGCAGCGAGCCGCCGCCGGCGATGCCGCACGGCGTCGAGCTCGGCGCGATGCCGCTGCCCGACCTCGACCTCGCCGCCGCTGTCGCCGCCGACCCGCGGCTCGCCGTCGCCGAGGCGCGCGCGGCGCTCGCCGCCGAGCGGCTCGCGGCGATCCGGCTCGAGCGCCGGCCCGACTGGGCAGTGGCCGCCGGCTTGCGCGCAATGGAGGGCGACACGACCGAGCTCATCGTCGGAGTGGGGGTCGAGCTGCCGATTTTGCGCCGCCGCCGCGTCGAGCCCGAGATCGCCGCCGCCGAGCGCGAGCTCGCCGCGGTGCGCGCCGAGGCCGACCTCGTCCGCCGCGCCTCGCGCGGCGAGCTCGAGCGGCTCTACGCCGAGCGCTTCCGCCTCGAGGCGCGCTCGCGGCGGCTCGCGCAGGGCCTGATCCCCGAGCTCGTCGCCGGCTTCGAGGTCGAGCGCGCGGCGCTCGCCGGCGGCGACGGCGCGCTCGACCGCGCCGCCATGTTGCTCGAAGAGCACTTCGTCGTGCGCCTCGAGCTCGAGCGGGTGCGCGCCGCGCTGTTCACGGTTGGCGGCCGCTTCCTCTTCTATTTGCCGAACGATCCCGACGGAGGCTCCCGATGACTCCGCTTGCGAAGCTCTCCCGCGCGCTCCTGCTCTTCGTCCTGGCGGCGGCGCTCGTTCTCCCGCTCGCCGGCTGCGGGGGCGGCGGCGCGGCGCACGAGCACGCCGAGGTCTGGTACTGCCCGATGCACCCCGAGGTCACCTCGGACCGGCCGGGGAGCTGCCCGATCTGCCACATGGACCTGGTGAAGCGCGAGCCGCAGGCCGCCGGTGCTCCCGCGCCGGAGGTCTCGGGCGCCGCGTCGCGGCTCGGCGCGCCGGTGCCGGTGCGCGGCGTCGCCACGGTCGCGGCGCGCGCCGAGGTCACGGCGCGCACCGTGCGCACGGTCGGCCGCGTCGTCGCCGACGAGCGCCGCGTGTCGCGCGTCGAGAGCCGCTACGCGGGCTGGATCGCCGAGCTCGACGCCGACTTCACCGGCCGCCGCGTGCGGCGCGGCGAGCGGCTGGCGACGATCGACTCGCCCGAGCTCTACTCGGCGCAGCGCGAGTACCTGGCGGCGCGCGAGGCGGCGCGGCGGCTGCTCGCCTCCGAGCTCCCGGAGGTGCGGCGCAGCGCCGACGACCTCGTCTTCGCGGCGCGGCGGCGGCTCGAGCTGCTCGAGCTGCCTCCGGGCTTCCTCGCCGAGCTCGAGCGCAGCGGCCGGCCGCGGCGCGCGATCCCGGTCCACGCCCCCGCGGGCGGCTTCGTCGAAACGAAGGGCGTCGTCGTCGGCCAGCGCGTCGAGCCGGGGATGGCGCTCTTCGAGCTGCGCGACCTCTCGCGCGTCTGGATCGAGGCCGATCTCTACGAGAGCGACGCCGCCTTCGCGCGGGTGGGGCAGGCGGCGCGGATCGGCTCGCCGTACGATCCGGCGCTCGCGATCGAGGCGCGAGCGAGCTTCGTCTATCCCGAGCTCGACCGCCAGGCGCGCACGCTGCGGGTGCGCTTCGACGCGCCGAATCCCGGGGAGGCCCTCAAGCCCGGGATGTTCGTCGACGTCGAGGTCGACCTCGGCGAGATTGCCGGCGTCGCCGTGCCCGACGCGGCGGTGGTCGTGACCGGCGAGCGCACGCTCGTCTTCGTCGCCACCTCCGAGGGCGAGGTCGCGCCGCGCGAGGTGCGCCTCGCCGGCCGCCAGGGCGGTACCGCCTGGATCGCCGAGGGCCTGGCCGACGGCGAGCACGTCGTCGCCGAGCCGGCGTTCCTGCTCGACTCCGAGTCGCGCCTGCGCGATGCGGCGAAGTGGACGGTCTCCGGTGCGCCAGCGGGAGAGCAGCCGGCGCCGCCGACCGGCCACGAGGGACACCCCCGGTGATCGAACGGATCATCCGCTTCTCGGCGAAGAACCGGCTGCTCGTCCTGGCGCTGGTGGCGGCGGCGTGCGCCGCGGCGGTCGCCGTGCTCGGCCGCATCCGGCTCGACGCCCTGCCGGATCTCTCCGATCCGCAGGTCATCGTGCTGGCGCGCTGGGACCGCTCGCCCGACATCCTCGAGGACCAGGTCGCCTTCCCCATCGTCTCGGCGCTCGTCTCGGCGCCGCGCGTCAAGGCGGTGCGGGCGCTTTCGGATTTCGGCTACAGCTTCGTCTACGTCGTCTTCCAGGACGGCACCGACCTCTACTGGGCGCGCTCGCGGGTGCTCGAGTACCTGTCGACGATCCAACCGCAGCTGCCCAAAGGGGTGCGCGTCGAGCTCGGCCCCGACGCCTCGGGCGTCGGCTGGATCTACCAGTACGCGCTCGTCGACCGCTCCGGGCGGCATTCGCTCGCCGAGCTCCGCTCGCTCCAGGACTGGACGCTGCGCTTCGCGCTGCAGGCGGTACCGGGCGTGGCCGAGGTGGCATCGTTCGGCGGCTGGGTGAAGCAGATCCAGATCACTGTCGACCCCAACCGCCTCGTCGCCTACGGCCTCGCAATCGACGAGGTGGCGATGGCGGTCTCGCGCTCGAACGACGAGATCGGCGCGCGCCTGCTCGAGTGGAGTGGCGCCGAGCTGATGGTGCGCGTGCGCGGCTACGCGCGCACCGTCGCCGAGTACGAATCGATCGTCCTGCGCGCGACGCCGGGCGGCACGCCGGTGCGGCTCGTCGACGTGGCGCGCGTCGCCTGGGGGCCGGAGCTGCGGCGAGGCACGGGCGATCTCGACGGCGAGGGCGACGTCGTCGGCGGCATCGTCGTGGCGCGTCACGGCGAGAACGCCTTGAATGTCATCCGCGCCGTCGAGAACCGCCTGGCCGAGCTCGCGCCGACGCTCCCCGACGGCGTCGAGATCGTCGAAACCTACGACCGCTCGAGCCTGATCCGGCGCGCCATCGACACGCTCCGGGACGAGCTCGTGCTGCAGATGATCCTGGTGTCGCTGATCATCCTCGTCTTCCTCGCCCACGTGCCCTCGGCGATCGTGCCGATCGTCACCATTCCGGTCGCCATCCTGCTCGCCTTCATCCCGCTGTGGGCGGCCGGCATCACCGTCAACATCATGTCGATCGCCGGCATCGCGATCTCGATCGGCGTCCTCGTCGACGGCGCCATCGTCGAGGTCGAGAACGCCTACAACAAGATCCAGCGCTGGATCGCCGGCGGCAAGAAAGGGAGCTTCTACGAGGTGCGCCTCGCCGCGCTCGCCGAGGTCGGGCCGTCGGTCTTCTTCTCGCTGCTGGTGATCGCGGTGGCGTTCCTGCCGGTCTTCACCCTCGTCGACCAGGAGGGACGGCTCTTCCGGCCGCTCGCCTGGTCGAAGAACCTGACCATGGCGCTGGCAGCGATCCTGGCGGTGACGCTCGATCCGGCGCTGCGCATGCTCTTCGCGCGCATCGACCCGTACTCGTTCCGTCCGCGCTGGCTGTCGCGGCTCGCGACATCCGCCGTCGTCGGCACCTACCGGGCGGAGGAGGAGCACCCGATCTCGCGCCGGCTGCACGCCGCCTACGAACCGGTCTGCCGCTTCACGCTGCGCCACCCGAAGGCGGTGCTGGCGACGGCGCTCGCCGTCTGCGCCGCGACCCTGCCGCTCTATACGACCCTCGGCCGCGAGTTCATGCCGCCCTTGGCCGAGGGCACGATCCTCTACATGCCGACGAGCTTTCCGGGCCTCTCGATCGGCGAGGCGGCGCGCGCGCTCGCCGAGCAGGACCGCGTTCTGGCCGGCTTTCCCGAGGTGCTGCGCGTGCACGGCAAAGCCGGCCGTGCCGCGACCTCGACCGACCCGGCGCCGTTGTCGATGTTCGAGACGGTGGTCGAGCTCGCGCCCGAAAGCGAGTGGCGGCCACGGGAGACTTGGTACTCGAGCTGGGCCCCGGAGCCGCTCCGCGCGCTGCTGCGCCCGTTCTGGCCCGACCGAATTACCCACGAGGAGCTGGTCGCCGAGATGGACCGCGCGGTGCGCACGGCCGGCTTCACCAACGCCTGGACGATGCCGATCAAGGGGCGCATCGACATGCTATCGACCGGCGTGCGCACGCCGGTGGGGATCAAGGTGCTCGGTCCGGATCTCGCCGGGATCGAGCGGCTGGGGCGCGAGATCGAGGCCGCGGTGCGCGGGCTCGACGGCACCCGCTCGGCCTTCGCCGAGCGCGCCGCCGGCGGCTACTTCGTCGACATCGATCCGGACCGCGCCGCGCTCGCCCGCTACGGCCTGACCATCGACGACCTCCAGCGCACGGTGGCGCTCGCCGCCGGCGGCGAGAACGTCGCGACGGTCGTCGCCGGCCGCGAGCGCTATCCGGTGCAGATCCGCTACCCGCGCGAGCTGCGCGACTCGCCGGAGGCGCTGGAGAGGATCCTGATCACCGCCCCCTCCGGCGCGCAGGTGCCGCTCGCGCAGCTGGCCCGCGTCGAGGTCGTCTCCGGGCCGGCGATGGTGCGCAACGAGAACGGTTTCCGCGCCGGCTACGTCTTCGTCGACCTCGCGACCTCCGACGTCGGCGGCTGGGTCGAGCGCGCCAAGGCGCAAGTGGCCACGGAGGTGAAGCTGCCGCCGGGCTACCTGCTGCTGTGGAGCGGCCAGTGGGAAAACCTGGTGCGCGTGCGCGAGCGGCTGAAGGTCGTCATCCCGATCACGCTCGCGCTCATCACCCTGCTGCTCTACGCCAACACCCGGTCGGGCTTCAAGACGGCACTCGTGCTCGCCATCGTGCCGTTCTCGGCGATCGGCGCCGTGGCGCTCTTCTGGGCGCTCGGCTACAACGTCTCGATCGCGGCCTGGGTGGGGATGATCGCGCTCGCCGGCCTCGATGCCGAGACGGCGGTCTTCATGCTGCTCTTCCTCGACCTCTCCTGGAAGCAGGCGCGCGACGACGGCCAGCTCCGCACCCTCGCCCAGGTCGACGACACGATCGTCCACGGCGCCGTCAAGCGCGTGCGACCGAAGCTGATGACCGTCGCCACCGCCTTCTTCGGCCTGCTGCCGATCCTCTTCTCGACCGCCACTGGCGCCGACGTCCTCAAGCGCGTCGCGGCGCCGATGATCGGCGGCCTCGTCACCTCGTTCCTGGCGGAGCTGCTGCTCTATCCGCCGGCCTACAAGCTCTGGAAGCTCCGCACCGAGCCTCCGGGTTCCTCCATCGAACGGCTTCCATAGAAAGGGGAGCGTCATGAAGCATCGAGTCTCGATTCTCGTTCTCGCCCTCTCCCAGGTGCTGGCCGGTGCCGGCCACGCGGCGCAGGATCTCGACACGCTCCACGCCGAGATCGTCGGCCTCTACGCCGAGATGCACGCCGCGCTCGCGGACGACGCGGTGACGATGGTCGAGACGAACGGCGGCAAGATCGCGGTCAAGGCGGCCTCGGCGGTGCGCTTCGCCGCGGATCCGGTGCCCTACCAGCGGCTGTCCGAGGTGGCCGGAAGAGTCGCCGAGGAGCTCGAGATCGAGCAGCTCCGCGAGGCGTTCAAGGGGCTCTCGATGGCGCTCGCGGCCCTCGTCGAGAGCGGCCAGCTCGGCGGCACCGAGTTCTACTATTGCCCGATGGCGGACGGCTACTGGGCGCAGAAGACGGACGACGCCGGCGTCAAGAATCCGTACTACGGCAAGTCGATGCTGAAGTGTGGCTCCAAGGTCGAGAAGGTCGAGGGGTGAGGTCGATGCGCGCGCGCGCGATCGCCTCCGGCTGCGCGGCGCTCACTCTCGGGGCGGGCGCTGCGGGCCTGTTCGCCCAAGATCCCGCTTCCGCGCCGCCCGCGCCCTCGCCCTACGCCGGCCTCGAGTCGCGGCCGGTCAAGGCGCTCTCCGCCGAGCGCCGCGCCGGACTCTTGGCCGGTACCGGGCTCGGCTATGGGCTGGCCGCGGAGCTCAACGGTCACGCCGGGCCGAAGCACGTGCTCGAGCTGGCCGAAGAGCTCGCGCTGACGCCGGAGCAGAGCGTGGCGGCGAACGAGAGCTTCGAGCGCATGCGCACCGCGG
>DASWJT010000103.1:0-2048 GCA_036397015.1 Thermoanaerobaculia bacterium
GATCGCGTAACCGTGGAGCGGGCCCGAGTCGAGGACGCGCAGCACGAGGAGGATCAGCGTTCCGGGCACGAGCTCGATCTTGGACGCAGGCTCAGGTGACATAGGCATAGCTTATCTATGCCTAGAACGTGGGTCAAGGCACCGAAGCGCGACTGGGGGCAGCGGCCTCGCTTCCCGCGCCGAGCCCACGATCCGCAGGCTGACCCCGCGCTGACGAGGTCGGGCCCCGTCGACGCCCGACGAGCTGCTCGCGGCGTTCCCCGCCGTCGCCACGAGGATCGAGTAGCCCGCCGGCCTGCCCGCCGGAGCGCTCCGCGACGGCGCGGGCGAGCGGAGAGTAGGATCCGGCCGATCTTTCCCCGGGGGAGAATCCATGACGACCGCTCCGATCGCACTCTCGCGGCTGGCGTGGGCGGGCCTCGCCGCCGGCGTGTGGATCTTCGCGAGCGGCATCGCGATGGCCGCCGTCTTCGGCTACCGCGAGATGTCGGCCGCTTTCGCCCGCATCGGGCTCGTCCCGCCGACGGGCGCGGGCGCGTTCGCGACGCACACGCTGGTGCGGCTGGGGCTGGGCTTGGCGATCGCCGTCCTCTTCTTGCTCGCGCTCGGGCTCTTCCCCCGCGGGCAGGCGGCGCTGGTCGCCGCCTCGCTCGTCTGGCTCCTCGCCTCGTTCTTCCCTTTCCTGGTGATGACGGAGTGGGGGCTCTTCCCTTGGCGGCTGGCGTGGAAGGTCTGGGGTTGGAGCGCGGTGGAATTCGTCGTCGCCGCCCGCCTCGCCGCTCTCGTCTACGGCCGCCCCTGAAAAGGGGACAGGCACGAAGTTCCGACGCTGTGCCGCGCCTGGCTGAAGCCGCCGAAGCGCTCCTCGCGGCCGCGAGCTCTACGTCGACGCGGGCGCCGTTCTGCGCCTTGCCTCCGACTCTCGCTGCACCGCGCACGACGGCGAGCTCGTGGCCCTCGCGCAGCACCGCGGGGTGCGCTTCGTCACCCTCGATCGCCAATGGCTCGCGGCGTACGCCGCGCTCAGCCGCCGCAGGAGGAGGCGAGGAACTTGTCGCCGGCGGCGACCGCCGGCGACGCCGGGTAGCGCCGACGCAGCTCGTCGAGCGCCTTCTCGGCGCGTTTCGCCTTGCCCAGCCGGCACCAGGCGACCACGAGCCCGAAGAGGCCTTCGTCGGCGCGGCCGGGACCGTCGCCGGAGTCGAACGCCTTCTCGAGCGCGCGGCGCGCCTTCTCTGCGTCGCCGAGCATGAGGTGGTTGAGGCCGACGGCGACGAGGGCGTCGGCGCGACGGCTCGACTCCGATTTCAGGTCCTTCGCGGCGAGCGCCTGCTCGAGGAAGAAGTTGCTGGCGGAGGGGAGGCCGAGCGCGATGTAGTGCTCGCCGAGGCGGAGCAGCGCCGCGCCGTCGGCGCGCTCCTCGGCCGCGGCGAGCGAGTCGTCGGCGACCGGCGCGAAGTCGGCCGGCACCTTGGCGAGCAGCTCGAGATGCTTGCGGGCGCCGCCGTAGCCGATCTCGCGGCCGAGCAGGTTGCTCCACGGGTCGAGGACGAGGACGGCGGGGATGGAGGTGATCCAGAACCGCCGCGACGCCTCGTTCGGCCGGTCGAAGTCGAGCCGCACGCGGACGAAGCGCTCGGCGGCGGCGCGCACGTCGTCGCGCGGCCAGAACTTCTCGTCCATGGCCTTGCACGGCCCGCACCACTCCGCCGCGAAGTCGACCAGCAGCGGCCGCCCCTCCGCCGCCGCCCGCCGCTTCGCCTCTTTCCAGTCCTCGCCCCAGAACGCCACCGGCTCCTCGGCGAGCGCCGGCGCTGCCGTCGACGAGAGGACGAGCGCGAGGAGGGCGCCACCGGCTGTACGCATCACGATCCTTTCTCCGCGATCGAATCAACGGCCGACCGGCTCGTTCGCGCCGAGCGCGGTCGGAGTCTTTCGCATCTCACCCTTCCTCCGTTCCGTCGCGCGATTCGCCGTCGCCCCACGCGCCGGGCGAGCTGCGGTCGAGCTCTTCGAGCAGCTCTCGCGCCTCGTCGAGCCGCGTCGCT
>DASWJT010000104.1:0-44714 GCA_036397015.1 Thermoanaerobaculia bacterium
CGAACGAGGGATGCTCTGCGATGCCCCGGGTGGTCGACTCCCAGATCCCCTGATCGTCCCAGTAGGCGTACTCGAAGTCGCGCCCCAAGCGGCCGACCTTCCAAAGCTGGTAGGCGATGTCCTTGCCGGTGTAGGTGACCGTGCCATCCGAGCGCACGATCACCTTGTCGGGATCCTCCAGGCCGGCGAACTCCCGGGTCTCGGCGAGCGGCATCACCCAGCAGCCCTGGTTCTTGCCCTCCTTCTCGAGCCGGATCGCTCCGCACTCTCTCAGCCGCTCGAAGGCGCGGGTGAAGAACTCGAGGCCGAGGATGGCGCTCTCGTGGGTCAGAAGGTCGTAGCCGATGCCCAGCCGCCGCATCGTCGCCAGGTGGCGACCGACGATGCGGCGCGCAACCAGCCGCCCGAGCTCGGCGCGCTCCCCGCGGCCGGACTCGAGCTCGTGGAGCGTCGCCTGGCGCAGCGTCTTGCGCGCCGGGGCCGCCTCGAACCAGCCGGCGACTTCGCTGTACAGATCCCAGCAGGCGTAGTCGAAAGGCTCGCCGAGCGCCTCGACCTGGTTCGCGGTGAGCCCGCGCATGTCCATCAGGGCGACCACCACGTCGGCGAGCTGGACCCCGGTGTCGTCGATGTAGTTCTGGACCTCGACCGGGTGGCCGAGGGCGCGCAGGGCGCGCGACAGCACGTCCCCCAGCACGGCGTTGCGTAGATGACCGATGTGGGCCGCCTTGTTGGGATTGATGTTGGTGTGCTCGACGATCGTCTTGGCGGCCGCCGCCTTGCCGGCCGGGACCACCGCGTCGACGAGGAGCCGCGCGGCGAAGGCGGGGCGGTCGAAGAAGACGTTGAGGTAGCCGGGGCCCTCGACGCGGATCTCGCGCACGCCGGCGGGCGGCGTCCAGGCGGCGGCGACCGCGGCGGCGATCTCGCGCGGCTCGCGGCCGAGGCTCTTGGCCAGATGCAGCGCCGCCGGGAAAGCGAGGTCTCCCAAGGCCCGCCGCGGCGGCACTTCGGCCACCGGCGCGTGGTCGACGCCATAGAGAGCGCGCAGAGTGGCGGCGAGCTCGCCGGCGAGACGGTGTTTCCACGTGGCGAGCATCGGGCGACGACTCTATCCCATTGCGTCGGCGGGGGTTCCGGACCGGGAACGGGCTTGATAGGATGCTCCGACGCGTCGCGCCTCCGGTCCCCCGAGAGGCACCCAACCAGCGGAGACCGAATCGCCGCCATGCCGGAAGCGAAGACCGCCAACCACATCGTCATCCCGATGAACGGTACGACCCTCGAGCTGGTAGAGGGCGACATCACCGAGCTCGACGTCGACGCGATCGTCAATCCCGCCAACGAGCAACTGCTGCTGGGCGGCGGCGTCGCCGGCTTCATCCGCGAGAAGGGCGGCCCGTCGGTGCAGGAAGAGTGCAAGCGGGTCGGCTCGCTGCCGACCGGCAAGGCCGTCATCACCGGCGCCGGCAAGATGAAGTTCAAGCACGTCATCCACGCCGTCGGTCCCAAGATGGGCGAGGGCGACGAGGACCGCAAGCTCTCCTCGGCGGTGCGCGAGGCGCTGGCGCTCGCCGACCGCCACGGCCTGAAATCCATGGCGATCCCGGCGATCTCGACCGGCAACTACGGCTTTCCGATGGACCGCGCGGCGCGCATTCTGCTGACCGAGGTGCACCGCTATCTCCAGGGCGGCACCAAGCTCGAGCGCGTCGTGGTCGTGCTGTGGGACAACGCCGCCTACAAGACCTTCGCCCGCGAGCTCCGGCGCGGCTTTCGCTGATCGGCGCGCTCGACCGCGACTTGGCACACGGGCGGCCTGCGGGCCGCCCGTCGTATTTCAGGCGCCGTACTTCTCGAGCCGGCCGGCGTGGGCGAGGAGCAGGCCGAGGAGCTCGCGCGACGGGATGGTGCCGAAGTGGCCGCCGAGCGCCTCGTGCTCGTCGAAGCGGCGCGCGCGGTCGGCAAAGGCCGTCGGCGCCGAGACGAGCAGGGGCACCGGGTGGAAGCTGTGCGCGCGCATCGGCGCCGGCGTCGAGTGGTCGCCGGTCACCGCCAGCACGTCGGGCCCGAGTGCGACCAGGCGCGGCAGCGCGGCGTCGACCGCCTCGATCACCGCCACCTTGGCTTCGAGATCGCCGTCCTCGCCCGCCTGGTCGGTCTGCTTGACGTGGAGGAAGAAGAAATCGAAATCGTCCCAACGCGCCGCCACGGCGTCGAGGATCTCGCCGATCGACTTGCCGCACTCGACGACCTCCATCCCGCACGCCGCGGCGACGCCGCGGTAGAGCGGATAGCCGGCGAAGGCGCCGAGACGCATCCTGTAGAGCTCGCCCATGGCTCTCAGGTGGGGCAGTCGCGAGAAACCGCGCAGGAGCACGCGGTTCGCCTTCGGCTCGCCGGCGAGGGCGGCTTCCATCCGGGCGACGGCGCGGCGCACGAGCGCGGCGGTGGCGGCGCCCTCCGCCGCCGTCTCGTGCGCGGCGAGAGGCGGCACGCCGAGCGTCTGCGGATCGGTGTCGGCGACCGCCGGCGAGAGCGCGTCGCCGCGCAGCACGAGGACGAAGCGGTGGGCCTCGCCGGCGACGACTTCGCTCGCGGCGCCGTCGAATCCGGCGAGGGCGCCGTTGAGCACGGTGGCGAGCCGCCGGCACTCCGCGGTCGGAATGCGGCCGGCGCGGCGGTCGGTGAGGTTGCCGGCGGCGTCGGCGGTGGCGAAGTTGCCGCGCGCGGTGACGTCGGTGGGCGAGAGCCGCAGGCCGAGTCCGAGCGCCTCGAGCACGCCGCGGCCGATGTCGTTCTCGCTCGCCGCGGGGTCGTAGCCGAAGAGCGCCAGGTGGCCGGGGCCGCTGCCGGGGGTGACGCCGGTCGCGACCGGCACGATCCGGCCGAGCGCGCCGCCCTCGGCGAGAGCGTCGAGATGCGGCGTCGCCGCCGCTTCGAGCGCCGTCTTCGGCTGCGCGGCGGTGGCGACGTCGCCGACGCCGTCGAGCACGAGCAGCACGATCTTCGAGTCGGCCGGCTTGGCGAGGCGGGAGAGCAGATCGAGGTGCCGCACGGCGGGACCTCCTCGCGGCGTCAGGCGACGAAATAGGCGCTGGCGCGCACCTGCAGGCGGCTGCGCGGCTCGAAGCCGGAGCCGATCAAGGCGAAGGCGCTGCGCGTGCCGAGCACCGGCAGCACGATCCAGCCGTCGAAGGTCTCGCCCGAGCCGTAGGGCGCCACCACCGGCTCGATCTCGGCGAGCTTCGTCCAGTGGTCCTCCTCGGGATCGAAGGCGGCCTGCAGCTCGACGTAGGCGCGGTCGAGGTCGATCAGCTTGTTGCCCGCCGGGTGCCAGACGGAGAAGACGAAGCGGACCTCGTCGTAGACGTCGGTGTCGATCCAGGCGTCGCCGCCGACGACGAGCGGAAAGGCGAAGCTGCCCGCGGAATCGGTGGCGTGGATCTCGGGCGTCGAATCGAAGAGGAGCTGCAGGGTACGGGCTTCGCGGGTTTCGCTCATGAGTCGGATGCGGCGGCCGCCCCGCCGTCAGCCGCGCGCCAGCTCGAGAGCGCGGGCGATACGCTCGCGCGTGGTGGCGGCGTCGGGGCCGACGAGCGGCGCGCCGACGCCGAAGGCGACCGCTCCGGCGGCGCGGTAGGCGGGGATTTCTTCGACCGCGAAGCCGCCGCCGGCGAGCATCGGGCCGACGTCGCCGAGCGGCTGGCGCACCACCTCGAGGTAGGCCGCGCCGCCGACCGGCGGCAGCGGATAGACCTTGATCAGGTCGGCGCCCAGCCGCTTGGCGGCGACGATCTCGGTCGGCGTCAGGGCGCCGAGGACGAGGTAGAGGCCGGCCCCGCGCGCCAGCGCCGCGACCTCGGGATCGAGGTTCGGAGTGACGATGAACTCGGCGCCGGCGGCGATCGCCGCGTGCGCGCGCGCGCTCGTCGTCACCGTGCCCATGCCGATCCACGGCGGTCCGCCCTCCCCGCGCGCGGCGAGAAGTTCGCCGACGAGCGCGACGGCGTCGGGCACGGTGAAGGTGATCTCGACCAGCTCGAGCCCGCCGGCGGCGAACTCGCGCGCTTGCCGCGCCGCCTCGGCGGGGTTCCCGTGACGCACCACGCCGATGATCGGCGAGCGCTCGAGACTCGCCGCGACGGCGCGCTTGGAAACGCTCGCGACGGCGGTCGGCATGCGCGCGACTCTATCACCGGCCGCGCGCCGCTCCGGACGCGCGCGCCGCTCAGCGGCGGCGCTCGAGGGCGTGGCCGAGGCGCCGGAGGACGCCGCGCAGCAGGGTCACCTCGCGCTGCGTCGGGGCGGCGCGCGCGACGAGCCGCCGCAGGTCGCGCTCGACGCCGTCGATGGTCGAATCGCGGGCGAACTCGACGCGCGCGAGCAGCTCGCTCGCCTGGTCGAAGAGCCCGGCCACCTCCTCGCCGCTGGCGAGGGGCTCGCCGTCGGCCGTCGCCGGCTCGGCGCGGGCGACGAAGAGCTCGTAGGCGAGAACCACCACCGCCTGGCCGAGATTGAGCGAGGGCTGCGCCGGCGATGTCGGAACGCGCACGAGCAGGCTCGCCTGCGCGAGCTCGGCGTTGGTCAGGCCCGACGGCTCGGGCCCGAAGACGAGCGCGGTCGCGGTCGCGGGCGGATCGCCGGCGAGCGTCGCGGCGAGCTCGCGCGGCGCGAGCAGGCGCGATGGCCACGGCCGATCGCGTGCTGCAGTCGTGGCGACGATGCGCTCGAAACTGGCGAGCGCGCGGCGCAGATCGCTAGCGCGCTCGGCGCGCTCGAGGATCTCGTGGGCGTGCACGGCGAAAGCGCGTGCCGTCGCGCGCAGCGGCGTCGCCGGCTCGACCAGGATCAGCCGCTCGAGGCCGAAGTTGGCCATCGCCCGCGCCACGGCGCCGACGTTGCCCTCTTCTTGCGGCCGTACCAGGACGACGGCGGGCGGGAGCCGCCGCGCGACGACGCTCGCGCCGCGATCCGCGATCCGCTGCTCGTCCGTCGAGCTCACGGCCGGACGACGACCCCCCAGTTGACGTCGGCGAGCACCGGCGGGCTCTGCCCGCCGCCGAGGAGCCAGCGGATCGACGGCCGCGGCGAGATCGCGCCGACGAGCAGCGTGCCGTCGCGCGGGCCGAGCACGAACATGGCGTAGCCGAGCGCCTGGGCGTCGACGGCGATCTCGCTCACCACCAGGACGGCGGCGACCGCCTCGCCGCCGCCGGGCCGCCCGCGGCGCAGATCGACGTACGGGGGAAACGATTCGCCGGCGACGCGCAGCGGCCGGTCGGCGGGCCTGAGCAGCGCCACCGCACGGTCGCGCAGCGGAAACGGCGGGAGCGGCTCGAGCTGGCCGGCGACGAGGGGCGGCGCGTAGGTCCAGCCGCGGCCGTCCGGCCCGCCGCCCGCGGCGCGCACGACCGTGCCGAGATCGATCCAGAAGTTGGCCGCGCCGGCTTCGCGGAGGATGGCGGCGGCGCGGTCGACCGCCCAGCCGAGCTCGAAGGGGAAGAAGTCGAGAGCGCTCCCCTCGGCCAGCGACAGCACGCCCGCCGGATCGATCGCCGCACGGGAGCAGCCGGCGCTCGCCGCGGCGCGCTCGATCTCGTCGGGCACCGGGAACGAGGTGACCGGGAAGCGCAGTCCCCAGATCCGGAAGACCTCGCCGCCGAGCGGCCCGACGGCGCCCGAGCTCCACGCGCAGAAGCCGAGCGCGCGGCGCACGAGCACGGCCTGGCTGCCGTCGAGTTGCACCGGCACGCCCGGGCGCGCCGTCGACTCGATGGCGCGCAGGTCGGCGCGCGCGCTCTCGAGGGCGCGGAAGGCGGCGCCGACGGCGCGTTCGGCCGCCGCGCGGTCGAGGTCGCGGACCTCGATCTCGGCCCGGCGGTCGAAGGCGCGGCCCGCCATCCGCAGCGGCTCGGCCGCCGCGGAGGCGGCGAGGAGCGTCAGGGCGGCGAGCGCGGCGCCGAGCGGGCGATCGGGGGTGGGCATCGAGTCGTCTTCGCCAGCCCACTTTACGGTCTCGGCGCGAGGGTTTCCCTCGAGCGCTTGCATTTAGATTTCAGAGTGATATCATAACGCTCCTCGAGGAGGTGTTCCATGAAGGAGCGTTCCGCCGTCTCGCTGCCCGGCATTCCGGTCGTGCTCGTGCTTCTCGCCGGCTTCGCCTACGCCTTCGTCCATCTCGTCGGCGCGGCGCGCGGCCAAGAGGTCGGTGGAGTCATCGAAGGCGCCATCGGGCTCGTCGTCGCTGCCCTCCTGCTCGTCGGCCTCTTCATGGTCGAGCCCAACCAGGCGCGCGTCCTGACGCTGTTCGGCGCCTACCGCGGCAGCGAGCGGCGCAGCGGTCTGCGCTGGGCCAACCCGTTCTACTCGAAGAGGTCGATCTCGCTCCGGGTGCGCAACTTCGAGACCGAGCGGCTGAAGGTCAACGACCTCGACGGCAACCCGATCGAGATCGCAGCGGTGGTCGTCTGGCGCGTCGTCGACAGTTTCGAGGCCGTCTTCCACGTCGACAACTACGAGGACTTCGTGCACGTGCAGAGCGAGTCGGCGCTGCGCAACCTGGCGACGCACTTCTCCTATGACGCGCACTCGGACGAGGAGAAGTCGCTGCGCGGCAACACGCAGGAGGTCGCCGAGCAGCTCCGTCACGAGATCCGCGAGCGGCTCGAGCAGGCGGGCGTCGACGTGCTCGAAGCGCGCATCACCCACCTCGCTTATGCGCAGGAGATCGCGCAGGCGATGCTGCAGCGCCAGCAGGCGTCGGCGATCATCGCCGCGCGCCAGAAAATCGTCGACGGCGCCGTCGGCATGGTCGAGATGGCGCTCGATCGCCTGGAAAGCAAGAACATCGTGCAGCTCGACGGCGAGCGCCGCGCGGCGATGGTGTCGAACCTGCTCGTCGTGCTCTGCAGCGACCGCGCCACGACGCCGGTCATCAACACCGGCTCGCTGTACTGAGCGGAGGGGATCCTGGCCGAGCGCAAGGCATTCCTGCTCCGGCTCGATCCGGAGGTCCACGCCCGGCTCGAGCGCTGGGCAGCGGACGAGCTGCGCAGCGTCAACGGTCAGATCGAGTACCTGCTGCGGCGGGCGCTGGCGGAGGTCGGCCGCCTGGCGGAGCGCGGCGAGCGGCGGAGCGCCGCGGAGGAAGAACGATGAGATCGAATGCGAGCCGCCCCTGCGGCGCGTGCGGGAGCACGCTGGAGGAGGGCTTCCTGCTCGATCGCCGGCAGAGCCTCGAGGCGTTCAGTCAGTTGTGGATCGAAGGCGAGCCCGAGCGCTCGTGGCTCGCCGGCGTCAAGTGGCGCGGACGGCGGCGGGCCGAAGTGGTCGCGATGCGCTGCCGCAAGTGCGGACGGCTCGAGCTCTGGGCGCCCGAGCTCGCGGGCTGAGGACGCGGCTCACAGCGGCACGAGGCGCACGGCCAGCCGTTCGCGCCGCGCCGCCACCAGGGCGCGGCCGAGCTCGACCGCATCTCGATACGGGCCGCGGCCGATGCGCCGCGCCTCGAGAGCGAACGTCGTCGGCCCGGCCCACGCGAACGGCGCGACGAGGAGCTCGATCCGCTCCGCCTCGGCCGCCACCCTCGCCCGCCAGCCGGGCGCCGCCACCATCGCCGGTTCGAGCGTCGCGGCGGCGAGCGAGAGCTCGTCGCCCAGGCGCAGCCAGCGGTCGTCCGCGGCCGCCTCGTCGACGCTGACTCCCGCGCGCTCGAGCAGCTCGAGCCGCCGCTCGTCGCTCTCGGCGCGCAGCGCCTCGCCCCCCCCGCCGAGCGCAGCGGCGGGCGCGATGCGCAGGAAGTGGCCGGCGACGAGCGCGGCCAAGTAGGGCTCCGCCGCGGCGTAGCGCTCGATGGCGCGCGGCCACAGCTCACGGCGCGCCGCCGCCGGCAGCGAGCGGAAATCGAGCGGGCCGCCGGTCGCCGGGTCGAGCCGCGGCGCAGCGTCCTCCTCCCACCAGCCGTTGTCGTGCTCGGCGACCGCGCGCAGCAGCGCCCGCCGGCGTGGATGTCCGACGAGCTCACCCGCGCGCAGCAGGGCGACCATCTCGCCGGCGAGGCGCGCATGCTCCGCCTGGGCGATCACCCACCAGGAGTCGGCGGTCGCGCGCACGATCACGACGGCGAGGATAGCCGAGCGACGATGACCGCCCCCGCGGGCGGCATCGCCGGCCGGAGCGCGGCGCTACACTGCCGGGCGAGATGCGAGACTCCACCCGCGAAGAGGCGCTCGAGTACCACGCGCGCGAGCCGCGCGGCAAGGTCGAGGTCAGCGCGACCAAGCCGACCGCGACGCAGCGCGATCTTTCCCTCGCCTACACCCCCGGCGTCGCCGAGCCCTGCCTCGAGATCGCCGCCGATCCGCTCAAGATCTACGACTACACCGCCAAGGGCAACCTCGTCGCCGTCGTCTCGAACGGCACCGCCGTGCTCGGGCTCGGCAACATCGGCGCCGCCGCCGGCAAGCCGGTGATGGAGGGCAAGGGCGTGCTCTTCAAGCGCTTCGCGGGCATCGACGTCTTCGACCTCGAGCTCGCCACCGAGGACCCCGACGAGATCGTCCGCACGGTCAAGCTGCTCGAGCCCACTTTCGGCGGCATCAACCTCGAGGACATCAAGGCGCCCGAGTGCTTCGAGATCGAGCAGCGTCTGAAGGCGGAGATGTCGATCCCCGTCTTCCACGACGACCAGCACGGCACGGCGATCATCTCGGGTGCCGCGCTGGTCAACGCCTGCGAGCTCGCCGGCAAGCGGATCGACGAGGTCAAGATCGTCTTCGCCGGTGCCGGCGCCGCCGCCTTCGGCTGCGTCTGGCTCTACCTGCTCCTCGGCGCGAGCAAGGAGAAGATGATTCTCTGCGACCGCAAGGGGGTCATCTACAAGGGCCGCCCGGGCGACAGAGACCGCTACAAGCTCGAGTACGCCGCCGCGACCGAAGCGCGCACGCTTTCCGAGGCGCTGGTCGGCGCCGACGTCTTCATCGGCCTCTCCGGACCCGGCGTCGTTACTGCGGAGGACCTGAAGGCGATGGCGCGCGATCCGATCGTCTTCGCCATGGCGAACCCGACGCCAGAGATCGGTTACGACGAGGCGGTGGCGGCGCGGCCCGACGTCATCCTGGCGACCGGCCGCAGCGATTACCCGAACCAGGTCAACAACGTCCTCGGCTTCCCGTCCATCTTCCGCGGCGCGCTCGACGTGCGCGCGACCGACATCAACGACGCGATGAAGCTCGCCGCGGCCCGCGCCCTGGCGGAGCTGGCGCGCGAGGACGCGCCCGACTCGGTGCTCAAGGCCTACGGCCTCCAGTCGCTCAAGTTCGGCCGCCAGTGCCTGATTCCGAAGCCGTTCGACTACCGGGTGCTGCTGCGCGTCGCCCCGGCGGTGGCACGCGCGGCGGTCGACTCCGGCGTCGCGCGCCTGCCACTCGCCGACGGCGACGCCTACCTGCGGCGGCTCGAGCACCTGATCTCGCGCCGCATGGAGCTCATGCAGGAGCTGCAGGATCGCGCCAAGCGCGATCCGAAGCGGATCGTCTTCCCCGAGGGAGAGAACGACAAAATCCTGCGCGCGGCGAAGATCCTGGTCGACCAGGGGATCGCGCATCCGATCCTGCTGGCGCGACCCGAGCGCATCGCCGACAAGCTCGCCGAGCTCGCGCTCCCGCCCGAGAAGGTCACCGTCATCCATCACGAGACCTCGCCGCGCCTCGACGCCTATCGCCGGCGGCTGCACGAGAAGCGGCGGCGTCACGGCGTATCGATGGAGGAGGCGGCGCGCCTGCTGCGCGCCCGCAACTGGTTCGGCACCCTGATGGTGGCGGCCGGCGACGCCGACGGCCTCATCTCGGGCGTCACCTGGCAGTACCCGGAGACGATCCGGCCGGCGCTCGAGGCGATCGGCATGCGCGACGGCGTGCGGCGGGTGGCGGGGGCCTACATCCTGATCCTCAAGGAGCGGCTCTTCTTCCTCGCCGACACTACGGTCAACATCGAGCCCGACGCCGAGACGCTGGCCGAGATCGCCCTCGCCACCGCCGAGCTCGCCCGCCGCTTCGGCGTCGAGCCGCGGGTGGCGATGCTCTCGTTCTCGAACTTCGGATCGAACCGCCACCCGGCGGCGCAGAAAGTGCGGCGGGCCGTGGAGCTCGCCCGCGCGAGCGCTCCCGGGCTCGAGATCGACGGCGAGATGCAGGCCGACACGGCGGTGCTCGCCTCGCTCCTCGCCGAGCACTACCCGTGGAGCGACCTGCGCGGGCCGGCCAACGTCCTGGTCTTCCCCGAGCTGCAGTCGGCGAACATCGCCTACAAGCTGATCTGGCGGCTGGCCGGCGCCGAGGCGATCGGCCCCATCCTGCTCGGCATGGCGCGGCCGGTGCACGTGCTGCAGCCCGGAGTGGAGGTGGCCGACATCGTCAACATGGCGACGCTCTGCGTCGTCGACGCCCAGGAGCTGGCCGCGGCCGAGCTCTCTGTCGACAAGCCGGGAATGCGGTCTAGAATGCGCTCTCCAATCCAGGAAGGAGTCTCCCCATGAAGCGCAGGATCATCCAGTCCGCAGCCCTCGCCCTCGTCGCGGCGCTCTCGGCCGCTGCGCTCGTCGGCGCCGCCAGCGACAAGCCGCGCGTCGCCGTGCTCGAGTTCAAGAACAAGGCCGACAACCAGTACTGGTGGCACGGCGGCGCCGAGGCGATCCAAGACGTCTTCGTCACCGAGCTCGTGAAGAGCGGCAAGTACCGGGTCATCGACCGCGAGCAGCTCGCCGCGCTGATGCAGGAAAAGGACCTCACCCTCTCGGGCGACGTCGATCCGGCGACCGCCGTCAACGTCGGCAAGCTGCTCGGCGTGCAGTATTTCTTGACCGGCGCGATCACGGAGTACGGCGCGACCGACACCTCGGCGCACGGCTCCGGCGTGGGCGGGCTGCCTGGATTCTCGGGCGGCAAGCGCACCTTCGTCGCGGCCTGCAACGCGCGGCTGATCGACACCTCGACGGGCGAGATCGTCTGGGCGGACGAGGCGCGCGGCGAGGACGCCAAGTTCAAGCTCTCGATCGGCGGCTTCGGCGGCGGCGTCGACAACGACCAGCGGATGTTCGACAAGGTGATGAAGCCGGTGGTGCAGCAGCTCGCGGCGTCGCTCAAGTCCGCCGACATCTGAGCCGGCGACAGGTCGCCGGAAAGGAAAAAGGGGAGCCTCGGCTCCCCTTTTTCGTGCCCCGAAGGCAGATCTTCCCTAGAGCTTGAACACCACCCTGAGGTCACTCCACATCTTGACCTTGACGCCGTCCTTGCTGGCCGGCGCCCAGATGCAGTTGCGGGCGTGCGAGAGCGCCGCCTCGTCGAGGCCGAAGCCGACCTTCGATCCCGATGCGTCGACGTCGGTGACGTTGCCCCGCTCGTCGACCAGGACGCGCACCGTGATCGTGGCCTCCTTGCGCAGCCGGCGCGCCACCTGCGGGTAGGCGAGGGGGGGCTGGCGCAGGACGCGCGGCGGCGTCACGCCGGCGCCCATCGCGACGAGATCGCCGACCCGCGTCGCGCCGGCGGCCGGACGGGGGGCGGGCGCCGGCGTCGGCGCCGCGGGCTCGGCGGACGGCGAGGCCGCCGGCGGCGGCGCCGTCGCGGGCGCCTGGACGGGCGTCTGCGCCGGAGCGCTCGCCGGGCGCTGCGCCGCCGTCGTCGCGACTGCCTCGGCCGGTGCATGCGTCGTCGTCGCGCCGGCCGCGGCCGGTGTGGCCGCCGGGAGCGTCGCGGCGGGAGCGGGCTCGCTCGCGGCGGGGGCAGGCGCGGCAGCGGCCGTCGGGGCGCTGGCGATCTGCACGGCCGGCGGCGGCGAGGCGGCACGCACGCGCTGCGCGTCCTCGAGCTGGCGCTGGAGCGCCTTGAGCTGATCGTCCGACGCCTTCTGTCCGGCCTCGATCTGCACGCGTTGCTCGGCGAGCGCCTTGCTGATGAGCTCCTGGATCTGCTCGGGAGTCATGCCGGTCGGCGCCGGGGCAGCCGGAGCGGGCGCCGCCTCGGCGGCCGGGGCCGGCGCCGGGGGCGGCTCGCCGCCGCGGAAGAAGAGGAAGTAGCCGGCGACCGCGAGCGCGACGACGGCCGCCACGGCGCCGCCGACGACCGCCGGATTCGCCCCGCCGGCGCGCTTGGCCGGGATCCCGTACTCGTCACGCAGGACGTTGGTGTCTTCGCGCACCGGGCCAGTCGCGCGCACCGCGCTCGCCGCCGCTGCCGCCGGCTGGGGGGCGTGCGTCGCCGCCGCGGCGACCATCGCCGCGCCCTGACTCTTCTCGCTTTCGAGCTCGCGCGCCTCGCGATCGATCTCGTCACGGAAGAGGTTGTGGAGGAAGAAGGCGACATTGAACGTCGTCGCCGACCAGCCGTGGTCGGCGATCAGTTTGGCGACGCTCTTGTGCCAGGTGACGATGTCGGGTACGCGTTGGTCACGTGGGCAGAGCGAGCGCTTGAGCAGCGCGGCGAGCTCGGCCGGCAGAGGCGTGCCCTCGGCGGCCACCACGGCGCTGTCGACGGCGCCCGGCTGGCCGGCCGAAGCCTGCCCGGTGAGCATCTCGAAAAGCAGGGCGGCGACGCTGTAGACGTCGTCGCTTCTCGCCGGCGGTTGGCCGGCGAGCGCCTCGGGCGCCAGGAAGCGCCCGACGGCCTGCTTGACGATCGGGTGTGCGGCCGATTCGCGCAGGCCGGTCGAGGCCTCGAAACCGAGCAGCTTGAGCTCGCCCTCGTTGGTCACCAGGACGAGCTGCGGCGTGACGAAACCGTGCTGCACGCGCTCGTCACCGACGCGCGTCTCGTGCGCGACGGCGAGCGCCAGCGCGATGCGCTCGGCGACGAGCAGCGCGAGATCGAGGGGCAGGGGCGCGTTGCGGCGGCCGGCCTGCTCGAGCAGCTCGGCGAGCGACCGGCCGGAGGCGTAGTCGTAGGCGATGTAGGGAACGCCGCGCACCTGGCCGACGTCGGTGGCCTGGCCGATGGTCAGGCTCTTCAACGCCTGGGCGAGCGGCGAGCGCGCCTGCAGCGCGCGCGCGATGCGCTCGGCATCGAAGCCCGAGCCGTTCAGCACGCGCAGCAACACCACGCGCTCGAGGTTCTGCCGGCCGATCTTGCCCGCCCGGAAGGTTTCACCGAGCGGATCTTCGGCGAGCTTCTTGAGCAGCAGGTAGTTGCCGAACTGGTCGCGCGTGTTCATGACTCCTCCGTCCACGAAGCGGGCGCGGCTGCGCCGCCGCCGCGCCTGTCGCGGGCTGCTCCGATCGCTGTGGAAGATTCCATCATGATCGGCGAAGTGTCAATCGCGCGGCGATTCGGCGCGTGCCGGCTCGCGCCGACGCTCCCGGAAGTAGCGCCGCTGCCAGGCGTCGACGGCGCGGTTGTGCTCGGCGAGCGTGGTCGAGAAGACGTGGCTGCCGTCGTTGCGGCTGACGAAGTAGAGGTAGTCGACGGCGGCCGGGCGGAGCGCGGCGGCGAGGCTCGCGCGCCCGGGCGAGCAGATCGGCCCCGGCGGCAGGCCGGGTCGCCGGTAAGTGTTCCACGGCGAGTCCGCCTCGAGGTCGCGGCGGCGCAGGTCGCCGTCCCAGCGGCCGGCGAGCTTCAAGCCGTAGATGATCGTCGGGTCGGCGAACAGCCCGATGCCGCGTCGCAGGCGGTTCGAGTAGACCGCCGCGACCAGCGGGCGCTCGGCGTCGCGCGCCGTCTCCTTCTCGACCAGACTGGCGAGGATGACGAGCTCGCGCAGCGGTCGCTCGTCGCCCGGCGCGCGCAGGCGCGAGACGTCGTCGCCCCACACCGCCCGGAAGCGAACCACCAGCGCGTCGGCGACGGCGGCCGCGGCGACGCGGCGCGGGAAGCGATAGGTGTCGGGAAAGAGGTAGCCCTCCAGCGTCTCGGCCCGCGCGTCGAGATCGGCGATGCGCGCGGGCGAGTCGAACTCGTGCACCAGCGCTTCGCGTGGACCGAAGCCGGCGCGCGCCAGCGCCGCGGCGGTCTCGTGAGCGGTGGAGCCCTCGACGATGGTCACCGGATGGGTGACGACGTCGCCGGCGCGCAGCTTGGCGAGCACGTCGAGCGCCGCGACGGGCGAGACGAAGCGGTACTCGCCGGCGCGCAGCGGCGGGTCGCCCAGGATCCGCGAGTGGTAGAGGCGGGCGACGAGCGCCGAGCGCACGACGCCGGCGACGGCGAGCCGGTCGAGGATGACGCGCGTCGACTGACCGCTCGGCACCTCGAACGTGAGCTCCGCTCCCGGGCGGCCAAAGGCGTTGGGCAGAGCGAGCGCCCGGTACGCAACGCGCAGAGCGAGCGCCCCGGCGACGCCGACGAGCGCGAGCGCCGCGACGGCGAGGCGCGCCACGCGGCGGCGGCGCCTCACCCTCCGGCGCTCCGGCGCGCGCGGCGATCGAGCGCCTCCTGGAGCAGGATCTGCGCCGCCAACGCGTCGCTCCGCGTCTGCCGGCGCGCACGGCGCGCTCCCGATTCGCGCAGGCGCGCTGCGGCCTCGTGCGAGGTCAGGCTTTCGTCGATCCACTCGACCGGCAGGCCGGTCGCGGCGGCCAGCTTCTCGCCGAAGCGCCGCGCCCGCCGCCCGGTCGCGGTCGGCGCGCCGTCGGCCGGGCGGCGCGGCTCGCCGACGACCAGGGCGGCGACCCCTTCGGCGACGACGAGGGCCGCGATCTCGGCGATGGCCTCGGCGTCGCTCCGGCGCTCGAGGACGCGCGAAGGCAGAGCGTAGCGCCCCTCCGGATCGCTCAGCGCGAGGCCGATGCGGCGCTCTCCGAAGTCGATGCCGAGGGTGCGCATGGGCGGATTCTGGCGTGAGAGCCTGTGCTAGAGTTTTTCGCGATCTCGCGGCCCGACGTCGACCATTCTCCCGAGCGTTCCGAGCGGCCGCAAGTCCCGGAGGAAGAGTGATGTCCGAGGTCGTCATCCTGAGCGGGGCGCGCACGGCGATCGGCGCCTTCCAGGGCGTCCTGCGCGACGTTCCGGCACCCCAGCTCGGCGCGCGCGCCATCGCCGGGGCCTGCGCGCGGGCCGGCATCATGGCGAGCGAGCTCGAGCAGGTCTACATGGGCTGCGTGCTGCCGGCCGGCGTCGGCCAGGCGCCCGCCCGGCAGGCGGCGCTCGCCGCCGGCTGCACGCCGGCGACCGGCGCCATCACGCTCAACAAGGTCTGCGGCTCGGGCATGCGCGCCCTGATGTCGGCCGCCAACGACCTGCGCGCCGGCGAGTTCGCCCTCGTTGCCGCCGGCGGCATGGAGTCGATGAGCCGCGCCCCCTACCTGGCGCTCGGCGCGCGCGACGGCCTGCGGCTCGGCCACGGCAAGTTCGTCGATTCGATGATCCACGACGGGCTGTGGGACCCCTACGGCGACCAGCACATGGGCAACTGCGCCGAGCTTTGCGCGCGCGAGCGCCGTTTCTCCCGCGAGGAGCAGGACGCCTACGCGCAGGAGAGCTACTCGCGCGCCCGCGCGGCGCAGGAGAGCGGCGCATTCGCGCGCGAGATCGTCGCCGTCGAGGTGCCCGGCAGGAAGGGCACGACCGTCGTCGACCGCGACGAAGAGCCGGGCAAGGCCGATCTCGCCAGGATGTCGAGCCTCAAGCCCGCCTTCGAGAAGGAAGGCACGGTGACCGCCGCCAACGCCTCGAAGATCAACGACGGCGCCGCAGCGCTCGTCCTCGCCACCGCCGAGGAGGCGGAGCGTCGCGCTCTGCGGCCGGTGGCGCGCCTCGTCGCCCAGGCGACCTTCTCGCAGGCGCCGGAGTGGTTCACTACCGCACCGGTGGGCGCCGTGCGCCGCGTCCTCGAGCGCGCCGGTCTCGCCGTCGGCGACATCGAGCTCTTCGAGATCAACGAGGCCTTCGCGGTCGTCGCGCTGGCGTGCGCCAAGGAGCTCGACATCGCGCACGACCAGCTCAACGTGCGCGGCGGTGCGGTGGCGCTCGGCCACCCCATCGGCGCCTCCGGCGCCCGCATCGTGGTGACACTGCTCGACGCGCTCGCGGAGCGCGGCGGCCGCTTCGGCTGCGCCGGCATCTGCATCGGCGGCGGCGAAGCGACGGCGGTGATCGTGGAGCGGCTGGCCGCATGATCGCGGCGCGGGCGATCTTTCTGGTCGCGGCCCTCGTCGCGATGGTCGCTGGCGCGCAGGAAGCAACGTCGCCCGTGCCCCCCGTGGTGAAGGTACCGGAGACGGCGGCCGAGGCGCCGGCCGAACCGCCGGCGGAGCCGCCCGCCGAGACCGCGGGGCTCGACCGCATCGCCTTCGAGTTCCGCGTGCCGGAGACGCGCGGCGGCGGCACCGTCACCGGCACCGCCGGCGCCATCGAGACCAGCGGCGAGACGACGGCCGTGCTCACCGGCGGCGTCGAGGTCAAGTACCGCAACCAGACCTTCCGCGCCGATCACGTCGTGCTCCACCGCGACACGATGACGCTCGAGGCCGAGGGCGACGTCGTCTTCGACCAGGCGACGCGGCGGCTGGTGGCGGCGCGCGCCGACTTCGACCTCGCCACCGAGACCGGCACCTTCTGGAACGCGTCGGCCTTCGCCGAGCCCGATCAGTATTTCCGTGGCGAGGTGCTGAGCAAGACCGGCGAGAACACCTTCGAGATCCGCGACGGCCTGCTCACCAGCTGCGCCGGCGATCCGACCCCCGACTGGAGCCTGCGCGTCACCTCGGCCGAGGTCGAGCTCGGCGGCTACGCGCACTTGAAGAACGTGCGCATGCGGATGAAGAAGCTGCCTCTGCTCTACGTGCCGTACGTCGTCTGGCCGGCGAAGACCGAGCGCTCCTCCGGCTTCCTCATCCCCAACGTCGGCTACTCGCCGAGCCGCGGCGTCCAGCTCGGGCTGGCCTACTACCAGGTGATGGGACCGAGCGTCGATCTGACGCTGCTCGTCGACGGCTGGGAGCAGACCTGGGCCGGCGCCGGCGCCGAGCTGCGCTACCACCCCACCGAGGGCAGCGAAGGCCGGTTCATCGGCTACCTGCTCTCGGACCGCGACAACCAGCAGGACGAGTGGCGGACGATCTGGCGGCACACCACGAAGGATCTACCCCTGGGGCTGCGCGGCGTGATCGACGTCAACCACTACTCGGACTACGGCTTCTTCCGCCAGTTCCAGCGCAGCGAAGGCGAGAACACGCGCAGCTACATCTATTCGAACGCCTTCCTCTCCGGCAACTGGGGCGCGCAATCGTTCTCGGTGATCGCCGACCAGCGCGAGACCTTCCTCACCGCCGACCGCAGCTCGATCCAGCGCCAGCTCCCCGAGGTCACCTACGGCGTGCGCAAGCTGAAGCTCGGCAAGAGCTCGTTCTACTTCTCGCTCGACACGACGGCGAGCTACCTGTCGAGCGAGACGGACGATCGCTTCGACGTCTCCTACGGCCGCGTCGACCTGGCGCCGCAGCTCACCGTACCGTTGCGCGTGGCGCCGTGGCTGTCGGTGGCGCTGACCGGGGGCGGGCGCGGCACGTGGTGGGGGGAGAGCCTGCCCACCACCGTCGTCGACGAGGTGTCCGGCACGGCCGTCCGCGTCTGCGACGACGGACCGATCCCCGACGAGCAGATCTTCTGCGGCGATGCGCTCGACCGCACTTACACGACAGCGCAGGCGGACATCGTCGGCCCTTCGTTTTCGAGGATCTTCGAATCGCCCGGTGGCACCTTCGCGAAGTTCAAGCACGTTATCGAGCCGCGCTTCAAGTATCGCTACGTCGGCGAGTTCGACGAGCAGGGCCGCGTCTACCGCTTCGACGAGATCGATTCCTTCTCGACCTCGCGCATCGGCTCGGTGGCGCTCGTCAACCGCGTGCTGGCGAAGCCCTCGGATCCGACCAAGGGCAGCGCCTTCGAGCTGCTCTCGTTCACGCTGGCGCAGGATTTCTCGTTCCTCGACGAGCAACCGCTGCAGCGCTCGAGCGACGGTCTGCAGACGAGCAAGGAGAGCCCCATCGTCGCCACGCTGCGCCTCAGCCCGTCGACCGCCTTCGATCTGCAGGCCAAGGCGGTGTGGTCGACGCTCTTCTCGGACCTGGCGTCGACGTCGCTCTCGGTGCGCGCCAAGGGTGCGCGCGCCGGATTCGACGTCACCTGGTACACGAGCCGCAACCCCGAGCTCGGCCGGGAGACTTCGGATCAGGCTCGTTTCGGCTTCAACCTCGACGTCGTGAAGGACCGGTTGAAGCTCTCCGGACAAGTCAACTACGACCTGCTGGCGAGCGAGATGCAGCAGCAGCGTTACTTCCTCACTTACAACTCGCAGTGCTGGAACGTCGTGCTCGAGGGCCGCGAGCAGCGGACCAGCACCTTCACGGCGCGCGACTACCGATTCCTCCTCAGCCTGAAGAACGTCGGCACCTTCCTCGACGTCAACGGCGGCACGACCGAACGGTTCTGACGGCGGCGCGATGCGCGTGCTGGTCTTCGGCGCTTCCGGCATCGTCGGGCGGGCGATGGTGAGCGAGGCGGCGCGGCGCGGCTGGCCGGTGACCGGCCTGGCGCGCGCCGCCGCCGACGTCGGTGACCGCGACGAGGTACGCGCCGCGCTCGCCGCGCACGGACCGGAGCTGGTGGTCAACTGCGCGGCGTTCACCCGCGTCGACGACTGCGAGAGCGAGCCGGAGGAGGCGCGCCGCGTCAACGATCTCGCGGTCGGCATCCTGGCCGAGGAGAGCGAACGGGCCGGCGCGCGCCTCGCGCACCTGTCGACCGACTACGTCTTCGACGGCGCCGCGCGCGAGCCCTACGAGGAGGCGGCGCCGCCGGCGCCGCTCTCCGCCTACGGTCGCACCAAGCGCGCCGGCGAGCGGCGGGCGCTGGCCTCGCCGGCGGCCCTGGTGGTGCGCACCAGCGCCGTTTTCGGCGTCGGGGGCGCCAGCTTCGTCGATGCGATCGCCGGCCGGCTGCGCCGCGGCGAAAGCGCGCTGCGCGTGGTCGACGACCAGGTCACCGCCCCCACCTACGCCCCCTTCCTGGCGCGCGCCCTGGCGGATCTGGGAGAATCCCGCGCGACCGGGATCTGGCACTACCGGAACCGCGAGCCGGTCTCGTGGTACGAGCTCGCGCTCGCCGTCGCGCGCGAGCTCGAAAAGACGCCTAGGATCGAAGCGATCCCGACCTCCGAGCTGCCGCGTCCGGCGCGGCGTCCCGCGTGGTCGGTGCTGGCGGTCGACAAGTTCGAAACGGCGTTCGGCCGCCGCGTCGAGACGTGGGCCTCGGGCCTCGCGACGCATCTGGCCGCAAGCGCCGAGGAGCAAAGATGAAGCGAGTCCTGATCACGGGCATCACCGGCTTCGCCGGTTCGCACCTCGCCGACCACGTACTCGCCGAGCACCCGGGCGTCGAAGTGCTCGGCACCTATCGTTGGCGCAGCCGGCGCGACAACATCGAGCACCTCGAGGGCAAGATCCGCCTGCTCGAGTGCGACCTGGGCGACATGACGGCGCTGCGCTCGACGCTCGCCGCGGCGCGCCCCGACGCGATCTTCCACCTCGCGGCGCAGAGCTTCGTGCCGACTTCGTGGTCGTCGCCGGCGGAGACCTTCCACGTCAACGTCACCGGCCAGATCCACCTCTTCGAGGCGATCCGCTCGCTCGGCATCGACCCCGTCGTGCAGATTGCCTGCTCGAGCGAGGAGTACGGTCTCGTGCACAAGGACGAGACGCCGATCCGCGAGGACAATCCGCTGCGGCCGCTGTCGCCCTACGCCGTCTCCAAGGTGGCGCAGGACTTCCTCGCCTACCAGTACTTCCGGAGCTACGGCTTGCGGGCGATCCGCACCCGCGGCTTCAACCACGAGGGGCCGCGGCGCGGCGAGGTCTTCGTGATGTCGAACTTCGCCAAGCAGATCGCCGCCATCGAGGCCGGCGAGCAGGTGCCGGTGATGCGCGTCGGCAACCTCGACTCGGTGCGCGACTTCACCGACGTGCGCGACATGGTGCGCGCCTACTGGCTGGCCGCCGAGCGCGGCGAGCCGGGCGAGGTCTACAACATCGCTTCCGGCCGGGGCATCACCATCCGCGAGATGCTCGACTGGCTGCTCGCCATGGCGCGCGTCGAGGTCGCGGTCGAGACCGACCCGGCGCGTCTCCGGCCTTCGGACGTCGAGGTCCTGCTCGGCGACTCGTCGAAGTTCCGCGCCGCGACCGGCTGGGCGCCGCGCATCCCGCTCGAGCAGACGCTGGCCGACTCGCTCGACTACTGGCGCGGCGTCTACGCTGCGCGCCGCGGCGCCGTCGGAGCCTGAGCGAGCCGCCGTGCGCGTCCTGGTCACCGGCGCCAACGGCTTCCTCGGCCGCCGCGTCGTCGCGGCGCTGACGGCCGCGGGAGCGACGCCGGTGGCCCTGTCGCTCGATCCCGGCGGCATCGACGAGTGGGTCGAGAGCGTCGCCGTCGACATCCGGGACCGGGCGCAGCTCGCCGCCGTGGTCGCGCGGCTCGCCCCGGAGGCGGTCGTCCACCTGGCCGCCCTCTCGCACGTCGGCGCCTCGTGGCAGCGCATGGCCGACTACTTCGCGGTCAATTTCCTCGGCACCGAGAACGTGCTGGCCGCCGCCGGCGGCCGGCGCGTTCTCTTCGCGTCGAGCGCCGAGGTCTACGGCGCAGTGCCGGCGAGCGAGCAGCCGCTCGACGAGGAGCGCGAGCTGGCGCCGCGCTCTCCCTACGCGCTGACCAAGGCGGCGGCGGAGCGCCTGGCGCGCGGCGCCGGCGCAGTGACCATGCGGCTGTTCAATCTCGTCGGCGCCGGGCAGGCCACCGCCTTCGCCCTGCCGAGCTTCGCCGACCAGCTCGCCGCCATCGCCGCCGGCGAGCGCGAAGCGGTGCTGCGCGTCGGCAGCCTCGAGATGCGCCGCGACTTCGTGCCCGTCTCCGACGCCGTGCGGGCGACGACGCTGCTGCTCGAGCGCGGCGAGCCTGGCGCCGTCTACAACGTCGCCACCGGGCGCGCCGCTTCGATCGCCGAGATGCTCGATCGGCTGCGCGCGGTGAGTGGCGTGGCCGCCGCTGTCGTGGTCGATCCGGCGCGCGTGCGGCCGATCGACATCCCGTTGCTGGTGGGGAGCGCGGCGCGGCTCGAAGAGCTCGGCTGGCGGGCGAGCTCCTGCCTCGAGGAGGAGCTCGTCGGCCTCTGGGCCGCCGCCCGCGCGGCGCACGGCCTCGACGCGTGAGGGTCCTCGTCACCGGCGGCACCGGCTTCCTCGGCCGGCGGCTCGTGGCGCGTTTGCTCCGCGCGCACGAGCTCAAGCTCTTGGTGCGCGGCGGCTCGCCACCGGCTGGTCTTCCGACCGGCGCCGCAACGGTGACCGGAGACGTGACCGACCGGGCCTCGCTCGCCGCTGCGATGGCGGGCTGCGACGCCGTCGTGCACGCGGCGGCGCTGGTCAAGATCGTGGCACCGCGCGCCGAGTTCGACCGCGTCAACGTCGGCGGGCTCGACAACGTGCTCGCCGCCGCCGAGCAGGCCGGCGTCGCCCGACTGCTCTACGTCTCGAGCTTCATCGCCCTCGGCCCCTCCGAGCGCGGTCCCGACGGGAGGCTCGACGAGTCGGCCGAGCCGCTGCGCGCGGGGCGGCGCTGGATCAACGACTACGAGCGCACCAAGTCGCTCGCCGACGCCGCCGCGCGGGCGGCGATCGCGCGCGGCGTGCCGCTCTCCGTCGTCTATCCGGCGGTGATCTACGGCCCGGGCGAGCTGACCGAGGGCAACATCGTGGTGCGCCATCTCCTCGACCTCGCCCACCGTCGGCTGCCGGCGCTCCTCGGCCGGCCCGAGCGGCGCTGGAGCTACGCCCACGTCGACGACGTCGCCGCCGGCATGGCGCGCGTCCTCGACGCCCCGCCGGGCGGCCGCTACGTGCTCGGCGGCGACAACGTCACCTCGGCCGAGTTCTACCGTCTGGTCGGCGAGCTCGGCGGTCTCCGCGTGCCGAGCGCTCGCCTGCCCGACTGGCTGGCGACGGCGAGCGGCGCGGCGATGAAGCTCGCGGCGCGGATCACCGGCGGTACGCCCCGACTGACCCCCGATCTGGTCGAGATCTACCGCCACGACTGGGCCTACGACTCGGGCCGCGCGCGACGCGAGCTCGGCTACTCGGCGCGGACGCTGGCCGAGGGGCTGGCCGAGACCTTCGCCTGGTTGCGCGGGCGGCCGGAATGGCCGCGCCGATGAGCCGGATCGCCCGCGGCGAGCTCGTGCGCAAGCTGGTGCACGTGGCGATGGGCTTCCTCGCCTTCGCCGTGCGTCCGCTCGGCTGGGAGCTGGCGATTGCCTGTGCCGTCGCCGCCATCCTCCACAACGCCTTCCTCTTGCCGCGCTACGGCGGCAGGAATCTCTGGCGCGCCGGCGAGGCCGAGCGCGGCTTCGCCCTCGGCATCGTCGTCTATCCCGTCACCGTGCTCGTCCTGCTGCTCGTCTTCGCGCGGCGGCTCGAGATCGCCGCCGCGGCGTGGGGCATCCTCGCCTTCGGCGACGGCATGGCGGCGATCGTCGGCCAAACGCTCGGGCGCGGCAACCCGCTGCCCTGGAATGCGAGCAAGAGCTGGGCGGGGACGCTCGCCTATTTCGCCTGCGGTGGCGCTGGCGCCTTCGCGCTGCTCGCGTGGACCGCTCCGGGCGCCTACGCGCCCGGCTTCGCGCTCGCCATCTCACTCGCCGCCGCGGCATTAGCCGCGCTCCTCGAATCGCAGCCGCAGGGGCTCGACGACAACTTCGGCGTGCCGCTGGTGGCGGCGCTCGCGCTCTATTGCCTGACGCTCACGGCCGGCGGCTGGGGCGTCGTGACCACGGCGGCCTTCGCCGCGCGACTGGGCGTCGGCCTGGCGGTCAATCTGGCGCTCGCCGCGGCGGCGTACGCGGCGCGCGGCGTCGATCGCTCGGGGGCGGCGGCCGGCGTGCTCCTCGGCTCGACGATCTGGGCCTTCCTCGGCTGGCGCGGCTTTCTCCTGCTGCTCGCCTTCTTCGTCCTCGGCACGCTGGCGACCAAGTTCGGCTACGAGCCGAAGGCGAAGGCGAGGCTGGCGCAGGAGAAGGGCGGTCGCCGCGGCGCGCGCAACGCCTTCGCGAAAGCCACGGTGCCGGCGCTGGCCGCGGTCTTCGCGGCGACCACCGGCGAGCCGGTGCTCTTCGCGCTGGCGCTCGCCGGCGCCTTCGCCACCGCCACCGCGGACACCTGCTCTTCCGAGATCGGTCAGGTGATCGGACGCCGCACCTTCCTCATCACCACCCTGCGGGCGGTGCCGCGCGGCACCCAGGGGGCGGTGTCGCTCGAAGGGACGCTGGCGGGCGTCGCCGGCTCGCTCGTGGTCGCCGGGCTCGGCTCCGCGGCCGGCCTCTATCCGGCGGCGGGCGTCGCTGTCGTCGTCGCCGCCGCTCTCGTCGCCACGACGCTCGAATCGCTCGCCGGCGCGACGCTCGAGCGACGCGGCCTCGTCGACAACGACGCCGTCAACTTCCTCAACACGCTCGCCGGCGCGCTCTTCGCCGCCGGGCTCGGACACTGGTTGCTCCTGGGCTCGCGATGAAGAAGCTCGGCCACTACGTGCAGCTCGCGCGGCCGTTCACCCTGCTGCCGCCGCTTCTCGGCATCGTCTCGGGCGCGGTCTGCGCCTGGGGCTCGGTGCACAACCCGGACCCCGACCGGGCGCTGACGCTCTCGGTCGTCCTCACCGTCGCGCTCGGCTCGCTCTGCGCGGCCTTCCTCAATGCCGCGAACAACGCCATCAATCAGATCTACGACCTCGAGATCGACCGGCTCAACAAGCCGGGACGGCCGCTCGTCACCGGCGCGCTGTCGCTCCGCGAGGCGTGGCGATTGACCTGGGCGATGTACTTCCTCGGCGTCGTTCCGACGTGGCTCGTCGTCGTCTACCCGCACACCGGCTGGCTCGACAAGCTGACGGCGCCGCTCGCCTGGCACGAGACGTTCTTCATTTACGCGGTCGCGCTCGTCTCCACTTTCGTCTACTCGGTCCCCGCGCTCGGCCGCACCAAGGCGCGAGGAATGTGGGCGAACTGGACGATCGCGGTGCCGCGCGGGTGCCTGCTGAAAGTCGCCGGCTGGGCGATGGTGGCGCGCGTCGGCCACTGGGAGCCGTGGGCGATCGGCTCCGTCTTCCTGTTCTTCCTCGTCGGCGCGGCGTCGACCAAGGATTTCGCGGACATCGAAGGCGACCGCGCCGGCGGCTGCAAGACGCTGCCGATCCTGCACGGGCCGAAGAAGGCAGCGTGGATCATCGCGCCGTTCTTCGTCTTCCCCTGGCTGCTCGTGCCGCTCTTCGCCCACCTTCCCGACCCGCAGAACCCGTCGCATCCGATCCTCACCGGCAACGCCTGGGCGTTGACGGCGCTCGGCGCGCTGTTGACCGCGTGGGGCATCTACACCGTCTACCTGATCCTGCGCGACCCCGACGAGCTGACGAAAACCGAGAACCACCCGAGCTGGCGCCATATGTACCTGATGATGATGGCCGCCCAGGTCGGCTTCGCGGTGGCGTACCTGATCCCGCGCTGAGCGGCCGAGCGGGCGATTGTGCTACCATGTGCTCCATGGCGAAGAGGGGCTCCGATCCGAAGCGCGCCGCGGCTCGCGTCGGCGTGCGAGAGCTGCGGCAAAACCTCTCCGTCTACCTCGATCGGGTCAAGGAGGGTGAGCGCCTCGAAGTCACCGAGCACGGCCGGACGGTGGCGCTGCTCGTGCCGCTGCCGCCGGAGCAGGACCCGATCGCACGCCTCGTCGCCGAAGGCAAGATGATTCCGGCGAAGGGGAGCCTCGGCGACTGGCTTCGAGAGAACCCGCCGTTGCCCGCTCTGCCTGGCCAGAAGACGCTGACGGAGATCCTCCTCGAAATGCGTGACGAGGAGGAGTTCTGACCCCTCCGATCGTCTACGTCGACGCCTCCGCCCTCGCCAAGCTCTTTCGTCACGAGCCAGAGAGCGAGGCTCTGACGAGATTCTTCGAAAGCCCGTCGCTGCTCGCCTCGACCTTGATCGTCCGCGTCGAAGTTCTGAGAGCGCTGCGGAGGGCCGACACCGCGGAGGTCTTGCTGTCGAGGGCACGGGCCCTCCTCGACCGGATCAACCTGCGACGCCCGTCGGACGAGATCTTGACTCGCGCCGCAGAGATCACGCCGCGGCCGCTCCGCACTCTCGACGCGATCCATCTCGCGACCGCGCTCGATCTGTCTCCGCCGCCCGACTTCTTCGTCTGCTACGACCTGCGTCTGGCGGAAGCGGCCCGGGCGCACGGACTCGCGGTCGTCGCCCCCGGCCTCGACGAGGTTGACGAGCCGTGAGCGGGACACCCACCGCCCTCGACCTCGCCGCTGAGCTCGGCCACGAGCGGGTGATCGCGATGCACGATCCGGCGACCGGCCTGCGCGCCGTGGTCGCCATCCACTCGTGGGCCCTGGGGCCGGCCGTGGGCGGGACGCGGATGCGCAAGTACGCGCGCTTCGACGACGCGGTCGCCGACGCCCTCGGCCTCTCTCGCGCCATGACCTACAAAGCGGCCTACGCCGGCTTCGCGATGGGAGGCGCCAAGGCGGTCATCGACGCCGACCCGGCGGCGCCCGGCAAGCGCGCGCTCCTCGCCGCCTTCGCTCGCGCGATCGTCGAGCTCGAGGGGCGATTCGTCACCGGCGGCGACATGGGCGTCGACCACGGCGACGTCGAGTTCATGGCATCGATCTCGCGGGCCTTCGAGCACGTGCCCAAGCGTGCGGACGGAGGCGACGGCGCCTTCGGCGGCTGCGGACCGGATGCCTCCGATCTCACCGCCACCGGCGTCGCGGCCGGCATCCGCTCGACCGCGGCGCGGCTCGGCCTCGGAATGGCCGGCCTGAGCGTCGCCGTGCAGGGTCTGGGCGAGGTCGGCGGCCGCCTGGCGCCGCGGCTGGCCGAGGCCGGCGCGCGGCTCGTCGTCGCCGACATCGACGCCGGGCGGGCGCGCGCCGTCGCCCGAGCGACGGGCGCCGACGTCGTCGCGCCGGAGGAGATCCTGGCCGTCGAATGCGACGTGCTCTCCCCGAGCGCCGCGGGCGGCGTCCTGACCGCGGCGTCGATCGAGCGGCTGCGCTGCCGCGCCATCTGCGGTGCGGCGAATATCCCCCTTGCGAGCGCCGAGATCGGCGACGAGCTCCACCGCCGCGGCATCCTCTACACCCCCGACTTCGTCGTCTCGGCCGGCGGCATCCTGTCGCTCCATTTCGAGCGCGGCGAGCTCGATGCCGCGGCCACGGTGGCGCGCGTCGAGCGCATCGGCGACGATCTCGCCGAGCTCTTCACCGCCGCCGAGCGCGAGGGGCTGCCGCCCTTCCGGCTCGCCGAGCGGCGGGTCGACGAGAAGCTCGCCGCCGCCCGCCGCGACGCCGGCTGAGCGCGCCGCGAGAGAATCCCGCGTGTGACCGACGGCATCCGCCGCGCGCTCGTGCGCGCCGAGCCGGGGAGCGACCGCTTCCTCGTCTTCGACGATCCGGTCGAAGCGCTCGTCACGTGCGCGCCGGGCGAGGTGCCCGCGCTGCTCGCGCGCGCCGAGCAGGCCGCCGCCCGAGGCCTCTGGGCGGTCGGCTTCGTCGGCTATGAGGCGGCGCCGGCCTTCGACCCGGCGCTCGTCGCACATCCTCCCGCCGCCGGCCCGGCACCGCTCGCGGCGTTCTCGCTCTTCGCCGCGCCGCGAACGCGGGAAAAACTTTCCATTGAAGGGGAAGCAGAGTTCGGGCGGCGTGCGCCGGGCCTCGCCGAGCCGGATCACGCCGCCGCGATCGCCAGGATCCGCGAGGAGATCGCGGCAGGCGAGACCTACCAGGTGAATCTCGTCTTTCCCTTCGATGGAAGCTTTTCAGGGCGTGCGAGCGACCTCTTCGCACGCCTCGTCGCTCCTCGCGAGGCGCCGTACGCAGCGCTGCTCGAGGGCGATGGCTGGGCGCTGGTCTCGCTTTCCCCCGAGCTCTTCTTCGAGCGCGACGGCGAGCGCGTCGTGATGCGGCCGATGAAGGGGACTCGACCGCGCGGGCGCTTCGGCGAAGAGGACCGGCATCTCGCCGCCGAGCTCGCCGGTAGTGAGAAGGAGCGCGCCGAGAACCTGATGATCGTCGACATGGTGCGCAACGACCTCGGCCGCGTCGCGGCGGCCGGCTCGGTCGCGGTCGAGGAGCGCCTCGCCGTCGAGCGCTACCCGACCGTCTGGCAGATGACCTCGACCGTCGCCGCACGCTCGGCGGCGCGCCTGCCCGAGCTCTTCGCCGCGCTCTTCCCCTGCGCCTCGGTCACCGGCGCGCCCAAGCCGGCGACGATGCGGCTCATCCGCGAGCTCGAGAGCGCGCCGCGCGGCGTCTATTGCGGCGCAGTCGGTTGCGTCGCCCCCGGCGGCCGGGCGCGCTTCGCGGTGGCGATCCGCACCCTCGAGCTCGATCTGCGCGCCGGTCGCTTCCGCTACGGCGTCGGCAGCGGCGTGACCTGGGACTCCGACGCCATTGCGGAGTGGCGCGAGTGCCTCGACAAGGCGCGCGTGCTCGACGGCCCGCCGCCCGAGTTCGAGCTCGTCGAGACGATGCGTTTCCGGCCCGGGCGCGGCATCGAGCTTCTCGACCTCCACTTCGAGCGCCTCGCCGCCTCGGCCGATTTCTTCGAGTTCTCTCTTTCAAGGACAGAGACTTCCATTGAAGGGGGTGTGAGGGCGGAAGTGCTCGGCCGCTGCGCGGAGCTGCCGCCGTGCTCGCACCGCATTCGACTGCTCCTGGCGCGGGACGGCTCGGTGAGAATCGAGGCCTCTCCTTTCTCCGGCGATCGGCGTGCCTGGAGTGTCGCCATCGCCGGGGACCCGATCCCTTCAATGGAAGTCTTTGTTTTTCACAAGACGACCAACAGGACGCTCTACGAGCGGGCGCGCGAGAGCGCGCCCGCAGGAGTGGACGAGGTGCTGCTGGTCAACGAGCACGGCGAGCTCACCGAGGGGACGCGGACGAACCTCTTTGTGCAGACGCGAGGCGGCGAGTGGCTGACGCCGTCGCGCGAGGCGGGGCTCCTCGCCGGCGTCTTCCGCGAGTCGCTCCTGCGCGCGGGCCGCGTGGCCGAGGCGACGCTCCGCCCGCGCGACCTCGTGCGCGCCCACCGCGTGCGCCTGGGCAACGCTCTGCGCGGCTGGATTCCGGTCGCGCTGGACAGCCTCCGCCGTTCTCTCGCAGGATGAGCGCCGGACGCGAGCCGGAGGAGCGACGATGGCGATACGAAGGCTGGAGGTTCCGGGGCCGAAGGCGCAGGCGATCCTGGCGCGCGACGCGGCGCACATCTCGCCGTCGTATCCGCGTGACCGACCGTTCGTCATCGCGCGCGGCAAGGGCTGCGAGGTCTGGGACGTCGACGGCAATCGCTTTCTCGATTTCGCCGCCGGCATCGCCGTCTGCTCGACCGGCCACGGCCATCCCGACGTCGTGCGCGCGATCCAGGTGCAGGCGGAGAAGTTCCTCCACATCTCGTCGGACTATCACCACGAGAAGTGGGTCGAGCTCTCCGAGGCGCTCGACCGCATCGCGCCGTTCGCCGAGGACTCGACCGTCTTTCTCGCCAACTCGGGCGCCGAGGCGGTGGAGGCGGCGATCAAGCTGGCGCGCTACCACACGAAGCGGCCCCGCTTCGTCGGCTTCTATGGCGGCTTCCACGGGCGCACCATGGGGGCGCTCGCCTTCACCTCGTCGAAGATCACGCAGCGCAAGGGGTTCTTCCCGACCATGCCGGGCGTGACGCACGTGCCGTACCCCGACCCCTATCGGCCACGGCTCGCCTTCGATCCGGCGACGAGCGACATCGGCGAGGCGGTCGTCGACTACCTCGAGGAGGTCGTCTTCGTCCACGACGCGCCGCCGGAGGAGATCGCAGCGATCCTCGTCGAGCCGATCCAGGGCGAGGGCGGTTACGTCGTGCCGCCAGCGTCGTTCTTTCCGCGCCTGCGCGAGCTCTGCGATCGCCACGGCATCCTCCTCGTCCTCGACGAGGTGCAGTCGGGGATGGGGCGCACCGGCCAATGGTGGGCGATCGAGCACTGGGGCATCGAGCCCGACATCGTCACGAGCGCCAAGGGGATCGCCTCCGGCGTGCCCCTGGGCGCGATGATCGCGAAGAAATCGGTTGCCACCTGGGGCCCGGGCACGCACGGCAACACCTACGGCGGCAATCCGCTCGCCTGCGCCGCGGCGCTGGCCACGATCGGCGTCATCGAGGGCGGCGCTCTCGACAACGCCGCCGCCGTCGGCGCCTATACCCTCGAGGAGCTCCTGAAGCTCGCCGAGCGCCACCCTGCGATCGGCGAGGTGCGCGGCAAGGGGCTGATGATCGGCGTCGAGCTGGTCAGCGACCGCGACAGCAAGCAGCGTGCGCCGGCGCTGCGCGACGACGTCGTCCAGCTCGCCTTCGAGCACGGCCTGCTCGTGCTCGGCTGCGGCAGGAACACTCTGCGCCTGACGCCGCCCCTCGTCGTCACCCGCGCCGAGGTCGACGAGGCGCTCGCCATCTTCGACGCGGTGCTCGCCCTGGCGGAGGCGAAGCACCGCCGCGGCTGAATCGGCTCTCGCTGCACTCGCCGGCCGCCCGGGCCGGCGTCAGTTGGCTCAGGTGAAACCGGCGCCGCACTGCGGCCGGCCACAGCCGCCGACCGTGTCGGCGAACGACATGGCGCCGGCGTGGCCGGCGGCGAAGGTCGAAAGCTGGCGCTCGACATGGGCGGCGCCGCACTCCGGACAGCGCACGGCATCGGCGCACTCGCCCATGCGCTGCAGCAGCTCGAAGCGGGCGCGGCAGGCGGGGCAGCGGTATTCGTAGAGAGGCATGGCGGGGCGCTCGGCTCGAACCGGATTCTACCGGTCCGCGGGATCGTGCATCACCTCTTGCCGAGGATCAGGCGCGAGCCGCGCTGGCGGGTGAGGTAGGTCCATGCCCACTGGGCGAAGACCAGAACGCGATTGTGGAAGAGGGTGAGAAAGCGGATGTGGACGAACGCCCAGACGAGCCAGGCGACGAAGCCTCCGCTCTTCCACCGCCCCCGCTCGAGCACCGCGAAGTTGCGCCCGACGACCGCGAGGTTGCCCTTGTCGCGGTAGCGAAACGGCGGCGGCACGGGCCTCCCGCCGACGCGGCGAGCGATGACCTCGGCGGAGTAGCTTCCCTGCTGCATCGCCACCTGCGCCACGCCCGGCAGCGGGCGGCCGTCCTGCTCGAGGGCCGCGACGTCGCCGATGACGAAGATCTCCGGCCGTTCCGGCACCGTGAGATCCGGACTCATCCGCACCCGCCCGACGCGGTCGCTCTCGGCGCCCAGCCAGCTCGCCACCGGCGACGGCCGGACGCCGGCGGTCCAGAAGACGTTCTCGGCGGCGATGCCCAGGCCGCCGACGATCACGCCCTCGGCGTCGACGCGCTCGACTGGCTGGCCGACGCGCACCTCGACGCCCATCGCCGAGAGCCGCCGGCGGGCGCGCTCGGCGAGCGCGGCGTCGAAGGTCGGCAGGATGCGCGGGCCGGCCTCGAGCAGCACGATGCGCGTGGCGCGCGGATCGAAGCGCCGGAACTCGTCGGCCAGCGTCTCGCGCGCGAGCTCGGCCAGGGCGCCGGCCATCTCGACGCCGGTCGGGCCGGCGCCGACGAGGACGAAGGTGAGGAGCGCGCGCCGCCGCCCGAGATCGCTTTCGAGCTCGGCGCGCTCGAAGGCGGCGAGCGTGCGGTAGCGCAGCGCCGTGGCGTCGGCGAGCGTCTTCAGCCCGGGCGCGTGGAGGGCGAACTCGTCGTGGCCGAAGTACGAGGGCGAGGCGCCGGTCGCGAGGACGAGGAAGTCGTAGGCGAGCGCGCGCGCCAACGCGCCCGGCGGCGCGAAGTGCACGCTGCGCTCCGCCGCGTCGACGCCGGTCACCTCGCCGAGGAGCACTGTCGCGTTCGCCTGGTCGCGCAGGATCTGGCGGATCGGCGCCGCAATGTTGCCGGGGGCGAGGTGAGCGGTCGCCACCTGGTAGAGGAGGGGCTGGAAGACGTGGTGGTTCTCGCGGTCGAGGAGCGTGACGTCGACGGGCGCTCGCGCCAGGCCTTCGGCGGCAGAGATGCCGCCGAAGCCGCCGCCGACGATCACGACCCGCGGTCGCTCCCCCACGCGCCGTAGCCTTTCACGCCCTACAGGTCGATGCGCTCCATCTCCTCGGCGACGCGCATCCCGGCGGCCTCGATCGCGCGGCGCTCGGCGGTGCCGGGCAGGGCGGCGGGGTTGGTGTGGTTCAAGTGGGTGAAGACGATCTTGCGGCGCGCGTCCTCCGGGAGCTGCGCGAAGCGGGCGAGCGACTCGACCACGAAGGGGTGGGGGATCTCGGCGATGGCGCGGCCGGGGACCTCGCCGTCGGCGAAGAAGGTGGCGTCGAGCAGCGCCACGTCGACGCGGGCGAGACGCGTCTCGATCGACTCCTGCCAGCGCTCCCACTTGTCGATGTCGGGAATGTAGAGGAGCGCGCGATGCGGACCGCGGATCTCGAGGCCGAAGGTATCGGTGTACTCGTCGCGGTGGGGGACGAGGAACGGCGTCACGGCGAGTCCGGGTGCGAGCTCGACGCGCTCGCCGGGGGCGATCGTGCGCGGGACGATCTGGCCGAGCCGCACGAGCTGCTCCCAGGGGCCGTGCGTGGAGAGGAACTCGCTCATTCGCGCCGAGCCGTAGACCGGCACGCGGTCGGCCGAATAGACCTCTCGCCCGAGCTGGGCGAGGCCGAGGTAGTGACCGATGTGGGCGTGGGTCAAGAAGATCCCGTCGAGGATCGGCGGCCGGCCGCTTTCGACGGCTCGCACCGGCGCCAGCGCCTCGGCGCGGTCGAGCTGCGCCGCGAGGTCGGGCGAGGCGTCGACGAGCCAGCGCCCGCCGGAGGCCGGATCGACGACGAGGAGAGAGGCCACGAGCCGGCGGTGCGCGGGATCGCGGCGCGCCGCCTCGTCGGGCGCGGCGCGCCCGCCGAGGTGCGGGATGCCGCCGTCCTGCGCCGTGCCGAGGACGAGGACGTACGGCGCCGGCGCCTTCAGTGTCGCGGCGGGCAGCGCCGTCTCGAGCAGTGAGATCAGCACGAGAACGGAGAACTCGCGTCCGCGGTCAGCCATGGCCGGCGAGCCTACTCCGGCGTCGCCAGGCGGAGCAGCGCACGGCGCAGCTGCGGGTGGGCATCGAAGCGCCGCACGTACTCCGACTCGCGGCGGCCGCCCTTCGCGCGCACGACGCGGACCGCGGCGCGGCGCTCGGCGGCGCTCCAACGCTCGACGTCCGGCACGAGGGCGACGAGCGGGCTCCACCGCCGCCACCACAGCCGCTCGCCAGGGCTCCAGCCGGCGAAGCTGCGCACGCCGAGGCGCGCCGCGGCGGCCGCCGACGCTTCGTCGAGCCCGCGCTCGCGGTCGGCGCCGTAGCGCGCCGCCAGGCGCTCGGCGACGCGGCGTCCGACCCGGCCGGGCGAGAGCGCGCCGAGGGCGACGCCCGCCTCGGCGCCGAGGTCGAGGAAGACGTGCTCGGCCGCCAGCCGCGCCAGCGTCGCGCGGCTCGAGCGATGCCCGGGATCCTTCCTCATCGCTGCGAGCTCGCCGCGCAGTACGCGCCGCACGTCGCGGTCGCGCGGGCGGAAGCCGAGCTTGTAGTAGAACCACCAGGCGCCCGAGGCGAGGCCCTCGTCGTTGCCGAAGCCGCCGAGCTGGTAGGGGTCGATCGAGAAGCTCGTGGCGCCGAAGACGGCGCGCGCGGTCGCGACGACGCGCGCGAAGACCGCTGCCGCCTCGGCGTCGCGGTAGGCGTCGAAAACGTTGTAGGCGATCTCGGTCGAGCCGAAGAGCGAGGAGAGCAGCACGTAGCCGATCGGCACGCCGTTCTTCAGGGTGAGCGCGCCGTAGACCGACTCGAGCACCAGCCGGCGCTCCGGGATCTGGCCGATGACGGCGAGAGCGAGGCCCTCGCCGTGCTCGACCAGGCGCACGTCGCGCGCGTCGCCCCAGGCGAAGGCGTCGAGGTCGCGGCTCCTCGTCACCATCGCGTCGCGCGCCAGCTCGACGTAGAGCGCCCCAGCGCGCGGCGAGAGCTCGCGGATCCGCGGGCGGGCCGCGGCGAGGAAGCGCCCGAGAGCGGGACGGCCGCCAGCGAGCGGTCGGCGCTGAAAGGCGATCCGCGCCACCGGCGCCTTGGCGCGGGTGTGCGACGGAGTCGCCGGCCCGCCCGCGAGCACCATCGCCGGCGAGAGCCGCTCGAAGAGGGTCTCGCGCACGAGCTCGTCGCCGGCGAGTGCCGCGAAGCGGCGGGCGAGGAAGGCGCCGTCGGCCTCGCGCCGCCCCTTGAGCAGCGCGAGCCACTCGCGCGGGCTGCGGCTCTCCTCGTCGACCATCGGCGACTCGGAGTAGGGGAGCAACAGGTGGAGCAGATCCTCGAGCTCGCCCCGCGCCTCCCACGCCGGCCAATCGACACGCAGCCGGTCCGGGTAGCGCTCGGCCAGCCGCACGGCGGTGGCGTAGAAGAACGGGTAGGCGATGTCGCAGCCGGCGATCCCCGAATCGGCGAGCGCGCGGCGGCAGCGGCGCAGGTCGGCGCGGCGGCCGAAGCGGGCGAGCTGGCGCTCGACCGCGGCGAGGAGCTCGGCGTCGTCCGGGTAGGCGCGCCAGAAGACGAGCAGGTCGTGGAGGCGGAGGACGTCGTCGGCCGTGGCGAGCCGGCGGCTGGCGAGCGCGGCGAGCAGGCGCCGCTTGGCGCCGGCCGCCTCGCCGCCGAAGCGCAGGCGCAGCGCTGCGAGCTCCGCGAGCAGCGCGCGCGCGGACGCTCGTCGCCGCCGGCCGCGCGCGCTCACCGGACGATCGGCCTCAGGCGAGCAGCTCTTCGACCGCGGCGCGCTCTTCCCGCAGCTCGCGGTCGGTGGCCTCGAGCCGGCCGCGGCTGAACTCGTCGATCTCGAGGCCGAGAACGACCTGGTAGTCGCCGTTCGAGCACACGCACGGGTAGCTGAAGACGACGCCGGGATCGATGCCGTAGCTGCCGTCCGACGGCACCGCCATCGACACCCAATCGTGGTCGCGCGTGCCGAACATCCAGTCGCGCACGTGGTCGATCGCCGCCGAGGCCGCCGAGGCCGCCGACGAGGCGCCGCGCGCCTGGATGACCGCGGCGCCGCGCTGCTGCACGGTGGGGATGAACGTCTCCCGGTACCACGCCGCGTCGACGCGGTCGGTCGCCGGCTGGCCCGCGATCGTGGCGTGCGCGATGTCGGGGAACTGGGTCGACGAGTGGTTGCCCCAGATGGTCATCCGCGAGATGTCGCGCGAGTGGACGCCGCTCTTCGCCGCCAGCTGCGAGAGGGCGCGGTTGTGGTCGAGGCGCGTCATGGCGTGGAACTGGCGCGGTCTCGGCTGGTTGCCGACTTTCGCCGCCGCCGAGGCCGCGATCAGGCAGTTGGTGTTGGCCGGGTTGCCGACGACGAGGGCGCGCACCTCGGGCGACGCGTGCTCGGCGATCGACCGGCCTTGCGGACCGAAGATGCCGCCGTTGGCCGCGAGCAGGTCCTTGCGCTCCATGCCGGGACCGCGCGGCCGGGCGCCCACCAGGAAGCAGACCTCGGCGCCGGCGAACGCCTCGTTCGGGTCGGCGGTGGCGAGCAGGCCGTCGAGGAGCGGGAAGGCGCAGTCGGAGAGCTCCATGCAGACGCCCTCGAGCGCACCCATCGCCGGCTCGATCTCGAGCAGCTGCAGGACGACGGGACGGTTGCTGCCGAGCAGCTCGCCGGCGGCGAGGCGGAAGGTGAGGGCGTAGCCGATGTGGCCGGCGGCGCCGGTGACGGCGATGCGGATCGGTTGACTCATGACGCCACGATTCTATGCCGCGCGCCGGCGGCGAGTCGCTAGACTTCGCGGCATGGGAGCACTTCGACCTCGCGCCGCGTTCGTCGCCGTCCTCGCGCTCAGCGCCGCCGTGCCTGCCGCGGCCGACGAGGCGCCGCGGCCCACCCTCGCCCTCGTCGGCGGGCAGGTGCTCGACGGCTACGGCGGGCCGCCGATCCGCGACGGCGTGGTGCTGATCGCGGGCGAGCGCATCGTCGCCGTCGGGCCTGCGAGCGAGATCGCGGTGCCGGAGGGCGTCGAACGAATCTCGACCGAGGGGATGACGGTGCTGCCCGGGCTCGCGGACATGCACGTGCATCTCATGATCCTCGGCCACGCCGACTACCGGCACTGGGACCTGACCTACATGCCGCGCTTCCGCGACGAGATCATGCCGATCGCGGCGAAGCAGCTGCTGACGTCCGGGGTGACGACCGTGCGCGACCTCGGCGCGCGCCTCGAGGACATCCTGCCGGTGCGCGAGCGGATCGCGAAGGGCGAGATCCCGGGGCCGCGCGTCTTCGCCTCGGGGCCGTTCCTGCAGCGCGCTCCCTACGAGGAGTACGAGAAGGAGTTCCGCTGGGGCATCGACGGCGCCGACGACGCGCGCGGCAAGACGCAGAAGCTGATCGACGCCGGCGTCGACTTCATCAAACTCATCGACCAGGACCAGTTGACCGACGCCGAGGTCGCGGCGATCGTCGAGACGGCGCATCGGGCGGGCAAGAAGGTGATCGCCCACGGCCACCGCGAGGACGAGATTCGCAGGGGCCTCGCGCACGGCGTCGACGGCTTCGAGCACACCGGTCTCGCCACCGCGCCCGGTTACCCGGAGGACGTCCTCGCCGGCCTGAGGAAGCGCAACGCCTCGCTCTACTGGTGCCCGACGATCGAGGGGCTCTACTTGGCCGACTATACGGCGCGCGAGTTCCCCGAGCGGCTCGACGACCCCGAGTGGCAGCGCGACATGCCGGCCGAGATCGCCCGCGACATCCGCGACTCCTTCGGCAAGATCACGAACCTCGACTACTTCGTGCTCACCTTCCGCCGCGTGCCGACGCTGGCGGACAAGTTTCGCCAGCTGCGCGAGACGGGCGTGACGCTGCTCGTCGGCACCGACTCGGGCATACCGGGCAACTTCCACACTGACTCGACCTGGCGCGAGCTCGCGAAGTTCGTCGAGCTCGGGATGAGCGCTTCCGAAGCGATCATGTCCGCTACCCGCTGGCCCGCGCGTTTCCTCGGCATGGAGCACCAACTCGGCACGCTCGAGCCCGGCGCCCTCGCCGACGTCATCGCCGTCCGCGGCGACGTGCTGGCCGAGATCGGTCTCCTGAAAGACGTGGACATCGTGGTCAAGGGGGGCAGGCGCTACAAGTAGCGGCGCACCTGCCGCGTCTCAGCCCGGCGCGTACGGCGAGCCGACCTGCCGCAGGTGGGCGACGAAGCGGTCGCGGCAGGCCTCGGCTTCGCGGCGCAGGACCTCGAACTCCGGCCGCCCGCGCAGCGGCGCGAGCAGCGGGTCGCGCTCGAGGCGCACCACGCCGCAGAAACGGCGCTCGATGCCGCGGCGCAGCTGGGCGAGCGCGAGGTCGTCGAGGCCTGCGTAGGCGGCGAACGCCGCGAGCGTGAGGTCGAAGTCGCCGTCGGTGACGGCGCGGCGGCCAGCGCCGGTCTGCTCGTCGAAGAGCCGCCGGACCTCGGCGGCGGGGGCGCCCGAGAGGTAGGCGGCGAGGAATTCGATCTTCCAGTCGCTGGGATCCTTCAGCAGCGCCGCCGCCGCGCGGGCCTGGTCGCGTCCTCCTTGGTGTAACGCCAGGTGGAGCTCGACGTAGCTGTGCCACTCCGAATCGACCCGTGTGCGCATGAACTCGCGCACACGCGGGTAGTCGCCGAGCTCGAGCGCGATCCACGTGCAGTGACCGAGGTGCGATTCGCGCGCGTCGAGGCGCAGTCCCTCCGCGCAGAGCTCGGCCGCCCGCTCGTGCAGCCCGCCGTAGCGCAGTACGTAGGCGAGCGCGCCGCGCGCGGTGGCGCTGTCGCTCCGCTTGGCGACGAGCGCCGCGGCGGTGTCGAAGGCGACCTCGAGATCGCCCGATTCGGTCCACGCGTAGACGAAGCCGACGACCGCCTCGATCGAGTCGGGATCGAGCGCCAGAGCTCGCTCGAAGGCGATCAGGGCACGGTCGAGCGCGGCCGCGCCGCCGCCGCTGAAGTGCGCCTCCTGATAGTGGCGCAGCCCGAGTGCCGACCAGGCCGGCGCGAACTGCGGATCGAGCGCCAGCGAGCGCTGCAGGAGGTCGATCGCTGCGGGCTTCACCCAGGGGAGGGCGACGGCGCGCAGGAAGAGGTCGTAAGCCTCGGGATTTCGCGGCACAGCGCCGGGCGTGCGGCCGGCGCCGGCGAAGCCGATCGCAGGCAGGAGCTCGCTCTCGATTCGGCGCGCGATCTCGTGATCGAGCGCCAGCAGGTCGTCCCTCGCCACGGCAAAGCTCTGGCGCCAGAGCACGCGATTCTCGACCACGTCGAACGCCTCGAGCGCCAGCCTCAGATCACTCCCTTCGGCGAGCAGGTGGCCGGTAAGCACGGCGGCGGCGTGCAGCTCACGGCCGGCCGCGGCGGGATCGGAGAGCGCCGTCGTCAGAGCGCGCGAGCGCGTGAACGGGCGCACGGCGAGCGAGGGCGTGCGGCTGAGGAGCGTCGTCATGGCGTCGGCGAGAGCCAATCGGAGGTAGTCGAGCTCGCTGTCTCCCGAGAGATTCTCGAGCGGCAGGACGGCGATCGACGCGACGCGAGCGACGCTCGCGCCGGCGGCTGCGGGCGACGACGAGGGCGCCGGCGCGCGGCGCAGCAGGAGAGCCGCGACGGCGACGACGAGCGCCGTGGCGGCGACGAGCGCGACAAGCTTCGTTCGCGCCCGCGGCGCCGTCTCGCGCGCAGCGGCGCTCGCCTCGCCGAGCTGGATCGCGAGCTCGCGAGCGGAGGGGAAGCGGTCGGCGGGATCCTTGGCGAGGGCGCGCCGGACGATGCGCCGCAGCGCGGGCGGCAGACGGCTCGACTGCGAGTCGAGCTCGTCCGGCTCGTCGCGCAAGATCGCGGTCAGCGTCTCGGCGGAAGTTTCGCGGGCGAAGGCGCGGCGGCCGGTCGCGAGCTCGTAGAGCACGCAGCCGAGGGCGAAGAGGTCGCTCCGCACGTCGGCCGGCTCGCCGCGCACCTGCTCGGGAGACATGTAGCCGACGGTGCCGAGCACCGTGCCCTCGCGGGTCAGCTCCTCGACGGTCGGGGCGCGGGCGAGCTCGCTCGCAGTCGTCGGCTCGGGCGCGACGCGCGCCAGGCCGAAGTCGAGGATCTTGACGGCGCCGTCGGTAGTCAGGAAGAGGTTCTCGGGCTTGAGATCGCGGTGGACGATGCCCTTCTCGTGCGCCGCGGCGAGGCCCTTGGCGATCTGGATGGCGAGCTCACCGACGCGTGCGGGCGCGAGCGGGCCCTTGCGCACGAGCTCGCGCAGCGATTCGCCGACGAGCAGCTCGGTGACGAGGTAGCTCGTGCCGCCCTCGGCGCCGACGTCGTACACGGTGAGGATGTGAGGGTGATTGAGCGCACTCGCCGCGCGCGCCTCCTGCTCGAAGCGGCGCAAGCGGTCGGGATCGCTCGCCACGTCGGCCGGCAGCACCTTGACCGCCACCTCGCGGCCGAGGCGGGTGTCCTTGGCACGATAGACCTCCCCCATGCCGCCCGCGCCGAGCGGCGAGACGATCTCGTAGGGGCCGAGGCGGGCGCCCGGGTTCAGGGTCAAGGCAGATCGAAGTGTACGTCGTCGTCAGCCTCGGTGCCGGACCTCAGCGCCGCCCGAGCAGCGCCCGCCAGCCGACGATGACGGTGAGCGGCGCCACGGTCGCGTCGGCGATCTGGATGTTGACGAGGATGCGGCCGTCGCCGGCGAGCGAGTAGGCGGTGCCATACTGCGAGGCGCGCACGGGAAAGAGCCGGCGGGGCGAGCCGAAGTCGACGCCTCCGCCCGATGGCGTCACGGCCACGGAGTAGAGCGCAGCGTCGTCGCCGAGAAAGATGAGCTCCCGGCCATCCGGCGTCCAACGTGGTTCGCGCGCGCCGCGCGCAATCTGGATTCGTGGTGTCGCACCGGTCAGGTCCCAGACGAAGACTCGCGCCTCGCCATCGACGGCGTCGGCGCTCGCCAGCCAGCGGCCGCCGGGGGCGATCGTCGCCCGCCGCCAGCCGGGCAGGTCTCCCGCCGCCAGCCGCTCCCGCTCGCCCGAGGCGAGGTCGAGAAGCTCGAAGGCGAAACCTTCCGGCGAGCCCGACCGCAGGAGGAGCCGGCTCCCGTCGCCCTCGCAATGGAGGGCGAGGACCTGCGGCTCCTCGAGGACGACCCGCTCGTCGCGCGTGCGCAGGTCGAGCGCCACGATCTGGCTCGCGAAATCGGGGAGCTGACGGGTGAAGACCACAGTCTGGCCGCCGTCGCACCAGGTCGGGTTGACGTCGTTCGCGGCAGTGCGCGTCAGGCCCTCGGCCGTACCCCGCACCAGGTCGTAGAGCCAGATGTGGATCGTGCCGTCGCTCGCGAACCCGCCGCCGGCAACGACGCGTCGGCCGTCGAGTGAGACCGCTGGAGCGCCCTGCCACGAAGGAACGAAGGCGGGAGTGGCCCGGCCGTCCCGCTCGTACCAATAGAGCTGTTCGTCGAAATCGGTGCCGTAGGCCTGGTACGCGAGCGTGACCTCACCGGCCGAGAAGATGGCGCGGCTCGCAAAGACGTGGAATCGAAGCTGCGGCGAGAGCACCGCGGGCTCGCCCGCGAGCTCGAGGGTGTGGGGATCGAAGCGCTGCGCGCGCAGCCGTCCGTCCACGGTATGGAAGAGGTGGCCGGCTGCGTAGGCGGCACCGCTCTGCGACTCGAGCAGCGGTCGTGCCGTGCCGCCGCCCCGCGGCACAGCGAGGATCCGGCGCGTGCCATCGCGATAGCGGGCCAGGTAGAGGAAGGCGCCGCCGGGCAGCGCCACGGGCGCCAGGTGCTGCACCTCGCCGCGGCTCGCGTCGACGGTGGTCACCGGCTCTGGAGCACCGCCGAGGGCCGGGACGCGTGCGATGCCCCGAATCGGGCCCGCGAGCAGATGTCCGAAGCCGAGCAGCAGCGAGCCGTCCTCGCTCCAGCTGCCGCCCGAGAAGCTCGCGTCGAGCTCGCCGAGGTCGGAGACCGTTCCGCCCGCGAGGTCGACTCGCCGTAGCCGGCCGTTGGCCTCGAAGGCGATCGCCGCGCCGTCGGGCGACCAGAACGGGAGCCGAGCTCCGTCGCTGTGCGGGAGCGGTCGAAACGTCGTCTCGCCCGTCGTGCGGAGCTGGAGGTGTTGGCGCCCTCGCTCGTCGGTGACGCCGATCGCGAGCGCATCGCCGCGCGGTGAGACGGCGACGAAGCCGCCGCTGCTGTCGACGGCGAAGGTCTTTCCCTCGGGCGGCGCGAGCAGGAAGCGAGCCACCGCGGGCGCGGTCGGGGGCGGACTGCCCGTCGGGCGCCAGACGAGGAACGCGAGGACAGCGCCGAGCACGGAGAGGCCGGCAACGGCGGCGAGCCAGTAGCCGCGGCGCGCATTCCGATTGGCGCTGAGCGAAGCCACCTCGCCGCTCGGCGCGCCGAGGAGCTCCTCGAGGGCGAAGGCGAGGTCGCGTGCCGACTGGAAGCGATCCCCGGGGCGCTTCTCCAGCAGTCGCGCGCCGACGCGGGCGAGGCCGGGCGGCGCGCCCGGGACGATCGCCGGCAGCTCCGGCGCGCTCTCCTTGAGGATCGCGCTCAGGCTCTCGACCACCGACTCGCGGCGGAACGGATTGGCACCGGCCAGCATCTCGTGGAGCACGATGCCCAGCGCGAAGAGATCCGAGCGCGCGTCGGCGCGCTCGCCGCGCACTTGCTCGGGGGCCATGTAGCCGACGGTGCCGAGGACGGTTCCGGCCGAAGTCTCGAGCACGGTCGAGGCCTCCTGGAGGCTCGCGCCCGCGAGCTCGGGCCGATCGACGCGCGCGAGGCCGAAGTCGAGGACCTTGGCGACGCCGTGCTCGGTGAGGAACAGGTTCTCGGGCTTCAGATCCCTGTGGACGATGCCGCGGTCGTGCGCTGCGGCGAGACCGCGCGCCACTTGGACGGCGATCTCGATCGCGCGACGCCAGGGCAGCGGACCCTCGCGCAGCCGCTCGCGCAGCGGCTCGCCCGCGAGCAGCTCCGTGACGAGGTAGGCGGTGCCCTCGTGGGTGCCGACGTCGTGGACCGTGAGGATGTTCGGGTGGTTGAGCGCGCTCGCCGCCTTCGCTTCCTGCTCGAAACGCCGCAACCGCTCCGGGTCGTTCGCCACCTCCGCCGGCAGCACCTTGACCGCCACCTTGCGGCCGAGCCGGGTGTCCTTGGCGCGATAGACCTCGCCCATGCCGCCGGCGCCGAGCGGCGAGACGATCTCGTAAGGGCCGAGGCGGGCGCCGGTGGCGAGAGTCAAGGGCTGGATTGTACGTCCACGCTGGCGCCGGGCGCGGCGCCGCCGCTCAGGGCGCCAGCGCGCGCAGCCGCTGGCGGATCCAGATCGCGACCGCCTCCGCCGCGAGCTCGCCGCGGGCGACGGCGAGGACGAGCTGCGTCCACTCGCCCGGTTCCACCGCGAGCTCGAAGCCGTTTCCGGCGAGGAAGAGCAGCGCTGCGTGCGCGCCGGCGCGCTTGATGCCGTCGACGAACGGGTGGTTCTGGACGAGCGAGTGGAGGAGAGCCGCCGCCTTGGCCGCCGGGTCGAGATAGAGGTCGTCGCCGCCGAACGTCATCTGCGGCCGCGCGAGGGCGGAAGCGAGCGCGCTCGGGTCGCGAAGACCCCGCGCGCCGCCGAAGCGTTCGACCTGGAGAGCGTGGAGAGCGAGAACCTGCTCGATCGAGAGGTACTCGGTCACTTCGCGAGCTCGCGGAAGCTCTCCTCGTAGGCCTCGGCGACCTTTTCGGCGAGCTTGCGGAACCGCTTGGTCACCTTGCCGCCCTCGAAGTAGCGCACGCCCGGTCGCACGATCACGGCGCCCGTCTGCGGATGCACCGAGACGTCGACCGTCATCCCCTTCTCGAGCTCGAACTCCTGCACCACCTCGCGCGGCAGCGTCACCGCCAGCGAGCCGCCGGCCTGCACCAGTTTCCGCTTCATGTGCGTATTTTGTACTTATACGAACCCGGCGGTCAATCGTGCGGCAGCGCCGCCTGCCAGTCGAGGGCGATGGTGATCGGCAGCGAGCTCGTGGGCTTCGTGCCGGAGACGAGGAATCGCTGGCCGTCGGCGGTGACGTCGAAGCTGTCCTCGTTGTAGAGGTCGACGCGGAAGAGGGGCGTCGGCTCCCCGAATGTGGGTGGTTCGTCGGCGCCGACGGTGATCGCGGTGAGCCAGCCGTCGGCCGTGACATAGAAGAGCTCGCCGCCGTCGCCGCGCCAGCGCGGCACGGCGCTGCGCGCGCCTCGCGAGACGCGGATACGGCGGCCCGGCGCCGCGGGCCGAATCAGCTCGATCTCGCCCCCGCCCGACTCCCCGGTGTAGAAGGCGAGCCAGCGCCCGTCGGGCGACGGGCTCGCCAGCGTCTCGTGGAACTCGGTGGCGAGCAGCGGCTGCGGATCGGCGTCGAGCGCCGGCCAACGCCAGAGGTCCCAACCGGTCGCCGGCTCGTTGCCGTCGAGGAAGGCGCCGGCGCGACTCCAGCCGCGCACCCAGAAGAAAGTGGCACGTGGCGGAAGCGCGGCCACCTTGGTGCCGTCGACGACTCGGCGCACGGTGACCGTGAAGCGGGGTCCCGGCGCCACCGTGGAGTAGGCCAACAGCTGGCCGTCGGGCGACCACGCCGGCGACCAATCGAGATACGGCTCGTCCGTCAGGCGGGTGGCGCCGCCGCGCCCGAGATCGACGATCCAGATGTCGGTGAACGCGGTGTCGGGATCGGCGCGCGCGACGGCGGCCTGGGTGCCGTCGGGCGAGAGCCTGACCGCCAGGTGATGAGCGGCCGGGCCGATCGGACCGATCTCGCGTCCGTGGCGGTCGTACCAGGCGAGCGCCGTCGGCGCCGGCCGGACCTGGTAGGCGAGCGCGTACGGCCCCGCCACCGAGAAGGCGCCCCAGCCATTGAAGAAGAACGGCACGCCGGAGGCGATGGGCAGCGGTTCGCCCGCGAGCGTTGCGGAAACGGCGTCGAAGCGGTGGGCGACGAGCGTCGAGCCGCGCAGGTAGACGAGCCAACCGGGCGCCGCGTAGCGCGCTTGCGAAACGACGCCCGCGAGCGGCTTGGTTTCGCCCGAGGCGAGATCCGCGACAGCGGTCTGTCCGGTCACACCGTCCGGCCGACGAGCCCAATAGAGGAAACGCCGCCCGTCGGGGAGGAACTCCATCCAGCGCGTCACGTCGCCCGAAGCGGTGAGCCGCTCCGGGCTGCCGCCGCCGGCAGTGACCCGGAAGAGGCCGTCGTTCGGCCCGAAACCCTGCGAGAAGACGATCACTCCGTCGCTGCCCCAGGCGCCGGTGTTGCTCCCCTGGACTTCGCAGATCGATTGCACCGGCCCGCCGCCGCGCGCCACGCGCTTGAGCTTGCCGCCGGCGAAAAAGGCGAGCGTGGAGCCGTCGGGCGACCAGAACGGCGAGTAGGCGTTCTCGGTTCCGGCGATCGGCCGGGGCTCGACGCGATCGAGATCACGCAGGTGGATCAGCGACCGGCCGGCCTCGCGGGCGACGTAGGCGAGGGTGCGCCCGTCGGGCGAGAGGGCCAGGTTGTGGGTCTCGGCGTTCGAGGGGAAGCCGCCGGCACCGGGTGGAGCGATCTCGAAGCGGACCGGGCGCGGCGCTTCGCGCGGTGAGAAGCGGAGAAGGAGCGCGCCGAGCGCGAGCCCGGCGGCGAGCAGCGCGAGCGCAGCGAGCGACGCGAGCCAACGCCGCCTCACCGCCGCGGATCCGGCCACGCCGAGCGGCTGCTGGCCGGCGCCGCTCGGCGTCTCGGCCAGCCCTTCGAGCGCGAAGACCAGATCGTGGGCGGAGCGGAAGCGGCGACCGGGATCCTTCTCGAGCAGGCGCGCGACGAGGCGCGCCAGGCCCGGAGGTGCGCCGGCGGGCGCCACGCCGAGATCGGGCGGCTCCTCCTTGAGGATGGCGTTCAGGCTCTCGATCGTCGAGTCGCGGCGGAACGGATTGGCGCTGGCGAGCAGCTCGTGCAGCACGACGCCCAGCGAGAACAGATCCGATCGCGCGTCGGCCCTCTCCCCGCGCACCTGCTCGGGCGCCATGTAGCCGGCCGTGCCGAGCACGGTGCCGGCCGAGGTCTCGAGCACGGTCGAGGCGTTCTGCAGCTCGGCCTCGTCGCGCTCGGGGAGCTCGAGCCGGGCGAGTCCGAAGTCGAGGATCTTGGCGACGCCGTCGCGAGTGAGGAAGAGATTCTCGGGCTTCAGGTCGCGGTGGACGATGCCCTTTTCGTGCGCGGCGGCGAGCCCCGCGGCGACCTGGATGGCGATCTCGACCGCTCGCCGCGGCGCGACCGGTCCCTTGCGCACGAGCTCGCGCAGCGGTTCGCCGACGAGCAGCTCGGTGACGAGGTAGGCCGTGCCGTCGTGGGCGCCGACATCGAAGACGGTGAGCAGATTCGGGTGGTGGATCGCCGAGGCAGCCCTGGCCTCCTGCTCGAAGCGGCGCAGGCGCTCGGGATCGCCGGCGACCTCCGCCGGCAGCACCTTGACCGCCACCTCGCGACCGAGCCGCGTGTCCTTGGCGCGCCAGACCTCGCCCATGCCGCCCGCACCGAGCGGCGCGACGATCTCGTAGGGGCCGAGGCGGGCG
>DASWJT010000105.1:0-13332 GCA_036397015.1 Thermoanaerobaculia bacterium
GATCTGCCCGTCGTCGTCACCCTCGACTGGCGCGCGCTGCTCGAGCGCAAGACGCCGTGATCGGCACGCGATGATCGGCCAACGCCTCGGCCCCTACGAGATCACCGCCAAGCTCGGCGAAGGCGGCATGGGAGAGGTCTATCGCGCCCACGACACGAAGCTCAAGCGCGACGTCGCACTCAAGGTCCTTCCCGCCGCCTTCACCGAGGACAAGGAGCGCCTCGCGAGATTCGAGCGCGAGGCGCAGCTCCTGGCGCAACTGAATCACCCGAACATCGCGGCGATTCACGGGCTCGAAGAGGCGAACGGCGTCCGCGCCCTCGTCATGGAGCTGGTCGAGGGCCCGACCCTCGCAGAGCGCCTGGAGCAAGGGCCTTTACCCTTCCATGAAAGCCTTTCCGTTTCTCTGCAGATTGCCCACGCGCTCGAAGAGGCGCACGAGAAGGGGATCGTCCACCGCGACCTCAAGCCTCAGAACATCAAGGCCTCCTTGGCAGGGAAAGTCAAGATCCTCGACTTCGGTCTGGCGAAGGCGATGGATCCGGTCGCGGGCTCGCGCGCCGCCGCGGAGTTCGCGAACTCGCCCACGATCACGTTCGGCGGCACGCGCGAAGGCGTGATCCTCGGCACCGCCGCGTACATGGCGCCCGAGCAGGCGCGCGGCAGCGCGGTCGACAAGCGCGCCGACATCTGGGCGTTCGGCGTGGTGCTCTACGAGATGCTCGCCGGCGAGCGCCTCTTCGCCGCAGGCAGCGTCGTCGACATCCTCTCGGCGGTGATGCGAGGGGAGATCGACCTCGGCAAGTTGCCAGCGCAGGCTCCAACCCCTCTGCGCGAGCTCGTCAGGCGCTGCCTCGAGCGCGACCCGAAACGGAGGTTGCGTGACATCGGTGAAGCGCGCGTCCTGCTCGAGAGCCTCGTCGTGGGCTCCGCAGACGACCTGCTCGGCCCGGCGATCCCGGATCCGACCGAGCCTCGAGCGGATCTGTGGCGCCGCGCTTCACCCTGGCTGGTCGCGCTGCTCGGAATCGCGATCGGTCTCGCGAGCTGGGTCTCGAGACCGGCGGCTCGCGAGCCGGCGCTCACGGCTCCCGTCGCCCGCTTCGCAATCCCGCTGCCGGCGGGCGCCGAGTTCGTCCCCGGAGGGGCGCCTTCGCTGGGGCTCGCGATCTCGAACGACGGCCGCCGGATCGCCTACAAGGCGCGCTCGGGAGGTTCGAGTCTCTGGCTTCGACGGCTGGACGGGTTGGAGATCGAGCCGGTCGACGGTCCGGCGGGATCTTCCCAGCCGTTCTTCTCCCCGGACGGCGAGTGGCTCGCGTACTTCGCGGACGGCACGCTGCAGAAGGTCTCGCTGCGCGGCGGCCGTCCGGTCACCCTGGCACGTGGCTACGCCAACGCGGGCTGGATGCTCGGCACCTGGTGCGACGACGGCACCATCGTCTTCGATACCTGGAACGCGGGGCTCAGGGCGGTCGACGGCAACGGAGGTCCGGTCCGTAACCTGACCGAACCGGCCGAGGAGTGGCATCTCGACCCCCAGGCGTTGCCGGGCCCGTGCCGCGTCCTCTTCTTCACCCAGACCGGTGCCCGGCAGTCGATCGAGCTTCTCTCGCTCGCCGACGGTGGGCGCCGGAAGCTCCTCGACGACGCCAGCCACGGCCGCGTTCTCGCTTCGGGACATCTGCTCTTCGTGCGTGAGGGAGCGGTTCAGATCGCTCCCCTCGATCTCGAGCGGCTCGAGCTGGCAGGCCCGGCGGCTCCGTTGCCGTTCGAGGTCGTCGTCGACGCGATCAACGCGAGCGCACCGACGCCGCAGCTCGCCGTGGCACGCAACGGCACGCTGGTCTATGCGCCGGCGATCGCCGAAGCGCACCGGTCGGTCACCCTCGTCCGAGCTCTTCGAGACGGCTCGCGCACCGACCTCGGCCGCATCGACATGGCCAACCCGTCGATGCAGATCTCCCCGGACGGAAGCCAGCTGGCGCTCGCGGGTCGGCGGGGCGGCGCGGCGCGCGTCGAGTCGCTCGATCTGGCCAGGCGGGCGACGACCAAGCTCGTCGAGCTCGCGACGGATTATCCGGCAGCGCCACTCTGGTCGCTCGACGGTCGCTCGATCTTCTACGCGCGCTACGGGCCTCGCGAGGGCGAGATCGTACGCCACCCGATCGACGGCGCAGGCGAAGACGAGGTTCTGGTTCGGATGCCGGGAACGTGGTTCTGTCCCTGGTCGATCTCACCGGACGGGCGGTACCTCGTCTTCTCCGCCTACGATCCGAAGAACGGCGCCGACCTGTGGCTGCTCGATCTCGAATTGGCTCCGGCGACGCAGGCGGTCCGGCCCCTGGTCGCCACCGCCGGCTCGGAATACGGAGCTGCCATCTCGCCGGACGGCAACTGGTTCGCCTACGTCTCCTTTGCGCAAGAAGGCGGCAGTCAGACGCTCGTCGAGCGCTTTCCCGGAGGCGGCGCCAAGACGCTCGTCGCGAAGAACGTCGTGGGCTCGGCTCCACTCTGGTCACCGGACGGCCGGGAGCTCTATTCCACCCGCCTGGAAGCCGACGGGCTGTCGATCGTGGCGACCTCGATCGAGCTCGCTCCGACTTTCGGCATCGGCGAGACGCGGCGACTCTTCTCCGGCGGATTCGTCGCATCGAACGACATGGGACGCGGCTACGCGCTGGCTCCGGACGGGCGCTCGTTTCTGCTCGCGCAGCTCGAAGGGAGCACGCCGACCACCTCCTACAGCGCGTCGGCGAAGGAGCTGGTCGTGGTCCAGAACTGGTTCGCCGAGTTGAACGAGCTGGCGGCGAAACTGACCCTGAGATGATCGGGATCGCGTGATCGGCGCCCGCCTCGGCCCCTACGAGATCACCGCCAAGCTGGGCGAGGGCGGCATGGGACAGGTCTTTCAAGCGAAAGACTTTCATCTAGGGAGAAACGTCGCTCTCAAAGTTCTGCCCGAGGGATTCACGCAGGACGCGGAGCGCCTCGCGCGCTTCGAGCGCGAAGCGAAGCTCCTCGCGCAGTTGAACCACCCCAACATCGCGCAGATCCACGGCCTCGAGATCCAGGGCGAGACGCGCGCGCTGGTCATGGAGCTGGTCGAGGGTCCAACCCTGGCAGAACGCCTCGAGCAGGGGCCGTTACCCTTCAATGAAAGCCTTTCCGTTTCTCTGCAGATTGCCCACGCGCTCGAAGAGGCGCACGAGAAGGGGATCGTCCACCGCGATCTAAAGCCGCAAAACATCAAAGCTTCCATGGAAGGGAAAGTCAAAGTCCTCGACTTCGGGCTCGCGAAGGCGATGGATCCGACGGGGGCGGGCGCGGCTTCGGGTGGAGCTTCGGCGTCGCAGCTCGCGCAGTCGCCGACGTTGACGCTGGGCGGCACCGCGATGGGCGTGATCCTCGGCACGGCGGCCTACATGGCGCCGGAGCAGGCGAAGGGGCTGCCGGTCGACAAGCGCGCCGACATCTGGGCCTTCGGCGTCGTGCTCTACGAGATGCTCTGCGGCCGGCGGCTGTTCGAGGCGCCGACGGTGCCCGAGACGCTGGCGCTGGTACTGACCCGCCCGCCCGATCTCGCGGCGCTGCCCGCCACGACCCCGCCGGCGATCCGGCGCCTGGTGCGCCGCTGTCTCGAGCGGGATCCCAGGAGTCGGCTGCACGACATCGCCGACGCGCGCATCGTGCTCGCTGAGACGCAGGCGGGCGGCGACGAGCTCGTCTCGCCCGTCGTCGCCGGGCCCCCGGCCAGGCGTTCGATCCCGCTGCCCGTGGCCGGCGCCGCAGCGATCGCGCTCGTGGTCGCGGGCTACCTCGTCGGACAGCTCGGTGCTCCTGCGCCGGCCGCTCGCGTCGGCTCGAGCTCGCCGACGTTCCAGAAGCTCACCTCCCGCCCGGGACTCGAGACGACCCCGGCGCTGTCGCCCGACGGCAAGACGCTCTACTTCGCCGCCCCCCACGCCGAGCGCGACGATCTCGACCTCTGGTTCACGCCCGTCGGCGGCCGGAAGCCGATCGACCTCACCGCCGACTCTTCCGAGGACGACAGCTACCCGGCCGTCTCGCCCGATGGCCGGCTGATCGCGTTCCGCTCCGAGCGCAGCGACGGCGGCATCTTCCTGATGGGAGCGACCGGCGAATCGGTGCGGCGGCTCGCCGACGGCTGCTTCGATCCGTCTTGGTCGCCCGACGGCTCGCGGATCGCCTGCACTACCTGCCCGAGCGGCGATCCGCTGGCCCGGCCCTGCAGCGGGACGCTGCAGGTGATCGAGATCGCGTCGGGTGCTCGCCGTAAGATCGCGACCGGCGACGCCGCCGCGCCCGCCTGGTCGTCCGACGGGCGCCGTCTCGCCTACTGGGGCATCCACGAGGGCAAGGGGCAGCGCGACGTCTGGACGGTGGCGGTCGACGGCGGCGAGCCGGTGGCGCTGACCGACGACGCGGCGATCGATTGGAATCCGGTCTGGTCCGCCGACGGCGGCTCGCTCGCGTTCCTCAGCGACCGCGGCGGGGCCCCGGGGCTCTGGTCGATTGCGATCGACGCCACGAGCGGCCGTCCGCTCGGAACGCCGCGTAGCGTGGTCCTGCCAACCGAGTACGCCGACGGCGTCCGCCGCGTCGGCGGCCGCTGGGTCTACGTCTCTCGCGCCTTGCGCGCGACGATCGAACGGCGCGACTTCGACCCCGACCGGCTGGCGCTCGTCGGCCCGGCCAGGACCGTCGTCGAGATCACCGGTCGCATGCAGTCGGCGGCGCTCTCCCCCGACGGGCGCTCGATCGCCTTCTCGTCGTTCTTCCCGCAGCAGGACCTGTTCGTCGTCGGCGTCGACAGGGGCGCGCCGGTGCAGCTGACCGACGACCGGGCCTTCGACCGTTTTCCGATCTGGGACCCGAACGGCGAGCGGATCCTCTTCATGTCGAACCGCGGCGGGAGCTACCAGATCTGGGCGATCCGACCCGACGGTAGTGGGCTCGAGCAGCTGACCGGGGGGAGCGAGGAATCGGGCTGGGTTCCGCTGCTCTCTCCCGACCGCACGCGCCTTTCGACCAACCACCGACGCGGCTTGAAGGTCTACGACGCGCGTGGCGCGGCGCCCTGGACGGCGTTCGAGCGCTTCGGCGAACCGGAAGTGGAGAAGGTACCGCGCTTCGACGGCTGGTCCTGGTCACCCGACGCGACGCGCATCGCGGGCTTCGTCAATCTCACCGACCAAGTGCTCGCCGGCGGCGGCCGCCGCGTCGCCTACTATAGTCTCCCCGACCGCAAGCTGCGCTGGTTCGAAGCAGAGGGGACCGGCGTCGCCTGGTCGCCGGACGGGCGCCGACTCCTCGTCTCGAACGGCAAGGACGGGTTGCGAACGCTCGACACCGTGACCGGCGCCGTGCGCGCGCTCGCGGGCGGCGAAGCCTTCGCCGAGGTGCACGCTTCGTTCAGCGCCGATCTGCGCACGAGCATCCTCTTCCGCAATCAGCAGGAGGCCGACATCTGGCTCGCCGAGGGGATCGAATGACCCTCGACCGGGCCGGGCGCGGCGCGCCCGGCCTGCCGGTGTCTCCGGCGGCAGGTCTGTCGAGTAGAGTGCCGCGCATCCGATGACGACTTCCGTTCGGGTCGGCCACTCGCTCGCCCACTACCGGATCGTGTCCAAGCTCGGCGCGGGCGGCATGGGCGAGGTCTGGCGCGCCCACGACACGAAGCTCGACCGCGCGGTGGCCCTCAAGATCCTCCCCGGCGAGGTGACTCGCGACGCCGACCGCCTGCGCCGCTTCGTCCAGGAAACGTTACCTTTCCCCGATCTCGTTTCAGGAGCGCGGGACGGCGACACTCTGGCTGCCTTCGGGCGCTCGGGCACCCCAGATCAGGAGCCAGAAGACGATCGGCAGCTCCGCCAGCTGCAGCGGCCCCGCGACTCGCGTCACGAAAGACGCGTAGCGTGGCGACACCAGCGTCGCGAAGGCGCTGACGACGTTGGCGATTCCCGCGACGAGCAGCAGGACGCCGAAGATCCGGGGGATGAACCGCGAGCGGATCACCAAGGCCCCGAACGGGAACAACCAGAGCCCCCAGAAGATCGAGACCACGGTGATGCCCTGGCCGTGCAGACGCACGAACAGATAGGCGAGAGCATCCAGTTGGGATCTCTCGAACACCGACAGGAAATCGGCGCCGCTGACGAGGACGAGCGCCGCGATCTCGTTGAGCACGTTGACGAAGACGATCGGAACCGAGACCAGGGCGCCGAGGATGACCATCTGCTTGGCCTGAGTCTCGTCGACCGCTCTCAGCAAGTGGTAGAGCGCTAGGACGACGAAGAGGAAGATGACCTGATGGACGAGCTCGCTCGCGATGCCGAGGCGGAGCAGCCCCTCGGATGCTCGGATGTTGTCCGCCGTCGCGGTCGCGTTCCCGGGGACGATCAGCTTGCCCGGGACGTAGAGGAGGCCGATCGGTGCGGTGAGGACGACGAGCAGATACAGGAAACCGGTGACTCGCGCCTGGCGTCGCGTCGAGCTCAGCTCCTCCGGATTCATGCGGCAGCCTGCGCCGGCCAGCTCCAGGCATACCAGACGATCGCCGACGTGAGCGCGATGTCGACCGCTCCCAAGAAGAGGTAAAAGGCCCAGGCGCCCGGCATCGTCGCCAGCACGAAGAGGCTGTAGACCGCGCCGAGGACGATGTTCAGCCATCGATTCGGGGCGCGTCTCAGGACGAGCGACAGGAAGATCATGAGGCTGGGGATGGTCATCAGGATGGTGGTGGTTAGCAGCACGCCTTGCGTCACCGGCCCGAAGGGCGGCATCTTGCCCGCCAGCATCTCCGCCAGCTTCCCCGGCATGTACAGCCAGAAGTAGTCCCCGTAGATGTAGCAAAACATCACGCTCGCCCACAGCGCGGAGAGCTTTATCCGCACGGGGATCCTGGCTTCAGCCTTGTCCATCGAGCCCATCTCCTCTCTCGCCGTGTAGGACCGTGTAGGAAGCCGTGTAGGAAATTATGCCGTGTAGCCGTGTAGGAAATTGCTTGTGCCGTGTAGGAAATTGCTTTTCGTCGGCAGTGTACAACGCGGCCGGATGATGAGCTGTGCGAGCGTCGAGGGGCAGGAGGGCCCGCTGACGGAGGATGGTTCGAGCGGCCGGGTTGGCGGGTTGGGCTTCCGGGCCGGATCCGAGTCTCTCGGCGGGCGCCGGGCGATCGCCGAGAGACTCCGATCGCGGGCGAGTAGGCAGTCCCCGGCCAGGTGAGGCGCGGGAACGAGCTCCGTCAGGCGTGAGCGGCGAAAGTCTCCGCCCCCTCGGGCGGCGAATGGGCGAGCGGCTCGGCCTGCTGCGGTGCGAAGCCGAGGTGGGCGAGGATGCGGCGCAGCGAGGCGAGATCGACGAGGAAAGCGACGATGCGCATCGTCGCGCCACAGTAGGGGCAGAGCAGCGGATCGATCTCGTAGACCTTGCGGATGAGCTGCGACCAGGTGAGCCGAAGCTGACGAGCTTCGGCGTCATGGGGATCGGTGACCGCACGGGGCTTGGCGCTCGATTCGCCCTGCTGGCGTTGCCGGCGGCCCCGCGCGGCGTTGCTGTACCAGCCCCAGTAACGCAGCAGCTGCTGGCTCGGGTCCGGTAGGTGGTCGAGCACCCGGGCCAGGAACTCGAGCAAGTCCCAGCGCGCGACCGACTCTCCGCGGGCGTCCTGGCGCCCGGGCCGGGCGCGGTAAACGACCTCTCGCCGGCGCCGGGCGCGGCGCGCCCGGCCGGCCGGTGTCCCTGGCGGCGGATCTCTCAAGTAGAGTGCCGCGCATCCGATGACGTCTTCCGTTCGGGTCGGCCACTCGCTCGCCCACTACCGGATCGTGTCCAAGCTCGGCGCGGGCGGCATGGGCGAGGTCTGGCGCGCCCACGACGCGAAGCTCGACCGCGCGGTGGCCCTCAAAATCCTCCCCGGCGAGCTGGTCCGCGACGCCGACCGCCTGCGCCGCTTCGTCCAGGAGGCCAAGGCCGCCTCGTCGCTCTCGCATCCCAACATCGTCGTCGTCCACGACATCGGCCAGGCCGTGCCGATCGAGGAGGGAACCGCGCCGCCGGCCGACGGCATCCCGGTCCACTACATCGCCATGGAGCTGGTCGAGGGGCGGACGCTGCGCCAGCTCATCGAGGAGCGTTCGTGCGAGCCGCGCACGCTGCTCGCCCACCTCGCTCAGGCCGCCGAAGGGCTCGCCAAGGCGCACGCCGCCGGCATCGTGCACCGCGATCTGAAGCCCGAGAACATCATGGTGACGCGCGACGGCTTCACCAAGGTGCTCGACTTCGGGCTCGCCAAGCTGACCGAGCCGAGCGTCTCGGGCAGCGCCCTCGCCGCCGCGCCGACGACCGTCGAGGAGCACGCCACCCAGGACGGCGTCGTCGTCGGCACCGTCGGCTACATGTCGCCCGAGCAGGCGATGGGCCGGCCGGTCGACCATCGCACCGACCTCTTCGCCTTCGGCTGCCTGCTCTACGAGGCGGCGACCGGCAGGAAGCCGTTCACCGGCGAGTCGCAGGTCGACGTGCTCCACGCCATCGTGCGACAGAAGCCGACCCCGGTCGAAGAGATCGCGCCGACCACTCCGCGCGTCCTGGTGCGCGTCGTCCGCCGCTGCCTCGCCAAGGAGCCCGACCGTCGCTACCAGTCGATGAAGGACCTGGCGCTCGAGCTCCACGAGATCGTCGACGAGTGGGACGAGCTGGCGCTGGCGAGCGGCCCGGCGAGCTCGGCTTCGGCGAGCTCGGGGGCCGCTTCGCCGGTCCGGCCGAGGCTCGGGCGGAGGGCCTGGATCGGCGTCGCGATCGGCGGGGCGGCCTTCGTGGCAGCGGCGAGCCTGCTCTGGCTCGGGCGCGACGTCGCCCCCGGCAGCGGCGAGACGACGAAGTTCCAGGGCATGCGGATCACGCCCGTCACCTCGAGCGGCAGGGTCGACCACGCCGCCCTGAGCCCCGACGGCCGCTACCTCGTCTACACGAAGAGAGGCGCGGGGGGAACGAGCCTCTGGCTGCGCCAGCTCGCCACCGGCAGCGACGCGCAGCTCCTGCCGCCGCAGGGCGAGCTCGAGCTCGCGACGCCGGTCTTCACGCCCGACGGCAGCTATGTCGATTACCGCCTGAGCGACGAACGGAGGAACTACTCGACGCTCTACCGGATGCCCGTTCTCGGCGGCACGCCGCGCAAGGTCGCCTTCGACGTCGACACCGCTCCCGCCTATTCGCCGGACGGACGCGAGATCGCGTTCGTGCGCAAGGTCGGTCGCGAGCAGCGGCTGGTCGTCGCCGGATTCGGCGGCACCGGCGAACGGGTTCTCGCGTCGCGCCGCAGCGAGAGTCAGAAGCTCTTCACCTCCGACTCGCGGCCGGCGTGGTCGCCCGACGGCCGGACGATCGCCGTTTCGGGCATCGATCAGACCGCGGAGTTCCGCTTCGAGATCGTGCTCGTCGACGTCGCGAGCGGCGAGGCGCGGCGGCTCGGCGACACGCTCTTCCTCTTCGTCCCCGGCCTCGCCTGGCTTCCCGACGGCGGCGGGCTCCTCGCCAGCGCCGTGGTCAAGAGCGAGTCGTTCACGCCGCAGATCTGGCGCCTGGGCGTTCCCGGCGGCGCGCTCTCGCGCGTCACCAACGACACCGCCGACTACCTCGGCATCAGCCTGAGCGCCGACGGCGAGAAGCTCGTCGCCGTCCAGAAGCTGGTGGACTCGACCCTCTGGCGACGGTCGCCGCGCCGGCCGGGCGGGGACGAGCAGCTCACGTTCGCGAGCCGCGAGGTGATCGACGATCTCTTCCTGGGGAGCGACGGCACTCTCTTCCTCGGGGTCAAGCGCGGCTCCGCCTTCGCCATCCTGCGGCTCGCGCCGGGAAGCGGCGAGCCCGTGCAGGTGACGCCGGCCGGCTTCGTGGGTCAGGACCCCGAGGTGACGCGCGACGGCCGCACGATCGCCGTCCGCTGGCTGACGCCCGACGGGCGTGTCGCCCTCGGCGTGATGGACGCCGACGGATCCAACCTGCGGGCGGTCACGACTCGAGGCGCGTTGGGGTTCTACGCCGTGCATCCCGACGAGCGTTGGCTCGTCGTGGCCGACGGCGAGGGCCTCTGGCGCGTGCCGCTCGACGGCGGCGACGAATCGCTGCTGCTCGACGATCCGCGGGCGAACCCGATCGGTTTTTCCCCGGGCGGCGACCGACTGGCGTACGCCACCGTGCGAACCGACGCGAACGGACTCTCGAAGCCGATCGTCCGGATCGTCCCCGCCGCCGGCGGCGACGTGCTCGCCGAGCTCGAGCGGACGCAGGGCGTTCAGAGCCTGCGGCGCTGGTGGCCCGACGGCCGCGCGCTCGTCGCCCGGATCCAGGAGGGCTCGAGCCAGGTCCTCGCGCGCTTTCCGCTCGACGGCGGACCGCCGACCCGAATCGCCGACCTCGGCGGCCTCGACGTCAGCGACTTCGTCATCGGCGCCGACGGCGAGACGATCACCTACGTCCGCGTCGACAGCTCGTCCGACGCGGTGCTGATCGAGAGCTTCCGGTAGCCGGGCCCGTGCCACAATCGGCCCACCGGAGGTGAGCCGATGTCGACGCCGATGTACCACCAGGGCTCGCGCCGTCTGCAGGACCGCTTCGACAGCCGCCGCATCGCCGATCGGCTCGAGGAGGTCACCGTCCACGACCGCTTCACGCCCGACGACCGCGACTTCATCGAGAGCTGCCCGATGTTCTTCCTCTCGACCGCCGACGCCGACGGCTGGCCGGACGTCTCGTACAAGGGCGGCATGCCCGGCTTCGTGCGCGTCGTCGACGAGACGACGCTCGCCTTCCCGAGCTACGACGGCAACGGCATGTTCCGCAGCTTCGGCAACGTGTTGGTCAACGACCGCGTCGGCCTGCTGTTCGTCGACTTCGAGCGCCCGAGCCGCATCCGCGTCCAGGGCCGCGCCTCGCTGCACGACGACGACGAGCTGCTCGCATCGTTCGAAGGGGCGCAGTTCGTCGTCCGCGTGCGGGCGACGCGCATCTTCCCCAACTGCCCGCGCTACATCCACCGCACGAAGCTGGTCGAGCCCTCGGTCTACGCGCCGCGTCCCGGCCACGTGCCGCCCGAGCCCGAGTGGAAGCGGATGGAGGTCTTCCGCGACCACCTGCCGCACGCTCCGCGCGGGTGAGGTCGCCCGGGAGGGGCGCTCGCCGCCGGCGGCTCAGCTGCGGGCGCTACCCGGTTCGTGCGCCTCCGGCCCTCCGCTGTCGATATCGCCGACGGCGTCGGCGGGCTCCTCGCGCGTCAGCGGGCGCGCTCCCTTGCGCCGGTACATCGCGGCGTCGGCGGCAGCCATCAAGCGCATCGGATCCCCGCCGTCCTCGGGGAAGACGCTGACGCCGAGGCTCGCCCCGAGGGCGAGCTCGGTGCCGGCGAAGGCGAACGGCCGGTCGAAGCTGCGCCGGAGCTTCTCCGCCAGCCTCTCCGCCGTCTCGCGGTCGTGCACGTTGGTGAGCAGAACGACGAACTCGTCGCCGCCGACGCGCGCCACCGTGTCGCTCGTCCGCACCTGCGCCGCCAGCCGCTCGCCGACGCGCCGCAGCACCTCGTCGCCGGCCGGGTGACCGAAGCGGTCGTTGATCGCCTTGAAGTCGTCGAGATCGACGAAGACGAGCGCCAGCCGCTCGCGGCGTCGGCTCGCCTCGACGATGGCGCGCTCGGCGCGCTCCGAGAAGAGCCGGCGGTTGGCGAGATTGGTCAGCGGGTCGTGGAGCGCCTGGTGCTCGACGAGCGCCAGCGCGGCGCGACGCTCCTCGTCGAGCCGCCGGTTGCGCCGTTCGAGCGCGCGCTGGTAAGCGAAGACGAGCGCGCCGAGCACCGTGAGCAGCCCGAACGCCACCCACTCGTGCGCTCGCCGCATCGAGGCGTCGAAGAGCCCGAGGTTGTAGACGCTCAGGTGGACGAGCGCCACCAGCAGCGCGAGGACGACCAGCGGGCTGCCGCTCGAGGGCGCCGGCGAATCACGCCGGGCGGCGGCGGGCTGCTCCGACGATTCCGAGAAGACCTTGGTCCGGGTTCTCGCCGCCATCACCAGGGCGATCAGAGGCACGAACCAGAAGAGGTCCCACGGCGACCCGGAGCCGGTATCCGGAAGCGTGCCCGCCCACATGAGCCCCTCGACGGCGTCGAGCACCGTCCACGCCGCGTAGCTCGCCAGGAGCCAGCCGTAGGCCGCTCGCCAACGCCGCGCGGTCGACTCCCGCCGGGCGGCGAGGAGTCGCAGGACGAGGTAGCCGTCGAGCACGACGTAGAGCGAGAACGACGGCGCGCCGGCCCAGTAGCTCTCCGGATCGGCGGCGATCGGCACCCACAGCAGGTAGACGACGAGCCCGAGGACGAAGGCGAACGCACCGCCCCGGCGAAGCGCGGCCAGCCCGCGGCGCTCCTCGGCGCCGAGCCGCAGGTGCGGCCGCGCGTCGAGGGCCAGCACGACGAAGAGATACGAGGCCGTGTAGAGCAGGTCCTGCGTCAAGCTGAGCGGCAGGCTGTCCTCGAGCGAGTAGGTCGCGCCGAGAACGAGCTGCTGGACGAGCCAGAATCCCGTCGAGACGGTGAGCAGGTTCCAGAAGGAGCGCTCGCCGAGCTCCACGCCGGCCCGTCCGCGCTGCATGAGGACGATGGCGAGGACGAGCAGCGGCGCCGACGAGAGGGCGTCGGAGTAGAACGCCCGCGCCTCGCTCGACAGCCCCGGCACCAGGAGCGGCAGCGCGAGCGCGGCCACCAGCCCCACGGTCGCCAGCGCGACCGGATCCGTCTGCCGCCTGCGGGCGCTCATTCGGTTGAGCATACGTCCGGGAGCCGCGATCTCGCCGCGCCACCCGCCGCATCCGCTACACTGCGCGGCCAGCCACGAACGAAACGGCTTCCGACGCACGGCGAGGGGGAGCGCCTCCAGCGTGATCGGCACACGACTCGGCCCCTACGAGATCACCGCCAAGCTCGGCGAAGGCGGGATGGGAGTCGTCTTCAGAGCGAAAGACTTCCAGTTAGGGAGGGAGGTCGCGCTCAAAGTGCTGCCCGAAGGGTTCACCGAGGACCCCGAGCGGCTGCAGCGCTTCGAGCGCGAGGCCAAGGTTCTGGCCAGCCTGAACCACCCCAATGTCGCACAGATCTATGGCTTGGAGGCATCGGGTGACACCCGCGCGCTCATCATGGAGCTGGTCGAGGGGCCGACTCTGGCGGAGCGCTTGGAGCAGGGGTCTCTACCCCTAGATGACAGCCTTTCCATCGCCCGCCAAATCGCCGAGGCACTCGAAGAGGCGCACGAAAAAGGGATCGTT
>DASWJT010000106.1:0-14195 GCA_036397015.1 Thermoanaerobaculia bacterium
GCCGTCGGCGGCGAGCCGCAGGGCGGCGAAGGTGGCGTAGCTCGCCGCGGCGGTCGCCTCGGCGAACTGCCGATTGGCGCGCTCGAGCAGCTCGGCCGGGCTCGCCTCGGCGGTGGCCAGGGCGCGGAAGAGCGCGTGCAAATGGGCCTGCAGCAGCGCCGCCGCGACGCCCTTGCCGACGACGTCGCCGAAGAGCAGGTGGAGCGGACCGTCGCCGTCGCGCGGGCGCACGATGTCGACGTGATCGCCGGAGACGGCGCTGCGCGGCTCCCAGAGGTAGCGGATCTCCCAGCCGTCGTGGCGCAGCTCGACCGGGGGCAACAGGGCCCGCTGCACGCGCGTTGCCGCTTCGAGATCGCGCTCGAGGGCGTGACGCTCCTCGAGCGAGAGGCACTCGAGACAGACGCGAATCAGCGGGTCGCCGGCCAGGCTCGCCGCCGACAGTGGCTCGTGGCAGACCGTGCACAGGCCCCAGGTGCCGACCTCGAGCTCGGCGAGCGCATCGTCGACGCGCCGCATGAGGTCGACGAGCGCGGCCTCGCGCCGGCTCGCGGCGAGCTCGGCGAGCCGCGCGCGGCGCGCCACCAGCTGGTCGCGAACGATCGCTTCGGCCGAGGTCACGGACGGCTTCCGGCCGGCGGCCTGGCTAGGAGCACGATCTGTCCGGCGTGGTAGGCGTTGTGCTGCAGCAGCCCGAGGAGCATGCCGCGCAGCGTCGGATCCGAGCCCGCGACGGGATCGTCGAGGCGGGAGTCGTCGAGGGCGAGCAGGTCGGCATGCAGGTCACGGTAGGCCGATTCGAGGGCGGCGAGCGCCGCGCGCCAAGTCTCGTCGCCGCCCGCGGTCGGCGCCCAGTCGGCGTCGCCGAGCACGTCGCGCTCGTGCTCGCCGTGCAGCCGGACGCGCGCGGCGCGCAGCCAATAGGTGAGGTGCGCGACGATCTCGGCGATCGTGTGCGCCGCGGCGAGCGGCCGGCGGGCGGCGCCCTCGGCGTCGACGCCGTCGAGCGCCTCGGCGACGGCGGGGCCGTGCCAGGCGCCGCCGCGGAACGAGCGCTCGAGCTGGTCGGCCAACCGCGCCGTCTCGAAGTTGGTCGGGTTCTCCATGGCTTCCTCCGTCAAGGATTCCGGCCGCGAGCTTATTCCGCCGCCGCGGGCCGTCCGTGCGGGGGCCTTACGCTGGGAGCGAAACGGCCGGCGACACTTGACAGGGGTGGGCGGTGGCCCGATCATGCGCCGAACTCTTCAATCGATGCTGCGAGCGGCGGGGCCCGAGAGCGCGCTCCGCCTGGGGTGGGGTGGAGTTGACAGATCACTTCCATTCGCTCCCGCCCGGGAGAGCGTGCCCACGCGCGTGGGCTGCCCGGGACGAGGGCGTCGTGCTTGCGCTCGCCTGATCGAGCGCCGGAAGCGCAGTACCTGGGATCGGGGGATTTCCGAAGATGAGCCAGAAAGTTCGTCGCAAGAGCCGTCTCACGCTGATTGTCGTCGCCGCGCTCGTCGCCGTGCCGGCGCTCCTGTTCGCCTCCCACTCGTGGGGTGGCTACCACTGGGCGCGCACCAGCAATCCGTTCACGCTCAAGACGATCGACAGCGTGACCGCGGCGTGGGACAGCTACCTCGACACGTCGATCGTCGACTGGTCGAAGTCGACGGTGCTCAACCTCGCCGAGGAGGCGGGCAACTCGACCAGCAAGACGACGCGGAGATGCTCGGCACCCACGGGCAAGGTCCGGGTCTGCAACCTGACTTACGGCAACAACGGCTGGCTCGGCATCGCCGGCATCTCGATCACCGGCGGTACTCACATCACCAAGGGCTACGTCAAGCTCAACGACACCTACTACAACACCTCCACCTACAACACGTCGGCGTGGCGCAACCTCGTGATGTGCCAGGAGATCGGCCACACGCTCGGGCTCGACCACCAGGACGAGGAATTCGACAACGCCAACCTCGGCACTTGCATGGACTACACGAGCAACCCGGGCACGAACCAGCACCCGAACGCCCACGACTACGCGCAGCTCGAGGCGATCTACGCGCATCTCGATTCGACGACGACCGTCGCGGCCGGGTTGCCCTCCTCGAGCAAGGCCGACGGCGCCTTCGCAGTCGTCGATCAGCTCGACCAGGACCACCCGGCGGCCTGGGGCCGTCTCGTCAAGCGCTCGAAAGGCGGCGGCACCGAGATCTACGAGCTCGACCTGGGCGGCGGCAAGAAGCAGGTCACCTTCGTCGTTTGGACGCTCGAGGAAGCGGCCAAGCGGCGTGGGCCGCAGCAGGACTGACGCGCTTCGTCCGCAGCGCGCGCCTGCCACGGCGGGGTCGAGAGACCCCGCCGTTTTGTTTTCTCGGCGTCGCCGGCGCCCGCCCGTCGGTCGCTGGCACGAGTGGGTTCCAGGAGGGGCGAATCGGTCCTCCCTTGGGCCGGAGCGGGGGTCGAGCCGAGGCACGACGAAGGTAGGGTAGCGCGCGGCGGCGCACCCTTCGGGCGCCCGGCAAGGAGAGGAGCGGGCGCTGGTCTCGGACGGAGCGGAGTCTCGGTGACGAGCGTTGGAGCGACGGCGGTCGGCCGGCCGACCTCGCGGCGGCGGCTCGCCTGCGCGCTCCGCGTCGCGCTCCTCGGCGCGCCGCTCGCCGTCGGCGGCGCGGCGTCGCCGACGCCCCTCGAGGTCGGCCTGATCTCGGCGCTGGTGCCGGTTCCCGGCGAGGTCGACGAGCTGGCCCTGCCGCTCGTCGTCGAAGTCGCCGCGGGCGAGCCGGCGAGCGCGAGCGCCTCCTCCTTCCGCGGCGAGATCCGGGTCACCCTGCGCACCGCCTCGGGCGAGCCGCGCGCGGCCTTCGTGCAGCCTTTCGATCTCGAACGGCGGGGAGCGGAGGGCGGCAGCCTCGCCGGCCTGCGCCTCTACGGCGAGCTGCGGGTGGGGGCCGGCCATTACGAGCTCGAGGCGACGGCGCGCGATCTCGATTCGGGCGCGGCCGGCCGGGCGGTCGCCGGATTCGAGGTGCCGGCCGACCGCAGCGCGGGCTGGGTCGCCTCCCCAGTGCTCTTCGTCGACCGGCGCCCGGGCTGGCGCGCGCTGCGCACCAGCGAGCTGCCGGCGAGCGATCTCCCGTTTCCTTTCCTGGACGCGAGCGGCGCGGTCTTCCTGCCGGCCGCGGGGATCGACGTGCGCGGCGGCGCCACGGTTTCCGCATTCGCGCTCCTCGCCGCGCCCGGGCGCGACTACCCATTCGTGGCGGCCGAGCTGGTCGACCTCGCCGACGGCACCGCGCGCGACCTCCCGGTCGTAGTCCTCTCGCTCACGCCCGCGACCGTGCCGGGTCTCGCGGTCGCGCGGCTGGAGCTCGGTCCGGTCGAACGCAGCGGGGAATTCCGCGTCCGCCTCACTGCCACCGGGGCGGACGGTACCCGCACTTCGCCCTTTGCCTCGGGACCGGCGTTGCGCGTCGCGGCGGCGGCCCCGGCGTCGTTACCGGCCGCGAGCCCCGCGATCGCCGCCGGCGCCGGCGCGGTCGCGCTCGAGGACGGCTACCTGCGCGTCCTCGGCCGGCTCGCGCAGGCGGGCCCGGCCGAGACTGCGAGAGCGCTCCTCGCCTTCGAGCGCGCGGCGCTCGCGCCGCGCCCGTCGGCGCGCCTGGCGGACTTGCGCTCGGCTCAGCGCCGCGTCGTCCACGGGCTCGGCGTGCTGCAGCGGCCGGCGCGCGCCGCGATCCTCGTCCTCCACTCGGAGGCCATCGCGCTCGCCCACGAACAGCGCGACGCGTGGCTCTACGCCCAGGATCGCAGTTTCCTCACCGAGCTGCTGCGGGTCGAGACCGGCTCGTCCGCGCGCGGCGAGCGCGCGTTCGCGGCGGACCTGCTGGCGCTCTCCGATTCGGCGGCCGCGCTACAGGTCGATCCCGCTCACCCGCTCGCTCTGCAGCGCCAGGCGATCTCGCTCGAGGGCACGGGCCAGCTCGATGCCGCCGCGGAGGTCGTGCGGCGGTGGGTCGCCGCGGAGCCCCACAACCCCCAGGCTCGCCTGCGCTCGGCCGTCCTCAAGCGCCGGCGCGGCGAGCCCGCGGCGGCCCGCGAGACGCTCACCCGCCTGCTTGCCTCGCCCGCGCCCGACTGGATTCTCGAGCTCGCCTATGCGGAGCTCGCGGCGGTCGAGCGAGCCCTCGGCAGGCCGCAGGCGGCGCGCGCCGTGCTCGAGCACGGGATCGGACGCCTGCACTCGCAGTCGCTCCACCTGCAGCTCGCCTTCTACTTCGACGAGGCCAACCAGTCCAGTCGTTCCACGGCGGTGGTGCACCGACTGCCGATCGCCCTCGAAGGAGCACGGCCGGCGGCGCGGCACCTCTACGCGCTCGAGCCGAGCGCCGAGCTCGAAGTGGTGCGGCGCCGCGTTCGCGCGCACGCCGACACCGCCGTCGTGCCCCTGCGCGCGGCGCTCGCCATGGCGGCGCAGGGCGGCCGATGAGGAGCCGAGCCTCACGCCGCGCCGCGCTGTTCGCGCCGCTCGCCCTCGCCGCGGCGGCGAGCGCCGGCGCCGAGATCGCCTTCGTCAGCCCCAGCGGCAGGGAGCCGGTTTTCGGCGTCGTCGAGATCGCGGTCGAGGTACGCGGCGGCGAGCCGTTGACCGAGGTCGCGCTCTTCGTCGACGGTAGCCTCGTCGCACGGCTCGCGAAGCCGCCGTACCGCGCCCGCTTCGACGTCGGCCAAGGCAACGCCGAGCACCATTTCGTCGCCCAAGCGACGACGCTCTTCGGCGCCACCCTGCGCAGCGAGCTCACCACGTCGGCGATCGAGGTCGGTGAGCAGGTCGACGTCGAGCTCGTGCACCTCTACATGAACGTGCAGTTGTGGGACGGCCGGCGCCCGGAGGAGCTGAAAGTGCCGGACTTCGAGGTCGCCGACGACGCCGGTGCGCAAGTCCAGGTGACGAGCCTGACGCGCGGCGACGTGCCGCTGAGCGGTGTCGTGCTCGTCGACGCGAGCGACAGCATGCGCGGCGAAGCCTTCGCGCAGGCGGTGTCCGCGGCGCAGACGGTGACGTCCTTGCTCGGGCCCGAGGACGAAGTGCTGATCGCGCTGTTCTCCGATCGCCTGCTGCGAGCGACGGAGTTCACGCGCCGCGCCGACGTCCTCGCCCAGGCGCTCGCCGGCGTCGAGGCGGCGGGCGGCTCGGCGGTCGTCGATCACCTCTACTTCGCGCTCAACCGACTGCGATCGCGACTCGGGCGGCCGGTGGTGATCCTCTTCTCCGACGGTGAGGACGTGAGCAGCGCGCTCGACGCCGAGCAGATCCGCTGGCGCGTCCGCCGCAGCCAGGCGACGCTGTACTGGATCCGCTTGCAGCCGGACGGGGGCGCGCCGCGCCGCTACTCCACGTTCTGGCGCGACGCGAACGACTCGAAGCGGCAGTTCGAGCTGCTCGAGGAGACGGTGCGCGAGACCGGCGGCGAGGTCGTCCCGATCCAGACGATTCCGCAGGCCCGGGCGGCGCTGACGTCCATCTTCGCCAACCTGCGCGCTCAGGTCGTGCTCGGTTTCTACCCGGTGAACCGGCGGCACGACGGCAGCTGGCGGCCGATCGAGGTGCGGCCCACGAGCGGCCGGATGCGGATCACGGCGCGCGCCGGTTACGTCGACGAGTGACCGCCGGCCGCGCCGCCCTCAGTCGGCGCCGGAGACGAGCGCCACGATCTCGTCCATGCGCTCGTCCGCGGCCCGGTAGCCGATCTCGAAGATCTCGACGTGCCGCTTGGGATCCAACGTCGAGTAGGCGTCGAGATGCTGCGGGCACAACACGAGATCGACGTGACGAAACTTGCGGGCCGAGGCGAGGTACATGCCGATCTCGATGGCGCGCTGCGTCACCGCCAGCGAGGTGTCGAGCGTCTTCGCCGCGACGCGGTGGAGCGGGCTGACGTAGACGCCGAGCGTGACGCTGCAGAGGCCTGCGAGCGGCCGGGTGGGGAAGTTGTCCAGGATGCCGCCGTCGGCGTAGAGATTGCCGTTGAACGGTGTCGGTGTGAAGAGCATCGGGATCGATGCCGAGGCGAGCAGCGGCCGGATCAGCGGCCCCGAGGAGAAGACCTCGAGCCGCGCGTTGACGAGATCGGTGGCACTGACGAAGAGCGGCTTGGCGAGCGCCTCGAACGCGTCGTCCGGAAAGAAGCGACGGAAGTCGGCTTCGATCTTCTCGGTGTCGAGCCAGCCGGGCTTGCCGAACGGCGCCAAGTGAGAAAGGTGGAACGGCGAAGTTCTCTCGAAGAAGTCGAGGATGGCCTCGTGATCGTGACCGGCGAGATGGAGGGCGGCGACCAGCGCGCCGGCGCTGGTGCCGGAGAAGACGTCGGGTGCCAGCCCGTGCTCGGCGAGCGCCGCGAGCACGCCCGCGTGCGCCAGTCCCCGGCTGCCGCCGCCGGAGAGAACCAGACCGAACGAATGCCGCATCGCGGCCGCGCCTCCTTCGTCGTGCCCGTCGCGTCACGCTAGCACTGCGGATCCCGAGGCCGCGGCCGCCGAACGCGAGTCGCTCGGTTATGCTCGCGGCGATGTCGCTCGCGGTCGCGGTCCGGGACGTTCCGCTGCGCGTTGTCGCTTTCGACGGTCGCGCCATCGCCGGCAGCTTCTTTCTCCACCTGGTCGGCGACCATGGCGGCCGGCCCGAGACCGTCGGCGACCGGCTCAACGACCCGGAGACGCGCTTCGTGCCCGTGCGCGTAGAGGAACGCGTCGAGCTCCTGCACCTCGCCTGGATCGCCTACGTGGCGTGCCCGGGCGAGCTGCCGGAGGTCGCCGAGCGCGAGGCGGTCGGCTGCCGCCGCGAGCGCGTCGAGCTCGAGCTGGCCGGCGGCGCGCGGCTCGCCGGCGAGCTGCTCTACGCCCTGCCGCCCGGCCACGCGCGGGTCTCCGACCTGCTCAACACCGCGGGCGAGCGGTTCCTGCTCCTCCTCGCCGCCGGCGAGACGCTGTTCGTGAATCGCGCCGCCATCGTGCGCGCGCGGACGGACTGAGGAGAGCGACGGTGGCGACGCTCGACAACCTGTTCCGGGGCGCGCTCAGCAACCAGATGCAGGCGCTCGTTCTGGCGCCCGGCAAGCTGCCGCGGCTGCGCGTCGACGGCGGCGAGCGGGACGTCACCAAGGCGGTGCTCGACGGCGCGCGCATCGAGCTGCTGATTCGCGAGCTGGCGCCGACGGGCGCGGCGCTCGCCGCCGGCGAGCCGTTCGAATTCGATTACCAGCTGGACGGCGCGCTGCTGCGCGTCGCTGGCCTGCCGGGAGCCGCCGGATGGACCGTCACGGTGAGCGTGGCGCCGCCGGCCGGGGCATCGGCGCCGGCCGCCGAGGGAGAGGACGCGGAGACGCTGCCGGTCGTCGAGCGGTCCGTCACCAGCGTCGTCGAGCTGCTCGAGCTGCTGCTCCAGCGCCAGGGGTCGGATCTCCATCTGAGCAGCGACCATCGCCCCAGGATGCGCGTGCACGGCGATCTCGAGGAGCTGCGCGAGCTCCGCGCGCCGTCGAGCAACGAGCTGCAGCAGCTGCTCGACACCGTCACCCCGGTGCGCAACCGCGAGCAGTTCGCGGCCACCAACGACACCGACTTCGCCTACGAGCTGCCGGGCCGGGCGCGCTTCCGCGTCAACCTCTTCCGCGACCAGAAGGGCGTCGGCGCCGTGCTGCGCACCATTCCGAGCCGCATCCCGACCTTCGAGGAGCTCGGCCTGCCCGAGGCGGTGCGCCAGCTCGCCTTCCTCTCCAAGGGCCTCGTGCTCGTCACCGGGCCCACCGGTTCGGGCAAGTCGACGACGCTCGCCGCCATCGTCGATCTCGTCAACCGCAGCCGCTCCGATCACATCATCACCATCGAGGATCCGGTCGAGTTCGTGCACCCGTCGAAGCGCTGCCTCGTCAACCAGCGCGAGGTGCATCAGCACACGCAGTCGTTCAAGCAGGCGCTGCGCGCGGCGCTGCGCGAGGATCCCGACGTCGTGTTGGTCGGCGAGATGCGGGATCTCGAGACCGTCTCCATCGCCATCGAGACCGCCGAGACCGGGCACCTCGTCTTCGGCACCCTGCACACGACCACTGCGGCGTCGACCATCGAGCGCCTGGTCGACCAGTTCCCGGGCGATCGGCAGGAGCAGATCCGCATGATGCTCGCCGACAGCCTGAAGGCGGTCATCGCGCAGACGCTGCTCAAGAAGATCGGCGGCGGACGCGTCGCCGCCTACGAGATCCTGATCGCGACGCCGGCGGTCTCCAACCTGGTGCGCGAGGGCAAGACCTTCCAGATCGCCTCGGTGATGCAGATCGGTCGCGGCATCGGCATGATGCAGATGAACGACGCCCTCTACGAGCTGGTCGACAGGAAGCTCGTCGAGCCGCGCGAGGCCTACCTCAAGGCGGTCGACAAGGAGGGCCTGGTGCAGAAGCTCAAGGCCGGCAATCACGAGCTCGGCTTCCTCGCCGAGATCAAGTCGCGGCCGTGAAGCTCGCCGCCCGCGAGAGCGCGCCGTGCCCTACCTGATCGACGCCGCGAACCTGGGCGGCGTGCTCGGCGGCGCGCGCGGCGCGCGCGACTCCGCCGGCGTCGTCGCTTTCCTCCGCGAATGGGTCCGCCGCCGGGGCCGCGTCGTCGCCGTCTTCGACGGCCCGCCGGACGCCGCCGTGGCCGACCGTTACGGGCCGCTCGAGATCGAGTGGAGCGGCGCCGGGCGCTCGGCCGACGCCGCCATCTTGCGCCACCTCGCTCGCGGCGCGCGCGGCTGGATCGTCGTCACCGACGATCGCGAGCTCGCCCGGCGCTCGCGCGAGGCGGGCGCCGCGGTCGAGTCCGCGAGCTCCTTCGCGACGAGAGTGCCGGAGCGGCGCGGACGAGCGCAGGGGGGCGCCGCGGCCGACGGCGAGAAGCCGGCGCCCAGCGCGAGCGAGCTCGCGCACTGGCGCAAGACTTTCGGAGTCGACTCCTGAGCGCGGCGAGTCGTCGGCGTCAGGCGAGGTCGGCGGCGCTCACCGGCAGGCGGCGGATCCGCCGCCCGCTGAGCCGCGCCAGGGCGTTGGTCACCGCCGGCGCGAGCGGGCAGACCGTCGGCTCGCCGAGGCCGTGCGGGCGGTCGCGATCGCTGGCGACGAAGTGCGCTTCGATCGACTCGGGCGTCTCGGCCAGGGTGGCGATCGGGAAGCCGTCGAAGTTGCCGGCCACGGCGCGGCCACGCTCGAAGCGCATCTCCGCTTTCATGTTCGACAAGCCCCAGAGGATGCCGCTCTCGACCTGCTGGCGGGCGCCGTCGGGGTGCACGACGAGGCCGCAGTCGATCGCTCCCACGACGCGGTGGACGACGAACGGCAGCTGCCCGGCCCGCGGCGCGGCGCGGCGCGAGACCTCGACGACGTAGGCGACGTAGGTCTCAGTGTGGAAGACGTTGCAGGCGAGGCCGCGGGCGCGGCCGGCGGGGAGCGGCGCGCCCCAGCCGGCGGGCTCGGCGGCGAGCTCGAGCACGCGGCGCAGCCGCCGGCGGTCGAGACGGCGGCCGCCCGGCTCGGCGACCTCCGGAATCGACGGGTCGCCGGCGCCGAGGTGACGCAGCCGCCAGGCGAGCGGATCCTCGCCGGCGCGCTCGGCGAGCTCGTCGACGAACGACTCGCGGGCGAAGACCGAGGAGGGCGAGTAGACGGCGCGCCAGGGACCAATCGGCACCGGCGTCTCGACCACCGCGTAGCTCGTCTCCAGCGCCGGCACGTGGTACGGCGTGTCGTTGACGCCCCACGACGAGTCGGCGAGGTAGCGCGGGTCGCGCAGCTCGTCGGCCGTCACCGGCCACCGCGCGTTGTGCGGCGTCGACGCCTTGCGGTGGTCCCAGGCGACGAGCCGGCCGGCGGCGTCGAGGCCGGCAATCAGCCGGTGCGCCGAGGCGGCCTGGAAGTAGCCGTGGCGGAGGTCGTCGTCGCGCGACCAGACGACCTGCACGGGATGCCGGACGCGGGCGGCGACGGCGGCGGCGTCGAGCTCCATGTCCCAGCCGAGGCGCCGGCCGAAGCCACCGCCGAGGAGAGTGACGTGGACATCGACCGCTTCGGGAGCGATGCCGAGCTGCTCGCTGACGAAGCGGCGCACGCCCTCCGGCGTCTGCGTCGGCGACCAGATCTCGCACCGCCCGTCGCGCACCCAGGCGGTGGCGTTGACCGGCTCGATCGCGGCGTGGGCGGCGAAGGGGTAGAGGTAGAGCGCCTCGTGGCGGCTCGCCGCCGCGGCGAGCGCGTCGCGGCCGGCGCCGTCGCGCCGCGTCGTGATGCCGGGCTCGGCGGTCGCCGCGATCAGCCGCTCGCCGTGCGCCGCGCTCGAGAAGCCGGCGTGCGGTCCTTCGTCCCACGCCACGCTCAGCGCCTCGCGCCCGGCGAGCGCCGCCCACGTCGAGCGCGCCACCACCGCGACGCCGCGCGGCACCTGGAAGCAGGCCTCGACGCCGGGCACGGCGAGCGCCGGCGCGGGGTCGAACGACCGCACCGTGGCGCCGAACGAGGGCGCGCGGGCGAGCACCGCGAAGCGCATCCCGGGCAGCCGCACGTCGAGGCCGTAGCGCGCCGCGCCGCGCACGATCGCCGCGCCGTCGGAGCGCGGCGCCGCGCCGCCGACGACGCGGAAGCTGGCGACCGGCTTGAGCCGCGGCGACGCGGGCACCGGCTGCCCGGCGGCGGCGGCGACGAGCTCGGCGTAGGCGAGCGAGCGGCCGTCTTCGGCATGCACGCGGCCGCGCTCGGCACGGCAGGCGGCGGGCGCGACGCCCCATCGCGCCGCCGCCGCGGCGACCAGCATCTCGCGCGCGGCGGCGCCGGCCGTGCGCACGCGGTCCCAGTCGTCCGCCATGCTGCTCGAGCCGCCGGTGCCGAGGTCGTCGAAGCCGCAGCCGGGCCACGCCTGCTCGATCTCGACGGCGGCGAGGTCGACCTCGAGCTCCTCGGCGACGATCATCGGCAGCGCCGTGCGCACGCCCTGACCCATCTCGGAGCGGCCGACGAGGAAGACGATGCGGCCGTCCGGCGTCAGGCGCAGCCAGGCATTGGGTCGGAACTCGGCCGCGGCCGCGACGTCGTCGGCGCCGAGTCGGACGCCGAGCAGGAGCCCGCCGCCGCCCATCGCCACCGCGCGCAGGAAGTCGCGGCGGCTGGTCACGCCGCGCCCGCGAGGCCGGCGGCCCGCCGGGCGGCGCGCCGCAGGCGGGGGTAGGAGCCGCAGCGGCAGAGATGCTCGTCGAGCGCCGCGTCGAGCTCCTCCCGCGTCGGCCGCGGGTGGCGACGCAGCAGGGACTCGAGCTCGAGGATCATCCCGGTTTGGCAGTAGCCGCACTGCGAGACTTGCTCGTCGAGCCACGCCCGCTGACAGCGGCTCGTGCCCTCCGCCGAGAGCCCCTCGATCGTCGTGTAGCGCTGGCCGGCGGCGGCGGCGAGCGTCACCTGGCAGGAGCGCACGGCGGTGTCGCCCTCGAGCACCGTGCACGAGCCGCACAGACCCTCGCCGCAGCCGTACCTGGTGCCCATCAGGCCGAGCTCGTCGCGCAGGATCCAGAGCAGCGGCGTCGCGCCGTCGGCCGCGACGGAGCGCCGCTCGCCGTTGACCTCGAGGTCGAAGCGACCGGGCATGGCGATCCTCCTTCCGTCGAGAATCAGGTACGGTCGGCGGGCGCCCGAAGTTGCGTCGTTCGTCCCCGCCTGGGCGCGGCTCGCCGATTCACGGGGCTACCAGAGCGTTCTCTCGAACAGATTCCAGATGCGCCGGTACTCGTCGGTCCAGCTCGACGGCTCGCGGAAGCTGTGCGGCTCGACCGGGTAGATCGCGGTCTCGAAGAAGTCGGTCTTGCCGAGCTCGATCAGACGCTGCACGAGCCGCACCGAATCCTGGAAGGTGACGTTGTCGTCGACCATGCCGTGCAGGATGAGGAGCGGCTTGCGCAGACCCGCGGCGTGCTCGATCGGCGAGCTCTTGCGGTAGGCCTCGGGATCGAGCTCGGGCGTGTTGAGAATGTTCGAGGTGTAGCCGTGGTTGTAGTGCGCCCAATCGCTGACCGGCCTGAGCGCGGCGCCGGCGGCGAAGAGCTCGGGCCGGGTGAACATCGCCATGAAGGTGAAGAAGCCGCCGTAGGAGCCGCCGTAGACGCCGACGCGCGCAGGGTCGACGCTCTTGTGGGCGACCAGCCAGGCGACGCCGTCGGCGTAGTCCTCGACCTCGGGCCAGCCCATCTGCCGGTAGATCGCGGTGCGCCAGTCGCGGCCGTAGCCCGCGGAGGCGCGGTAGTCCATGTCGAGGACCACGTAGCCACGCCGGACGAGCAGCGTGTGGAACATGAACTCGCGGTAGTAGGGCGCCCAGCCGTGCAGGACGTTCTGCAGGTAGCCGGCGCCGTGCACGAAGGCGACGGCCGGGTGCTTCGCCTCGGGCGTCCAGCCGGCCGGCGTGTAGACGCGCGTCCAGATCTCGCCGGCGCCGTGCGTCGAGGGCACGGCGACGATCTCGGGCCGTGCCCAGTCGACGGCGCGGAAGGCGGGCGAAACGGTGTCGGTGAGGCGCTTCGCCGGCGCGCCCGGCTTCGCCGCCTGCGCGAAGAGATCGGGCGGAGCGGCGACGCCGGAGGCGAGGTAGGCGAGCTGCTTTTCGTCGCGCGAGGCGACGACGCTCGCGACGCGGCCGCGCTGCTCGGTGAGGCGAGTGAGCGTTCCGCTCGCCGCGTCGACGCGATAGGCCTCCCACGTGCCGGGGTGCTCGCGGTTGGCGGTGACGAGGAAGCTCTTGCCGTCGCGCGCGAGCTCCGGCGTGTCGATCTCGAAGCGGCCTCGAGTGAGCTGGCGCTTGGCGCCGTCGAGCGGCCTGAGATAGAGGTGCGAGAAGCTGCTCTCCTCTGAGAGGTACCAGAGCGCGCGGCCGTCGCGCATCCAACCGAGATCGTTGAAGCTCCAATTGATCCACTCCGGATCGTGGAGGCGCTCGAGCGGCGTGAGCTTCGCCGTCGCGGCGTCGACGGCCGCGATCCAGCGGTCCTTGTTGTCGTAGGAGAAGAGCTGCAGCGCCAGCTGCCGGCCGTCGTCGCTCCACTCGAGCTGCTCGACCGAAACGACGCGCGGCGCGGGAGCGGCGGGCTTCTCGGCGGCGGCCGGGGCGGCGGCGGCGTCCGCCGGCGCGGCACCCGCGCTCGAGCTCTTCGCCGCCGCGGCGGCGGCGCGCAGCTCGGCGAGCGGATCCTCGGTGAGGCCCGGCAGCGCCGAGAGATCGAGCTCGCGTCGCTCGTGGGCCGCTAGGTCGAGCAGCAAGAGCTGCGGGCTCTCCGGCTTGCCGGTGCCGACCTTCGGCCGGACGTCGCGGGTCTCGACGTATCCCGACTCGTCGACGAAGACCGCCATCTTGTCGGGCTTGCCGCCGTCCGCTCCTTGCTCGGCGTCCTCGCTCAGGTCGCGCTCGGGGCCGAGCGCTACCACCAGCCGCGCGCCGTCGGGCGCGAGCGCGGCGGCGCGCACCGTCCGCCCCTTGCCCAGGAACCACGGCTCGGGGGCCGCCGTCGGATCGGCGTCGCGCCGCGCCTTCGCCTCGGCCTTCGCGGCGTCGCGCCGCGCCTTGCTCTCGCGCAGGGTCTCGAAGTAGCGCAGCTGCTGCTCCTGGTAGAACCCCTTCGGCTTCTCGACCTCGGGATCGTCGGCGAGGCGCAGCTCGGCGAGCGTCGAGGTGGTGCCGGACGCGGGATCGAAGGCGTAGAAGTCGTCGCCGCGGCGGAAGGCGACGCGCCCGTCGAGGAGGATCCGCGGCTCCGCCTCGCGCCCGCCGGTGCGCGTGACCTGCCGCAGCCGGCCGCGCGCGTCGCGCAGGAAGAGGTCGCCGTCGCGCGCGAACGCCTTCTGCTTGCGGTCGAGCGACCAGACCGCGTCGGCGGGATCGGCGTCGGCGAGCGCGCGCCCCTCGAGCCGCACGCTCCGGCCGCTCGCCACCTCGACGCGCCAGGTGTCGACGATCTCGGTGCCCGGCCGGCGCAGCTCGTAGAGCAGGGCGCGGCCGTCGTCGGTCCAGCGCGGGCTCTCCGGCGTCGTGCCGACGAAGTCGCGCGACATGATGGTCGCGATCGACGGCTCGTCGGCCGCGCCGGCGCCGGCGGCGGCGAGCGCGAGGGCGGCGGCGAGCGCGAGGGCGCGATGGCGGTGCGGCATGGACTCTCCTTT
>DASWJT010000107.1:0-2652 GCA_036397015.1 Thermoanaerobaculia bacterium
GGTGGATGGCGAACTCGACCGTGATCCCCTTCTCCTCGAGCAGCGTCTCGAGCTGCCGCACGGTGTGCTGCGCCTGCGCTACCGCCATGCCGTAGCCGGGGACCACGACGACGCGCTGCACGCCCTCGAGCAGCATCGCGACCTCTTCCGGTGACGTCGCCTTGACGGTCTTGTAGACGACGTCGGCGTCCGGTGTCTCGCTCGTCGGCCCCATGACGCCGAACAGCACGTTGATCATCGAGCGATTCATCGCCTTGCACATGATCTGGGTGAGAACGATGCCCGAGGCGCCGACCAGCGAGCCGGCGACGATGAGCACCGAGTTGTTGATGACGAAGCCCGTCGCCGCGCCGGCGAGGCCCGAATAGGAATTGAGCAGCGCGATCACCACCGGCATGTCCGCGCCGCCGATCGAGACGGTGAGCAGCACGCCCAGCACGCCCGAAACCGCCACCAGCGCCCAGTAGAGCACCGCGTTGCCCGGGTCGAGCACCGACAGCACGCAGAGCCCGATGGCGGCGACGCCGGCCAGCGCCTTGACCCCGTCGATACCGGGGAAGCGGCCTCTCTTGGTGAACAGGACCGCGCCCATCGCCACGCCCGCCAGCGCCGTGATCACGGCGTAGAGCGCCGCGTTCGCGGCCGTCGGCGCGCCGAGAAATCCGGCGGCGACGGCATAGGCCACGAAGCCGGCCGCCGTCAGCCCGTTGAAGCCGTAATGGATCGCCTTCTGCCACGCCTCGAGCTCCCACTTGACGGCGATGAACTCGGCGAGCTTGCCGAACGCCACCCAGCTGCCGAAGAAGGTCACCGCGCCGATGAGGCCGGTGGCCGAGGTGGCGATCCGGGTCTGCATGTCGGCCGTCGCGCCGGCGGCCGCGCGCGCCGTCGCGACCGCGACGAGCGACGCGGCGCCGACGAGCACCGAGGCGGCGCCGCCGAAGCCGTTGAACAGCCCGACCATCTCGGGCATCGCCGTCATCTTGACCTTCTCGGCCGCCACCCAGCCGAAGAGCGTGCCGAGCACGACGCCGCCGATGACGTAGGTCCAGGTCATCGGCTGGCCGAGCACGGTGGCGGCGATCGCCACGCCCATGCCGAGCGCGCCGGTCCAGTTGCCGCGCACGGCGGTGCGCGGCGACGCCATCCACTTGAGGTCGGCGATGAAGAGGAGGGCCGCGAGCAGGTAGGCGAGGTCCCGCCAGGTTCCGACGTTCATCGTCTCCTCAGCCCTTGCGCCGGAACATGCGGAGCATGCGGTCGGTGACGACGAAGCCGCCGACCACGTTGATCGTGGCGAACAGCACCGCCACTCCGGAGAGCACGTGCACGGCCTCCGGCAGGTCGGGCTGGCCGGCGAGAACGAGCGCGCCGACGAGGGTGATGCCCGAGATCGCGTTCGACCCCGACATCAGCGGCGTGTGCAGCGTCGGCGGCACCTTCTTGATGACCTCGACCCCGACGTAGATCGCGAGGACGAAGACGGTCAATGCACCCACGAAACCGGTCATGAATCCTCCGGGGATGTCGAGCTTCGCCCCCGGCGCGCGGTCTCTCGCTCGACTGCACGGGACGACGAGCGAGCGCTGGCGCGGGGGTCAGTACGGGACGCTAGCACAGGGGTCCGACAGCCGTGCCGCCCCGGCGGGCGGCGGGGCAGTCGATGCACCAACTCGGCACAGACACCTCGAATCGCCGCTGCGCCTATACTCCGATCGTTCCAGCCAGTCCTCAGGGAGCCGCCGATGGGTCGCGCTTTCCAGACCACCGCGCCGCAACTCGATCCCCCCGCTGCGCGACGTCGCGCGCCGCATCGGGCGGCGAACCCGGTGCTGTTGCTGATGCTATCGGCCACGCTTCTCGCCGGCGAGGCGGGCGCCGCGGTGCGCGTCGATGTCGCGGGTGATCCACTGCTCGGCAATCCCGAAGCGCCAGTGGTGCTCGTCGAGTTCGCGCACTTCCTCTGCCTCGCCTGCTACAACTTCCAGCGGGCGGTGATGCCGAGGATCCGCGCAGAGCTCGTCGACAAGGGGTCCGTCGCCCTCGTCCACAAGGACCTGCCGATCGACGACTTCACCTTCTCCGTCGCCATCGCCGCGGCGTGCGCCGGCGAGCAGCGCCGCTTCTGGGAGTACCACGACATCCTCTACGCGCGCCGCAAGCTCCACACGGCCGAGGACTTCGCCGCCTACGCCGCGGAGCTCGAGCTCGACGCCACTGCTTTCGCCGACTGCCTGCGGCAGGCCCCGGCGAGCGGCAGGATCCGCGCCGACCGACGCGCCGCGCAGCTCCTCGGCGTCCAGGCCACGCCGACCTTCCTCATCGCCCGCCGCGAGCCCACAGGGAGCAAGCTGCGCGTGCTCGAAACGATCCGCGGCGCCGTGCCGTTCGACGTCCTGGCCAAGAAGATCCGAAAGGCCGCGGCGAAATCGCGGTGAGCGGCGCCGCGGCCGCGCTCTTCGGGCAGCGCTGACCGGCGGCGGGTGGAAGCACCGCTCGACCTATACTCGGCGCATTCCAGCAAGTCCTCGGGGGGCCACCGATGGGCCGTGCCTTCGAGAGCACCGAGTGGTCGGTCGTGCTCGCTGCGCGCGACGGCGACGGAAGCGCCGCGCGCACCGCAATGAACGGCCTCTGCGCCGCCTACTGGCA
>DASWJT010000108.1:0-21257 GCA_036397015.1 Thermoanaerobaculia bacterium
CGCCGGCGCCGAGGGCTCCGGCACCGGCGCCGACGAAGACGAGCGCGAAGGTGCCGATGAACTCCGCCACGAGCGCGGACGAAAGCCGTGTTCCCGCCATGAGGTCTCCTCGCGAAGGATGCGTCCGGATTCTACGGGATCAGGCGGCGACCCGATCGCCGAGCGGAAACCAGTGGCGGGTCCGGTTGCAGAAGCTGCACACCGAGAGCATGACCGGGACCTCCACCAGCACGCCGACGACGGTCGCCAGCGCCGCCCCCGACTCGGGGCCGAAGAGCGCGATCGCCGTCGCCACCGCGAGCTCGAAGAAGTTGCTCGCGCCGATGAGCGCGCCGGGAGCGGCGACGTCGTGGCTCACGCGCAGCCACCTCATCAGGCCGTAGGCGAGGCCCGAGTTGAAGTAGACCTGGACGAGCAGCGGAATCGCGATCAGCACGACGTGAAAGAAGCGGCGAGTCAGGTTGTCGGCCTGGAAGGCGAAGATCATCACCAGCGTGGCGAGCAGCGCGATCACCGTCACCGGATGGAACGCGGGCAGGAAGCGCCGCTCGAACCACTCCCTGCCCTTCGTGCGCAGGAGCAGGACGCGACTCGCGGCGCCGAGCACGAGTGGGATGACGATGAAGACGACGACGGAGAGCAGGAGCACTCGGAACGGCACGGTCAGGGTGCTGGCGCCAGTGACCAGGAAACCGACGATCGGCGCGAAGAGAACGAGCATGATGAGGTCGTTGAGCGAGACCTGGACGAGCGTGTAGGCCGGGTCGCCGTCGGTCAGGTACGACCAGACGAAGACCATCGCGGTGCACGGCGCCGCGGCGAGGATGATCGAGCCGGCGAGGTACTGGTTGGCGAGCTCGGCGCCGATCCAAGGCTGGAAGAGGACGCGGAAGAACAGGTAGCCGATCGCCGCCATCGAAAACGGCTTGACCAGCCAGTTGACGAACAGCGTGACCAGGATCCCTCTCGGCCGCTCGCGTACGGCGACGAGGCTGCCGAAGTCGATCTTCAACATCATCGGATAGACCATCAGCCAGATCAGCACGGCGATCGCGACATTGATCTGCGAACCCTCGCCGAACTCGAGCCGGCGCACGGCGTCGGTGAAGCCGGGCAGGAGCTTGCCGAGCGCGACGCCGGCGACCATGCAGAGCGCCACCCAGATGGAGAGGTAGCGCTCGAAGACGTTCAGGCGCTTCTTTACGGTTCGCTCGCTCACGACTCGCTCCTCTTCAGCGACGCGATCCCCTGGTCCGCCAGGAACGCTTCGATCCTCCGCGCGAGCTCGTCGCGCACGGCGCGGAAGCGCGCGAGGCTCGCTTCCTCGCCCTCGGCATGCCCGGCCGGGTCCGGCAGCGGCCAGTGCAGCCGGCGCGCGGCGCCCAGGTAGACCGGGCAGACCTCCTCGGCGCAGAGGGTGATCACGGTGTCGACGGCCGTGCGATCGATCTCGTCGACCGACTTCGAGCGCTGCCCCGAGGCGTCGATCCCGACCTCGGCGAGCGCCGCGGCGGCGAGCGGATTCAATCGCGTCGGCTCGGAGCCGGCGCTCTGCACGCGCAGCCGGTCGCCCGCCAGTTGCCGAGCGATCCCCTCTGCCATCTGGCTGCGGGCGGAGTTGGCGACGCAGAGGAAGAGCAGTCCGCGGGTCACGCGCGCGCTCCCGGCTCGTCCTCGCCGCCGAACGGGAGCGCGGTCAGCGCGGCCGAGCCGCCGCCCTCGAGCTCGACGGCCGCGGGCGGCTCTCCGACACGGCGGTGGACGAGGGCGAGGCCGATCGCGCCGAAGGCCGGCGAGAGCGCGACGCTCGTCACCCGGCCGGCCGGTCGCCCGCCGTGCAGCAGCGCGGTGCCGGGGAGTGGGGGCCCCGGCGCGAAGCGCAGGCCTCGCGGCCCGCGCTGAACGGCGCCGCGGTAGTGGATGCGCGCCACCACCTCCTGCCCCAGATAGCAGCCCTTCGCGTAGCTCACCGCCTCGTCCTCGCCCGTCTCCTGCGGAAAGCTCTCCTCCGCGTAGTCGACGCCCCAGGCGAGCTCGCCGTCTTCGATGCGGGCGCAGTCGAGGGCCGCCTGCGAGACCTCGACGAGGCCGCTCCTCGACCCCGCGCTCGACAGCGCCGCGACGACGGCGTCACGTTCGGCCGCCGCGATCTCGAGCTCGAAGCGCGGCTCGCGGCCGCGCGCCTCGCGGCGGAGCTCGACACTCGCGCCGGCGAGCTCGACTTCGACCCGCTCGCCCGGCTCGGGCTCGACGAGCCCGAGCGCGGCGAGGAGCTCCGGCGCCCGCGCCCCCCGGAGCGCGAGCGCGGCGAGGTCGTCCCGCGGCTCGATCTCGACGCGCTCGGCGATGCGGTGCTTGTCGAGGTGCGCGCGGATCGCCGCGCCGCGCCCCGGCGGCAGCACCAGCCGGAAGCGGTCGTCGAGGGCGACGACGTCGACGTCGGCGAGCACGCCACCCTTGACGTGGGTGAGGAAGCCGCGCGCGACCCGTCCCGGCGCGAGGCCGCGCACCTCGCAGGTGACGAGGTTGTGCAGGAAACGCTCGCGGTCGGCGCCCGTGAGATCGAGCCGATCGCCGGGCCGCGGCCCGAGCGCCACGCCGTCGCGCAGCGCGCTCGTCTCGGCTGCGCTCGGCGCGGGGATCGCGGGCTTCGGCATGGCCGGCAGTCTACCGGCGCGGCGTCAGGCGAAGGCCGGGTGGGCGAGCGCCGCGGAGAGGTCGTCGACGACCCAGGTCGCGCCTTCGGCCGCGAGCGCCCGACGAGACGTCCAACCGGTCGCCACCGCCAGGCACGCGATGCCGTGCGCCCGGGCGCAGTCGACATCGAGCGGCGAGTCGCCGACGATGACGGCGTCCGCCGCGGTGAGCTCGCGCCCGGTGTGCCGACGCGCGCGCTCGAGCGCCACCGGCGGCAGCTCGCGGCGATCGAGCCCGTCGTCGGCGAAGCTGCCGAACGGGAAATAGTCGAAGAGGCCGAGCGCGCCGAGCTTGATCTTCGCGCCGGCCCGCCAGTTGCCGGTGAGCAGGCCGAGCGCCGCGTCGCCGCGCACGGCGAGCGCCGCGAGCAGCGCCTCGACGCCGGGCAGGACGCGCGCCCGCGCCGGGTCGAAGCTGCGGGCGAAACGCTCGACGTAGAGCTCGCGCACGCGCGGCAGGGCGGCGCGCGCCTCGCGCTCGTCGATCCCGGCGCCGACCGCGAGGTCGACGACGATGCGGGCGTCGGTCTTGCCCGAGAAATCGTACGCGTCGATCGAGCCGGCGCTGCCGAAGACCTCGACCAGCGTCGCGGCGAACGCCGGCCGCGCCTGGCGGCCCGAATCCACGAGCGTGCCGTCGACGTCGAAGAGGAAAACCCTCATTGCCGCCAGTCGGGGGTCTGCTTGTGGGCGAGAAAGTGGGCGACGCCGCGCTTGCAGTCGGCCGTCTGGCGCGCCGCGGCATTGACTTCGGTGGCGAGGTCGAGCCGCTCGTCGAGGCGCAGGCCGAGCGTGGCGAGGAGCAGCCGCTTGGTGGCGGCGAGCGACTCCGAGCTGCCGTTGGTGAGGATCGCCACGGCCAGCGCCTCGCCGGCCGTCTCGAGCTCGCCCCGCGGCACGACGCGGTTGACGAGCCCGATCTCGAGCGCCCGGGGCGCCGGCAGGATCTCCGGATCGAGCAGCAGCTCGCGCAGGTGCGAGCCGCGCACGCGCAGCGGCAGGAAGGTGGCGACCAGCGCCGCGACGAAGCCGATGCGCACCTCGCTGTAGAGGAAGCGCGCATCCTCGGCGGCGACGACGAAGTCGCACGCCGTCGCCAGGCCGCAGCCGCCGGCGACGCAGGCGCCGTGGACGAGGGCGAGCGTCAGCGCCTCCTGCCGGAGGACGGCGTCGAAGAGGTCCCGCAGCCGTTGCGAGTCGAGCCGGTGGTCGAGTGGCGTCGCGTCGGCGAGGCGGCGCAGGTTCTCGAGATCGGCGCCGCCGCAGAAGTTCTTCCCCGCGCCGGCGAGGAGGATCGCCCGCGCGCCCTCGGCCCGCCACTCCCGCCGGTAGGTCGCGATCAGCTCGTCGGCGAGCGCCGGCGAGAGCGCGTTCGCCCGCTCGGGATCGTTCAGGGTGACGAAGACGAGGTCGTCGCGCCGCTCGACGAGGAGGTGCTCGCTCACGGCACGAGCTCGTCGGGCACGTCGATCTCCATCTCGAGCAGGCCCTGGCCGTGCGTCTTGCCCTGCGCGTCGGTCAGGAGCGATGCCGTGCCGCCGCCTCCGAGCGCGTCGTGGAGGAGGAAGTTGAGCGCCAGCAGGTTGGGCACCTCGAAGCGGTCGACGCCGCCCTTGCAGATGTCGCGGAAATGGGCTCTCACCCGCGCGGCGGTCACCTCGCGCGCGATCACCTCGTAGAGCGCGGACGAATCGGAGATCAGGCCGACGTTCGAGCCGTCGCCCTTGTCGCCCGAGCGGGCGTGGGCGACGCGCGCGAGCTTGACGCGCGCCATCAGATCGCCTCCACCGAGACTTCGAGCCGGGGCTCGACTTCGCGGCGGTCGAGGAGCGCCGGCCAGTAGGCGACGACCTCCTGCGGCTTCGGCCGGCCGCCGGCGAAGCCGGTGACGCCGGGGGGTCCGGCGGTGACGAGCGGCGCGATCTCCTTGCCGAAGCGCTCGATCTTGGCGCGGTCGGTGTCGCGCACCGCGAGGCGCAGCACGACCTCGGGCGGCTCGGCCGGCGCCGGCAGGATGCCGGGCAGGACGCCCGAGACGCCGAGGTACTCCTCCACCCGGTCGCCGGCCTCGAACTCGATCCCCGCCGCGGCGAGCCGCCTCCACACGATCTCGGCCGAGAGCCTCGCCTTCTCGAGCGCCCGCGGGCCCGAGAGCGTCACCTGCCCCGCCGCCTTCCAGCCGTCGAGGTACGAGGCCGAGACCTTGAGATACGGCGTGCTCGGCCGTCCGCGGATGCCGGAGACACGGACGCGGTCGGGGCCCTCTCGGTCGAGCCGGATCGAGGTGAAGTCGGCGGTGACGTCGGGAGTCACGTAACCGGTCGGGTCGCCCATCTCGTAGAGGAGCTGCTCGGCGACGGTGTCGACCGTGACGAGGCCCCCGGTGCCGGGGTGCTTCGTGACCGTAAACTCCCCGTTCTCGGAGACTTCCGCAATTGGATAGCCGACGTTCCAGAGCTCCGGCACTTCCCAGAAGCGAGTGAAGTTGCCGCCCGTCGCCTGGGCGCCACACTCGAGGATGTGGCCGGCGATCGTGCCCGCCGCCAGCCGGTCCCAGTCGTCGGCGGCCCAGCCGTGCTCGTGGACGAGCGGCGCGAGCGCCAGCGCCGTGTCCGTGATGCGGCCGCAGAGCACGATCTGGGCGCCGCCCGCGAGCGCTTCGGCCACCGGCCGCGCGCCCAAGTAGGCGTTGGCCGAGGTCACCCGCTCGAGCACCGCCGCGAGCGGCGCGCCCGAGTCCATGTTGGCGAGCGGATGGCCGGCGGCGACGAGCTCGGGGAGCCGGGCGAGCAGGTCGTCCCCTTCGACGACGCCGATCCGCAGCCCCGCGATGCCCAGCTCGCGGGCGATCTCGAAGACCCTCTCACGGCACGCCTTGGGATTGAGGCCGCCGGCGTTGGTGATCACCTTGACGTTGCGGTCCACGACGATCGGCAGGGCGCGGCGGACGAAGTCGAGGAAGTCGGTGGCGTAGCCCGCCGCCGGGCTCTTGAGCTTCTGCCGCATCATGATCGAGAGCGTCACCTCGGCCAAGTAGTCCATGCCGAGGTAGTCGATCGGACCGCCCTCGAGCAGCCGGATCGGCGCGTCGACCGAGTCCCCCCAGAAGCCCTGGCCGTTGGCGACGCGGACGGTCTTCACGACGCGGTCAGGCTATCACCGCGGTGTGCGTCGACTCGGCGCCGGCGCGCGCCGATCCGGTAGAGTTCCGGCTTCGAGCCGCCGCGACCGCGAGGCCTCGCGACCCCCGTTCGACTCCGCCGGCCGGTGCCGCCGGCGCGCAAGGAGCCCGCATGAGTCCCGCTCACGATCCCCCGACCCTGAACGCCCGCTTGCTCGCCTGGGTGAACGAGGTCGTCGATCTCTGCCAACCCGCGTCGGTCCACTGGTGCGACGGCTCGCAGGCCGAGTCCGACGCCCTCTGCGCGCAGATGGTCGCCAGCGGCACGCTGATCGAGCTCGACCCGGCGAAGCGTCCGAACAGCTTCCTTTGCCGCTCGGACCCCTCGGACGTCGCCCGCGTCGAAGACCGCACCTTCATCTGCAGTCGCAGCCGCGAGGCGGCGGGACCGACGAACAACTGGGCCGATCCGGGCGAGATGCGCGCCAAGCTGCGCCAGCTCTTCGCCGGCGCGATGCGCGGCCGCACGATGTACGTCATTCCGTACTCGATGGGCCCGCTCGGCTCGCCGATCGCCCACGTCGGCGTCGAGCTCACCGATTCGCCCTACGTCACCGTCTCGATGCGGATCATGACCCGCATAGGCACTCCGGCGCTCGACGTCCTCGGCGAGGACGGCGCCTTCGTCCCCTGCCTGCACTCGGTCGGCGCCCCGCTCGCGCCCGGCCAGGCCGACGTGCCGTGGCCGTGCAGCCGCGACGAGAAGTACATCGTCCACTTCCCCGAGACGCGCGAGATCTGGTCGTACGGCTCGGGCTACGGCGGCAACGCTCTGCTCGGCAAGAAGTGCTTCGCGCTGCGCATCGCTTCGACCATGGCGCGCGACGAGGGCTGGATGGCCGAGCACATGCTGATCATGGGCGTCGAGTCGCCCACGGGCGAGAAGACCTACGTCGCCGCCGCCTTCCCCTCGGCCTGCGGCAAGACCAACTTCGCCATGCTCATTCCGCCGCCGGCGTTCGACGGCTGGAAAGTGTGGACGGTCGGCGACGACATCGCCTGGATCAAGCCCGACGCCCACGGCCAGCTGCGCGCGATCAATCCCGAGGCCGGCTTCTTCGGCGTCGCCCCCGGCACCGGTTGGAAGACCAACCCCAACGCGATGGAGACCTGCCGCGCCAACACCATCTTCACCAACGTCGCGCTCACCGACGACGGCGACGTCTGGTGGGAGGGGATGACCGAGGAGCCGCCGGCGCATCTGATCGACTGGCTGGGCCAGGACTGGACGCCCGACTGCGGCCGCAAGGCCGCACACCCCAACGGCCGGTTCACGGCGCCGGCCGCGCAGTGCCCGACGATCGACCCCTCGTGGGAGGACCCTGCGGGCGTACCGATCAGCGCCTTCGTCTTCGGCGGCCGGCGCGAGACCATGATGCCGCTCGCCTACCAGGCATTCAACTGGAGCCACGGCGTCTACGTCGGCGCCACCGTCGCCTCGGAGACCACCGCCGCGGCGGGCGGCGAGCTCGGCAAGCTGCGGCGCGACCCCTTCGCCATGCTCCCGTTCTGCGGCTACAACATGGGCGACTATTTCCGCCACTGGTTCGCTATGGGCAAGCAACTGGCGGAGACGCCGCGCATCTTTCACGTCAACTGGTTCCGCAAGGACGCCCAGGGCGGCTTCATCTGGCCCGGCTATGGCGAGAACATGAGGATCCTGCACTGGATCGTCCAGCGGGTGCGTCACGGCGCGGCGGCGCGGGAGACGCCGATCGGCTGGGTGCCCCGCTACGAAGACATCGACTGGCGGGGGCTCGACTATCCGCGCGCGAAGTGGGACGAGCTGATGGAGATCGACCGCGACGTCTGGCGCCGGCAGACGCTCGAGCACCAGGAGCTCTGCCTCGCTCTCGGCGAGAATCTTCCCAAGCAGCTCATCTTCGAGCGCGAGCTGCTGATCAGCCGCTGCTAGAGGCCTGGCGACCGCGGCGCCCGGCGCCGGCTCTCCGGCCCGTCCTTCGACTGGCCGAGCAGCTGCCGCGCGAGGCTCGACTCGCGCTGGAAGAAGCCCTCGGTGTGAAACGAGTCCGCGAAGCCGTAGAGCTCGTAGTCGAAGTGGTGCAGCAGCTCGTGAAGGAGGGTGCGCAGGAAGCTCTTGAAGGCGACCACCCGGCGCTTCGCCGCCGTGCGCATCCAGACCGTGACGAGCGGCGGTGACGGCTCCGGATCGTAGAGGCCGTGCAGCTCGCCGTAGCCGCCGCTCGGCCGCGCCGCGAGCACCCGCACGGCGACCGGCGGCGCCTCGAGACGCGTGCAGATCTCGCCCGCGAGCTCGCGGCAGGTGCGTTCGACGCTGCCCCGGTCGTCGGCGGTGAGCGCCCGCTCGAGATCGAAGACGAGGGGGCGCAGCGCCTCGGCGCCCGCCAGCTCGATCGCGGCGATCGCGTCGCTCGCGCGGTAGATCCGTCTCTGCTTCGCGCTCAGACGCGCGTAGTAGGCGAAGGGCACGGCTCGCCGCTCACGTCTGCAGCACGCCGGTCTTGAACTCCGGCAGCTCCGGATTCGTGGCGCAGGCGGCGAGGCAGCGGGCGACGACTGCGCGGGTGTCGCGCGGGTCGATGAGGCCGTCGACCCACAGGCGGGCGGCGGCGTAGCGCGGATCCGCGGTCGCCTCGTAGCGCGCCCGGATGTCGGCCAGCCGCGCCTGCCGCTCCTCCTCGCCGACCTCCTCGCCGCGGTTCTTGAGCTGAATCGACAACAGCGTCTGCGAGGCCTGCACGCCGCCCATCACCGCGATGTGGGCGCTCGGCCAGGCGAAGAGGAAGCGCGCGCCGTACGCCTTGCCGCACATGGCGTAGTTGCCGGCGCCGAAGCTGTTGCCGACGAAGACGGTGATCTTCGGCACCACCGAGTTGGCGACCACGTTGACGAGCTTGGCGCCGTCCTTGATGATGCCGCCGCGCTCGGCGCGCGAGCCGACCATGAAGCCGGTGACGTCCTGCAGGAAGAGGAGCGGGATCCGCTTCTGGTTGCAGATCTCGACGAAGCGTGCCGCCTTGTCGGCGGAGTCCGAGTAGATGACGCCGCCGATCTGCAGCTCCCGGTCCTTCGCCTCGAGGCCGGTTCGGCGCTCGACGATCGAGCGCTGGTTGGCGACGACGCCGACGGCGTGCCCCTCGATCCAGCCGGTGCCGCAGACGAGCGAGCGGCCGTAGGTCGGCTTGAACTCGTCGAGCTCGGAATCGTCGAAAAGTCGCGCCAGGAGTGCGTAAGTGTCGTACGGCCGCGTGCGCTCGACCGGCAGCAGGCCGAGGAGCTCTTCGGGGTCGTGCGCCGGCGGCCGCGCCTGGCGGCGGGCGAACGGCGAGCACGGCGTCGGGGCGAGCTTCTCGAGCTGCGAGCGGATCGTCCCGTAGCAGGCTGCCTCGTCGGCGTGACGGTGGTCGACGACGCCCGAGATGTCGGCCTGCACCACGGCGCCGCCGAGCGCCTCGTTGTCGATGCGCTCGCCGATCGCCGCCTGCACCAGGTGCGAGCCGGCGAGGAAGATCGAGCCGATCCCCGCCACGATGTGGGTCTCGTCCGACATGATCGGCAGGTAGGCGCCGCCGGCGACGCACGAGCCGACGATCGCCGCCGCTTGGAAGATCCCCGCCGCCGAGAGGCGGGCGTTGTTGTAGAACATCCGCCCGTAGTGCTCACGATCGGGGAAGATCTCGTCCTGCATCGGCAGGAAGACCCCCGCCGAGTCGACGAGGTAGACCACCGGCAGCCGGTTCTCGAGCGCGATCTCCTGCGCCCGCAGGACCTTCTTGATGCCGAGCGGGAACTTGGCGCCCGCCTTGACCGTCGCGTCGTCGGCGACGACCACGACGTCGCGGCCGTGAATCTTGCCGAGCCCGGCGACGACGCCCGCCCCCGGCGCCCCGCCCCACTCCACGTACATGCCGGCGGCCGCCCACAGACCGAGCTCGAGCCACGGGCCGTCCGGGTCGCAGAGCGCGGCCACCCGCTCGCGGGCGGTGAGCTTGCCTTGCGCCCGCTGCCGCTCCTGGGCGCGGGCGCCGCCGCCCTCGGCGAGCGCGGTCTCCTCGCCCGCCAGACGCGCGAGCTCCGCCAGCCAGTGGACCCGCCGGCGCGCGTAGACCTCGTTCGTGTCGAGCTGCGATGCGATGCGCGCCAGAACCCCTCCGTCGATCGCCGGCGATCCTACCGGACGATCTCGCGCCCCGCGCCGCCTGCGCTACGATCGCGCGCGTGAAGATCCGCCTGCTCGCCTTCGCCACCGCCGCCCAGGCGCTCGGCGCCGCCGCGGCCGAGCGCGACGTGCCCGAGGGCTCGACCGTCGCCACCCTGCGCGACGCGCTCGCCGCCGAGAGCGCGGCGCTCGCCACCTGCCTCGCGCGCAGCGCGGTGGCGGTCGACGGCGCGCTCGCCGCGCCCGAGACGCCCCTCGCCGCCGGCTGCGAGGTGGCGCTCCTGCCGCCCGTTTCCGGCGGCTGACCCTCCTCCGATGCACCTCACCCGCGCCCCGCTCGACGCCGCGGCGATCGCCGCCGAGGTCGCCGGCCCCGGGCGCGGCGCCGCGGTCGTCTTCCTCGGCACGGTGCGCGACCGGCACGCGAGCCGCGAGGTCGCCGGCATCGACTACTCCGCCTACGAGGCGATGGCCGAGGCGACGCTCGCCGCGATCGAGCGCGAGCTCGCGGCGGAGCACGACGGCCTCGCCCTGCGCATCGTCCACCGCCTCGGCGCGCTCGCGGTCGGCGAGACCTCGATCGCGATCGCCGCCGCCGCGCCGCGCCGCGACGCCGCCTTCGCCGCCGCGCGCCGCGCCCTCGAGCGCGTCAAGCGCGAGGCGCCGATCTGGAAGCGCGAGCGCTACGCCGACGGTACGGCGGCGTGGCGCGAGGAGGAGCCGTTGGCGACTCGGCTCTAATCAACCGCGTCGCTGGCGGCGCCCCGCTGAGCCGCGGCGCCTCCGCTCAGCCCTCCGGCAAGCTCGTCACCGTCTCGCCGAAGACAACGCCGCGCTCGTCGGGTAGCCCGGCCGGTGCCCCGTGCGCGACGAGCTCGCGCCGCCGGAGCTCGACGAGCCAGCTCGCGAGCTCGCTCGCGAGCTCGGCGAGCGGCCGCGGCAGCCGGCGCTCGAGCGCGGCGAGCGAGGGCTCGCCGCCGTCGCGCACGGCCGAGAGGAAGGCGCGGAAGCCGCGCGCTCGCTCCGGCTCGGCGAGGAGGAAACGGACCCAGACGAAAGCGTCGGCGTAGAGGTCGAGACCGGCGTCGCCGGCGGCGAATCCGGCGTCGGGCTCGGCGGCCAGCCGCTCGAGCTCCGGCGGCTCGCCTCGCGCCGCGCGCTGCCCCGCGCGATCGAGCGCCGCCAGGCCGCCGCGGATCTCGAAGCGGTTGTGCTGGTGCGTGACGACGCCGCGCACGCGCTCGAAGTCGAGCTCGCCGCCGGTGCCGAGCGGCGCCTCGCCGAAGTCCTCCGCCAGGCCCTCGGCGAGCCACGGCGGCAGCGCCGGTCCGATCGAACGCCGGGCGAGCAGATGGGCGAGCTCGTGCGCGAGAGCGCCGTCGACCTCGCCCGCCGCGCGGCCCTCGCCGGCGAGGGCGACGATCCCGAAGCCGCTGACGCCGCTCGCGTCGGCCGCGGCGACGCCGGTCTCCTCGGCGTGGACGCGAAACGCCGCGTCGCTGGCGAAGAGCACGATCGTCTCGGCCGCAGCGCCGAGCGGCTCGACGCCGTAGCGCTCGGCCCACGCCCGCTCGCTCGCCGCGACGAGCAGCCGCCAGCGCGCGAGGAGCTCCGCGGCGCCCTCGACGTCGGTCCACAGCGCGTAAGCGCCGAGCTCGTGGCGCGCCGCCCCGGCGCCGAGCCGTGCCAACGCCCGCTCGAGCCGGCGCGCATCGGCGGGGCGTGCCGGCAGCGGACCCAGCGGCTCGACGGCGTCGCGCGAGACGAACCGCAGCGCCGCGGGCCGTTGCCGATCCGCTGCCGCGACGAGCGCGGCGGGCTTCGGCTTGGCCGGCGCGTGGGCTTCGCCTCCCCGCTTCTCGAGGGCCTCCGCCGGCGGCTCCAGCGCCACCTGCGCCGGCACCTCGGGCGGCGCCAGGAAGCGCGCGCGCAGCGCGCGCGCGGCGCCGCCGACGAGCGGCCAGCCCGTCGCGCGCTCGACCAGCGGCGACTCGGGGTACCGCATCGACCACACCGCGCCGCCGGCGACGAGGATCATCGCCAGCCCGGCGAGCTCGAGCCGCCGGTCACGCACCGCGGGAGCTCCGACGCGCCACGCTGCGGCTCATTCGCTCGCGTCTCGCGGCGCCCGCTCGCGCGTCCCCTGCAGCAGCCACAGGTACTGCGCGCGCTCGAACGCTGCCGGGTCGGGGCAGCGCTCGAGACTGAGGGCGCCGGTCAAGTCGGCGAGCGCGTCGCACTCGTGGCGCTCGAGCCACTCGCCGAGCTCGCGGCGGAGCGAAGCGAGCCGCTCCGGTCCGTGCCGCAGCAGGACCGAGACGACCTGCACGGCGTCGGCGCCGCAGAGCACCGCCTTGACGACGTCCTCGGCCGAGTGCACGCCGCCGGTGGCGGCGAGGGAGGCGCGCACGCGGCCATGCAGGGCCGCGAGCCAGCGCAGCCGCAGCAGCAGCTCGCGCGGGCTCGACAGGTGGAGCCGCGGCCGCACCTCGAGCGCCTCGAGATCGACGTCCGACTGGTAGAAGCGGTTGAAGAGCACCAGGCCGGCGATGCCGGCGCCGTCGAGCCGCTGCGCGAAGTGGGCGATCGAGGTGTAGTACGGCGAGAGCTTGACCGCCACCGGCACGAGCACGGCGTCGCGGACCGCCGACACCAGCTCGACCTCTTCCTCCTCGATCGAGCGCGGGTCGGCCGCCGGATCGGTAACCATCTTGTAGAGGTTGAGCTCGAGGGCGTCGGCACCGGCGTCCTCGAGCAGCCGGGCGTGGGCGAGCCAGCTGCCGAGCGTCGTGCCGTTCAGGGAGGCGACGACCGGCACGCCGACCGCCGTCTTCACCCGCGCCAGCTGCTCGAGATACTCGTCGCGGCCGAGCGCGTACTCGTCGGCGCGCGGCAGGTAGGAGAGGGCACCGGCAAACGAGACGTCGCCGTCCTCGATGGCGAGCCCGCCCGGCCCCGTGCCCGGTGCGAGCTGCTCTTCGAACAGCGAGCGCAGGACGATCGCCGCGGCGCCCGCGTCCTCGAGCCGGCGCACCAGGTCGAGGTCGTCGGCGAGCGGCGAGGCCCCGACGACGAGCGGATGCGGCAGGTCGAAGCCGAGATAGCGGGTGCGCAGGTCCATGGCCGCTCGCCTCGACGGCCATTCTCCATCAAGCGGACCCGGCGCGGTGCGGCCGCCGCGTCACTCGCCGGCGATCGGCGCCAGCGTCAGCGGATCGCGTTGCGGCAGCACGGTCGCCTCACCGCCGGCGAACTGCGCCATCGCGGCCCTCCCCTCGGGGTCGCCGGGGGCGATCTCCTCCCACTTGCCGACCACCAGCATCACCAGCTCGCCGGAGTGCAGGTACTTCTGCGCCGCGCGCAGCACGTCGTCGGCGGTGACCGTCTGGATGCGCTGGCGGTAGTCGTACCAGTACTCGTGCGGCCGGCCGATGAGCTCGTCCTGGGCGAAGGTGGCGGCGATCTGCGCCGCCGATTCGAACGAGCGCGGGAAGGTGTCGACGAACGAGCTCTTCGACACCCGGAGCTCTTCCTCCGAGACCGCCTCGCGGCGGATGCGGTCGATCTCCTCGAGCACGATCTCGAGCGCGAAGGCGACGGTCGGGTTCTTCGAGGCATACGCGGCGGCGAAGGTCACCGGCCAGAAGGGGCCGAAGCCGTAGCTGGAGCCGGCGCCGTAGGCGAGGCCCTCGTCGGAGCGCACCCGCTTGGTCAGCCGCGAGGTGAAGCCGCCGCCGCCCAGGATGTCGTTCATGACGGTGACCGCGTAGATGTCGGGATCCGACCAATCGGCGACCTGCAGGCTGCGATGGCCGACGCGCACCTTGCCCTGTGGGATGTCCTTCTCGGCGCGGTAGAGCCCGGGCACGGGCGCGAACTCGGGAGGCGCCGGCGGCCACGGCGAGGTCTCGGCCGCCGTCCATCCCGCCAGCCGGCGCTCGAGCGCGGCGAGGATTCCCTGCGGCTCGACGTCGCCCGAGACGGCGACGACCAGGTTCTGCGCGCCCCAGCTCCGGCGATGGAAATCGACGAGGTCCTGGCGGGTGATCGACTCGAGCTCGGCCGCCGTCGCGACCCGCGTCGTGTAGTGCTCGCGGCCGTAGAGCAGCCAGCCCCACTCGCGCGCCTGGATGTCGCCGGCGTCGTCGTTGCGTTGCTTCATCGCCTCGAGCGCCTTGCCCTTCTCGATGGCGAGCCGGGCGTCGTCGAAGCGCGGCTGGCGCAGCATGTCGAAGAGCAGGTCGAGGCCGGCGTCGAGCTCCCGCGTCATCACGTTGAGCGCGGCGCGCGAGCCGGTGTCGCCGGAGGAGGCGGAGATCGAGGCGGCCAGGAAGTCGGCCCGCTCGTCGAACTGCTCGGGGGTGAGCGAGCGCGTGCCGCCGACGCGCAGCAGGGTCGCGGTCAGCTCCGCCAGCCCCGGCTTGCCGGCCGGCTCGCGGAAGGCGCCGGTGCGCACGTGGAGCACGACGTTGACGAGCGGCAACGCGTGGTCGGGGACGACGTAGACGGCGATGCCGCCGGGCAGCTCGTGGCGCAGCGCGTCGGCGCGCGGCACCTCGAATGCGAGCGGACCGAAGGTGAGCTGCTCCGGCCGGGCCGGAATCTCGGCGGCGCCCGCGGCAGAGCCGGGCACGAGCAGCACCGCCGCGCTCGCGGCGAGCGCCAGCGATCGGACGCGCGTCATGGCTTCTCCTCCTTCTGCTCGCCCGCCGCGCGCAGCTCGGCGAGACGCTGCTGGATGGTGCGCTCGACGAGCTCCATCGCCGGCGCGTACTCCGGCGGCACGGCGCCCTTTTGCTGCGCCATCGCCGCCAGCGCCTGCTCGAGCTCGGCCGGATCGGTCGCGGCGCGGATCTGCCCGAGCTGCGCGGTGATCGCCTTCTGCGCCGGCGGCGGCAGGGCGGCGAGCTCGGCCGGCACCGGCTCGGCGGCGGTGCCCGCCTTGCGCCGGTAGGTCGCGACAGTGCGATTCTCGGCGGTGAAGTACTCGCCGATCACGCGCTGCACGTCGGCGGCGGTCACCGCCAGCGTGCGGTCGGCCCATTGGTTGAGATACATCCAATCGCCGTTGCCGTCGTAGATGAGCAGCTGCAGCATGAGGAAGAACGGGCTCTGCAGGCGCCGGTACGAGCCGGCAACCACCTGGTTCTTGACCTTCTGCAGCTCCTCGTCCGGGATCGGCTCGCTGGCGAGACGCGCGAGCTCGACGAGGAGCGCCGCCTCGAGGTCGCCGGGCGTCGCGTCGCCGCGCACGTCGGCCGAGCACACGAACAGGCCCGCCCACTTCTGCGACTCCTGCCCGCAGCTCGACGTGGAGGCGATCCCCTTCTCCAGCACCAGCTTCTTGTTGAGCCGGCCGGTCTGCCCGTTGAGCAGCCCATCGACGACGTCGAGAGCGTAGGAGTCGCGGTGGCCGAAGGGCACGGTGTGAAAGATCACCTGCACTTGCGGCTGGCAGTCGCACTCCGCATTCATCCGCTTCTCGGCGAGCTGCGACTCCTCGAGCGTCACCAGGTCGGGGACGGCGAAGCGGCCCCGCGGGATGCGGCCGAAATAGCGCCCGGCCAGGCGCCGCACCTCGGCGGGGTCGAAGTTGCCGACCAGCGCCGCGGTGAGGTTGTTGGGGGCGTAGAAGGTCTCGAAGAAGCGCTGCGCGTCCGCCATCGACAGCATGCGCAGGTCGGACATCCAGCCGATTCCCGACATGCCGTAGGGGTGCGACGTCCACACCATCGAGTCGAGCTGCTCGTCGAACGGCCCGGTCGGCGTCGATTCGATGCGCAGCCGCCGCTCCTCCTGCACCACGTCGCGCTCGGCGTAGAACTCGCGGAAGACCGGCTGCAGCAGCCGCTCGGACTCCATCCAGAACCACAGCTCGAGCTTGTTCGCCGGGACGGTGATGAAGTAGATCGTCCAGTCGTCGGCGGTGCCGGCGTTCATGCTCGAGCCGCCGGCTTCGGTGTAGATCTTGTCGAACTCGTCCTTGACCATCAGCGCGCGCTGCGCCTCGATCAGCTCCTGGAAGCGGCGCTCGAGCTCGACGAGCTCGGCGGGCCGTGCCGCGGGGTCGAACGGGTCGTCGATCTCGCCGCGGCGGTAGCGCTCGCGCTGCACGCGGTAGAGGGCGCGGATCTTCTCCTGCCGCGCCTCCTGCTCCTCGATGATGGCGAGGTCGCGCCCGATGTCGGTGGTGCCGATCGTGCGCGAGCCCTTGAACATCATGTGCTCGAAGAAGTGCGCCACGCCGGTGACGCCGGCCGACTCGTTGGCCGAGCCGACCTTGGCCACCCAGCCGGCCATCACCGTCGCCTGCTCCGGCCGGCGCACCAGCAGGAAGCGCATGCCGTTGTCGAGGGCGATCTCCTCGACGGGGACCTCGGCTCTGCCGGCGTCCGCCGCGCTCGCCGGCGCCGCCGTGAGCGCCGCCGCGGCGAGAGCCAGCGCCGGCAGGGCGCGCAGCCACATTCCTCTCATGCTCGTCTCCAGTTCCGCCGGTTCGGTGCCGGGGTCGATCCTCGAGATCCGTCGCGGACACTCTCCATACGCGCGCCCAGCCTTTCAGGTTCGTGTTCGGGCCGGCGCTCGTCAGTAGCGCGGCACCGCGGGATCGACCTCGAGGCTCCACGCCTCGATGCCGCCAGCGAGATTGTAGGCGCGGGCGAGCCCGCGCGCGCGGAGAAACTGCGTCGCGCGCGCCGAGCGCGCCCCGGTGTGGCAGTAGACGACGAGCGGGCGGTCGGCGGGGAGCTCTTGCCAGCGCTCGGGGAGCTCGCCCAGAGGGATCCAGTGCCCGCCGGGGAGCACCGCCACCTCGCGCTCGCGCGCCGTCCGCACGTCGACCAGATCGAACGCCTCGCCGGCGCCGAGCCGGCGCGCCACCTCGGCGGCGGCGAGCTCGAAGGCGTCGTCGGGCAGCTCGCAGGTCTCCTCGTAGCGGACGAGCCCGCGCTGCGTCGGACGCTCGGAGCAGATCGGGCAGTCGGGACTCTTCGCCAGACGGACCTCGCGAAAGCTCATCGCCAGGGCGTCGAAGAGCAGCAGCCGGCCGACGAGCGGCTCGCCGATGCGGGCGAGCCAGCCGATCGCCTGCGCCGCCTGGATGGCGCCGACGATGCCCGGCAGGACGCCGAAAACGCCCGCCTCGGCGCACGACGGCACCGCGCCGGGCGGCGGCGGCTCGGGGAAGAGGCAGCGGTAGCAGGGGCCTCCGGGAGCGGCGAAGACGGAGGCCTGGCCCTCGAAGCGGAAGACCGCGCCCCATACGTCGGGCTTGCCGGTGAGCACGCAGGCGTCGTTGACCAGGTAGCGCGTGGGGAAATTGTCGGAGCCGTCGACCACCAGATCGTAAGCACGCACCAGCTCGAGCGCGTTGTCGAGGTCGAAGCGACCGGCGTGCGGCACGATCGTGATGTGCGGGTTCACGTCCGCCAGCCGCTCTGCCGCCGCCTCGAGCTTCGGCCGGCCGACGTCGGACTGCCCGAAGAGGATCTGGCGCTGCAAGTTCGACTCGTCGACCGTGTCGAACTCGACGACGCCGAGCGTGCCGACGCCGGCGGCGGCGAGGTAGAGCGCCGCCGGCGAGCCGAGCCCGCCGGCGCCGACGAGGAGCACCCGCCCGCGCTTCAGCCGCTCCTGCCCGTCGAGCCCGATCTCCGGAATCACCACGTGCCGCCCGTAGCGGCGCAGCTCGGCGGGAGTCAGTCGACTCGGCATCTTTCGCATGCTACCCGAGCGGCGGTCGAGATCGGCGTTTCTCGCGGTCCGCGAGCGGCGGCTGGGCTACACTCGCGCCAGCGACGCGATGACTGATCCGACCGTCCCCAGCGACGCCGTCGCCGCGCCGGCGCCGGAGGGCCCGCAGCCATGAGCGATGCCGCGCCCCGCGTGCTCATCGTCGACGACGATCTGAGCTTCGGCCGATTCGTCGCCCGCGTCGCCGCGCGCTGCGGTCTGCGACCGCGCGTCGTCGGCGGCATCGAGGCGGCGTGGGAACCGGCCGAGCCCGATCCAGCGCTCGTGCTGCTCGACCTCAACATGCCCGGCGCCGACGGGCTCGAGGCGCTGCGCCAGCTCGCTGCCCGGCACTGCCGCGCCCGTGTCCACGTGTTGAGCGGCACCGACGCCCGCCTGCTGCGCAGCGCCGCGCACCTCGGCCGCGAGCTCGGTCTGAGCATGGGAGAGCCGCTCGCCAAGCCGGTGACCGTCGAGTCCTTGCGCGCGCTCTTCGCCGGCGCCGCTCTCGCCGAGTCGCACACGCCCCCGCACCCGGTCCTCGAGCCGCCGACGGCGGACGAGCTGCGGCGGGCGCTCGCTCGTGACGAGATCTTCCTCGTCTTCCAGCCGATTCTCGACCTCGCGACGCTCGAGCCACGGGGAGCGGAGGCGCTCGTGCGCTGGCGTCATCCCGAGCGCGGCGTCGTGCCGCCCAACCTCTTCGTGCCCCTCGCCGAGCACTCGGGCCTGATCGGCGAGCTGACCGGAACGATCCTCGAACGCGCCCTGGCAACCGCCAGCCGCGCCGATTTCGCCTGGCGCGGGCGCCCGCTCACGATCTCGGTCAACGTCGCGACCGGCGCGCTCGCCGGTGGCGATCTGCCGGGCGCGGTCGCGGCGCTCCTCGCCGTGCATGCCCTCGCGCCGGCGCGGCTGGTGCTCGAGATCACCGAGAGCGCCATGCTCGCCGACCGCGCCCGCGTGCTCGAAGTGCTGAGCCGCCTGCGGCTGCGCGGCATCGAGCTGTCGATCGACGACTTCGGCACCGGAACGTCCTCGCTCGAGCGCATCGACCAGCTGCCCTGCAGCGAGCTCAAGGTCGAGCGCACCTTCGTCGCCGACGTCCTGCGGCGCGCCCAGGCGGAGACCATCGTCCGCTCGACGCTCGAGCTCGGCCGGCGCCTCGGCCTGCGCACCGTCGCCGAGGGCATCGAGGACGTCGCCACGCTGCGCTGGCTGCGCGAGGTGGGCTGCGACATGGGCCAGGGCTTCCTGTTCACGCGCGGGCTCGAGCCGCCGGAGCTCCTCGCCTGGCTCGCCGGTTGGGAGGTACGGCGCAGCGAGCTTCTCGCCGACGAGCCGCGCTGAGACACCCGCGTCGCCGCGCCCGCTTCACGTGGCCGCACGGCCCATCGCCGCGAGCAGCGCCCGGCGATCGAACGGCTTGGCGAGGAAGCTCGCGACGCCGATGGCGCGCAGCGCTTCGACCTGCGCGGAGTCGTTGTAGCCGCTCATCGCGACGAATCGCGCCCGTGGGCAGAGGGGGCGCAACGAGCGCATCACGTCGAGACCGCCGATCTGCGGCATCTGCAGGTCGCAGAGCACCCACGCCAAGCCCGCGCCCTGCTCGGCGGCCACACTCCGCGCTTCCTCGCCACCGCTCGCCACCACGACGCGCCAGCCCGACCGCTCGAGCATCACCCGAATCAGGTCCCGCAGCGCCGGCTCGTCGTCGACCACCAGCACGAGCTCGCCCTGGCCATGTACCTCCAGCGCGGATTCGCCGCGCACGCGAATCTCGGCGCTCGAGCCTGCCACCGGCAAGAAGACGTCCACCGTCGTGTCCTCGCCGACGTGGCTGTCGAGATGAATGAATCCGCCGTGGCTCTTGACGATGCCGAGCGAGGTCGACAGGCCGAGGCCGGTGCCGAGCTCCGGCGGCTTGGTCGAGAAGAACGGCTCGAAGACGCGGTCCAGAATTTCCGGCGCGATGCCGTGGCCGGTGTCCCGCACCCGAATCCGGAAGTGGCCGCCGCGGGGATCCACGCGCGCTCGCTCCGGCGCCGCGGCGTCGACCTCGACGATCTCGGCCGCGAGCTCGAGCTCGCCACCCTCGGGCATGGCGTCGCGCGCGTTGATGCAGAGGTTGAGCAGCACCTGGTGGAGCTGGGTGCGATCGCCGATGACGTTGCGCTGCCGCTGCGGAGGACGCAACGAGACCTGGATGCTCTTCGGGAAGGTGTTGCGCAGGATGGTCGCGATCTCCGCCAGCAGCTCGGACGGTCGCACGAGCCCGAGCTCCCGCTCCATGCCCTTCGAGAACGTCAGCAGCTGTCGCACCATGTCGGCGGAGCGCCGGGCGCCGGTCTCGAGGAGATCGAGGATCTCCGCGTGCTCGGTGCCGATCTCGGCGCGCAGCAGCTCGGCGCCCATGAGGACCGGCGCCAGCGAATTGTTGAGATCGTGCGCGATCCCCCCGGCCAGGGTGCCGATGCTCTCGAGCCGCTGGGCCAGCGCCGTGCGGCGATCGCGGGCGATCTTCTCGCTCAGATCGCGTGCGATGGTCGACAAGTACTCGACTGCGCCGCTCTCGCCTTTGTGCGCGAGCACCACCTGCGAGACGGGGATCTCCCGCCCGTCCAGCGCCCGCAACGCGGTTTCCCCACTCCACGAGCCGTGCTCGACTGCGTGGGGAATGCCCACCTCGACGAGCAGCTTCGCTGTCGGTCCCGCGAAGAAGTCGAGGTAGCGTTTCGTGGAAATGTCTTCCGCGGGCCCGAGACCCAACATGAGCCGACCCGCCTGATTGCAATAGAGCGCATGGCCGTCGACGCTGCCGGTTCCCACCAAGTCGGGGGTCGCCTCGAGGATCGCCACCAGCCTCGCCTGATCCTTTTCGATGCGCCCCCGCTCGGCGATCTCCGCAGTCAGCTCCGCCGTCCGTTCCGACACCAGTTGCTCCAGGTGCTCGCGCAGGCGCGCTCGCTCGAGGGCCACTGCCACCTGGTTGCCGACGCCGTAGAGCACGCGCAGCGCCTCGTCGTCGAAGAGCCCCTCGCGCGGTCCGGCCAGGTTCATCACGCCGAGGGTTTCGTTGCCGAGCCACAGCGGCACCGTGGCGTGGTAGCGGAGGTCACCCTCCTCGAGCGGCGCCCGCAGCAGCCGCTCGCACTCGAGGATGTTGGTGACCGAGTCGAGCTCGCCCGCGAGCAGCCGGCGGCGGCAGAGACAGTCGCCGTCGAGCGCGCTGGGAGCGGCCAGCGACGGCGGCAGGTTGCGCACCGCGGCGACGCGGAATCCGCGCTCGCCGTCGCGCAGCGAGATCCAGCCGGCGCGCACGCCCGGCAGCTGCAGCGCGCGCTCGAGGGTGACCTCCGCCACCTCACGCTCGCTCGCCGCGCGATTGAGGCCCTCGGCGATGCGATAGAGCCCGTTGAGCACCTCGGTCGACTGCGCGAGCTGGCGTGCCTTGCTCGCCAACTCGCCGTTGATCTGCACCGCCTGCTCGTAGGTCGAGATCAGCAGG
>DASWJT010000109.1:0-16231 GCA_036397015.1 Thermoanaerobaculia bacterium
GCGACGATCTCGTACGGGCCGAGCCGCCGACCTCTCTCGAAAGTCAAAGCGGGGCCATTAGAACCGAACTGTCGCCTTTCGTCACTCCGTCGAGCCGATCAGCTCCTCAGAGGAAATCTCGGCGCCGCGGCGCGGGACGAAAGCGTCCGATCGCTGCCCGAGCCGCCGCTAGGCGTACGGAATCGCGGCGCCCGAGGGGCGCAGTTGGGGCACGTAGCGCAGCACCACCAGCGTGCGGTCGTCGAGCACCGGGGCGTCGCCGCAGTGGGCGCGCAGGCCGGCGAGCAGGCGGTCGCGCAGCCCCTCGGCGGAGGCGAACGGTCCGGCGAGCGCGCGCGCGACGCCGTCGTAGCCGAAGGGCTCGCCGTCCGCGGCGGCGCACTCGGCAATGCCGTCCGAGAGCCAGACCATGGCGTCGCCGTGGGCGAGCGTGACGCAGCCGAGGCCGGGCTCGCCGGGCAGCGTCCCGAGCGGCAGGCCGGGGAGCGAGATCTCGTCGACCGTGCCGTCGGCATGGACGTGGTAGCAGGGCGGATGACCGGCGTTGGTGATCTCGACCTCGCCGCTCTCCAGCGCGAGCTCGGCGAAGGTGAGCGTGACGAAGCCGCGCTCTCCCGGCCGGCCGCGCAGCAGCCGCCGCAGCCGGGCGACGATGCCGCGGGCGTCGATCTCTTCCTCCGCCAGCAGGACCAGGGCCGATTTCACCATCGCCATGCGCAGGCCGGCGGCGAGCCCGTGCCCGGCGACGTCGGCGATGACTACGGCGAGCCGCCGGCCGGGCCGCCGCAGGACGTCGAAGTAGTCGCCGCCGATCGCCGCGCTGGGCTCGAAAGTGGTGGCGAGCTCGACCTCCGCGGCGCTCTCGATGAGATCGGGGAGCAGGTCGCGCTGCACGCGGCGGGCGAGCTCGAGCTCCTTGTCGAGCGCCTCCTTCTGCGCCGCGGTGTCGACGAGCTCGCCGAGGTGCCCGGCCATGGCGTTGAAGGAGCGCTGCAGCTCGCCCACCTGGTCGCGCCGCTTGACCGGGATGCGGAAGTCGAAGTCGCCGGCGGCGATGGCGGCGGTGGCGCGCGACAGCCGGTTGACGGCGCGCGACAGCCCGACGATCATGAAGATCGCCATCACTGCCGCGGCGAGCCAGATCTCGGAGAGCAGGATGGCGACGCCGGCGAGCGCCAGCCAAGCGGTCGAGTCGGCCCGCTCGGAGACCGAGAGCAGCGAGCGGAAGAGCCCGCGCGGCCCGGCGGCGAGCGAGACGGTGACGAACTGCGCCGCCGAGCTGCCGTCGGCGAGGGCGTCGGCCTGCCCGGTGGTCTCGGACCACAGGATGGACGGCTGCTCCAGCCAGCCGGGCGATTCCGCATCGCTCGGCGGATTGAGGCGGTAGTACTCGTCGAGCTCCTCGCCAGCGCGCCGCAGCCAGAGGCCGCGCAGGCTGAGCACGCGGCCGAAGAGCTGGATACGCGTCACCGGCAGCTTGCGCGGATCGTCGTTGCGATAGAGATCGACCCAGGCGCGGGTGCGCTCGCGCAGCGCCGCCGCGAGGTCGCCGTCGAACCAGACGAGCACGCCGTCGCCGGGCCGCCCGGCGACGGCGGCCATGGTCAGGCGGCCGTCGGCGAGCGCCCAGAAGGGTCGGGCCAGCGTCTCGCTCTCGCCGCGATGGCGCGCCTCCTGCGCCGCCGCCACCCAGGCGGGCCATTCGCCGGGAGCCGACTCGTTGTCGTCGACGAGCCGGCCGCGGCGGTACTCGGCGGCGCGCAGCCGCCCGCCGCGGGTGGGAATCGAATTCGCGGGCTCGTCGGCGAGGTAGCGCGCGATGGCGGCGGACTCGAGCTCGTCGGCGAGCTCGGCGACGCCGTCGCGGTGCAGGTGGCCGAGCAGGAAGCCGCCGAGCAGATAGCCGGCGAGCAGACCGAGGAGGGCGATCAGCCCGAGCGGCAGCAGGCCGACGAGGAAGTAGGAGAAGGCGAGCCGCCTGCCGACGCGCCAGAAGAGCGCGCGCCACAGCCGCTGCGCGAGCCAGCCGCCGGCCACCAGCGCCAGGCCGAGCAGGGCGAGGCGGGCGAGGCCGGCGACGAAGGGCACGCTCTCGACGCGCGCGAGCAGCACGAAGAGGAGCGCGTACGCGATCCCTCCCGCCCAGATTCGTCGCCACCGGCGGCGGCGCTTCGCTTCCGTCTCCGACACGTCTCCCCTTACGCTGGCTCACCGGCGAGGTTGCGAGCGGCGCTCGCGGCGGCTTGCGCGCCTAGCCTAGAATAGGTGAGGGGCGGCGCCGCGAGAGGTCGCCGCAGGCCCGCCCCGCCAGCCGCTCGAGGGAGGCCCCGTGTCCCGACTGCCGCGCGCCCAGGAGTTCTTGAAGACCGGATTCAACGCCGAGGCGGCGAGCGCCGCGCGGCTGCGGGCCGCCGCCGCGCGCGCGGAGGGGGAGGGCAAGCCGAACCTCGCCCGCGCCGTGCGCGAGCTGGCGGTGGAGAAGGACGCCCTGGCCCTGGCCCAGCTCGAGGCCTCGGGGCAGGTGCACGGCGCCGAGCAGGATCTCGCCGCGGCGCTCGCCGAGGAGCGCTACGAGAACGTCGCGCTTTACCCGCGCATGGTGAGCGAGGTCGACGAGGCGACCGCCGGCGTCTTCCGCGACGTCGTCGCGCGCCAGCAGGTCCACGCCGAGCGCCTGGCGGGCCTGCTCGACGCGCTGACGCGCTCGCGCGGCGACCTGCCCGCCTGAGGCCGCGTCGTCGGTGTCGCCGCGCGCTGCGCGCGGCTTGTGACACTCAGGCACATGAAATAGGATTTCGAGCGATGGAAATTCAGGGCGAATCCTGGCTCACCACCAAGCTCGACAGCTTCATCGACTGGGCGCAAAAGAACAGCTTCTGGCCGCTGCCGTTCGGCACCGCCTGTTGCGCCATCGAGTTCATGGGCACGGTCTCGTCGCACTACGACATCTCGCGCTTCGGCTACGAAGTGGTGCGCTTCTCGCCCCGCCAGAGCGATCTGCTGATCGTCGCCGGCACCATCACCGACAAGATGGCACCGGTGCTGAAGAAGATCTACGACCAGATGCCGGATCCCAAGTGGGTGGTGTCGATGGGCGCCTGCGCCTGCTCGGGCGGCTTCTACCGCGCCTACCACGTCATGCAGGGCATCGACGAGATCATCCCGGTCGACATCTACGTGCCGGGCTGCCCGCCCTCGCCCGAGGGCCTGATGTACGGCATCCTGCAGATCAAGGAAAAGATCGACCGCGACCGCAAGGCGCTCAAGCGCTCGACGAAGAACAGGACGCCGAAGCATGCCGCCTGAGCTGCCGGAGCTCGTGGCGCGCCTGCCGGAAGGCGCCGTCACCGAGTCGACCGGACCCGACGCTCCGCAGGACCAGCCGACCTGGATCGTGCGCCGCGAGGCCCTCCTCGACGTCTGCCGCGAGCTGCAGTCGAACCGCGCCACGCGCTACGACCTGCTGCTCGAGATGTTCGGCATGGACTATCCGGACCGTGACGAGCGCTTCGAGGCGGTCTACCACCTCTACTCGATCCCCAGCGGCGAGCGGCTGCGCCTCAAGGTCCCGCTGGCGGAGTCCGACCCGGTGCTGCCGACGGTGACCACGGTGTGGAAGGGCGCCAACTGGTACGAGCGCGAGGCGTTCGACATGTTCGGCCTGCGCTTCGACGGCCATCCCAATCTGCGCCGCATCCTCACCCACGAGGCGTTCCAGGGCCATCCGCTGCGCAAGGACTACGACCCGGCGCGGCGCTGGATCCTGACCGAGGACAAGATGTACATGCCGAAGCTCGAGGCGCCCGAGAAGGGCGATTCGATGTTCGAGCGCATGACCATCAACATAGGTCCCTCGCACCCGGCGATGCACGGCACCTTCCGCATGATCGCCATGGTCGACGGCGAGGAGATCGTCGCCTCCGAGGTCGAGATCGGCTACCTGCACCGCTGCTTCGAGAAGATGTCGGAGACGCACACCTGGCAGCAGGTGATTCCGTACACCGACCGGCTGAACTACTGCTCCTCCTTCATCAACAACGTCGGCTACTGCCGCACGGTCGAGCGCATGCTCGGCGTCGAGGCGCCGCCCAAGGCGGTGTGGGCGCGCACCATCCTCTCCGAGTTCTCGCGCGTCATGGACCACTGCGTGGCCAACGGCTCGACCCTGGTCGACGTCGGCGCGCTGACCAACTTCTGGTACTTCTTCCAGCCGCGCGAGGAGATCTACGGCCTGCTCGAGTCGGTGTGCGGCGCGCGGCTGACGGTGTCGGCCTGCCGCATCGGCGGCCTGCTCGCCGATCTGCCGCCCGACTTCGTGGCGCGCTGCCGGCACCTGCTCGAGTTCATCCCGCCGCTCATCGACGACATCGAGACGCTGGTCGACAAGAACCGCATCTGGTTGGACCGCTCGGTCGGCATCGCCGCGATCTCGGGCGAGGACGCCGTCAATTGGGGCTGGACCGGCCCCTGCCTGCGCGCGGCGGGAGTCGCCTTCGACTCGCGCAAGGCCCACCCCTACGACCTCTACGACACGGTCGAGTGGGAGGTGCCGGTGCTGCGCGGCGGCGACGTCTACGACCGCTACCGGCTGCGCATGCTCGAAATCCGGCAGTCGCTCGCCATCATCCGCCAGCTCGTCGACCGCGGCATGCCGGAGGGCCCCTACGTCGTCGACGACCCGCACGTCGCGCTGCCGCCGAAGGACGCCTGCTACAACCAGATGGAGTCGATGATCTACCACTTCAAGCTGATCATGGACGGCATCCAGGTGCCGCCGGGCGAGCTCTACGGCTTCGTCGAGGGCGCCAACGGCGAGCTCGGCTTCTACTGCGTCTCCGACGGCTCCGGCAAGCCGTACCGGGTGCGGGTGCGGCCGCCCTGCTTCCCGCTCTTCTCGACCTTTCCGACGCTGATGCAGGGGCACACGATCTCCGACGCCATCGCCACGCTCGGCGGCCTCAACGTGATCGCCGGGGAGCTCGAGCGATGAGCGTCGATCCGCGCGCCCTCGAGCTGCCCGGCGTGCGCGAGCACCCGCAGCGGCCCGAGCCGCGCCGGATGACGCTGGCGGAGCGGCTGTACCTGCCGCTCCTCTCCGGCCTCGCGGTGACGATCCGCCACATGGTGCAGAACCTCCTCGGGCTGCGCCAGCGGGTCACCATCCAGTACCCCGAGGAGCGCCGCCGGTACTCGCACCGCTATCGCGGTCACCACATCCTGACGACGCGGCCCGACGGCTCGGTGCGCTGCGTCGCCTGCTACCTGTGCGCCACGGCGTGCCCGGCGGAGTGCATCCACATCGAGGCCGGCGAGCATCCGGACGTCAACATCGAGAAGTACCCGGTGGTCTACGAGATCGACATGCTGCGCTGTGTCTTCTGCGGCTACTGCGTCGACGCCTGCCCGGAAGACGCGATCATCATGTCGAACAACTACGACATGGCCTACTACAGCCGCGCGCAGTCGATCGTCGGCAAGGCCGACCTGATGAAGCCGTACACGATCGACCCCGACAACCTCGGCTACCGCCCCTCCTACCCGGAAGAGGACGCCCAGCGCGCGCAGATGCGCCGCGCCGCCGTCGACCTCGTCGCCGCCGCCAAGGCGAAGACCGGCTCCGGGGCCGCCACGCCCGCCTGACCTCGCGCACTTCGATCTCGCCGCGAGTCGAGAGACGAAGGACGAAGAGATTCCCTTCAAATGGAAGTTTCTCGTCTCTTTCAGGCGGCGTCTGGACTCTGTTGGAGATTGCCCCGCTCTAGCTGCGGCGTCTCTTCGTCAGCCCTCGGTCGGCTCGATGCCGGCGGCGGTGGCGAGGCGGTTGTCGGCGGTGAGGAGGGCGAGATCGGGGTCGACGCGGCGGAGGAGTTGCCAACTGGCGAGATGAATCGCGTCGAGCGAGCGCAGGGCGGAGTCGGGAGCGACGCGCTCCGCCAGGTCGGCGACCTCGGCCGAGATCTCGACAATCTCGACGCGGTCGAGAAGGCGAGCGAGCTCGTGGCCGGCGTGCGCGACGTCGCCTTCGCTCGCCCGCCGTTCGCGCGCGACCCGCCGCAGCGCCCGCGCGCACTCGATGCGCGTCAGCCGCGAGGTCGCCAGCCGCTCGGCGGCGTCGATCCGTCGCGCGAGCTCGGTGAACGGGACCTCTCGGAAGAGGACGCGGAGTAGCGCCGACGTTTCGACGTAGAGCGCTCCCGCGCTCACGGCAGCTCGCGGTCCGCGCGCAGCTCGTCGAGGATGCGATCCACGGTGCCGGGCGGCAGGGGGAGCCCCTTCGGCCGCCACTGCCAGCCCTTCTTGGGCGACCGGGCGCGGGTCACGAGGCCGCGCCGCTCGAGCTCGGCGTAGCGGGCCTCGAGGCTCTCGCGGCCGATCTCGCGCACGCGGTCGGAGGCCGGTCCGAGCGCGGCGACGACCTCGCCGCGATCGGTGACCAGCACCGTCTCGCCGGCGCGCGCCGCACGCACGTACTCGGAGAGCTTCGCCTTGAGCTCCTTGATGCCGATCGACAGCATGGCGGAGTCATGGTAGTCACGAGTAGTCACACTGTCAAGCGGCTCGAGAGAGATCGCGCCGGGTGGACCCTCCTGGGCTGCGCGCGAGGAGAGAGGCTCGTCGAACCACGAAAGACGAAAACTGAAAGGCTTCCATTGAAGGGACGGCGGCTCAGTCGCCACACCCGCCGACAGCCGTCACGCTCGCGCGGTCGCCGGGAGGGTGACTTCGAAGCAGGTGCCCTCGTCGCCGTCGAGGAGGCGAACGGCGCCGCCGTGGGCTTCGGCGACCCAGCGCACAACGGAGAGGCCCAGGCCGCCGGCGCCGTCGCGGCGCTCGACGGCGCCGTGCACGAAGCGGTCGAAGATCCGCTGGCGCAGCTCGGGCGGGATCGGCGCGCCGCCGTTGGCGACCCGCAGGCGGAGCGCGCCGGCGTCGCGCTCGGCGGCGAGCCGCACCGCCTCGCCCCGCGGCCCGTGCTTGAAGGCGTTGTCGAGCAGGTTGAAGAGCACCAGGCGCAGCAGGTTGGGATCCCCGACGAGCTCGAGGCCCGGCGCGATCTCCGCCACCAGCGGCGAGCCGAGCTCGGCGGCGACCGCCTCGAAGCGCGCGCACGCCTCGCGGGCGAGCGCCGAGAGATCGACCGGCAGCCGCTGGATCGGCGGCGGCTGGCCCGGCTCGCTGCGCGCCAGCGCCAGCAGCCCCTCGAGCGTCGCCTGCAGGTGCACGATCTCGTGCAAATTCTCCGCCAGCAGCGTCCGGTACTCGCCGGCGTCGCGCTCGCGGCGTAGCGCGACCTCGATGCCGGTGCGCATCACCGAGAGCGGGTTGCGGATCTCGTGCGAGGCGTCGGCGGTGAAGCGGCGCATGGCGACGATGCTGGTCTCGAGGCGCGACAGCACGTCGTTGAAGCTCGCCGCCAGCGTCGCCACCTCGGCCACCGCACGCGGCGGAATTCCCAATCGTCGATCGAGCCCCGCCGCGGCGAGGCCTTGAATCTCGTCGACCAGGCCGGCGAGCGGCCGCAGCGCCTGCCGCGCCACCAGCCGTCCGGCGAAGGCGGCGAGAGGCAGGATGACCAGACCGAGCGCCGCCAAGCCGCTCGCCACGCGGTTTTCGGTGCGCCGAAGCGACGAGATATCGCCGATCGCCTCGACGGCGAGATCTTCGCGAATGCGGCGGCTGCGGCCGCCGATCGCGTGACGGACGACGAGCATCGGCTTCTCGGCGCCCGGCGGCCTCAGGTAGAGACGCTCGGTGGTGACCTCGGGCGACGCTGCCGGCACGTCGGGCGCTCCCGGAGTCGCGGCCACGATCTCGGGTCCGGCGACGAGACGGATCCAGATCGGGAACGGATCGATCTCCGGCTCCGCCAGCTCGGGCGCGTCCATGCGCGCGGTCTCCGCGACGTAGGAGGCGACCGCCTCGGCCTCGGTCTTGAGCGTCAGCACGGCGTACAGTCGGCCGCGCTCGCGCGTCGAGGCCCACAAGCCGATGGCGACCACGCCGTAGAGCACGACGAGAGTGGAGGCGAACCAGACGCCGAGACGCGCCTGGAGCGTCGAGCGGCGCTTCACTCGCGCTCGCGCGCGGCGCGCCGCAGGACCCAGCCGTGGCCGGTCGAGGAGTGGATCAGGCGCGGCGCGCCGCCGGCTTCGAGCTTGCGGCGCAGCCGGCCGACGATGACGTCGATGACGTTCGAGCGCGCCTCGTAGCTCGCATCCCAGACGTGCTCGGCGATCGTTTCGCGCGACTGCGCGGCCTCGGGGTGGAGCAGGAAATGCTCGAGCAGGGCGAGCTCCTTGGCGGTGAGGGCGAGCCGCCGCCCGCCGCGCTCGGCGGCGCGCGCGGTGCGGTCGAGGACGACGTCGTCGTAGCCGAGGACGCTCTTCGGCGGCGCGGCGCGGCGGCGCAGCAGGGCGCGCACGCGGGCGAGCAGCTCGTCGAACTCGAACGGCTTGGTCAGGTAGTCGTCGGCGCCGGCGTCGAGGCCGGCGACCTTCTCCTCGACGCGATCGCGCGCGGTGAGCAGCAGCACCGGCAGGGCGCGTCCCTCGCGCCGCCACTCGGCGAGCAGCTCGAGGCCGCTGCCGTCGGGCAGGCCGAGGTCGAGCAGCACGAGGTCGTAGTCGCTCTCGATGGCGCGGTCGCGCGCCGCGGCGAGCGTCGCCGCGCAGTCGACCGCCAACCCCTCCTCGCGCAGCCCCTTGGCGACGCGGTCGGCCAAGCGACGCTCGTCTTCCACGACCAGGAGGCGCACGCTCGCAATATAGCCGAGCGCGGTGGGCGAGGCCGAGGGTGACCGCGTAGACTTCGTACCCGCTCTCACGATCTCGAGGCGCGAATTCGTGGAGGAGGACGCCGATGCGCTGGCTGCCGATCGCTCTCGTCGTGATCTCGAACGTCGCCTACCACGTCGGGCAGAAGGCGGTGCCGCGCGCGGCGCATCCGCTGGTGGCGACGCTCGGCATGTACCTGGTCGCCACGCTCGCGACGCTCGCCCTGCTGCCGTTCCTCGGCCCGGCCTCGTGGCGCGGCGCCGGGGTCGCCGCCCACTGGAGCGTCGCCCTCGTCGGCGTCGGCATCGTCGGCATCGAGGTCGGCTTCCTGCTCGCCTATCGCGGCGGCTGGCCGCTCTCCACCACCGCGGTCACCGCCACCACTCTCGTCGCCTTGGCGCTGCTGCCGATCGGGTTGCTGGTCTTTCGCGAGACTCTGACGCCGCCCCGGATCGCGGGTCTGCTGCTCGCCGTCTCGGGACTCTGGCTGCTGGGGCGGGCCTGAACTGTCGCGCCGGCGACTCCGCCATCGACGCTCGCAGCGGGTGCGCCGGCGATGTTCCGCGCCGCGGTGGAATCGGCGATCGAGCGGCAAGCGAGCCGCGTGAGGCGCGCGCGGCGGGAGTCGGGCTCGCAGCGGAGATTTCCTCGTTCTGCGATTTCGATGACGCTCGCGACCCGCTGCTCGGGAGTGACGAGCACGGCGGCTGCCGGCACGTCGCGAGCGAGAGCTGCGTCGAGCCTCGGCGGGGTCGCGTACATCGGGTACGGATGGCGCTTGGTCGAGGCCCAGCGCACGTCCGCGACGCCGTAGAAGGGCAGGGAGAAGAGGTCCGCGTCGACGGCGTAGACGGGCATCGATGGGACGCCCACCCCTTCGCGGACCCACGCGGTCAGCTGGTGACCGTCGCGCTTTCCGAGCTGCCGCGCGGCGGCGACCTTGAGCCCGCCGAGCGCGACGATCCAGAGCGCGGCCAGGGCGAACGCGATGCCGCGGCCACGTCGATGCGGAGATGGGCGCGGGAGCGCTCTCGCGAGCGCCAACGCGAGCGGCGCGAAGATCGGCAGGAGGTAGAGGGGCAATCGAGAGCTGGCGACCGCGAAGATGGCGAATGGCACCAGCAGATCGAGCTGGACGAACCGCGCCTCGGATGTCGATCTCGTTCGCGAGCCGTCCCGCCATTGCCGCCAGAGCGAGGGGACTCGGATCGCCAGCACGCCGGTCCACGGCAGGGCCCCGGCGATCAGCACGGGCATGTACATCGACAGGACCGCGGAAGGCTGGGCGTTTCGGTCGTAGCCGGACTCGACGAGCCGGCCCGTGATCTGGTTGCTCAGCATGTAGGCCGCGGCGCCGGGGAGGTGACGAATCGCCCAGACGAACCAGGGCGCGGCGACGGCCGTGGCCGCGACGAGCCCCAGCCACGGCCCGCGAGCGAGCAGCCAGCGAAGGCTGCGGCGGCGACTGGTTTCGGCCAGCACGAGCGGCAGCGCCCAGACCACCATCGCAGCGCCCTTGGCCAGGAGGCCGGCGCCGGCTGCGAGGCCCGCCGCGAGCCAGAAGGCGGCACCGCCGCGGCTCGTCGCGCGCCAGAAGCAGGCCGCGGTGAGCGCGGCGGCCGCGGCGAGATAGGCGTCGGGGGTGAGCACGCCGGCGCCGACGAACGGCGCCAGCGAGAGGGCGTAGACCCAACCGGAGCGCCGGCCGACTCCGTTCCCCCACAGCATGGAGCCGAGCCAGACGACCGCGGCCGTCGCCACCAGGTGCGCCAGGGCGAGCGGCGCCCGCGCCGCGAATTCGGTCGCGCCGAGCCAACGCAGGCTCGCCGCGGTCAGCCAGAATGTCAGCGGCGGCTTGTCGAGGTAGGCGAGCCCGTGGAGGCGGGGCAGGAGCCAGTCCCCGCTGGCCAGCATCGCCTGCGCGATCTGCACGTTGCGTCCCTCGTCGGGCTCGCCGAGGCCGCGGGTTCCCTGCGCGAAAAGAGCCAGCGCCAGGGCGAGGACCGGCGGGCCCGCGGCGACGAGCCGCGGGCGCCAGCCCTTCGCGACGGCTCCGGTTGCGATGCCGGCACCGGACGTCACCGGGATTGCCACGTCGGGTGCGCCGTCGCGCGAGCGCTGCCTCGCCGCTCGGCTCGCAGGCGCGCGCGCAGCGCCACCAGGTCGCGCCCGCTCTTCCATACCGCGGTCAAGCGCACCGTCGAACGCCCGGCGAGGCGCGCGAGGTGGCGCACCGGGAGCTGCCGCACGACGGCGCGCGAGCGGCGGGCGCGGGCGTAGATCTCGGAGTCGACGAGGAAGCCGGCGCTCACCAGGTGCAGGCGGTCGAGGAAGGCGCGGCGGAAGAGCTTGAAGGCGCAATCCACGTCGCGCGCTTCGATTCCGAGGACGAGGCGCGCGAGGAGATTGAAACCGGCGGAGGCGAGCTTTCGCAACCAGGCATCGGCGCGCTCGGCGCGGTAGCCGGCGACCAGGTCGGCGCCTGCGAGCAGCGGCACGGCGCGATCCAGGTCCGCGAGATCGAACTGGCCGTCCGCGTCCGTGTAGAGCACCGGGTCGAAGCGGGATGCCCGCAGGCCGCGCGCCAGGGCCGCGCCGTAACCGAGATTCGTCGGCTGCGTCAGCACGCGCAGCTCGGGCACCCGTCGCCGGGCGGTGCGAAGTCGTGAGGGCGTCGAGTCGGTCGAGCCGTCGTCGACGACGATGATCTCGAACCGCTCGCAGCGCTCGGCGAGCGCCGCCCGCGCCGCGACGACGACCTGCTCGATGCCCGCCTCCTCGTTGAACGCGGGCATCACCAGCGAGAGCTCGCTCAGGAGCTTCCCCGGCGGCGCGGCGCGAGGTGGGGTGACGGACGCCGGCGCGCAGGGCAGCGTCGCCGGGCGGTGCTGAAGCGGGCGGACCGGGAGCGGCGCGACGGCCATCCGGACTTCTCCCCGAGGTTCTCGACGGCGGTGGAGCTCGCCGACGAGACGACGGGAGTCAGGTTAGGTGCGCTCGATGAACGTCGGATGACTGCGGGCCCGGCGCCCGAGAAGCTCGGGCTCTGCTGGAGCCGGGCCGGGACTCAGGCGGTCTCGCGCCGCCAGCGCAGCCAGGCGGGCAGGGCGGCGAGGGTGACGAGCCCGGCGGCGAGCAGCGCCTCGGCCGGCGTCGGCGAAGCCGTCCACAGGCCGGCGAGGAAGTCGCCGCCGCGCGCGAGCGCGAAGAGAATCAGCGCCGCGCCGCCGACGAGCGCGATCCGCCGCCAGGTGGCGAGCGGCCGCAGCGAGCGCTCGGCGGCGTCGCGGCGGGCGCGCACCTGGGCGCGCAGCAGCAGGCTCCCCGCCGACGGCAGGGCGGCGGGACCGAGGCGCGCGACGGCCGTGGCCATCCAGCGCTCGGCGTCGGCGGCGAGCGCGCAGCTCGCGCAGCCGTCGAGGTGGGCTTCGTCGTCGGCGGAGAGGCGGCCGCGGCGCAGCGCCGCGAGCAGCGTCGCTTCGCGCGCGCAGGGTTCAGTCGACATGGCGGATCTCCCGGTGGTTGGCGTCGGGGCGCATCAGCTCGGCGAGGCGTCGGCGGGCGCGGAAGAGCATCACGCGCACGCTCCCCGCCGAGACGCCGACGAGCTCGGCGATGGCGCGCTGCTCGATCCCCTCGACGTGCGCCAGCCAGAGGAGCTCGCGATCCCGCGGCCGCAGCGCGCGGAGCGCGCGTTCGAGGTCGATGCGGACGGCCGGCCGCGGCGTCTCGCCGCGCTCGGCCTCGTCGAGCGGCACCGTCGTGCCGCGGGCGGCGGCGCGGCCGCGGTCGCGCAGCAGGTTGCCGGCGGTGCGGTAGAGGTAGCGCACCAGGTGCTCGTCGCTCTCCGGCGTGAAGGTCGAGGCGAGCACGCGCGTGAACGCCTCCTGCGCCAGGTCGTCGGCTTCGCCGCGGTCGGCGACGTGGGAGCGCACGTAGGCCCAGAGGCGGGGCGCCACCTCGGCGTGGAAGCGGCGAAACGCCTCCGCGTCGAGCCGCTCGGCGAGGGGCGCCGGACGCGCGGGCGCGGAGACGCTCACCGCCGCGGAGGCCAAGGTGCCGATCACTCGGCCCCGGCGCCGTCCTGGTCCTTCGACTTGTCGGGGAGCAGGCCCCAGCGGCGCAGCATGGCGCCGGAGACGAGCGCCGAGACGATGAAGCCGGCGCCGACGAGCAGGGCGACGACGCCGAGGACATCCATGACCTCGCTCACCTTGCCCGGCGAAAGTGCGCTCCCGGCCATCAGGCCGACGCCGCCCAGCAGCGTGATGATGCCGGTCTGCAGCGAGTCGAGCACGCGCGAGTGCGCCGCGCCGCGGCCGTTCTCGGCGCCGGCGAGCAACTGCTTGCCGGCGTCGCTCTCGAGGTAGCGCACGACCTCGCCGGCGTCGCCGAACTTGTCGATCAGCCGGCCCTGCAGATCGGCGAACGCCCGCGCGTTCTCGCGCAGGCGCCGGTTGACGAAGGAGGCGCGGAAGATCGAGCCGATGACCAGCGCGCCGACGACGAGGACCATCATGGGAGCGATGAATTCCACCGCGGGCTCCTTTCGAGGATGGCCGGCCCGGTGCGGCCCGGCTCGTCTCGTACCACGGAATCCGGGGGAAGAGGTTAACGGGTTCCGCGGCCGACGGCGCTTCCGGTACGCTCGCCGGGTGGGGGGGACACTCGGTTGCGGCGCCTAGGCCGCCGAGCTTGGATCTTCGGCGCCGCGGGCTGCCTGACGCTCGCCCTCCTCGCCGCGGTGGGCTGTTCCATGCTCGCCGACGGCTTCGCCCCGGCCGTGGCGACGCCGGAGATGGCGCGCCAGGCGCTCGCCAGCCGCTGGGCGCCGGCCGCCGACGGACTGCGGGTGCACTACGTCGCCGCCGGCGACCTCGCGGCTCCCCGGCGCGTCCTCTTCGTGCACGGCTCGCCGGGCACCTGGGAGGCGTGGCGCGGCTACTTGACCGACGCCGCGCTCGCCCGCGACGCGGCGCTCTTCGCCGTCGACCGGCCCGGCTTCGGCGGCACCGCGCGCGGGCGGGCGGAGGGCTCGCTCGAGCGCCAGGCGGCGGCGCTCGCCGCGGTGCTCGACCGCGAGGGGGGCCGGCCGGCGGTGGTCGCCGGGCACAGCCTCGGCGGGCCGATCGCGGCGCGGCTGGCGATCGACCGCCCGGACCTCGTGCACGGCCTGCTGCTCGTCGCCCCGTCGATCGACCCCGAGCTCGAGAAGCGGCGCTGGTTCAACGTCGCCGGCTCGCTCCGGGTCGTGCAGTGGTTCCTCGGCGTCGACTGGATCGCCAGCAATCGCGAGATCTGGCCGCTCAGAGGCGAGCTCGCGGCGATGGCGTCGCGCCTCGACGAGATCCGCGCCCCCGTCGTTGTCGTGCAGGGCGAGAAGGACGAGCTCGTCGACCCCGCCAACGCCGACTTCGTCGCCCGCACCTTCACCGGCGCGACAGTCGAGGTCGAGCGCATCCCCGAGCTCGGCCACTTCCTCCTCTGGCAGCGCCCCGAGCTCGTCCGCACCGCCCTCGCCCGCCTCCTCGACTGAATCCGTTTCTCGCCTGACTTTTCTTTCTTTCCCTTCAATGGAAAGTCTTTGCTTCTAAAGGAAAAAGTCTTTCGAGTCTTTGTTGTATCGTTTTCGCGATGAGAGTCGCGCGGGAGCGGTGGGTCGGAGTCGCGGTCGGTAGCCTGGCGCTGGCGGCGGGCGGGTTGCCGCCGGCCGGCGCGCAGGAGACGGTGGTCGAGGGGCGGGTGGAGGTGGTCGAGGTCGGCGTGCTCGCCGACCTGCCGGGCTCCCTGCGGGGCATGAGCGCCCGGGACCTCGCCTCGCGAGTCGCCATCGTCGAGGGCGGCATCGAGCGCCAGCCGGTGAGCGTCGCGGCGCTCGGAGGCGAGGGCCACGATCCGTACGGCCGCGTGCTCGTCGTCGTCGACGTGGCGCGCTGCAACCCGGAGATCCTGAAGGTCGCCCCGGCGGCGCTCGGCGCCGAGGCCGAGCGGCTGGTCGCCCTCGGACCGGTCGAGGTCGCGCTCCTCGGCGACGAGCTCGCGCTGCGCGCCGGCCCGTCGCGCTCGGCGAGCGAGGTGGCGGCGGCGCTGGCGCGCGTCGGGAGCGAGGCGCAGTGCGGCCCGCCGCCGGCGCCCGACCGGCTCGAGCAGATGGAGCTCGCCGCCGCGTCGCTCGCCTGCGACGCCCGCCCCTGCCTGCTCGCCTGGATCGGCCCCGGCTGGGGCCGGCTGCCGGAAGGCGAGGGCGCCGCGATGCCGCCGCCGTCGAGCGAGCTCGTCGAGCCGCTGGCGAAGCGCCTCGCCGGACTTGGCTGGACCTTCCTCGCCGCACCGATCGACCGCGCCGAGGCCTCCAGCCCGAAGCGTCACGGACCCGAGCCGCGCTACCGCCCCGAGTCCGGCACCTACACCTTCGGCATCAACGTCCTCGAGCGGCGCAAGCAGAAGGCACCGATGTCGGAGGACGACTACTCGCGCTTCCTCGACCTCTGGCAGGCGCCGCTGCGGCGGCTGGTCGCGGCGACGGCCGGCGAGCTCGCCGCCAACGGCGAGGAGGTCCGCCGCGCCCTCGACGCCCTTGCCGCGCGCTCGATCCTCTACTACCGCAGCGAGCGCAAGCCCTCCGACGGCGCGCCGACGCTCCTCGTGCGCGAGCCGGGGGAGGCGGGGGAGCGCTTCCGCACGCCGGAGTGGGCGCCCGTCTTCGACCGCTGAGGCGGTTTCCGTGGCTCGCCCTTTGCTAGCATCGCGATCCGCCGCCGCGTGGGCCGCGCCCGTCGCGGCGGCGGCAGGAGAGCGATGACCACCCCCCTCACCGAGCCGAGCGCGCCGGGCGGCCGGCGGGTCGCGCCGGAGCGCGTCGACGAGGTCGTCGTCCGCTTCGCCGGCGACTCCGGCGACGGCATGCAATTGACCGGCACGCAGTTCACCAACACCTCGGCGCTGGTCGGCAACGACCTCGCCACCTTCCCCGACTTCCCGGCCGAGATCCGCGCCCCGGCGGGCACGCTCCCCGGCGTCTCGGCGTTCCAAGTGCGCATCGCCGACTACGACATCCACACCCCCGGCGACGCCCCCGACGTGCTGGTGGCGATGAACCCGGCGGCGCTCAAGGTGAACCTGGTCGACCTCCGGCACAACGGCATCCTGATCGTCAACACGGGCAACTTCAGCAGCCTCGACCTCAAGAAGGCGGGCTATGCCTACAACCCGCTCGAACGCGGCGACCTGGACGGATTCAACACGCTCCTCGTGGATCTGAACAAGTTGACGCGGGAAGCCCTGCAGGACACGGGCCTCGACGCGAAGTCCCAGCTGCGCTGCAAGAACTTCTTCGCCCTCGGCATGATGTTCTGGGTCTACAACCGGCCGCTCGATCCGACCATCCGGTGGATCGAGGCGAAGTTCAAGAGGACGCCGGTGCTGGTCGAGGCGAACACCAAGGCGCTGAAGGCCGG
>DASWJT010000110.1:0-29708 GCA_036397015.1 Thermoanaerobaculia bacterium
CGCAGCAATCTCGCCGCGATCGCCATCCTGGAAGAGGCGCTCGACCGGCGCGCCGGCGCGGTGCGCCGCTTCCCTTCGCCCGACGGCGCCAAGGCCAGCCTCTTCGCCCGCCTCGGCCCCGAGGTCGATCCCGAGACGCGCGACGGTCTGCTCCTCTGCGGTCACACCGATTGCGTGCCGGCGGGCGAGCCGGAATGGACGGTGGACCCGTTCACGCTCACCGATCGCGGCGACCGCTGGCTCGGCCGCGGCACGGCGGACATGAAGGGCTTCGTCGCGCTGGCGGCGACGCTCGCCGGCGGCATCGACCCCGTTTCGCCGCGCGCGCCGCTCTGCCTGCTTTTCACCTACGACGAGGAGGTCGGCATGCTCGGCGCGCGCGAAGTCGTCCGCCGGTGGCCGGCGGGCGAGGCGCTGCCGAGAGCTTGCGTCATCGGCGAGCCGACCTCGCTGCACGTCGTCCGCATGCACAAGGGGCACCTCAAGCTGCGCGTCACGCTGCACGGCAAGACCGCCCACTCGGGCACGCCGCACGTCGGCGACAACGCGATCGAGAAGATGGCGCCGGTGGTCGAGGCGCTGCGCGCGCTGCGGCATCGGCTGGAGGAGGAACGTCCGCCGCTGGCGGAGTACTTCCCGGAAGCTCCCTACGTGCCGCTCAACGTGGCGACGGTCGCGGGCGGCGTGACGATCAACGTCGTGCCCGACCGCTGCACGCTCGAGCTCGGCTTCCGGCCGCTGCCCGGGAGCGACATCGTCGAGGTGCGCGACCGCGTCGAAGCGGCGATCCGCGGCGCCGCGCCCACCGCCACGATCGAGCTCGCCGGCTACAGCGAGCCGCTGCTCACCGAGAAGGCGAGCCGCGTCCACCGCGAGCTCTGCCACCTCGTCGGCCAGAGCGCCGGCCGCGGCGCGCCGTTTGCCACCGACGGTGGACCCCTCTCCGCGCTCGATCTCGACATCGTCGTCTGGGGCCCCGGCTCGATCGAGGTCGCCCACCGCGCCGACGAGTGGATGCCGAAGGTCGAGCTCCACCGCTGCGCCGAGCTGCTGCCGGCGCTCGTCGACCGCTTCTGCCGATGATTCCGCCGCGGATTCTCGAAGCCGACCTCACCTGGACCAGCGAGCGGTTCGAAGCGGGCATCCGCGTCGAGGTCGGGAGCGACGGGCGCATCGCCGCCGTCGGTCCCGAGCTCGCGGGTAAGGTCGAGCGCCTGCGCAGACGGGCGCTCCTGCCCGGCTTCGTCGACGTCCACTCGCACGCCTTCCAGATCGGCCTGCGCGGCCGCGGCGAGAGCTTTCCCGCCGGCCGCGGCAGCTTCTGGAGCTGGCGCGAGGCGATGTACGAGCTGGTCGAGGGCCTGACGCCGGAGCGCATGAAGGCGCTCTCGCTGCGCACCTTCCGCGAGATGCGCCGCGCCGGCATCACCGCCGTCGGCGAATTCCACTACTTGCACCACGCCGATCCCGCGGCCGCGGACTTCGCGCTCGACGCGGCGGTCATCGAAGCGGCGCGAGAAGCCGGCATCCGCCTCGTCCTGCTCGCGAGCTACTACCGCACCGGTGGCCCCGGAAGACCCCTGGAAGGGGGACAGAAACGCTTCGACGGAGTCTCGCTGGACCGCTTCCTGGCGCACGTCGAATCCCTCGCGCACGACCTCGACCCCGCGCGCGAGTCGCTCGGCCTCGCCCCGCACAGTCTGCGCGCAGCGAGCCCCGAGGAGATCCTCGCCCTCGATCGCGAAGCCGCGAGACGAGGCTGGCCCCTGCACCTCCATCTGGAAGAGCAACAACGCGAGATCGAAGAAGTCTTTTCCATCTATGGAAGAACACCGGTCGAGCTTCTGCTCGATGCGATGGGCGCCGCAGGCGCGCACCCGAGAACCGGCATCCACCTGACCCACACGCAGCCGGAGCAGCTCGCCGAGCTTCTCGGTCGCGGCTGGATTGCCGGTCTCTGCCCGCTCACCGAGGGCAACCTCGGCGACGGCATCCCGCGCCTCGCCGAAGTCGCGCCGCCGCGACCGCTGGCGCTCGGCAGCGATTCGAACTTGAGGATCTCGATGCTCGAGAACCTGCGCTGGCTCGAGCACGGCCAGCGCCTGCGCAGCGAGCGGCGCGGTCTGCTCGCCGAGCGGCCGGCGATCGAGCTGCTGCGCGCCGCGACCACGGCCGGCGCCGACTCGCTGGCGCTCCCCGCCGGCCGGATCGAGGCCGGCGCCTGGGCCGACTTCGCCGTCGTCGACCTCGGCCACCCTGCTCTCGCAGAGATCGGCGCCGACGAGCTGCCCGAGGCCCTCGTTTTCGGCGCGCCGGACGACGTCGTGATCGCGACCGCAGTCGGGGGCGACTTCCAGGAGCACCGAGCGCCGGCGGCCTGAGCAGCCGGGCGAGCCTCGCTGCGACCGCGTCGGCATCCTGCCGGCGCGTGGTAGCTTTTGAAGCCTCCTTGGCGCCGAACGCCCCTCCGTTGCCCGCCGACCGGACGGCGGAATCGCGCGCGAACGCGCCGCGCCGCGAGGCATCGCCGGCCGCGCCGTCGACAGCACGCCCCGCAACTCGCTTCCTCGTCGCCGCCCTGCTCGTCGGCGCCGCCAAGCTCCTCGCCACGGCGCTCTCGGGAGTACCGGTGCTCTCGCTGCTCGCGGTGACCTCGGTCGCCTTCTTCGCCGCCGGTGCGCTCTTCGGCTGGGCCGGCGCGGCGGCGGCCGTCGTCGTCCAGATCGGATACACGCTGCGTCACTTCGGACTCGCGGCCCCGGGTTGGGTGGGGCTGCTCCCCTACGCGGCCACCGGCACGCTCGGCTGGCTCGTCTTCCGCCGCGTCCCCGGAGTCGGGCGCGGCTTTCCGAACTTCACCACGCTGCGCTGGTTCAGCCTCGCCGCGGGATTCGCCGGACTGCTCACCTCCAGCTTCATCTCCCTGGTCAGTGGCCATTGGCTCGACGCCGTCGGCGTCTGGGCGCGCACGGCCGTCGTCTCGCTCTGGCTCTTCGCGCCGCCGATCCTCATTCTCGCCAGCGCGCTCGCCCACCGGTGGCTGGCGCCGATCCCGGGCGAGGTCCAGCGGCCGCTTCCCCGCAGGGTGGCGCTGGTCTCCGAGCTCGAGGCGGTCCCGCGGCTCGAAACGCTCAGCTTGCGATCGCGGCCCGTCGACCCGGTACGGGTCGCCCTCGAATGCCTGCTCGCGATCGCGATCGTACTCGCCGGCACGATCGCGATCGGATGGGATACGGCGCTGCTGTGGTGGAATCTCCTCTACCTCGGACCGGTCTGGTGGGGAGCGAACAGATTCCGGCTGCGCGGCGGGCTGGTCGCCGCCGCCGCGGCGAGCGTCGCCGCCCTGGCATCCCACGCCTGGCTCCTCCGCGGCGCCGAGCTGCCGGCCGGCGTTCCGGTCGGGATCTACGGACTGGTCCTGCTCTTTTGGCTCTTCGGCGCCCTGCTCGGACTCGCGGCCGAGCGCGAGGCCGACCTCGTCGACGGTCTGGTCGAGGTCAACGCCCGCCTGCGGCGCGACCTCCAGCGCGTGGTCCGCGCCCTGAGCGGCGCCCTCGAAGCCAAGGACGCCTACACCGAAGGGCACCTGCAGCGCGTGACCGGCTACGCGATGGAGGTGGGACGAAGGCTCGGTCTCGACGGCCGCCAGCTCGAGCTCCTGCAGATCGCGAGCACGCTGCACGACGTCGGCAAGATCGGGACGCCCGAGCCCATCCTCAACAAGCCCGGACCGCTCGACGACGAAGAGTGGGCGGCGATGCGTCGGCACCCGGAGATCGGCGCCCGCCTCCTCTCGTCGCTCGACGGCCTGCAGGAGGCGGCGCCGCTCGTGCTCCACCACCAGGAGCGCTGGGACGGTCGCACCGACGGCCACTTTCCGGGCTACCCGACCGGCCTGGCGGGCGAGGAGATCCCCCTCGGCGCCCGCATCATCGCGGTTGTCGACTGCTTCGACGCGATGACGACCGATCGGCCGTACCGCTGCGCGCTCTCCGACGAGCAGGCGCGCGATGTGCTGCGCGCCGAGCGCGGCGAGCAGTTCGATCCGCGGGTCGTCGATCTCTTCCTCGCCATCCTCGACGAAGCTCCCTGGCGCGAGCCGGACTGAAGCGTCGGATCGCTCGGCGCCGCGCAGCGCCCGGTCGCGGAGCGTAGGATCACCCGAGCCGTGTGCGGCCGCTACGTGGTGACGACTCCGGGCGAGGTGCTGGCCGAGCTCTTCGAGCTCGACGAGAAGCCGCACCTGACTCCCCGCTACAACGTCGCGCCGACGCAGGAGGTGGCAATCGTGCGCTGGCGGCAGGAGGGCGGCAGGGAGCTGGCCTTGGTGCACTGGGGCCTGGTCCCCTTCTGGGCCAAGGAGCGGGCGATCGGCAGCAGGCTGATCAACGCGCGCGCCGAATCGATCTCCCAGAAGCCGTCGTTCCGCGACTCGTTCAAGAAGCGCCGCTGCCTGATCCCGGCCGACGGCTTCTACGAGTGGCAGAAGGCCGACGGGCGCAAGCAGCCGTGGCTCGTGCGGCTGCGCGGCGGCGAGCCGTTCGCCTTCGCCGGCCTGTGGTCGTCGTGGCAGGACCGTGAGAGCGACGGCACGCTCGAATCTTGCACCATCGTGACCACGACGCCGAACGAGCTCGCGAAGCGGATCCACGACCGCATGCCGGTGATCCTGCCCTGGGAGCGCCACGCGACCTGGCTCGATCCCGCCGCCGCGTCCGACACGCTGCAGGCCCTGCTCGTCCCCTATCCGGTCGACGAGATGGAGGCGTTCCCCGTCTCGACCTGGGTCAACAGCCCGGCGCACGAGGAACCGCGCTGCGTCGAGCCGCTCGCGGGGCATCTTTAGGCCAGGTCCTGATAGCCTCGGCGTCGTCCGCCGCGTATCTCGCGGCGACGCCCGACACCCCGTGCCGACGTCCCGATTCCCGCCAGGAGGCAGCATGCGCCGAACCCTCGCCACCCTTCTCGCCCTGCTCGCGCCGGGCGCCCTCGCCGCCGCCGAGATCGCCGCCGGCCGCGACCTGACGCCCGAGCACATCGAGAGCTCGGTCCTCGGCTCGATGGACCGCTCGGCCGACCCTTGCGTCGACTTCTACCGCTACGCCTGCGGCGGCTGGCTCGACACGACGCCGCTGCCCGCCGACCAGTCGCGGTGGACGCGCAGTTTCTCGACCATCACCGAGCGCAATCGCGAGATCGTGCGGACGCTGCTCGAGGACGCGGCGGCGAACCCCGGCGGCAGCGAGGAACGCCGCAAGGTCGGCGACTTCTACGCCGCCTGCATGGACGAGGAGGCGGTCGAGCGCGCCGGCATCGCCCCGCTCGCGCCCTGGTTCGCCGAGGTCGACGCCGTCGCCGACGCGAAGGCGCTCTTCGCCGTGACCGCCAAGCTGCAGCGCGCCGGCGCCGGACCGCTGTTCGGCTTCGGACCGCTGCCGGATCTGAAGACCCCCGACGTCAACGTCGCCTTCATCGCGCAGGGCGGCCTCGCCCTGCCCGACCGCGACTACTACGTCTCCGAGGACCCCAAGAAGCAGGAGATCCTCGCCGCCTACGGGCAGCACGTCGCCCGCATGTTCGAGCTCGCCGGCGTTCCGACCGCCGACGCCGCGGCCGACGCCACCCAAGTGGTCGCCTTCGAAACCGAGCTGGCCAAGACCTCGCGCACGCGCACCGAGATGCGCAACATCGAGAAGCTCTACAACCGGCTCGAGCGCGAGGGGCTCCACAAGCTCGCCCCCAACCTGCCATGGCAGGCTTTCTACGACGGCACGCCGGTGCCGGGCGCGCAGGAGCTCATCGTCGCCACGCCCGAATTCTTCGAGACGCTCGGCAAGCTCGTCGAGACGACCTCGTACGACACCCTGCGCACCTACCTCGAGTGGCACCTGCTGACCGCCGCCGCGGACTACCTGTCGCGGCCGTTCGTCGACGAGAACTTCGCCTTCTACGGCAAGACGCTCTCCGGCCAGCAGGAGATCCAGCCGCGCTGGAAGCGCTGCGTCGCCGCCACCACCGGCGCGCTCGGCGAGGCGATCGGCAAGGTCTACGTCGAGCAGGAGTTCGCCGGCGCCTCGAAACAGGTGGCGGTCGAGATGATCCGCGACATCGAGAGCGCTTTCGAGGCGAACCTGCCGCAGCTCGCCTGGATGGACGACGCGACGCGCGAGCGCGCCAGAGGCAAGATCGCCAAGATCTCGAACAAGATCGGCTATCCGGACAGCTGGCGCGACTACTCGGCGCTCGCCGTCTCGCGCGCCAGCTACTTCGACAACGCGCTCGCCGGCGCCACCTTCGAGACCGACCGCCAGCTGCGCAAGATCGGCCAGCCGGTCGACAAGAGCGAGTGGCTGATGGTGCCGCAGCTGGTCAACGCCTACTACAACCCGCTGCAGAACGAGATCGCCTTCCCCGCCGGCATCCTGCAGCCGCCCTTCTTCCACAAGGACTACCCCGCGGCGCTCAACTACGGCGGCATCGGCGCCGTCGTCGGCCACGAGGTCACCCACGGCTTCGACGACCAGGGCCGGCGCTTCGATCCCAACGGCGTCTTCCAGGAGTGGTGGGAGCCCGAGGTGGCCGGCAAGTTCGAGACCGCCGCCAAGTGCGTCGCCGACCAGTACTCGACCTTCGAGATCGAGCCCGGCGTCAAGGTCAACGGCGAGCTCACGCTGGGCGAGAACATCGCCGACCTCGGCGGCCTCAAGCAGGCCTACAAGGCCTACAAGGCGTGGGAAGGGCGCCACGGCGAGCCAGAACCGCTGGCGGAGGGCTTGACCAACGACCAGCTCGTCTTCGTCGCCTGGGGCCAGGTCTGGTGCACCGTGGCGGCGCCCGAGTACGTGCGCCGCCAGGTCACCACCGACCCGCACTCGCCGGGGATCTTCCGCGCCACCGCGCCGCCGATGAACTCGCCAGAGTTTCGCCAGGCGTTCGGTTGCGAGGCCGGCCAGCCGATGGCGCCGGCCGAGATGTGCACCGTCTGGTGATCCCGCGCTCCGCCCGACATCGGCCGGGGGGCCCCGGACGGGGCCCCGTCGCTTGTGGATCGCCCCGGACAGCGGCCGATGGCGACGGGCTCAGTGCGGACCGGCGCGCAGCCGGCGAGAGACTTCGATCAGCTCGCTGAAATTCTCGAGGGTGATCATCCCCTCGAGGCCCTTCTCGCCGACGACGAGGATGGGCGTCGCCGGGCGGCCCTGGAGCGCGGCCAGGACGTCGTCGAGCGAGGTCTCGGGGGCGACCGTCACCACCTCTCGCTCCATCGCGTCGAGTACCGCGGTGTCGCGCCCCTCGCCGGCGAGCCCGGCGAGCAGCGCCGAGCGCGACAGCACGCCGGAGACCCGGCCCCAGAGGTCGACCACGGGGAAGTCCTGCTGGTGGGTGGCGAGAAGGAGCTCGGCGGCTTTGCCGAGCGAGTCCTGCGGCGCCAGCGTCTCGAAGCGGGTCACCATCGCCTCGCGCGCTGTCAGGCCGCGCACCGCGGCGCGGCCGCGCTGGTAGGCCTCCTCCGAGCCGGCACCGAGGAAGACGAAGAGGGCGATGAAGAGCAGTACCGGATTGATCGGCGGCGGGAAGAGCGCGACGATGGCGAAGAGCACTGCCAGGCCCTGCCCGACGCGCGCCGCGATCACCGTCGCCCGCTCCTGCCCCAGCGCCATCGCGAGCGCGGCGCGCAGGATGCGACCGCCGTCCATCGGGAACGCCGGGATCAGGTTGAAGACGAAGAGGGTGACGTTGGCGGTGAGGAGCTGCCAAGCCAACGGTCCGGCGACGAGCTCCTCGGGCGAGGCGGGCCCGCGCGTCGGCCCGAGTTGGAGGCCGGTCCAGATCATCGCCGCCAGCACCAGGTTGACGAGCGGGCCGGCGACGGCGATGAGCAGCTCGGCCTTGCCCGACGGAATGCGCTCGAGCCGCGCCACGCCGCCGATCGGGTAGAGCACGATCTCGGAGGTCTTGACGCCGTAGCGCCGGGCCATCGTGGCGTGGCCGAGCTCGTGCAGCACGACGCAGCTGAAGAGCAGGAGCAGGAAGACGACGCCGCTCAGATACCCCTGCCCCGAGTCGGCCGACACGGCGCCGAACCAGAAGAGCAGCAACAGGAAGGTGACGTGGACGCGGATCGGCACGCCGAGCAGCGTGCCGACGCGGAACGACCACGGCGAGCCCCCGCGCGCCGCCGGCCGCGCCGCGCGCTCGCTCCTGCCGTCGGGCCCGGTCGCGGAGCTCATCGCGCTCGGCTCTCCCTCACCAGCCGCAGGTGCGACCGGCGTTCCGTTCGTCGAGCCAGCGCGCGAGCGGAGCGAAGTAGTCGAGAATCGCGGTGGCGTCCATCTCGCGCTCGCCGGTGAGCGCCTCGAGCGCGTCCGGCCACGGCTGGCGCAGACCCATGCGCATCATGGCGTCGAGCTTCGCGCCCGCCGCCTGCGACTCGTAGATCGAGGCGCGGTGGAGCGGCCCCTCGGCGCCGGCAATCCCGGCCAGCGCGCGGTGAAACTGGAACTGCAGGATGTCGGCGAGGAAGTAGCGCATGTACGGCGTGTTGCCGGGAACGTGGTACTTGGCGCCGGGATCGAAGAGCTTCTCGCCGCGCGGCGACGGCGGCGCCACGCCCTGGTAGCGGAGCTTCAGTTCCCACCAGGCGCGGTTGTACTCGTCGGGCGAGATCTCGCCCGAGAAGACGCCCCAGCGCCACTTGTCGATGATCAGCCCGAAGGGCAGAAAAGCGACCTTGTCGAGCGCCGTGCGCATCAGCAGCGGGATGTCCGCTTCGGCCGGCGGCACGGCGTCGATCAGGCCGATTCGCAGCAGGTAGTCGGGCGTGATCGAGAGCGCGACCGTGTCGCCGAGCGCCTCGTGGAAGCCGTCGTTGGCGCTGCCGCGGAAGAGCGGGTCGTTCAGGTTGTGCAGCCGCTGGTAGAAGTTGTGCCCGAGCTCGTGGTGGATGGTGTCGAAGTCCTCCTCGTTGATCTCGATGCACATCTTGATGCGCAGGTCGTTCGCCTGGTCGACCGACCAGGCGCTGGCATGGCAGACAACGTCGCGGTCGCGCGGCTTCACGAACATCGAGCGCGTCCAGAACGTCTCGGGCAGCGGCTCGAAGCCGAGCGAGGTGAAGAACGCCTCGCCGGTCTTCACCATGCGGATCGGGTCGTAGCCCGCTGCCCTCAGGCGCTCGCCGAGATGGTAACCGGGGTCGACGGCGCCGGTCGGCGCCACCAGGTCGTAGACGTTGCCCCACTGCTGCTGCCAGAGGTTGCCGAGCAGGTGCGCCGGAATCGGGCCCGCGGCCGGCACCACGTCGGCGCCGTAGTGCTCGGCGAGCCGGGCCCGGACGTAGCAGTGCAGCGATTCGTAGAGCGGTCGCACCTGCATCCACAGCCGGTCGAGCTCGGCGGCGAACGCCTGCGGCTCCATGTCGTAGTTCGACCGCCACATGGCGCCGAGGTCGGCGAAGCCGAGCTCGCGCGCCCCCTCGTTGGCGAGCTCGGCGAAGCGCCGGTAGTCCTCGCGCATGCCCTCGGCGGCGATCGCGTGCCAGCCCTCCCAGACCTCGCGCAGTTTCGCTGGATCGCGCGAGGTGGCCAGGATGTTCGAGATCGCGCCGATGTCGAGGCAGTCGCCGCCGCCGGGGGGACAGTACTTGCCCTTGCCGTAGATCCCCTCCATGCGCGCCGCGATCCGCGTCAGCTCGGCGGTCTTCGCCGCGTCGGAGGGCGCCGGCAGAGTGATGGCGATCTTCAGCAGCAGCATCTTGCGCGCCATCTCCGGCGGCAGCTCGAGACCGTCGAAGCGCGTCGCGGCGTTGGCGAGCTCGACGGAGGCGGCGATCACCGCCTCGTTGGCGCGCGCGGCGAGGAGCTCGGTGTCGTCGGTGATGTGGGTCGACTGCACCCATTGGGCGCGGTCGCGCTGGATCCACAGGTCGAGCAGGCGCGCCTCGGCTTCGGCGAGGAAGGTTCCGGCCTCCTCGACCGTCGGCACGTCCGCGGCGGCGGCGGCGACCGGCGCCGTGGCTGCGGCGAGGGCGAGGACGAGCACGGCCGCGGCCGTGCGAGCGGGTCGTCGGATTGCGGACATCGAATCCTCCATCACTCGAGAGCTACGGGTTCGGCTCACGCCCGGACCGTTCAGTGGCGGGCAAGGAAGCGCTCGACGCGGTCCATGCCTTCGGCGAGCGCCGCACGCGAGCAGGCGAACGACAGGCGCACGTGGCGGTCGCTGCCGAACGCCTCGCCGGCGACCACCGCCACGGCCTCCTCCTCGAGCAGGCGCTCGGCGAGGTCGGTCGGTGTCGAGAGGTCGCCGTCGAGGCGCCCGGAGATGTCGGGAAAGGCGTAGAAGGCGCCGCGCGGCGCCGCGCAGCGCACTCCCGGAAGGCGGCGCAGCCGCTCGACGAGCAGCTCGCGCCGCGCCGCGTACTCGGCGATCATCGCCGCCACCTCGGCCTCGGCGCCGGCGAGCGCGGCCACCGCGCCCTTCATGGCGAACGAGGTGGCGTTCGAGGTGGCATGGCTCTGAATGCACGCCGCGGCGTCGACGAGCGGCCGCGGGCCGAGCAGGAAACCGAGCCGCCAGCCGGTCATCGCATAGGTCTTGGAGAACGAGCCGACCACCGCCACCGTGTCGGGGAACTCCGCCGCCAGCGCGGCGGCGCTGCCGGGCTCGAATCCGTCGTAGACGAACCTCTCGTAAGTCTCGTCTGAGAGCACCACGATGCCCCGCTCCGCGCACGCCTCGACCAGCCGCCGGCGCTCCGCCGGCTCGATCACCCCGCCCGTCGGGTTGCAGGGCGAGTTGAGGATCACCGCGCGCGTGCGTGGCCCGAGCGCCGCGACGAGCGGCTCGGCGCGGATGGCGAAGCCGTCGGCGCCGTCGGTCGGCACCGCGACCGGCGTCGCGCCGGCGAAGCGGATCTGCTCGACGAAGCTCACCCATGCGGGCGAGTGCAGCACGACCTCGGTGCCGGCCTCGAACAGCGCCAGCGCGGCCTCGAAGAGCGCCCCCTTGCCGCCGACGGTGACGAGGGTGTCCGCGGCGTCCCAAGGGGCGCCGAAGTCGCGCCGGTACCGCTCGGCGAGGGCCTCGCGCAGCTCGGGAATGCCATTGTTGGCGGTGTACTTGGTGAAGCCGGCGGCGAGCGCCTCGCGCGCCGCCTCGACGGCGACGGCGGGGGAAGCGAAGTCGGGCTCGCCGGCGCCGAAGTCGATCACCGGCACGCCCTGGCGCTTGAGCTCGAGCGCCCGCCGGGTCACGCGCAGTGTCGCCGACTCCGCGATCGACTCCATGCGGGACGCCAAGCGCATCGGCGCGATGCTATCATCGCGACGGCGCCGGACCGGACTTCGCTCGCCGCACTCAAACTCATGAAAACAAAGTCTCTCCTGGTCGCGCTCGGGATCCTCTCGACGCTCGGATCGAGCCTCCGCGGCGAGGCCGCTCCAACGTGGCGGAACGATGTCGCCGACGCCTTCGCCGAGGCGCGCGCGACCTCGAAGCCGCTGCTCGTCGACCTCTACGCCGACTGGTGTGGCTGGTGCAAGGTGATGGAGCAGCGCGTCTTCCCGACCGCCGAATTCCGCGATCTTGCAGCCGGGCTCGTCCTGCTGAGGGTCGACGTCGAGGACCGCGGCCAGGGCACCGAGCTCGCCGCGCGCTACGACTCGAGCTCGCTGCCGACGCTGCTCTTGCTCGAGCCGAGCGGCGCGCTGGTCGGCGCCGTGCAGGGCTTCCTCGAGGCGCCCGAGCTCGTCGCTCGGCTCGCAGCCGAGCGGGCGGTCCACGAACGGCGGGTGGCGAGCTTCTCGTCGGCCCTCGCCGCGGACGATCCGCAGCGGCTCGAGCTCGCCGCGCTCGACTTCTACCGCCGCAACGACGGCCCTCGCGCCGCGGCGCTCTTCGCCCGCCTGCTCGCGGTGGCATCGCCCGCCGGCGAGCAGCTCGCCTGGGCGCGCTACTTCCTCGCCGACGCGCTGCGCCAGGCGCGCCGCTTCGACGAGGCGCGCCGCGAGGCCGAGCGCGCCCGCCGCGAGGCCGCCGGCAGCGACGACGCGATCCTCGCCGAGCGGCTCGCCCTGCTGCCCTTCTGGATCTCGCGCGACGCCGAGCGCTGCGCCGACGCCTCGCGCGTGCTCGGTCGCTTCGAGAGCGAGCATCCGACGAGCGCGTTCCTGCCCGGCGCGCGCAACGCCTTCGAGCGCCTGCGCCAGAGCGCGGAGACCTGCTCGTGAGGCGGCTCGTCGCCGCCGCGCTCGCCGCGGCGCTCACCGCCGCGCCGCTCGCGGCGCAGGTGGCGCGGCCGCAGAAGGCGCGGCTCGCGCTCGAGCCCGCCCGCCTCGAAGTCGCCGCCGGCGGCGAAGCGCGGCTCGCCGCGATCGTGACCATCGACGACGGCTGGCACCTGCAGGCGCACGTGCCGACCTACGACTACCTGATCCCCACCGCGCTCGGCCTCGAGCTGCCGGCGGGCTGGGCGCCGGCGGCCGTCGACTACCCGGCGCCGACGCGTTACAAGTTCTCGTTCGCCGAAGAGGAGCTCGACGTCTACGAGGGCGTGCTGCACCTGCCGGTGCGCCTCGCCGTGCCGGCGGCTGCGACGGCCGGCGCGCTCACGGTGCGCGCCGCGCTGCGCTACCAGGCGTGCGACGACAAGTCGTGCCTGCCCCCAGTCGATGTCACGGCGAAGCTCACTCTCGTCGTCACGGCCGGACGCGAATCGACGGAAGACCAAGGCTCTCCAGCAATCGCCTCCGCGCCCGCTGAGGCCGAGGAGCGCGGCGAGGTGGCGCCGGGCGTGCCGCGGTCGCGCTCGCTCGCGGTGATCCTCCTCCTGGCGCTCCTCGGCGGCCTCATCCTGAACGGCATGCCGTGCGTGCTTCCGATCCTCTCGCTCAAGCTCTTCGGGCTCGTCAAGGCGGCCGGCGAGAGCCACGGCTCGGTGCGCGCCGGGGCGCTCGCCACCTTCGCCGGCATTGTCTTCTCGTTCTGGGCGCTGGCGCTCGCCGCCATCGCGGCGCGCGGCGCCGGCGCGGCGATCGGCTGGGGCGTGCAGTTCCAGCAGCCGGGCTTCGTCGCCTTCCTGGCGGTCGTCATCCTGCTCTTCTCGCTCAATCTGTGGGGGCTGTTCGAGATCCCGCTGCCCGGGCGCCTGGCCCGCCTGGCCGAGGCGAGCGGCGGCGGCGACGGTCTCGGCGGGCACTTCGCCTCCGGGCTCTTCGCGACGCTGATGGCGACGCCCTGCTCGGCGCCGTTCCTCGGCACGGCGCTGTCGTTCGCCCTCGGTCAGAGCTCGGGAGTCATCTTCGCGACGTTGACGGCAGTGGGCGTCGGCCTCGCTCTGCCGTACGTCGCGCTGGCGGCGTGGCCGGGCTTCGTGCGCCGCCTGCCGCGACCCGGCGCGTGGATGGACACGCTGCGCGGCGCGATGGGATTCCTCCTGGCCGGGGCGCTCGTCTGGCTGCTCTACGTGCTGCAGGCGCAAGTCGCGGCCGAGTTCGTCGCCTTCTTCGAGCTCGCGCTCCTCGCCCTCGGCCTCGTCGTGTGGCTCGCCGGCCGGGCGCGCCTGGGAGGCGCCGGCCGGCGCCTCGGCTGGATCGCGGCTCTCGCACTGGGTATCGCTGCCGTCTTCCTCGTCACCGACGCGCCCGCCGCGGCGGCGAAGGCCGCGAGCGGCGCAGCCGGCGCCAACGTCATCTCGTGGCAGCCCTTCGATCGCGCCGAGGCCGAGCGCCTCGCCGCCGCGGGTCGGCTCGTCTTTCTCGACGTCACCGCCGACTGGTGCGTCACCTGCAAGATCAACGAGCGCGTGATCCTCCACACGCCCGAGGTCGCCGGCGCCTTCCGCCGCCTCGGCGTAGTGGCGATGAAGGCCGACTGGACGAACCGCGACGACACGATCGCCACCTTTCTCGCCGAGCATGGCCGCTACGGCATCCCGTTCTACCTGCTCTACCGGCCGGGACAGCCGCCGCACGTCTTCGGCGAGCTGATCTCGAAGCAGGGCGTGCTCGACGTGCTCGAAGCCTCGGCGCCGCGCGGCTGACGCCGGCCGACTTCCCGCTCAGGCCTCGCCCGGCTTGCGCAGCGGAATGATCACCCAGAGGAGCAGGTAGACGAAGATCCCGGGGAAGGCGGCCGAGAAGATCGAGATGAAGACGTAGAGGACCCGGAGCAGCGCCGGGTCGCGGTCGAAGTACTCGGCGAGGCCGCCGATGACGCCGGCGATCATCTTCTGGTCGGGCGAGCGGCGAAGGGGGCGTTCGGCCATCGGGATCGGCTCCTCCTGCCCCCCAATACGTCGCCGGCGCGGCGGTGTTTCGGTCCTTCAGGCGCGCAGCGCCGCCGGCCGCAGCTCGGCGTCGAGGGCGCGGCCGCGGCGGGCGACGATCTCGGGCACGGCGTCGACGTCGCCCTCCGCGGTGCGGAAGTTGACGATGCAGGCGCGCAGCAGGAACTTGCCGTCCACCACGGCATTGCTGACGAAGGCCTCGCCCTCCGCCATCACCCGCTCCATCAGTTTGCGATTGAGCTCGTCGAGATATGCCGCGACGTCCGCATCTCCCGAGTGGGAGCGGCGGGCGAGATCTGCCGGCACGAAGCGGAAGGTGGCGATCGAGAGCGCGCAGGTCGCGGCCTCGAGCTCGGGATGCGCCGCGGCGCGGTCGAAGAGTCGGCGGGCGAGCGCGATGTCGTCGCGGATCATCCGCTCGTAGCCCTCGCGCCCGACCTGGCGCAGGGCGAGCCAGACCTTGAGCGCTCGGAAGCCGCGCGAGTTCTGCGGCCCGCGCTCGTGGAAGAAAACGGGCGCGTCTGCCGCCGGCTCGACGTCCGGGTAGTAGGGCGGATGGAAGAGGAAGGTGTCGCGCAGCGCCTTCGGGTCGCGCACCAGCACGCAGCCGGCCTCGAGCGGCGCGTAGAGCCATTTGTGCGGATCGAACGCCAGCGAGTCGGCGAGCGCGAGCGCCTTGAGGTCGGGGTCCGTCTCGGGGAGGCACGCCGCCGGCGCGCCGTAGGCGCCGTCGACGTGGAACCAGAGGCCGCGCTCCCGGCTCAGCACCGCGATTTCGCGCAGCGGATCGACGGCGCCCGTCGACACCGAGCCGGCAGTCCCGACGACGAGCGTCGGCCGGCGGCCGGCGTCCGCATCCTCGTCGATCGCCCGCTCGAGCTCGTCGACGCGCATCCGCTGGCGAGAGTCGGTCGGGATCCAGCGGATCGATTCCGTGCCGTAGCCCGAGAGGTCCGCCGCCTTCTGGATCCAGGTGTGCGTCTCGGCCGAGACGTAGAAGCGCGCCTCGCCCTCCGGCGCGATCCCCCGCTCGCGCAGGTTCCAGCCCGCCTGCGCGCGGCGGCCGACCCAGAAGCCGACGAGGTTGGCGAGGTTGCCGCCCGAGACCAGGATGCCGCCGCAGTCGGCCGGATAGCCGATCAGCTCGGCCGCCCAGCGAATCGTCTGCAGCTCGATCTCGGTGGCGATCGGCGAGAGCGGCCAGCCGCCCAGGTTGGGGTTGATCGACGCCGCCAGCAGGTCGCCGAGCGCCCCGATCGGCGCCGCCGATGACGTGATGAAGCCGAAGAAACGCGGATGGCCGTTGAACAGCGAATGCCGAAAGAGGAGCTCGGCCGTTTCGTCGAGGAGCCTTTCGGGATCGATGCCACGCGCCGGCAGCCCGCCGCTGCCCAGCGCCGCGCGCACCGAGGCCGGATCGCCGGCCGTCGTCACCGGACCGGCGGGCATCGCCGCCAGCCAATCCGCGACGCGATCGACCAGCCGGTGGCCGAGCCGGCGGACCTCCTCCGCCCCCAGATCGAGAGGCGCCGCTCGCGCCTGCGCCAGGGTCTCGCCGCCGCCGTCACGCATCGTCCGCTCGCCCCCGCGGCCGCGTCACGGCCCGGCCTCGGCGCCGCCCGGTCTCCGCCGCAGACGGCCGCCGAGGAACTGGCCGGCGAAGAAGGCGACGACGAAGAGCGGCAGCGTCTGCCACTGCCACCCCATCCCCGCCGCAAAGCGCAGGCCGACAGCCAGCGGCACCGGAGCGTGCACGGCGACGAACCAGGCGGGCGAGAACTGGCGCACCCCCGCCCGCCACAGGCCGAAGGGAAGGTTGAGGAGCAGGATGAGCAGGGCGACGAGAGCGGTCGCGGCCACGGCGAGAGCCTACCGCGAGGCGTCGGTTCGCCGCCGGCTTCGCGCCGCGACGTCCGATAGAATCCGCTCGTCGACCCCGGCCGTTCGCCGGCAGGCTCGCGGCGGCCGACGGCACCCCAGAAGACCCATGGAGAGCCCCGAGATGAACAAGCACCTGCTCGCCTCCGCGGGCGCCGCGGCGCTGCTCGCCGCCGCCCCCGCCTCCGGCACCGAGAATCCCCTCCTCGCCCCGTGGACCGGTCCCCACGGCGGCGTGCCCGCCTTCGACCAGGTCCGCGTCGAGCAATTCCAGCCGGCTCTCGAGGCCGCCATGGCCGAGCAGCTCGCCGAGGTCGACGCCATCGCCTCTCATGTAGCGGCGCCGACGTTCGACAACACGATCGCCGCCCTCGAACGCGTCGGCAAGACGCTCGATCGCGTCGGCACCTACTACGGCGTCTTCGCCTCGACCATGTCGAGCCCCGAGTTCCAGGCGGTCGAGCGCGAGATGGCGCCCAGGCTCGCCGCCTTCGCCGACAAGATCTTCCAGAACGAGAAGCTCTTCTCCCGCCTCGCCGCCGTCTACGAAACGCGCGAGACGCTCGGGCTGACGCCGGTGCAGCAGCGCCTCGTCTGGCTCGACCACACCCGCTTCGTGCGCGCCGGCGCCAAGCTCGACGCCGCGGCGAAGACGCGCCTGTCGGAGATCAACCAGGAGCTCGCCGGCCTGTACACCAAGTTCAGCCAGAACGTCCTCGCCGACGAAGAGGGCTACGTCCTGGTGTTGGAGAGCGCGGCCGACCTCGCCGGCCTGCCCGACTCGCTGCGCTCCGCCGCGGCGGCCGCGGCCGCCTCGCGCGGCCACGCGGGCAAGTGGGCGATCTCGAACACGCGCTCGTCGATGGAGCCATTCCTCACCTACGCCGATCGCCGCGACCTGCGCGAGAAGGTGTGGACCACTTACTACAGCCGCGGCGACAACGGCGACGAGCACGACAACAACGCCACCATCTCCGCGATCCTCAGGCTGCGCGCCGAGCGCGCCCAGCTGCTCGGCTACGCGACGCACGCCCACTGGCGGCTCGAGAACACGATGGCCAAAACGCCGGAGCGCGCCATGGAACTGATGGAGGCGGTGTGGCAGCCGGCGGTCGCCCGCGTGCGCGAGGAGGTCGCCGACATGCAGGCGATCGCCGACGCCGAAGCGGCGGCGAGTGGCGCGGCGAGAATCGCCATCGCGCCGTGGGACTACCGTTACCACGCCGAGAAGGTGCGCAAGGCGAAGTACGACCTCGACGAGAACGAGATCAAGCCCTACCTGCAGCTCGACAAGCTGCGCGAGGGGATGTTCTGGGTTGCCGGCGAGCTCTTCGGCTTCGAGTTCCGGCCCGTCACCGGCGTGCCGGTCGTCCACCCCGACGTGCGCGTCTGGGAGGTCACCGATCGCGCGAGCGGCAAGCACGTCGGCCTCTGGTACTTCGACCCCTATGCCCGCAAGGGCAAGCGCTCGGGCGCGTGGATGAACGCCTACCGTACGCAGGAGCGCTTCGCCGGCGAGGTCACCACCATCGTTTCGAACAACTCGAACTTCGTGCAGGGCAAGGCGGGCGAGCCGATCCTCGTCTCGTGGACCGACGCCGAGACGATGTTCCACGAGTTCGGACACGCGCTGCACGGCCTCAACTCGAACGTCGACTATCCCTCGCTCGCCGGCACGGCGGTCTTCCGTGACTACGTCGAGTTCCCCTCCCAGCTGCTCGAACACTGGCTACCGACGAGGCAGGTGCTCGAGCGTTTCGCGCTCCACCACCAGACCGGCGAGCCGATTCCCGCCGCGCTGGTCGCCAAGATCGAGCAGGCGGAAACATTCAACCAGGGCTTCCAGGCCGTCGAGTACCTGGCGAGCGCGCTCGTCGACATGAAGCTCCACCTGGCGGGCGCGACGCCGATCGATCCCGACGAGTTCGAGCGCGAGACGCTCGCCGCTCTCGGCATGCCGAGCGAGATCGTCATGCGCCACCGCACGCCGCAATTCGGCCACGTCTTCTCGGGCGACAGCTACTCGGCCGGCTACTACAGCTATCTGTGGTCGGACACACTGACCGCCGACGCTTTCGAGGCCTTCACCGAGGCCGGCGGCCCCTACGACAAGACGGTCGCCAAGCGCCTGCGCGACCACGTCTTCTCGGTCGGCAACACGATCGACCCGGCCGATGGCTACCGCGCCTTCCGCGGCAAGGATCCCGGCATCGCCGCGCTCATGCGCAAGCGCGGCTTCCCGCTGCCGAGCGCGGAGAATCCCGGCTCGAACTGACGATGTCAGGCCGTGCGCATGCTCTCCGGCAGGCGCACGGCGACGACCTCGCCGGTGGCGGTGACGCGGCCAGCGGCGGTGACCGTGACGTCCACCACCGATTTGCGCGCACCGGCCTCGCGCACCTTCGCCACCAGCTCGAGCTCGTGGCCGATCGGGGTCGGCGCGACGAAGCGGACGGTGAGCGTAGCGGTGACGTAGCGCGGCATGGCGCCCGGCTCGAACGGGATGCCCAGCGCCGCGGCGCGCTCCGCGGCCGCCGTGCCGACGCCGTGGCAGTCGATCAGGGAAGCGACGAGCCCGCCGTAGACGAAGCCCGGCATCGACAAGTGATCCGGCGCCGGAGTGAAGCGAGCGACGCCGACGCCGTCGGACCAGTAGGTCTTGATGCGGTGACCGTGCGGATTGTCGCGGCCGCAGCCGAAGCAGTGGGCGACGTCGGCCGGGTAGAGATCCTGGACGGCGGGCTCGCTCGTCGGACGCTGCGCGCCGTGGCTCACGCCGAGCTCATGCCCGCCACAGCAAGTGGTCGACGAGCCACGGAGCGAGGCCCAGCCAAATCAGGAGCAGCATGCCCATCGGCGAGCGGAACGACGGCCCGGAGAAGAGGTCGTCGTCCTCACCGCGGCGCGGCGGCGGCGCCGGCGCCAGCAGCCGCAGCAGCCCGTCGAGCGCCAGCGTGATCGCCACCCAGACGCCGCCGACGACCAGCGCCTGCCGCGGCCCCGCGAACGGCAAGAGCACGGCGAGCGCCGCGATGTAGAGGCCGAAGACGAGAGCCGCGACGACGATCGAGACGCGGCGCGCCTTCTCCTCGGGGAGACGCTTGCCGTAGGTGCGGTCGCGCACGAAGCCGACGACGAGAGCCAGGACGACGAGGGGGAACCAGGCGAGAACGTAGCTCTGGAGATGGGTGAACACGGGGCGCGGGAAGGCTACCAGCCCGGCCGCGCGATGAAAACCTCCGGCGGCGCCGTCCGGCCGCCGAGCGTAGACTGGCGACGCGATGGCCGTGCCGCGTCCGGTCGTGCTCGCCTCGCTCGCCCTGGGCGCGCTCGTCGTCGCATCGACTCCCGCCATGCTCGACGGCTTCGCCCGCTCCGCCCTCTACCCCGCTCCGGCGGTGCCGGTCCCGTCGCCGCCGCCGGCGCCGCTCGTCGAAGTCGACGTCGTGAGCGGGGGCGGCGTGCTCTCCGCCTGGTGGTTGCCGCCCGCGGAGACGCGGTCGCCCGTCGTGCTCCTGCTGCACGGCAATGGCGAGAATCTGGCGACGCTTGCCTGGGCCGGACTGTTCGACCGTTTCGCCGCTCTCGGCGCCGGGGTCCTCGCAGTCGACTACCCGGGTTACGGCAGGAGTGATGGCAGCCCTTCGGAGTCGTCGATCGCCGCCGCGACGCTCGACGCTTGGCGTGAGCTGGTGGTGCGCGCCGGCGCCGAGCGGCCACGCGCCGTCGTCGGCTGGTCGCTCGGCGCGGCCGCGGCGGCGCAGCTCGCGGCGGCCGAGCCGGCGAGCGTCGACGCGCTGGTGCTGGCGAGCCCGTGGACGCGCCTCGCCGACGTCGCCGCCGTGCACTACCCGGCGTGGCTCGTCGGCCCGCTGCTCACCGATCGCTACGACACCCTGGCGGCCGCCGCCGCCGTCCGCGCCCCGACGCTCGTCGTCCACGGCAGCGACGACGCGATCATCCCCGCCGAGCAGGGCCGTCGCGTCGCCGCGGCGCTCGCCGCGCCGAAGCGCTGGGTCGAGGTGCGCGGCGCCGGCCACAACGACCTGCTCGGGCGCGAGGCGACTTGGCGCGCCATCGCCGAGGTCCTGGCCGCGGCGCGGCGCGATGGCGCCGGCTCCGCCGCGGTCGACTGATCGGGCGCCGCTCAGCGGCGCAGATCGAAGTCGCCCAGGTGGCGCTCGCTCTCGGTCAGCAGCTCGCACTCGCGGTCGATAGCGTCGAACTCGGCGCGCACCCGCTCCCGAAAGTCGAGGCAGGCCGCGCGGCTCGTCCAGCGGTCGATCGTCAAGTAGCGGCGCGCGTCGGCGGTGTCGCGGCCGAGCTCGGTGCCCAGGTACTCCGGCGAGCGACGGAAGAGCGCCACCCAGGGGCCGTCCGCGCCGTAGGCCGCCTCGAAGCGCGCCTCGGCGCCCGCTCGCACGCGGAATTCGAAGAGATAGCAGAACATGCGGTCCATTCCTCTCACCTGCGGTTCGACTTCTGCGCGCGCGCGCGCCGCGCTCGAAACTCCACCAGGCGCGCGGCCAGCTTGGCTTCGACACCGCTCTCGGTCGGCCGGTAGAAGATCGTGCCGGCGAGCGCGTCGGGCAGACAGTCGAGGCCGCCGACGCCCTCCTCGGTGTCGGGGGCGTAGACGTAGTCGCGGCCGTAGCCCAGCTCCTTCATCAGCCGCGTCGGGGCGTTGCGGATCGCCATCGGCACCGGCTCGGCCGGCTTCTCCGCCACCGCGCGGCGCACCTCGCCCCAGGCGCGGTAGACCGAAACCGATTTCGGCGCCAGCGCCAGGTAGATCGCCAGCTCGGCGAGGGCGAGCTCGCCCTCCGGCGAGCCCAGCCGTTCGTAGGTCTGCCAGCAGGCGAGAGCCAGGCGGAGGGCGCCGGGGTCGGCGAGGCCGACGTCCTCGGCGGCGAACCGGGTCATGCGGCGCGCGACGTACTCCGGCTGCTCGCCCGCCTCGAGCATCCGCGCCAGCCAGTAGAGGGCGGCGTCCGGGTCCGACTCGCGCAGCGACTTGTGGAGGGCCGAGATGAGATTGAAGTGCTCCTCTCCCGCCTTGTCGTAGAGCAACGTCTTGCGCTGCGCCACCTGTTGCACGTCCTCCGCCGTGAGTACCGCACGGCCTGCCGCCGCCGCGTCGCCGATCACCAGCTCGAGCAGCGTCAGCGCCCGCCGCGCATCGCCCGAGGCGAGCTGGACGATGGACTCGACTGCCTTCCCTTCAATGGAAGTCTTGGTCTTTCCCAGGCCGCGATCCTCGTCGGTCAGGGCGCGAGAAACGACGGTTTCGAGATCCTCCGCCGAGAGCGGATCCAGGACGACGACGCGGCAGCGGGAGAGCAGGGCCGAGTTCAACTCGAACGACGGGTTCTCGGTGGTGGCGCCGACGAGCACGATGTCGCCGCGCTCGACGTAGGGCAGGAAGGCGTCCTGCTGCGCGCGGTTGAAGCGGTGGATCTCGTCGACGAAGAGCAGCGTGCGCTGGCCGGCGGCGCGGCGCAGCTTCTCCGCCTCGGCCATCACTCTCTTGATCTCGACGATGCCGGAGGTCACCGCCGAGAAGGGTACGAAGCGGGCGCGGGTCGCCGCGGCGATGAGGCGGGCGAGCGTCGTCTTGCCGGAGCCCGGCGGCCCCCAGAAGACGAGCGACGGCACCCGGTCCTCGGCGATCGCCCGCCGCAGGAAGCCGGAAGGGCCGACCACCGCCGACTGCCCGACCACCTCGTCGAGCGTGCGCGGGCGCATGCGCTCGGCGAGCGGCGCGCCGAGCGCGGCCCCGCGGCGGGCGCCGGCGTCAGCCTCCCCGTCCGGGGCGTCGTCGAAGAGTCCTCGGCTCACGCCGCGATTCTCGCACCGCTTGGGCCGCGAGCCGGATGCGGCTAGTCTCGCTCTCCATGGCCACGGCGCTCGAGCAGCTGCAGAAGGTCGTCCGCGGACGCCACCCCCTCGTCTTCCTGCGCACCTGGGAGGAGGAGCGCGCGGTGGCGCTGCTCGAGACCGCGGCGCGCGGCGTCTACGGCGAGCATGGCGAGGTGTGGTCGTGGAGCTGCGTCGAGGGCCTCTCCGGCGCGCCGAGCGAGGCCGGCACCGAAGATCCGCTGCGCGCCATCCGCGCCGTCCTCGCGGCGGTCGGCGGCACGCCGCCGCGCCGCGGTTTCGCCATCTTCCGCGACTTGCCGGCCTACTTCGACCGGCCCGAGGTGGTGCGCGCCCTGCGCGAGGCCTACGTGCAGCTGCGCGAGCGCGAGAGCTTCCTGTTCATCGTCTCGCCACAGATCCACCTGCCCGAGCTGCTCGCCAAGGAGACCTTCCTCGTCGACCTCGAGCTGCCGGACGAGAACGAGCTGGCGGCGCGCATCGAGCAGGTGGCGGCGCAGTTCCCCGACGTCGCTCTCGCGCCCGAGCTCGAGAGCGAGATGGCCCTCGGTCTGCGCGGCCTGACGCTCAACGAGGCGACCCACGTGCTCGGGCGCATCTTTCGCGGCAAGAAGAGCTCGCGCGAGGAGGCCCTCGGCGAGCTCTTCACCGAGAAGGAGCTGATCGTCAAGAAGAGCGGCTTCCTCGAGTTCGTCTCCCGGTTGCCGAAGATCGAGGAGATCGGCGGCCTCGACGTGCTCAAGGCGTGGCTGGTCAAGCGCCGCAAGCTCTTCTCGCGCCAGGCGGTCGCCGACGGCATGCCGGCGCCGCGCGGCATCCTCGTCATGGGCATGAGCGGCTGCGGCAAGAGCCTGTGCGCCAAGGTCACCTCGACGCTGTGGGGCGTGCCGCTCTTCCGGCTCGACATGAGCCTGGTGGTCTCCGGCCTCTACGGCTCGCCCGAGGCCGCCTTCCACCGCGCGCTCCGCAACATCGAGGCGCTGGCACCGGCGATCCTGTGGATCGACGAGATCGAGAACAGCGTCGGCTACGACGAGACGCGCAGCCGCACCAACGCCAGCTCGAGCGTCTTCTCGGCCTTCCTCACCTGGATGCAGGAGAAGCCGCCGCTCGTCTTCGTCGCCGCCACCGCCAACCGCATCCAGGACCTGCCGGCAGAGATCATCCGCAAGGGGCGCTTCGACCAGGTCTTCTTCGTCGACCTGCCGGCCGACGAGGAGCGCCAGGAGATCCTCGAGATCAAGCTGCGCGAGGCGGGCGCCGACCCGAAGAAGTTCAACACCCACCTCGTGGCGCTGTCGACGAAGGGCTGGAACGGCGCCGAGCTCGAGCAGGCGGTGATCTCGGCGCGCGTCGAGGCGTACCACGAGGGCCGCGCCTTCGGCCCCGACGACCTCTCGCACGCCCTCGCCTCGATCGTGCCGCTGTCGCGCACGATGGAGGAGCAGATGAAGCGCATCCGCAGCTGGGCGTTCGGTCGCGCCACGGTCGCCTCGTCGCAGGCGCGGCGCTGACGCCGAAGCTCAGCCGCGCTCCATCTCGCGCACCACCGCCTCGGTGAACTCGGTGGTCGACGCCTCGCCGCCCAGGTCGCGCGTGCGGATGCCGGCCGCGAGCGTCGCGCGCAAGGCGCGGTCGATGCGGTCGGCGATCGCCGTCTCGCCGAGATAGCGCGCCATCAGCACACCGCTCTGGATGAGCGCCAGCGGATTCGCCACGCCGCGGCCGGCAATGTCGGGGCGCTGCCGTGCACTGCCTCGAAGACGGCGCCGTTCTCGCCCAGGTTGGCGCCCGGCACGACGCCCAGGCCGCCGACGAGACCGGCGCAGAGGTCGGAGACGATGTCGCCGTAGAGATTCTCGAGCAGCAGCACGTCGAATTGTTCCGGGCGCACGACGAGCTGCATGCAGAGGTTGTCGATGATGCGGTCGTCGGCCTGGATGTCGGAGTACTCGGCGGCGACCTGGCGCGCGCAGTCGTCGCCGGGAAGCAGAGTGATCGTCTTCATGGTGGAGGGCGCGGCGGGAGGAGTGAAGAGGCGCGGCGCCGAAGAATCGTATCAGCCGGGCGGGCGCGGCAGCGCCGCCAGCTCGAGCGCGAGACCCTCCTCGCCGCGGAAGATCTCGTCGACGCGCCGAATGCGCAGCCCCTGCCAGAGGTCGAAGACGAGATCGGCGGGATCGAGCCGTCCCGGCTCGCCCTGGTCGCGAAAGAGCACGACGAGGCGCGGGCCCGCCTGCAGCAAGTCGCCGGGCCCGGCCTCCTCGCCCCACCGCGGGCGCTCGACGGCGAGGTCGATCGGCCGCCAGACGAGCTCCCCCGCCGCGCTACCGTTCTCGGCGAGATGCGCCGCGATCAACGAAGCTCGCACGAAGGCGAGCCCGGCGACGGCCAGCGACTCGACGCGCGAGGCGACGGCCGCATCGAGCTCCGCCCCTGGCACCAGCTCGGGCCGGCCGAAGGCGCCCGAGAGGCGTGCGAGCGGCGGCGGCAGCTCCGCCACGAGGCGCGTGCCGCGCTGCGGGTCAGCGAGCAACTCACCCGCCGCCGCTCCCGTAGCCCGCTGCTTCGGCGTCAGCGCCCCGCTTTCGGCGAAGAGCTCGATCCGCACTGCATACCGCTGTGTGCCGAATGGCAGCGGGCGCACGGGCGACTCGGTGTCGCGCGCCACGAGTCGTGGGTCCACGACTCCCGGCGCTATCCAGCGGTTTCCCCACTCGGGATGGAAGTTCTCCTCGAGCCGGAAGCGCTCGAGATCTTCGGCCGAAGCGACTTCGACGAACGTCGGCGTGCCCTCGACGGTGAACCAAAGTACCTTGACGAGCGGATCCTCGGGCCAAGGGCGAAGCGCGGCGGCGGGAATCTCGTGGTCGCCGATGCGTAGCGCCGGTGCCTCGCTGAACCAGACCGTGTTGCCGCGCCAATCCTTCGCCTCGAGCACGGCGAAGAGTTGAAATGGCCGGCCGGCGGCGAGCTCGTGGGCGCCGTCGCGGGCGACGGCGTCGCCTTCGGCGAGCAGCGCGACGTGCGCCGCCACCGGCTCCGCTACGAACGGATTCTCCACCTCCGGCAGGTAGCGCAGCGCGACGAGCAACACCAGCGCGCCCCCCGCGATCCACCAGATCCGCCGCGACTCGCGCTCCTCGCTCACGGCGAGAACCTAGGCTCCGGTGCCAGCGCCACGGCGTTCAGCGAGACGATCCAGCGGTGGCCGGAGAGGGCGTCGCGAGATCGCGCTCGGCGTCGCCGGTGCGGCCGGTTTGCAGGCTGGACGGCAGGTGGCCGACGTCGCCGACGGCGAGCACCTTGAATCGGCCGTCGGGCTCGACGCGGATCATCGTCAGGCTGGCGTTGCCGATCGACATCTCGAGCCAGGCGGTCGGATCGACGCCGAGCGCGCGCGTCACCAAGTAGCGGATGACGTTGCCGTGGGCGACGAGGAGGTCATTGCGCTCGCGAGCGCTCGGCTTCAGCCACTCGGCCACCAAGCGCTCGAGCTGGGCGCGGCAGGCGGCCAGCGCTTCCGCGCTCTCGTCGGCGATCACCTCGCTGCGACGTGTCGGCGGCGTGCACTCTTCGAGATTGGGATCGATCTCGAGTGGCACCTCCGGCAGGTCCTGCGCCAGGACCTGAGCCGTCTGCAGCGCCCGCGCCAGCGGGCTGGCGCGGAAAGCGGCGAAGCGGAAGGGCAGCGCGCGCAGCCGTGCGCCGAGAAGCCTCGCCTGGGCGACGCCGATCGGCACCAGGGCATTGCCGAGCCATGCGTCGCGCGGATCGGCGTGGTCGTACTCGCCGTGGCGAACGAGGTAGAGGGTGCGGTACGCGGGCGACGGCGCGGTGTCCGCCGCCAGCTGGCGGGCGGCGGCGCTGGGGCCGCTCGTCGGCAGCGCCAGCGCGCCGAGCGCCGCGAGCACTGCCGCTGGTCGCGTCGACGCGCAGCGAATCCAGGGTCGCATCGTCGGGTCCTCCGTTCGCGCACCGCGAGCTACGGTGCGATGTGGATCGCAGACGTTTTCAGTCTATCGCCGTGCGGCGTGGGGCCCGGTGACGACTCGGCGCCGAACGGAGGGCGGGACTGCGGCCGCCGCTACGCTCGTCACTCCCCGGCGAGCTCGTCGCGGAGCCGCGCCAGGCGCGCGAGCCGCCGCCGGATCTGCAGCTCGAAGAGCGCCGCCCACACGGCGACGCCGAACCCGCACCCCGCCAGGACCCTCCAAGCCGTGCCGAGGCGCTCGGGGAAATAGTGGTCGAAGAGCGCCACGATGACCGCCGCCTCGGCGAACAGGAGCAGCGGCACGAAGAGCAGGGTGCGCCGTCCCCGGCGGCAGCGCAGCGCGTCGATCTCGACCTGCGCGGCGAGGCTCTCTCCCGCAGGTGCCCACGTGCCGCGCCGGTTCCACAGCGCGAAGGCGAGGGCCACCGCGGTGAAGCTCCACAGCGTCGCCGCCCACGCCCACTTCCACGGCGCCGGCGCGGCGGCGAGCCAGGCGAGCGGCGCTCCGACGAAGGCGACGGAGAGCGCCAGCTCGCCGGCAAAGAGCCAGCGCAGACCGCGGCCGTGTCGCTCGACCCGGCGGCGCACCGCCGCGGCTTCCGGCGGCTCCGCCAGGGCGAGAAAGTCGTCCTGCCACTCGTGCCACTCGCGTTCGTCGATCATCTCCTCGTCTCCTCGGCCGCGAGACGCGCGCGCAGCGCCTGCCGCGCCCGATTGAGCCGGACCGCGACGGCGTTCTCGCGCAGGCCCAGCACCTCACCGATCTCACGGTGGCTCAGGCCTTCGAGCGCCAGCACCAGGACCTGGCGCTGGCCGAAGGGCAGATCGGGAAGCGCCCGCCGCAGGCGGCGCACGCGCTGCCGGGCGGCGGCGCCGCGCTCGGGTCCGGGCTCCGGCGCGGCGGGCTCGGCGACCTCCTCGAGCGTGATGCCGGCGGGCGGCCGGCGCGTGCTGTGCGTGATCCCTCGATAGTGCGCGATGCGCAGCACGAAGGTCCTCTCCGAGCAGTCGCCGCGAAAGCCGGGCAGCGCCCGCCACAGGGCGACCGCGATCTCCTGCACCAGGTCCTGCTGCCGCCCGCGGTCGCGCTCGTAGCTCGCCGCGACGCGCGCCACCGCGGCGCCGTGCTCGGCGAGCAGGCGCTCGAGGCGTTCCGTCGTCGGGTCGGCGGCCGTCATCCCCTCTTCCCCTGGTCTCCCTCCGCGCCCGCTCCTTACGTTCCGGCTCCGGGTTAGGCTGGCGCGGTGAGGCGGCGACTCTCCCACGAGCGGCGGCTGGCAGGGCTCGCGGCGATCGGTTCGGCGCCGGCGACCGGCCTTGCCGCCTATTTCCTCCTGCGCGGCGGCGCGACGGGCGAGCGCTGGCTCGCCGCGGGGCTGCTCGCCGGCTTCGCCCTGGCGCTGGCGCTCGCCGTGCGCACGCGCGCCGCCTGGCCGCTGCGCACGCTGTCGAACCTCCTCTCCGGAATGCGCGAAGGCGATTTTTCGCTACGCGTGCGCGGGGCCAGCCGGGCCGACGCCCTCGGCGAGCTGGTGCTCGAGGCCAACGCCCTGGCCGGCGAGCTGCGCGGCCAGCGCCTGGCGGCGCTCGAGGCGACCAGCCTGCTGCGCGCGGTGATGGAGGAGATCGACGTCGCGATCGTGGTCTTCGATCCCCGGCGGCGGCTGAAGCTGGCCAATCGCGCCGCCGAGCGCCTGTTGGCGACCCCGATCGAGCGCCTGGTGGGCAGCGCCGCCGCCGAGCTCGACCTCGCCGACTGCCTCGAGGGCGAGCCGGCGCGCACCGTCGAGCGTGCCTTCCCCGGCGGCTCCGGTCGCTTCGGCGTGCGCCGCGCCACCGTGCGCGAGGGCGGCCTGCCGCACGAGCTGCTGGTCGTCGCCAACCTCTCCACCGCCCTGCGCGAGGAGGAGCGACTGGCCTGGCAGCGGCTGATCCGCGTGCTCGGCCACGAGCTCAACAACTCGCTGGCGCCGATCAAGTCGATCGCCGGCAGCCTGGAGCGGCGGGTGGGCCAGCCCGAGCTCTCGGCGGAGGCGCGCGACGACCTGGTGCGCGGGCTGGCCGTCATCTCCGAGCGCGCCGACTCCCTCACCCGCTTCATGGAGGGCTACTCGCGCCTCGCCCGCCTCCCTCCGCCGCGCAAGGAGAGCGTCGACGTCGCCGCCGTGGCGCGCGCCGCCGCCGAGCTCGAGAAGCGGGTACCGGTGCTCCTTTCGGGCGGGCCGGAGACGCGAGTCGTCGCCGACCCCGACCAGTTGCAGCAGGTGCTCATCAATCTGCTCGCCAACGCCGCCGAGGCGATGGCCGACGGCGCCGGCCGCGTCGATCTCGCCTGGCGGCGCGAGGGGAGCGAGTTGGTGCTCGAGATCCGCGACGAGGGGCCCGGCCTCGCCAATCCGACCAACCTCTTCGTGCCGTTCTTCACCACCAAGCCGAGAGGAAGCGGCATCGGCCTCGTGCTCTGCCGGCAGATCGCCGAAGCCCACGGCGGCGACCTCCGACTCGCCAACCGCGAGGACCGCCGCGGCTGCGTCGCCGCGCTGCGCCTGCCGCTCGCCGAGTCGGCGTGAGCGGCGGAATCGAGGTCAAGAAAAAACCGCCGGGGTCGCCCCCGGCGGTCGAAAGCTACCTGAAACTGCGGCGTCGGCTCAGCGGAAGTGGAACCGAGTGCCGAGGCGGAAAACCCGCGGGCTGATGACTTCGGTGACGTAGTCGGCGCCGTTGACGCGCAGCGTCTCGCCGCCGCCGATTCCGACCACGGAACCGGCGTTCGCCAGACGGTGCTGGGTCTGCAGCGCCGTCGCCTCGTTGAAGGCGTTGAACACTTCGCCCAGGATGGTGAAGTTGAGCTCACCGACCTGGAAGTCCTTCTCGAGCCGCAGGTCGACGAGATGAATGTCGTCGTTGCGGAACTCGTCCGGAGCCGCCAGCGCGATGTTCTCCACGTTGCCGACGCAGTTGGTGATCTGCATCGTCGCGCACGAGAAGCGCTGGAAGTACGGAATGGGATAGCCCTCGCGGCCGTAGAGGTGGCCGGAGACGTTGAAGCCCCACGGGCGGTCGGGCGCGATCTGGTAGAGACCGGTGATGTCGTAAGACCACTCGCTGTTGATGTAGATGGCGCCCTTCGCGCCCGAGCCGGTGCCCGAGCCCTGGAGGACGGCGTCGCCGTCGTAGCCGCCGTTGAGGTAGACGTTGGGGTCGGCGTAGGTGCCGTCCTTCGCGTCCCACTCCCAATTGGCCCAGGTGAAGTTGCCGCGCAGCATCCACCGGTTGGCCAGGCGCTTGTTGAACGTCAGGCTGACGCCCGTGTAGTCCTGCTCGGCGTCGCCGTTGAACAGGAAGGCGCCCGCCGTATCCTCCGCCCCCGTCAGGCCGAAGACCGGCTGCGAGATGGGCGAGCCGTCGGGGCGCGTCTGGTTGATGGTGCCGACCTGCGTCCAGTCGCTGCGGCGCGTCACGCGCACGGCGTCGCCGTACTCGTTGAGCGTGCAGCCGCCCTCACCTGGAGCGCAGTAGACCAGACGCTCGGACTGCGCGATGTTGTTGATGTTGCGCAGGGTGAGGTTCAAGCCGACGACGAACTCCGGCCGGATGGCGTGCTCGACCGAGAAGAGCAGCTCGTCGGTCAGCGGCGCCTCGAAGTTGGGATCGACGATGTTGAGGGCGCGG
>DASWJT010000111.1:0-16848 GCA_036397015.1 Thermoanaerobaculia bacterium
GCTCGGCATGCGGCTCGGTTACTCGTGGCACGAGCTCCAGGAGGGGATCGTGCACGGCATCTCGCTGTCGATGGCGGCGGTTCTCATCCTGCTCGTCGTCGGCAGCCTGATCGGCACCTGGATCCTCTCCGGCGTCGTGCCAACGATGATCTACTACGGTCTGAAGATCCTCAGCCCCGCCATCTTCTACGCCGCCGCTTGCGTCATCTGCTGCCTCGTGTCGCTCGCCACCGGCTCGAGCTGGACGACGGCTTCGACCGTCGGCATCGCGCTCATCGGCATCGCCACGGCCCAGAATCTCCACCTCGGGCTCACCGCCGGCGCGATCATCTCGGGGGCGTATTTCGGCGACAAGATGTCGCCGCTCTCCGACACGACCAATCTCGCGCCGGCGATGGCCGGCACCGACCTGTTCACCCACATCCGGCACATGGTCTACACCACGACGCCGAGCATCCTGCTCGCGGTCGCGATGTTCGCCGTCGCCGGCTGGATCGGCCCGCGGCCACAGGCGGCGCACGACCTCGACGTCATCCTCGGCGCGCTCGGCGCGAGCTTCGACCTCGGGCCGCATCTGCTCTTGCCCGCCGCGCTCGTGCTCGTTCTCGTCGTGCGCCGCATGCCGGCTTTTCCCGCCCTGCTCATCGGCGCCCTCGTCGGCGGCCTCTTCGCGGTCGTTTTCCAGCAGCAGGCGGTGCTTCGCTTCGTCGGCGAGACCGACCTGCCCCGTACTGTCGCCCTCCTCAAGGGCTTCTGGATCGCTCTCTTCGACGGTTTCCGGCTCGAGTCCGGCAACGCCGCGCTCGACGAGCTGCTGTCGCGCGGCGGCATGTCGAGCATGCTGTCGACGATCTGGCTCATTCTCTCGGCGATGATGTTCGGCGCCGTGATGGAGCGCACCGGCATGCTCGGCAAGCTCGCCGCCAGCATCCTGTCGATGGTGCGCGGGACCGGTTCGCTCGTCGCCGCGACCCTCGGGACCGCCATCGGCATGAACGTGCTGGCCTCGGATCAGTACATCGCCATCGTGCTCCCCGGCCGCATGTTCCGCGCCGAGTACGAGCGCCGCGGCCTGCACCCGAAGAATCTCTCTCGCTGCCTCGAGGACGCCGGTACGCTCACCTCGCCGCTGGTGCCGTGGAACACCTGCGGCGCCTTCATGGCGCAGACGCTCGGCGTGGCGACCTTCACCTACCTGCCGTTCTGCTTCTTCAATCTGCTCAACCCACTCGTTTCGGCCGCCTACGGCTTCACCGGCTTCACCATCGAGAAGCTGCCGGCCGCCGAATCGCGAGCCGCCGCCTGAGCTTGCCGCCCGGGCTGGCGGGCAACCCTGGCGGCGGGCGCCCGTACGTGTCCATATGAGCGCCCGCAAGGCGAAGCCTCGCGACCGCGCCGGATACTGGCGGCGCTACGCCGCAGGGGTCGGCTCGAAGGACCTGCGCAGCCTGATCGACCGTGACGCCCCGCGCGTCTACTCGGTGCTGCTGCGCGACCGGACGCGGCCCGCGACAAGAAAACGCGGCGCCAAGGCCTTCTTCGCCGACGCGCGCCTGCTCTTCGAGAGCATCTCCGAGAAGCTGCCGCCGGCCCGCCGGCTGGTCTTCGGGCTGGCGCTGGCCAGCGCCGTCCTCGCCTTCGTCCGCCTCGAGATCGCGATCTTGCCCGGACTCTCCGCCGGTCCGCGCCTGTTCACCCTGCTCGCCGTCGCCGGGCTGCTCTTCCTGCTCGCCGTCGAGCTCGTCGATCGCGTCCTCGTGCGCGACGAGCTCGAGGTCGCGCGCCAGTTGCAGAATGACCTGCTGCCCAAGAGCCCGCCGCAGATCCCGGGTTGGCTCGTCGCCCACTCCTGGCGCACGGCCAACGACATCGGCGGCGACTACCACCGCTTCGAGCTCCTCGCCGGCGGCCGCTGGGCGATCGTCGTCGCCGACGCCTCCGGTCACGGCATGGCGGCGGGCCTGCTGATGGCGATCACCGACACCGCGCTGCGCACCGCGGTGGAGCTCGACCCCGCCCCGGAAGCGGTCGCCGCCGTCGTGCACCGCGCTCTGCTGCGCACCGGCGACCGGCGCGCCTTCGTCACGCTCTTCTACGCCCTCCTCGACCCGGCGAGCGGCGAGCTCGAGTACGCGAGCGCGGGCCACCCCTCGCCGATCGTGCGCCGCGCCGACGGCACGCTCGAGGAGCCGGCGGAGGGCGCCCTGCCGCTCGGCATGCGCGCGACGAGCCGGCCGGCGCGCGGCCACCTCCGCCTGGCGCCCGGCGACCTCGTGGTGATCGCCACCGACGGCCTGTTCGAGGCGCTGGACGAACGGGAGCGCTCCTTCGGCTGGGACCGGCTGCGCGAGGAGATCGCCCGCCCCGGCGGCGGCGCGCACGAGGTGCACGACCGCCTGCGCGACGCGGTCGAGCGCCACGCCGGCGACGCGCCGGCCTCCGACGACCGCACCCTCGTCGTGCTCGAGCGCCTGCCGGCACCGGCCGCCGGCGCCTGAGCCGACTCAGATCCGTTCCGGCGCCTCGACCGTGCGCTCGTTGCGCACGTCGCCGGTGTTGAGCGTCGAGGCCGGCTCGAAGAGCAGCACGTGCACCTCGCCCTCGGCCACCGGCCGGTGCTCGACCCCGCGCGGCACCACCACCAGCTCGCCCGGCCCGAGCTCGACGTCGCCGTCGCGAAACTCGATGCGCAGCCTCCCCGAGATCACCAGGAAGAGCTCGTCCTCGCGCTCGTGGTGGTGCCAGAGGAAGGCGCCCTCGAGCTTGACCAGCTTCACCTGCTGACCGTTGAGCTCGGCGACGATCTTCGGATCCCAGCGCCTGGCGATGCGCTCCAGCTTGTCGGCGAGCGTCACCTTCACCGGCACGCCGCTCACGGCCGCTCCGCTGCCGGCGGCACCGGCGCCGAGAGCAGCCGCGCCTCGCGGTTCGCCGCCCACTCGGCGGCGGTGGCGAAGGCGGCGGTGACCTGGCGCAGCGCCTCGGGATCGATCTTGTCGAGCGTGTCGTTGTCGGTGTGATGGACGTCGAAGTAAGCGCTGCGGTCCTGTTCGAGATCGGCGAGCGGCACGCCGAGCGGGCGCAGCGGAGTGAGGTCGGCGCCGCCGGTGGCCTCGCCCTCGACGAGGCTGACGCCGAGCGGCGCCAGGCGCCCGAGCAGCTCGTCCGTCGCCGCCGCATCGGCCGGCGCGAAGCGGGTGCGCAGCGCCAGCACGCGCCCACCGCCCGAGTCGGCCTCGAGGGCGAGGACGTGCGCGGGAATCTGCGCCCCGTACGCGGCGGCGTAGGCGCGCGCCCCCGACAGACCGAACTCCTCGTTGGCGGTGAGCACCACGCGCAGCGTGCGCCGCGCTGCGCCGCCCGAGGCGCTCGCCACGAGGCGCGCGGCTTCCACCACGACGGCCACACCGGTGCCGTTGTCCTGGGCGCCCGTGCCGACGTCCCACGAGTCGCGATGCGCGACGAGGAGCACGATCTCTTCCGGCGCCGCGCTGCCCGGAAACTCGCCGATGACATTGGCCGAGTCGGCCTCGCCCTCGTGCCGGCAGCCGAGCGCGAGGCGCAGGCGCACCGCTCGGCCGCTCGCGAGCTGCCGCTCGAGCAGGTCGGCGTCGGGAGCGGAGAGCGCCGCCGCCGGGATCCGCGGGCCGTCCTCCTCGTAGCGCGTGGTTCCGGTGTGCGGCAGCCGGTTGGAGTCGGTCCCGACCGAACGGATGACCACGGCGACGGCGCCCTTCTTCGCCGCCGTCGCCGCGCCGCGAGTACGGATCGCCACCGTTTCGCCGTAGCCGGCGCCGTCGACGGCGCGGCGCATGCGGCGGTGGAAGAAGACGATGCGGCCGCGCACGGCGCCGTCGTCGAGCTGCTCGAGCGCCGCGAGGTCCTCGACGGCGACGACCTCGGCCTCGATTCCCTCCGCCGGCGTGCCGACGCTGCCGCCGAGCGCCAGCAGCTTCACCGGCTGCGGCCAGGGCGCCACGATCTCGCCCGTGGCCTCGCCGCGGAGCCAGCGCGGCACGCGCACCGGCTCGCGCCGCACCACCGGAAAGCCGAGCTCGCGCAGGCCGGCTTCCGCCCACAGGATCGCCGCCGCGTCGCCGGCGCTGCCCGCGAAGCGTGGGCCGACCTCGCCGGTGAGCGACGCGACGAGACGCCAGGCGCCGTCGCCGGCGAGCGCTTCCGCCTGCACGCGCGCGGCGCCGCTCGGCAGCTCGGCCGCCGCCGCCGGCGCCGCGAGCGCGACCGCGGCGAGGGCCGCCGCGCCGCGCCGTCCGACCGCCGTCGAGATTCTCGACCGGCGGCGATGCGCCAACTCGATGGACTGGCTCACGGCGCCGCATCGTAGCAGCGGCCGGCGGCGCAAATCCGTAGAATCGAGCCCATGGAGACGTCTGCCGCGCAGCCGCCCGCCGACCGGCTCGGCCGCCCGCTGCGCGACCTCCGCATCTCGGTCACCGATCGCTGCAACTTCCGCTGCCCGTACTGCATGCCGCGGCGGGTGTTCGGGCCGGACTGGAAGTTCCTGCCACGCGACGAACTGCTCCACTTCGAGGAGATCGAGCGACTGGCGCGGCTCTTCGTCGAGCTCGGCGTGCGCAAGATCCGCTTGACCGGCGGCGAGCCCCTCCTGCGCCGCGACCTGCCCGACCTGGTGCGCCGCCTCGCCTGTCTCGGCGATCTCGACCTGGCGCTGACCACCAACGGCAGCCTGCTCCCCGCTCACGCCGGCGCGCTGCGCGCCGCCGGCCTCAGGCGCCTCACCGTCAGCCTCGACTCGCTCGACGAGGACGAGTTCCATCGCATGAACGACAACGAGCTGGCGCTCTCCACGGTGCTCGACGGAATCGCCGCCGCCGAGCGCGCCGGCTTCGAGCGCATCAAGATCAACTCCGTCGTCGTGCGCGGCGTCAACGAGGACGCCGTGCTGCCTCTCGTCGAGCACTTCGGCGGCAGCGGCCACGTCGTGCGCTTCATCGAGTACATGGACGTCGGCGCCACCAACCAGTGGCGGCACGATCAAGTGGTCCCGGCGCGCGAGCTGCTGGCGAAGATCGCGTCGGTCCACCCGCTCGAGCCGATCGAGCCCGCCTATCGCGGCGAGGTGGCGAAGCGTTGGCGCCGCTGCGACGGCGGTGGCGAGATCGGCTTCGTCACCTCGGTCAGCGAGCCGTTCTGCGGCGACTGCACGCGCGCCCGGCTCTCCGCCGAGGGCCGTCTCTATACCTGCCTGTTCGCCAAGGCGGGGCACGACCTGCGCGCGCCGCTGCGCGACGGCGCCAGCGACGACGAGCTCCGCGCGCTGCTCGGCGGCATCTGGCAGCGCCGCGCCGACCGTTACTCCGAGCTGCGCGCGCGCAGCGCGCCCAGCAGCGAGCCGCGCGTCGAAATGTCGTACCTGGGAGGCTGAAGCGATGAGCGACCCCGGCGGCCGCCGCGGAGACGACGCACACGGCGAAGCCCTGATTCGCATCGACGCCTCGGTGATCGACGTCGGCCTCGCGGGGCTGGCGATCGAGACCGAGACGCGCCTGCCGCCGGAGCTGCCGACGACGGTCACTTTCGGCTCCGGCGAGGGCGAGATCGCGCTCGACGGACGGGTCGTCTGGTGCTTCTTCCACGGCACCGATGCGGCGCCGAGTGGCGAGCAGCGGCCGGTTTACCGCGCCGGCATCGAGTTCTCGAACGTGCTGACGCCCGCCGCAGAGCGCCTGGTCGGCTTCCTCGAACAGCAGGCCGCGCCGAGCGGCGAGACGCGGCTGTTCGGCCGCTTCCGCCCGCCGGCGGCGGAGCCGATCCGCATTCACGTGACCACCGCCTTTCGCTGCCGCGAGGTCGAGCCGGTGGCCGTCGCCATCGAGCTCCGCGTCGCTTTCGACCCCGCGCCCGGCGTGGCGGTGGAGCTCACGCCGCGCGGGGCCGACCGCAACGTCGCCGCACGCATCGTCGAGGCGCGACGCGGCGAGGCGCTCGAGAGCTGGGTGCTGACGCTAGAGGTCGGCGACGCCGACGCGGGCGCGCTAGCGGCGCTGCGCCGAGTCGTCTACAACTGAGCCGCGGACGCGCCCCGATCAGGTCTTGAACAGCGCGTCGAAGGCGCTGCGCGGATCGTCGTCCTTCGGCTTCTCGCGCGCGAACTCGCGGCTCAGCCGCGGCGCGAAGAGCGCACAGCGGTTGGCGCGGTCTTTCGGCGAGACGCGCGCCGCGATTTCGAGCCGGCACTCGAACGGCGCCCCGGTGTCGAAGTGGGAGCAGTGCGTGCACGTGTGCAAATCGGTGCCGCAGCTCGCACAGCGCGCCGTCGTCGCCGCGGCGGCGGCGACCGTCGCGAGCGCGCCGCAGCGCGCGCAGCGAAAGACGTCCTCGGTGGGCGCGCCCAGGCCGCGGCCGCGCGGGCGTTCGCCGCGATCGGCCGGCGGCGGGCTCGGCCGCGGGCGCTCGTCGCGCGGGCGCGGCGCGCGCGACTCCGCATCACCGGCGCGATAGCCGCGCTGCTTATACTTGCGGTCGGACATGCGGCCAGTCTACCAACGGCTCCCGGCCCTCGCCGTCGCCGCGAGCCTGCCCTGGTCGCTCGCCGCCTGCGGCGGCCAGGCCGAGCGCGCTCCTGCCCCCGCCGCGCCGGCGGCCGAGCTGCCGCTCGCCTCCCTGCTCGCCGCGCGCTCGTACGAGATGCCGCAGGCGGTCTACCTCTCCGCCGCCCAGATCGCGACCGAGCTCTCGCCGGCCGGCACACGCGTCGTCGTCCTGCCGCAGCGCGCGGGCGAACGCCTGCGGTCGCTCACCCCGGCTGCTCTCGACTGCCGCGCGCTGGCGAACGAGCCCGATGGCGACCGCGCCCTGGTCGAGTGCGCCGAGCCGGCGAGTGGCGCGACATCGCTCGCGCTCTACGACACGCGCTCCGCGGTACGCGTCGCCACGCTCGGCGCAGATAGCGGCGAGCGCTTCCTCACCTGGTCGACGGGTGACGGGACGCTGTGGACGGCGGCCGCCGCCGAGCTCGGGCGTCCGGCGCGGCTGTTCGCCACCACCCGTACCCTCGCCCGCCGGCCGGTGACCGCGGCGCCGCCGGGGTTCGAGATCGTCGCCGTGGCGCCGGAGGCAGGGCTCGCTCTCTTCCGGCGCGAGCTCGACGGCGAAGTCCACGAGGTCGTCCTCCACGATTGGCGGCGTGACGAGAGCCGGCTGCTGCTGCCCACCGGGGCCGACGGCCGCTTCACCGAGGCCCATTTCGTCGGTGGCGAGGCGCTGCTCATGTTTGCCGACGACGGCGGCGACGCGCCGCGCCTCGAACGCCTCGAGCTCGCTTCCGGCGAGCGCGTCCGCTGGGGTCGAGCGCTCGACTGCCCGCCGCTCGCGATGCGCGCTCACGCCGGCGGATCGACGACCGTCGTCGTCGACTGCGACGGCCGCCGCCACGCGCTGCGCCTCGACGCGGCGGGCGGCGGGATCGCGCTGCCGGCGACGGCGAGCGGCATCCGCATCGTCGACTGGGCACCGGCGTTCGCGAACGGCGCGCTGCTGCTCGCCACGGCCGGCGAGCGCTGGCCGGTCGAGCTGGCGCGCAGCGACGCCGACGGTGACTTCCGCCCGCTCACCTACGCTCTTTCCGGACGCATCGCGCCGGCCGCGCTGCCGACGCCGCGGCCGTGGCGCTGGACGAGCGCGGGAGTCGAGCTTCCCGCCGAGCTCTGGCCGGCGGCGACGGCGCAGACGGCAGCGGTGGCCGTCTGGTTCGAGGCGGCCGAGCGGCCGCCGGAGTTCGGCATCCACCGCCCGCTCGCCGCGGCGCTCGCCGCGGGCGGCATGACGACGCTCGTCGTTCGCGGCAGGGGTGACGAGCTGCTCTCGCGGCGCCTCCGGCGCGCCGCCGACGGTGATCCCTTCGCCGCCGCGTGGACCGATCTGCGCGCGGCGGCGGCCGTTTCGGCCACGCTCGCGCCGGCCTCGGCGCCGCGGGTGCTGATCGGCGGCGGCCGCTGGTGGGGCGCCGCGGCGCTGGCGCTGGCGACGCGCGACGACGCACCCTACGCCGCGGTGTTCGCGCTGTTTCCCGACCTCGATCCGCTGGCGCCGGCGGCGGCCGCCGCCGGCGAAGCCGCGCCCGACTGGCAGCGCGCCCGCTGGGGCGAGCGCACGCCGGCGGAGCTCGCCGCACTCGCGCGCGACTGGAGCTTTCCCGTCGAGCGCGTGCGGCGGCCGACCTGGCTCGCGCTCGATCCGCGCCAAGATCCCGCCGGCGCCAGCGCCGCGCGTCTCGCCGCCGCCGCCATCGGCGTGCCCGTGGTGGCGACACGCGCCGTGCCGCGCCCATGGCACGCGCGGCTTCCCGGCGAGCTCGAGCGCGAGCTTGCCGCGCGGCTGCTCGAGGTCGCGCGCAACGCCGCGCGCTGAGCCTGCCGCCGCGGAAGCGCGTGCTACCATCCCGCCACCGTGGAGCGTCTCGGCAAGTACGAGATCGTCGGCAGAATCGGCGTCGGCGGCTTCGGGGTGGTCTACAAGGCAGTCGATCCGTTCATCAAGCGGCCGGTCGCCATCAAGACGTGTTCCGCCGAGGACGTCGAGACGCGCGAGCGCTTCCTGCGCGAAGCCAACATCGCCGGCAACCTCCAGCATCGCAACATCGTCACCATCTTCGAGTTCGGATATCACGAAGAGACGCCCTACCTCGTCCAGGAGTTCCTCTCCGGCGAGGACCTCGACCACAAGATCAAGCGCGGCGACGCCGTGCCGGTGGCGACCAAGATCTCCTGGCTCGTCGAGGTGGCGCGCGGGCTCGCCTACGCGCACTCGAGCGGCGTCGTCCACCGCGACATCAAGCCGGCCAACGTCCGCGTGCTCGACGACGGGCACGTCAAGATACTCGACTTCGGCATCGCCAAGCTGGCGCAAGGGGAGAGCGACCTGACGCAGGCCGGCGTCACGCTCGGCACCGCCTCCTATCTCGCCCCCGAGCAGATCCGCGGCGAGCCGGTCGACGCCCGCACCGACGTCTTCTCGTTCGGCGTCCTCGCCTACGAGCTGCTCACCTACGAGCGGCCCTTTCGCGCCCAGGAGATCTCGACGCTCTTCTACAAGCTGCTCAACGAGCCGCCGCCGCCGATCACCCCGCGCGCGCCCGGCGCGCCGCCCGAGCTCGTGCTCCTCGTCGAGCGCTGCCTGGCGAAGGATCCCGCCGCGCGCTTCTCGCCCACCAGCGAGCTGCTGCGGGCGCTCGAGCGGCTGCAGCCGCATCCGATCTCGACCGGCATCGTTCCGCGTCCGCCGCTGCGCGCCGACGCGACGGCGCCGGCGGTCGCCGAGGCGAAGACGGCGGTGATGCCGCCGCGGCCGCGGAGCTTCGCCGCCGACGCCACGCTCGAGCTCGCTCACGTCGAGCTGCGCTCCTCGGCCTCAGACGCCGTGCCCGAGAGCCGGGGCATGGCGGCGGCCGGCCGACCGCTCGCGCGCTGGGCGCTCCTCGCCGGCGGCGGGCTCGCCGCCGGCGCTCTCGTCCTCGGCTGGCTCGCGCTCGCCCCGCCCGGCGGCGAGACGCCGCCGGCCGTCGCCGTGGCGCCGGCCGCCGCGGCGCCCCCGGTCGCAGCGCCCGCCGCCAGCGCACCTGCGGTGATGCCGCAGCGGCCGGCGCCGCCGGCGACCCAGCCCGCGGCGCCCGCACCCCAGCCCGAGCGGAGACCCGATCCGCCGTCGCCGGCGGCGCCGAAACGCGCCCGGCTCGTCGTCGGCCCGGCCTGGGACCCGACGATGACCGTGGAGGTCGCCGGCCGCCGGCTGCGCCTCGACCGCGAGCAGCGACTCGAGGTCCCCGCCGGCGTGACGCTGCTCCGCTTCTCCCTGGTGCGGCCCGAGTACTCGGCCGAGGAGCCGCTGCGACTCGAGCTGCGGCCGGGCGCGAGCGAGCGGATCTCGATCCCGATCGAGCAACCCGGCCGGCTCACCGTCCAGCCGCATCTCGCGGCGCCGCCCGGCCACGTGCGAATCGACGGCCAGCCGCGCGGCCTCTCGCCGGTGCGCGGCGCGTGGGTTCCCCCGGGCAGCCATTTCCTCGAGATCTATCTCGCGGCCAGCGACGCCGAGCCGGCCTGGTCGCGCTCGCTCGAGATTCGCAGCGGCGTCGAGACGATCGTCACCTTCGATCTCGACGGCCGCGTCGAGACGCTGGTGCGCGAGCGCCCGGTGCAGACGCCCTGATCTGCTAGATTGCGGCGCGTCGACGCCCGATGACGCGCCGCTTCGCAGCCCTCGCCGCCCTCCTGGCTTTCACTCCCGCGACCCTGCGCGCGCGGCAGGTCGAGGTCGAGGAGCTGCCGACGCCGATCGAGGAGAGAACGACCGCGCCCAACGAGGCTGCGGCGGCCCCGGCGACGAGCGAGAGCGCCGCCGTCCGCCTCTATGCCGATGGCGACCTCGCCGGCGCGCGCGAGGTCTACGACCGCCTGGTGGCGGCGTCCGGCGAGAGCCGCGAGCGCGCCCGCTTCGCGCTCCACGGCGCCTGGCTCTCCTGGCAGCTCGACGATCGCGCCGGCGCCCTGACCAGGCTGGAGACGGCCGTCTACCTCGACCCGGACGTCGAGTTCCGGGGCGACAACTACTCGCCCGAATTCGTCGCCGCCTTCTACGACGCGCGCCGCGTCGCCCTCCACCGCCGCAAAGTGACGAGCTCGAACGCCATCAATGCCGCGGTGGCGGAGCTGCGCGGCGGCGACCTCGCCCGCGCGCGGCAGCTCCTCGCCGAGGCGCTGCGGCTCGTGCCCGACGACCCGGACGCGGTCTACAACCTCGCTCTCGTCGACCTGCGCGCCGGCGACACCGACGCGGCCCTCGCCGGCTTCGAGCGCGTGCTCGCGCTCGAGCGCGGCAACCCCGAGGGCGTGACGCGCGCGCTCAAGGTGCAGGCGCTCAACAACGCCGCCGTCGTCTACTTCTCGCGCGGCGATTTCCTCGACGCCGAGACGGCGCTCGCCGAGGCGGTGCGGCTGGTGCCGGAGGACGCCAGCGCCTGGTTCAACCTCGGCTTGACGCGGCAGAAGCTGAGCCGCACCGGGCCGGCGCATGAGGCCCTGCTGCGGGCGCGTGCCCTGGCGCCGGGCGACGCGCCGATCGCCCGCGCCCTGGCGCTCACCGAGATCGATCGCCGCAACTGGCCGGCGGCGGTGGCGCTGCTCGTCGAGGCGACAGCGGCCGAACCCGCCGACGCCGACCTGCAGCTGCTCCTCGGCCGCGCCCAGCTCGGGCTCGGCAACGGCGCCGGCGCCGTCGCTTCGCTGCGGCGGGCGCTCGAGCTCGACGCCGCCGGCGGCGCGGGCGCCGGCGCCACCGCGGCGCGGCTGCTCGCCGAGGCGCTGCGCGCCGCCGGCGACGCCGGCGGATCGGCGGCCGCCGCGCGCGCTCTCCTCGCGCGCCTGCCCGCCGATCCCGACGGCTGGATGTACGTCGGGCTGGCGGCGCTGGCGACGAACGACCTGCCGGCGGCGATCGAGGCGCTCGAGCGCGCGCGGCGGGCGGCGCCGGGGCGCGCCGACATCGCGCACAACCTCGGCTCGGCCTACGTCGCCACCCTCGACTACGCACGCGCCGAGGAGGCGCTCTCCGCCGCGCTCGCGCTCGATCCCGAGAACGCGGCGACGCGCGCCGCACTCGCCCAGCTCCAGGCGCGCGCCACGGCGCCCGGCGAGCGGGTCGAGCTCGGCGCGCGCTTCTCGCTCGGCGGCGATCCGGAGCTCGGCCGGCGCGGCCTGCGCGTCGACGCCGTCGCCGCCGGCTCCCCCGCCGCGCGCGCCGGCCTGCGGGCCGGCGACCTCGTGCTGCGCGCTGCCGGCCGGGCGGTCGGCGACCCCGCGGCCCTCGCCCGACTGATCGGCGAGCGGCGCGGCGCGACGGCGCTCGAGGTCATGCGCGAGGGCCGCATCTTCGAGCTCAAGATCCGGCTGGAGTGAGGTCTGCTCCGCCGCCGGCGGAGCGGCGGCGGCTAGTCGACGAAGTCGCGCACCGAGTAGCTGTCGCTGCGCCGGAAGGTCTTGTGCGTCGTCATCTCGGCGAGCAGGCCGGTGGTCAGCACCTGCAGGCCCGCGAGCATGAGCAATACGCCGAGGATGAGCAGCGGCCGTTGCGACAGCGCCTCGTCGCGGAACGCCCACAGGTAGGCCAACCAGGCATTGATCACAAAGCCGACGGCGAGAGCGGCGAGGCCGAAGACGCCGAACAAGTGCAACGGCCGCCGCGTGTACTTGGTGATGAAGAGCACGGTCAGCAGATCGAGCAGCCCCTTGTAGAAGCGGTCCCAGCCGTACTTCGAGGCGCCGGTCCGGCGCGCGTGGTGGCGCACGGCGAGCTCGCCGACGAGGAAGCCGCGGCGCGCCGCGAGCACCGGGATGTAGCGGTGCAGCTCGCCGTAGATCGGCACCTGGTCGAGCACCTCGCGACGGTAGATCTTGAAGCCGCAGTTGAAGTCGTGCAGGTCGACCTGCGCCAGCCGGCGCGTCGCCCAGTTGAACAGGCGCGAGGGCACGGTCTTGGCCAGCGGGTCCTGGCGGTCCCGCTTCCAGCCGGAAACGAGATCGAGCCCGTCGCTCTCCAGCTTGGCGAGCAGGCGCGGAATCTCCTCGGGGTCGTCCTGGAGATCGCCGTCCATGGTGATCACCAGCCGGCCTCGCGAGTGGTCGCAGCCGGCGGTGAGCGCCGCCGCCTTGCCGAAGTTGCGCCGCAGCCGCACCAGCTTGACCCGCGGGTCGCGCGCACGCGCCGCGAGCACGCGCTCGGGCGTCGCGTCGCGCGAGCCGTCGTCGACGAAGACGAGGTCGAAGCTGCGGCCGAGGCCGTCGAGAGCCGCCGCCACGCGCCGTGCCAGCTCCTCGACCGTGCCCTCCTCGTCGACCACCGGGACGAGGACGGTGATCTCGGGCGGCGCTGCGGCCGCGTGCGCCGCGGCGGGCGCGACCTCGGGGATCTCGATGCTGGAGGCGGACATCGACGGGCAAGAGACTCGCTCGCCGGCGGGCGCCGTGTCAACTCCGCTCTGGCCCGTCCGCCGCGGTTGGGTTAACGTACCGCGCCATCAGGGCCGACGAGCGATGACGACTCCGCCGACGAAGCTCTTCCAGGGGCCGTTCAACTTCCTGCGCGATGCCGAGGAGGTGAACAAGCTCTTCGCCGACGCAGATCGGTCGCTGCCCCCGCCCTACAAGATCTACTTCGAGGACGAGAGCGCCACGCCGCTGCTCGGCTTCGCCATCCAGGTCACCCCCGATCTCGTCGCTCTCGAGCACGCCTTCGAGCGCTACGTCCTCTTCGAGGAAGAGGTCGAGATCGCCATCGCCCAGCGCGCCACCTTCGACTCCCCGGGCTTCCAGGCCGCCTGGGATCGCTATCGCATGCTGCTCACCCGCGCCGCCGAGAACGTCACCACGGCGAGCTACGGGCGCAACTTCCCGGCCGTCTTCTGGCTCTGGCACTCGACGTCCTTCGCGCGCGTCTTCCGCGACGCGCCCAAGCGCATGATGCGCCGCGACTTGGCGACCGGGCGCGAGCACGGCGACGGCCTCAAGTACCGCATCTTCCAGAAGGTCCTCGACCGCGTGACGCTGATCAACTACGACCTCGTGCAGCGACTCTCGCTCGACACCGAGGAGGTCGAGGAGCAGCTCTTCCCGGCGCTGTTCACGCGCATGCGCGACAACGTGCTGGTGTTCACCGAGGATCACATCAGTCCCGATCTCGCCGAGCTGACGAGCTACTTCAACGGCTGCCTGCGCCTCGACGGCCGCGACTTCCGCGCCCGCCTGGCCAAGCTCGTCGAATGGTACGCGGCGCGACTGCCGCTCGATCCCAACCTCGGGCGCATCGCCGAGCTGGTCGGCGCCGGCCGTGGCGAGGACCCGCGCACCCACCTCAATCGCCCAGGCTTCGCCACCTACCTCGCCACGTTGCCGGGCTACGACGCGACGCAGCTCCTCTCGCCGACCCTCGTCCAGGTGTGGGAAAAGCTCCTCGTCAAGCTCAAGGAGTTCGAGGCCTTCCACGCCATGCGCCGCGCGGTGGTGCTCTGCGAGCGGCAGGGCGAAGTCATCATCGGCCGCGGCCGCGGCAGCGGCCGGGTCGCGGCGACCGGCGAATGGCTGCGCCTCTCGCCGACGACGCGGCCGCTCGATTTCATGGCGCCGTGGGTGATCGACCCGGTGGTCAGCCGTTTCGGCCTGGTCTACGACATCTCGGAGTTCACCGAGACGGTGACGCTGCTGCGCCGATCGGGCGCCGTCGAGCAGGACCGCTCGTTCCGGCTGCTCTTCCGCTTTCAGCGCCGTGTCAACCGCCTGGCGGCGCAGAATCGGATGACGCTCGAGAAGTACCTCGGCGACGGCGCTTTCTACTCGAGCCGCGACGCCCGCCGCCTGATCGTCTTGGCCGTGCAGATCCAGCGCGCCTACCGCGAAGCGTTGCAGAAGGGCTTCCCGTTCTCGAAGGGCCTGCGCATCGCGCTCAACTACGGACAGTACCGCCTGCTGCCGATCCAGATGGGCTCCAAGGCCGAGGCCGAGCGCTACGAGTTCTTCGGCCACGGCGTCGTCGAGCTGACGCGCCTCACCACCGGCAAGGGCAATCGCGACATCGAGGAGCTCAAGACCCTCCTCATCACCTACGGCTACCCGGAGGCCACCGTGCACCGTTTCTTCGCGCCCATGCTGCGCTCCAACGTCGACGTCATCGACCAGCGCGAGCGCGCCCGCGAGTTCTACGCCTACATCAACGAGAACGGCGGGCTGGTCAACGAGGGGATCGTCGCCACCGGCGACTTCGTGTCCAAGCTGGCGGAGGAACGCAAGTTCGACCGTCTCTTCCGCCTCGTCGACGGTCCGCGCAGCTGGGTGGCGGTCAAGCTCGAGGGGCCCGGCATCGACCTGCTCGTCGGCCTGCGGCGCCTCGGCATGGCGCAGCTCAAGGGCCTCGACTCGACGCCGATCTACGAGATCGTCGACGCCGCCCTGTGGGGCGACCACACTCTGATCGAGATGCGCGGTGACCTGCTCGAGGCCCTCGACCGCGAGTCCTCGACGGCGCCGGCGGCGCCATGATCGCCGCCTCCGACGCCCTGTGGGCCGCCGAGCTGCCCGGCCTTCGGCTCGTGCGCCGCGGCAAGGTACGCGACGTCTACGACCTCGGCGACGCGCTGCTCATCGTCGCCAGCGACCGCCTGTCGGCCTACGACCACGTGCTCCGTCCGGCGATCCCGGGCAAGGGCAAGATCCTCACCCAACTCACCAACTTCTGGTTCGACCGGCTGGCGCCGATCGCACCGCACCACTTGCTGGCCACCGACGTGCGCGACTTCCCGGCTGCGCTGGCGCCGCACGCCGAGCTCCTCGCCGGCCGCGCCGTCGTCGCCCGCAAGGCGAGCGTCGTGCCCTTCGAGTGCGTAGCGCGCGGCTATCTCGCCGGCAGCAGTTTCCGCGAGTACGTCGCCGGCGGCACCGTGTGCGGCATCGCGCTGCCCGCCGGCCTGGCGCGCGCCAGCCGGCTCGGCCAGCCGATCTTCACGCCGGCGACCAAGGCCGAGAGCGGCCACGATCTCAACGTCGGCTTCGACGCCCTCGTCGCCGCGCTCGGCGCCGAGGTCGCCGGCAGGCTGCGCGATACGACGCTCCGCCTCTACGCGGCGGCGGCGCGCCACGCGGCCGAGCACGGGCTGCTGCTCGCCGACACCAAGTTCGAATTCGGCTGGGTGGACGGCGAGCTGCTGTGGATCGACGAGGCCCTGACTCCCGACTCGTCGCGCTATTGGGAGGCGACGTCCTGGCGCCCCGGCAGCGAGCCCGCCTCGTTCGACAAGCAGTTCGTGCGCAATTGGCTCGACGAGTCTGGGTGGGATCACGAGTCGCCCCCGCCCGAGCTGCCGCCGGAGGTCGTCGCCGGCACGCGCAATCGCTATCTCGAGGCCTTTCGCCGCATCACCGGGCACGGGCCCGCACTCTGAAGCAGAGATCGAACCACGACCCGGACCGAGGAGGAGAACGTGGACGTCGAACGCACCGGCAGCATCTCTTACCGACCGACCGAAGACCGCATCGCAGTCGCCGCCGAGCTGCGCCGGCTCGATGCGCGGAGCGCCGCGGGGCGCCTCGCCGCCATGACGCCGGCCGACGCCGGCACGTCTCTCGAGCTGCTCAACCCGGCGGCGGCGCGGCAGATCCTCTGGGAGCTCGACGACGCGCCGCGCGCCGCGATCGTCGCCGCCGCGCCGCAGGCGCTCGCCGAGCGCTGGACGCAGATCCAGGCCTATCCAGAGGGCTCGGTCGGCCGCTTGATGGAGAACCCGCGCGCCGTCTTCCGTCCCGAGACGACGGTGGGCGAGGCGATCGATCTCCTGCGCGACCTGGTGCAGAAGACGCTCATCACCTACGGCTTCGTCACCGACGAGGCGGGCAAGCTCGAGGCGGTCTTCGCCTTCCGCGACCTGCTCTACGCCGAGCGCTCGCAGCGGGTGGGCGACATCGGCGTGCTCGACCCGTTCTCGCTGCGGCCCGAAACGCTGCTCGTCGACGCCATGCAGGAGGTGGTCACCCGCCACTACCCCGCCTATCCGGTGTGCGACGCCACGGGGCGCCTGCTCGGCATGGTGCGCGGCCATGCGCTCTTCGAGGCCGAGGCCTTCGAGATCAGCGCCCAGGCCGGAAAGATGCAAGGTATCTCGAAGGAAGAGCGCGTCTCGACGCCGTGGCTGCGCAGTCTGATGTCGCGCCACCCGTGGCTGCAGCTCAACCTGCTCACCGCCTTCGTCGCCGGCGGCGTCGTCGGCATCTTCCAGGACACCATCGACCAGATCGTCGTCCTCGCCGCCTTCCTGCCGGTGCTCGCCGG
>DASWJT010000112.1:0-8307 GCA_036397015.1 Thermoanaerobaculia bacterium
CCATCCAGGTCGCCGCGGGGCTCGCCGCCGCGCACGAAAAGGGCATCGTCCACCGCGACCTCAAGCCCGAGAACCTCTTTCTCACCAAGGACGGCGTCGCCAAGATCCTCGACTTCGGCCTCGCCCGCGTCGAGCTCCCCGAGCGCGACGACGCCGAACTGCAGAACGCCTCGACCGTGCTCGAGACCTCGGCCGGCACCGTGCTCGGCACGGCCGGCTACATGGCGCCCGAGCAGGTGCGCGGGGAGAGGGCCGACGCGCGATCGGATCTGTTCTCGCTGGGCGTCGTGCTCCACGAGATGCTCGGCGGCGCCAATCCGTTCCGCCGCGATTCGGTCGTCGAGAGCCTCAACGCCATCCTCAAGGAGGAGGCGCCCGAGCTCGGCGCAACGCCCTCCGGGTCCAACCCCGCGCTCGCCCGCATCGTCGCGCGCCTCCTCGCCAAGGACCCCGACCGCCGCTTCCGCTCCGCCCACGACCTCATCTTCGCCCTCGAAGAGAGCGCGGCCTCGTCGTCTCCGACCGTTCCGGCCACTCGGCGCGGTCGGGCGTCGGCAGCGCGCTCCAAGGCGCTTTGGGGAGTCGGCGCGCTCGTCGCGCTCGCCGCCATCGGAGTCGCGTTCATGGTCCAGCGCGGCGTCGGATCGCGCCCAGAAGCTCCGGCGGCGGCAGGCAGTGTGAGAAGTCTTGCCGTCCTGCCGCTCGAGGAGATCGGAGGAGGCGACGAGCGCTACTTCGGCGTCGGCGTCGCCGACACGATCCAGACCAAGCTCGGGGTCATCGACGCGCTCGTCGTACGGCCAACGAGCGCGGTGCGCAAGTACGTCGGCACCGCGATCGATCCTCTCGTCGCGGCGCGCGAGCTCGAGGTCGACGCCGTGCTCACCGGCAGCGTGCAACGCGCCGACGGCCGATTGCGCATGAACCTCCGGCTCCTGACCGTGCGAGGCGAGAGCCTGTGGGCCGAGACTTTCGACGAGCCGGAAGGGCAGATCTTCGCCATCCAGGACCGGGTCGCCGAGCACGTTCTGAACCAGCTCCAGATTCGGATCGAGCGAGCGAGCCGCCTGGCCGCCTTGCCGACGCGCGTGCCAGCCGCCTACGACGCCTACCTGCGGGGGATTGCCGATCTCGATCGCCGGCGGGGCAGCGCCGAAGCAACGCTCGCCGCGATCGCACACTTCGAAGAGGCGCTTCGCCTGGACCCCAGATCGGCGCTTGCTTGGGCGCAACTCGGCCTCGGCGAAGTCTGGATGGGCACCTACCACGAGCCCGACCGCGAGAGCTGGGTCGAGCGCGCCCGACGCAGCGTCGCGCGGGCCCGCGGGCTCGATTCTCGTCTGGCCGAGCCGCTGATCGTCGAGAGCTTGCTTCGCTGGAGCGACTTCGGCGAATGGGACATTCCAGGCGCGATCCGCGCCCTGCTCGAAGCGCAGCGGCTCGATCCGCGGGCCGGTCTGCCGGAGCTCGGGATTCTCTACACTCATCTCGGGCTCGACGCGCGTGCGCAGGCCACGATGCGCCGCGCGCTGGAGGTCGATCCATCGAGCGCGACGACGCGCGATTTCATTGTCGAAACGCTCGCGGACGGTGGTGCTTGGCAGGCCAGCATCGACGAGGCGGATCGTTTGGCCAGCGGCTGGCCCTGGCCCGCGATCCAAGCGCTCCTCTGGCTCGATCGTGTCGACGAAGCGGAGGAACGCGCGCGTGTCCTTCTCGCGCAGGACCCCGAGAACGATTACTCGCGGTCGCGCTGGGCGTTGGTCACAGCCAGGCGAGGCCGCACGGCGGCAGCGCTCGCCGAGGTAGCGGCGCTCGCCCCGCGAGCGGAGCGGCGCCGACGCAGCTTTCACCATCTGGCACACGACTTCGCCGCGGTGTATGCGCTCGCCGGCGATGCCGCCGGCGCTGTGCGCTGGCTCGACGAGATGGCCGCCACCGGAATGCCGAATCTGCCGCTGATCGAGCGCGATCCCCACTTCGACCGCATCCGTCAGACACCGGAATACCGAGCCTTCGACGCGCGGCTGCGGCCGCTCTGGGAACACAACCTCCGCGAGCTCGGATGACCCTCGCTCCCTCGACCCGCCTCGGCCCCTACGAGATCCTCTCGCCGCTCGGCGCGGGCGGGATGGGGGAGGTCTACCGCGCGAAGGACACACGGCTCGGTCGCGAAGTGGCGATCAAGGTCTTGCCCGCCGCATTCGCGAGCGATACCGATCGGCTGCAGCGCTTCGAACAGGAAGCGCGTGCCGCCTCCGCGCTCAACGACGCGAACATCCTCACCGTCTTCGAGCTCGGCACCGACGACGGCCGGCCGTACCTGGTCACCGAGCTGCTCGACGGGCGCTCGCTGCGCGACGTGCTCGAGAGCGGCGAAACGATCTCGATCAAGCGGGCTCTCGACTGGGGCGCGCAGATCGCGCGGGGTCTCGCCGCGGCGCACGACAAGGGGATCGTGCACCGCGACCTCAAACCGGAGAACCTGTTCCTCTGCGCCGACGGCCGCGTCAAGATCCTCGACTTCGGCCTCGCCAAGCTGACGCTCGGCGACGAGGGCACGCTCGCGTCCGCGACCACGGTCGCCGGCGGAACCGCCTCCGGCGTGATCCTCGGCACGGCGGGCTACATGGCGCCGGAGCAGGTGCGCGGCGAGCGCGTCGATCACCGGGTCGACCTCTTCGCGCTCGGCTGCGTGCTCTACGAGCTGCTCGGTGGGCGCCGCGCCTTTCGCGGCGAGTCGGCGATCGAGACGCTGAACGCCATCCTCAAGGAGCAGCCCACGCCGCTCGCGGAGCTGCGCGGCGACCTGCCGTCGTCCTTGAGTCGACTGGTCGAGCGCTGCCTCGAGAAGGAGCGCGCGTCGCGCTTCCAGTCGGCGCGCGATCTCGCTTTCGATCTGGAGTCGGCCACGAGCGGCTCGACCGCGACCGCGATCCGGCAGACGTCGCTTTCGAGAGCCCGGCGGCGCACCGTGCTGCTGCCGATCGCGGCCGCATGCTTCGCTGCGCTCGGCGCCGCGCTCGCGCTCTGGCTGCGCCAGACGCCGGAGCCGACAATCCCGACGCTCCGCTTTCTCACCCACTCCGGCAGCGACCAGTCGCCGGCGGTCTCGCCCGACGGCAAGACGGTCGTCTTCAGCTCCCGCCGCGACGGGCGGCGACGGCTCTGGCTGAAACAGCTCGCGACCGGGAGCGAGGTGCCGCTGACCGACGGCGAGGACGACTCTCCCCGCTTCTCGCCCGACGGTTCGCTCGTCCTCTTCACGCGCACGGAGGGGAGCCGCGACTCGCTCTTCCGCGTGCCGACCGTGGGCGGAGCGCCGCGCAAGCTGGCCTCGGACGTTTTGAGCGGCGACTGGTCGCCCGACGGCGCCTCGATCGCCTGGTTGCGCTGGGAGGTGCGCGGCGAGACCACCGACACCGTGCTCTCGACGGCGAGCGCGGAGGGGGGCGAGCCGCGCGAGCTCGTGCGCTTCGAGAGCCAGCTGTTCCGGCAACCGCGCTTCTCCCCCGACGGCGGCACGATCGCCGTCGCCGAGCTCACCCGCCTGGCCGGCGCGCCCTGCGCGATCTATCTCGTGGACGTCGCGACGCGGCAGGTCCGTCCCGCGTCCCCGCCGAGCGTCGGAATGCTCTCCTCGCCAGCCTGGTTGGGCGACGGTCGCGAGCTCCTCTTCGCGCGCGCCGAGTCCGTGGTCGGACAGCTCTCCTCCAGCTCCGCGCGCCTCTTCCGCTACACCCTGGGCGATCGGGCGCCCCGCGCGCTCTTCTGGAGCCCGATCAACCCGCTGGTCCTCGACGTCCTCGCTCCCGGTCAGGTGGTCTTCGGCGCCCGCTCGGCGCGCCAGAACCTGCGCGAAGTGCCACTCTCCGGTGCGGGCGAAGGGGCATCGCGCTGGCTGACCCGCGGCAACAGCACCGACCGCCAGCCGGTCTATTCGCCGGACGGCGAGTGGGTGCTCTTCTCCTCGAACCGCGGTGCCAGCCTCGACCTCTGGGCGGTCTCGACGCGGAGCGGCACCGTGCGCCGGCTGACCGACGACGAGGCCGAGGACTGGGATCCCGGCTTCGGCGCCGACGGCAAGCTGCTCTGGAGCTCGAACCGTAGCGGAAACTTCGAGATCTGGACGGCGGAGCCCGACGGCGGCAACCCGCGCCAGCTCACCCACGACGGCATCGACGCCGAGAACCCGACGGCGACGCCCGACGGGGAGTGGATCGTCTACGTGTCGACCAACCCGAAGCACACCGGTCTGCGCAAGATCCATCCCGACGGGACCGGCGAGACGGCGATCCTGACTGGCGCCGAAGCGCTCGCTGAGCTCTCGCCGGACGGCAGACACGTTTCCTACAGCGTCGAGTGGGGAGTCGATCGGATCTATCTGCGCGTCTCCGGCATCGACGGCTCATCGACCCCGTTCGAAGTCGATCTCGGCGCCCGCGCAGGCGGCAATGCGGGGGCCGGCTCCCGCGGCCGGTCGCGCTGGCTCCCCGACGGGCGGACGATCGTCTACGTCGGCTGGAATGCGGACGGCAGCTACGGCTTGTTCGCGCAGGAGTTCTCCCCCGATCGCGATACTTCCGCCACGCGTCGCCGGCTCGCGGGCTTCGATCCGGAGCTCGCGACCGAGTCGTTCGGCATCTCGCCCGACGGGCGACACGTGGCCATCGCGGGTTGGGAGCAGCTGTTCAGCCTGATGATCGCCGACGGACTCGAAGGGGTCGCGCCCGTGCGCCCGAGACACGAATGACGCTCGCCCCCGGCTCCCGCCTCGGCCCCTACGAGATCGTCGCGCCGCTCGGCGCAGGCGGCATGGGCGAGGTCTATCGCGCGAAGGATCCGCGCCTCGGCCGCGAGGTGGCGATCAAGGTGCTGCCGGCCGAGCTCGCGAGCGATCCCGACAGACTGCGCCGCTTCGAGCAGGAGGCGAAGGCGGTCTCGGCGCTGAACCATCCGCACATCGTCACGCTCTACGAAGTCGGGCAGAGCGAGCACGGACCGTATCTCGTGCTCGAGAAGATCGAAGGCCAATCGCTGCGCGAGCTGTTGTGCTCCGGAGCGCTGCCGGTGAAGCGGGTCCTCACGCTCGGCGCGCAGGTCGCCGAGGGGCTCGCCAAGGCGCACGCCGCCGGGATCGTCCACCGCGACCTGAAGCCCGAGAACATCATGGTCACCGGCGACGGCTTCGCCAAGATCCTCGACTTCGGCTTGGCGAAGCTGGTCTATCCGGAGCTCGAGGGGAGCGCGATCGGCGACGCCACGACACTCGCAGAGAGAACCGGCACCGGCATGATCGTCGGCACTCTCGGCTATCTCTCGCCCGAGCAGGCGGTGGGCAAGCCGGCCGACTTCCGCTCGGATCAGTTCGCGCTGGGCGCGTTGCTCTACGAAATGTCGACCGGCGAGCGGCCGTTCCGCAGAGAGACGGTTCCCGAGTCGCTCGCGGCGGTGATTCGCGAGCCAGCGGAGCCGCTGCGCGCGAAGAACGCGGCGCTGCCGGCGCAGCTGGGCTGGATCGTCGAGCGTTGTCTCGCGAAGGACGCCAACGATCGCTACGCCTCGACGCGCGACCTAGCCCGCGACCTTACGGATCTACGCGACCACCTCTCCGAGATCGGACGCGGAGCGGCCGCCGCGCCGGCGGAGGGCAAGCCGTCGCTCGTCCGCGGCAAGCTGCTCTGGACGGTCGCCGGCCTCGTAGCCGGTGCTGCGCTCGCGGCTGTCGCCCTCGAGCTGCTCGCCGGACCCACGGTCGGCACGGCGCCACCCTCCTATCGGCCGCTGACCTCGAGGCTCGGCGTCGTCACCGGCGCCAAGTTCGCGCCCGACGGCAAGACCATCTACTACAGCGCGGCGTTCGGCGCCGAGCCGTCGCGCGTCTACGTCACCCGCCTCGAGAGCGCGGAGTCCCAACGGCTCGACCTGCCGCCGGCGATCCTGCGCTCGGTCTCGAGCAAGGGGGAGCTCGCCCTGACCCTGACCGAGCAGCGTGAGCCGACGAACGCGCAAGGCACGCTCGCCCGCGTGTCGCCGCTCGGCGGCACGCCGCGCGCGCTCATCGACGACGCGGTGGACGCCGACTGGGCGCCCGACGGCGAGCAGCTCGCCGTCGTGCGCGGCAGGACCGAGCGGCGTCTCGAGTTTCCGATCGGCGAGGAGCGCGACCGCGGCGTAGCCTTCCCGCGTCTGTCGCCGGCGGGCGACCGGATCGCCTTCGCTCGCCCGACCACTCCAACCACGATCGAGATCCACGACCTGGACGGTCGCATCGTCCTCCGGCACGAGATTCCGTTCATCTACGGCATGGCATGGGCGAAGGGCAGCGGCGAGCTCTGGTTCACCGGCTCCGAGAGCACCGGCGGCACCGATCGTGCCCTCTACGCCCTCTCCCTCGACGGCAAGCGGCGCCTGCTCGCGAGGGCTCCGGGGGCCCTGAACCTCTACGACGTCGCCCCGGACGGCCGGAGCGCGCTCGTCGCCACCGGCTCTGGCCGGATCGGGATCGTCGCCCGCGGTCCCGGCGCGAGCTTCGAGCGCTCGCTCGACCTGTTCGGCCGCACCCAGCTCGCCGGTCTGTCGGCCGACGGGCGCTTCGTGCTGGTCCGCGAGGAGCGCGAGATCGGCCGCGGCGCCTACCTGCTTTCGAGCGACGGCGCGCAGTCGGTGCGCCTCGGAAGTGACGACGCTCTGGGATTGTCGCCGGACGGCGCCTGGGCGCTCCTCCTCCGCGCCGGCGGGCCATCGCGTCTGGTCCTCGTGCCCACCGGTGCGGGGGCCGAGCGCGAGGTGCCGCTCGACGCTGCGCTGACTCCGGTCGCCGCGCGCTGGTCGAGCGACGGGAACAGGCTCTTCGTCGCCATGAACCGCCAAGGGGATCGCGCGGGAGCGTTCCGCATTTATCTGCGCGACGGAGAGCGTCCGTGGCGCGCGGTGACACCCGAGGGAACGCCGTTCTTCGCCGTCTCGAGCGATGGCGCCTGGGTGGCGGCACGCGACACGCAGGGCGCGTTCGCACTCCATCCGGTCGGCGGGGGCGCCCCGCGCGCGCTGCCGGAAGCGCAGGGGTTTCTCGGTCCGATCCACTGGAGCCGGGACGGGCGGTGGCTCGTCCTTCGTCAACCGAACCAGCTGCCGGCGAAGCTCTTTCGGCTCGAGCTCGCCACCGGCCGGGTGGAGCCGTGGCGGGAGTTTGCGCCGGCCGATCCCGCGGGGGCGGTCTTCGTCATGGACCAGCGCTTCTCGGACGACGAGTCGTCGTACGCCTACAGCGTGCTGCGCGCCACGAACGAGCTCTTTCTGGTCGAGGGATTGAATTGAGCCTCTCCCCCGGCACCCGCCTCGGCCCCTACGAGATCGTCGCGCCGCTCGGCGCGGGCGGCATGGGCGAGGTCTGGCGCGCTTGTCCGCACCACGCCTAGTAGCTACAATAGCCACATGTCGACCGCCGGCGTGCGCGACCTGAAGAATCATCTCACCCGCTACTTGCGACGAACGCAGGCCGGAGAGTCGATCGTGGTCACCGACCGCGGGCGACCCGTGGCGATCCTGGGACCGCTACCCGAGAGCAGCGCGGACGAATCGCTCGAGCAGCGTCTCGCGCGGCTCGCCGAGCGCGGTACGCTGTCTCTGCCTTCGCGCCGGCCAGCCCGTCGCCCGACGCGCGTCCGGGTACGCGGCGCCAAGCTCTCGCGCACGGTGATCGCCGAGCGCGAATGAACTACCTCGACACCAGCGCGCTGGTGAAGCGCTTCGTGGAGGAGCCGGGATCGGACCTCGTCGACGAGCTGTTTCTCCGCGCTGAACCGGCGGCCACCGCGCGCGTGGCAGCGGCCGAGGCCCACGCCGCCTTCGCTCGCCGCTGGCGCGATCGCTCGATCTCCGAGCGCGGCTTTCTTCGACTGCGCCGCGATTTCGATCGCGACTGGCCGTCGTTGGTGCGCGTCGACGTCACCGAGCAGGTCGTGCGTCGCGTGCGCGAGCTGGTGCGCCGCCACCCGTTGCGCGGCTACGACGCCATTCATCTCGCCGCCGCGCTCGAGCTCGCCTCCGAGCTGGGGGCTGCGGTCACCTTCGTCACCGCCGACGAGAAGCTCGGCCGCGCCGCACGCGCCGAAAGGCTCCCGGTCATCGACCCCGAGTCGCCCGGATGACGCTCTCTGCCGGCGCCCGCCTCGGCCCCTACGAGATCGTCGCGCCGCTCGGTGCGGGCGGCATGGGCGAGGTCTGGCGCGCCAAGGACACGCGGCTCGGTCGCGAGGTGGCGGTCAAGGTGCTGCCGGCGGAGGTCGCCGGCGATCCCGAGCG
>DASWJT010000113.1:0-15936 GCA_036397015.1 Thermoanaerobaculia bacterium
CGAAGCTGCGGTAACCGGAGCGCGTGCGCACAGCCGGAGCCAGGAGCCCGAGCTTCTCGTAGTAGCGGATGGTGTCGACGGGGACGTGAGTCCACTTGGCGAGCTCCCCGATCCGGAAGGTCTTCGCGCTCATCGAGCCGAGGATAAACCCTGGAGTTGACTCCAGAGTCAAGCCGCTCGTCGAACGGACCGCGTCAGCCCAGGTACTTGATCGCCAGGAACCCGCCGATGCCGAGGACGGCGAGGGCGAGGAGTGCCCACTCGAGCTTCTCTTCGAGGAACGGCTTGACGCGCTCGCCGAGGGCGCCGATCAGGCCGGCGACGAGGAAGAAGCGGAAAGGGCGGCCGATCGCCGAGGCGAGCATGAACTGGCCGAAGTCGAAGTGGAACCAGCCCGAGGCGATGGTGAAGACCTTGTAGGGGATCGGCGTCACGGCGGCGACGAGCACGCCCCAGAAGCCATAGACGTCGTACCAGTGCTGGATCTTCGCCATCACCGCTTCGCCGTGGTAGAAGTCGACGATCGGCTTGCCGACGGTGTCCCACAGCCCCCAGCCGATGCCGTAGCCGACGACGCCGCCGACGATCGACGCCGCCGAGCACCAGAAGGCGTAGCGCGCCCAGCGCGTCGGCGCCGCGAAGGTCATGGCGATCAAGAGCACGTCGGGCGGCACGGGGAAGAACGACGACTCTGCGAACGACAGGATGACGAGCGCGGGAAGGGCGTGCGGGGTGGCGGCCCAGTGCAGAGTCCAGAAGTAGAGCTTGCGGATCGGGTTGCGCGTGGCGCGCGCCCGCTCCATGGCGGAGGCGGGCGGGGTCTCGACGAGCTCTGGGCGCATGGGGGCGGGACTTCAGCAGAAAACAGTGCGCCGGACAAGCCGCGGTCGACGGCCGGTCCGGCGCGCGGGAGGAGCGGGGATCAGAACTCGATGCCGATGCGGATCACCGCCCGCCGCGGATAGACGTAGGTGTCGGGCGTGTAGCGCTCGCCGGGCAGCAGCACCAGGGTCTCCCAGAACTGGGGAGCGTCCTCGTTGAGGACGTTGAGGACCTGGAGGTCGGTCTTCAGCGTCGCGTCGCCGAGCTTCCAGCGTTTGCCGAGCGCCAAGTCGAGGAGCATCGTCGACGGCAGGCGCCGGTCGTCCGAGGCGGGCTCGAGGACGACGATCTTCGCCCCCTGCTCCAGGAAGTCCGAGGACACGCGGCCGAGCCGGGAGTACGGCCGGCCGCTCTGCCAGTTGAGCGTGCCGGTGAGCTCCATCGTCCACGGCAGGTCGAGGTTGCCCTGCAGGCGGAACATGTGCTCGCGATCGTTTTGCAGCAGCTGGTCGGCGTTGATCCACTCGTTGGGATCGGAGCCGTCGACGTTGAAGTAGAACGGGTTGCTCTGCGTCTGCGCCGTCGGCCGCGGGATCAGGCCCTCCGAGCGCGACCAGGTGTAGGAGCCCATCAGGCTCCAGCCATCGCTGTGTCGGCGGCGGAACGTCAGGATCGCCGCCCGGTAGTCCTGGTGGTACTCCTCGTTGGGCGCCAGCGAGCCGGCGCCGGGGCGGTTGCCCTTGCGGATCGTCGGCGCCCGGCAGCCGTCCTCGCAGATGTTGAGCAGGGTGTATTCGCGGCCCGTGAACGGGTCGACGAACGTCACCGGCTCGTAGACGCCGTCGCCGAGGATCTCCCAGCCGACGAGGTCTTCGGTCTCCTTGTAGACGACCTCGAGGCCGATGGCCATCGTGTCGCCGACCTGGCGCTCGAAGCCGAGGGCGTACTGCACCGAGCGCGGCGGATCGAGATCCGGATCGACGCCCACGTCGGCGACGATCGTCTCGAAGGCCGGCTCGCTGTCGCAGACGGTCGGCGGCGGACCGGCGCAGACGAAGGTCTGCAGCGGCGGCGCCAGGGGCGGCGGGTAGTCCCAGTTCCCGCTCACGTTGCCGTCGTGGTAGACGCCGAGCGAGCCGCGCAGCACGGTGCGCGCGTCCTCGGTCGCCGTCCACGCGAAGCCGAGCCGCGGCGAGACGACCTTCCAGTCGATGACGTCGTCGCGACGGGGAAGCACGACGCCGGTGCCGCGGGCGTCCGCGTCAAGCCGCTCGTAGGACGGAATCCAGCCCTCGTGGATGTCGTAGCGCACGCCGAGGTTGAGCGTCAGCCGATCGTTGACCCGCCACGAGTCCTGGACGAAGGCCGAATAGGAGCGCTGCTTGGCGCCGTAGTGAAACGGCGTGAAGGTGTACTTGTAGTAGTACTCGTACGGGTAGATCGTGCCGTAGTAGTCGTAGAAGTAGGTGTAATGGTAGTAGTAGTCGCCGCCCGAGGCCGCCTTGCCGATGGTGTCCGCCGAGCCGTAGCTGTACTGCACGCCGAAGCGGAAGTCGTGATCGCCGCCGAGGAAGTCGTCGGCGTAGCGCGACATCTTGACGTCCGCCTGGTGCATCTCGAGCTCGTAGTCGTAGGGGTAGGTGAGGCCGCCGGTGTAGACCGGCGGACCGCCGCCCGGGGGGTTGAAGTCGACGTTGGCGTCCTCGGCCGAACCGGTCGACGAGTGCCAGTAGTCGTTCCCCGTCCAGCCGGCGTAGTGGAACTCGATCAGGCTCTTGTCCGAGATCGTCCAGCTCGCCCCGATGCCCCACGCCGGATTGATGCCGTACTCGGTGCCGCGCGCCGAGGGGGCGACGAAGGCGCTCGCCGAACTGCCGTACGAGTAGTCCTCGTAGTGGTACTTGCCGTCGATCTTGACGCTCGCCGTCGGCAGCCAATCGAGCTTCGCGTCGTAGCGCTCCCACGTCGACTCGGCGGGGAACGCCGGGTCGCCGCCCGGCAGCGTCTCGGAGTCGATGTAGTACTCGAGGGCGCCGAAGAACCAGGCGCTGTCGCGCTTGACCGGGCCGCCCAGGGTCAGCGTCTCGTTGTGGAACTCGTCGCGCACGTAGCTCGGGAACGGCGTGTCGGGCAGCCGCACGTTGGTGTCGGTGAGCTCGTCGAACTGCAGGAAGCTGTTGAAGCCGCCCTCGAAGTCGTTGCCGCCCGACTTGGTCACCACGTTGATCGCGGCGCCGGTCATGTTGCCGTGCTCGGCCGAGGCGCCGATGCCGAGCACCTGCACCTCCTCGATCGTCTCCGGGTTGATGTACCACCAGGCCGCGCCGGTTTCGGGGGCCGTGACGTTCAGGCCGTCGACGCTCCAGCTGTTCGAGGTGATGCCCGAGCCGAAGCCCGACTGCCGGTCGGTGAACTCGGTCGTGCCGCTCATCCCCGCCGACTGGCCGACCATGTCCCAGAAGTTACGGCGCGTCGGCAAGTCCTCGATGAACTCGGACTGGTAATTGGTCGGCGCCTCCGAGCTGCGCAAGTCGAGCAGCGGCGACTCGGAGGTGACGGTGATCTCCTCCGAAATCTCCGGCTGCAGCACGAAATCGACGGTGGCGTAGCCGCCGATCGTGACGCGCACCTCCTCGGCCTTCTGGGTCGCCATGCCCGTGAGCTCGGCGGTGAGCCCGTAGTGGCCGGGCGGCACCGCGGCGACGAGGTAGCGCCCGTTGGCGCCGGACTGCACGACGCGTTCGATGCCGCGGTCGCCGGTGACGGTGATGGTGACGCCCGGCAGGGACGCGCCGTCGGCGTCGGCGACGTCGCCGCGGATCGTGCCGGTCGTGGTCTGCGCGCCGAGCGGACAGGCCAGCGCGACGAGCAGCGTCGAGGTCTGCAACAGCCGCTTCCTCATCATTCGTACCCTCCCCGAAGGCAACCCACGGCAGCTTCTGGCTGGAGCTGCCTCGATTGTAGGGCACGGCGGCGGAATCGGAAAGCGGCGGCGTGACACCGCGCGGGGCCGCGCTAAGCTCGCAGCCGATGTCGAGACGGCGGGCCCTCGTGATGCTGGCGGCGAGCGCTCCGCTGCTCGCCTGCGGCGCCGCGAGCGAGAGGGCACCGCACCGGCCGGTCTACGCGCCGGGCGCGCTCAATCTGGTCCTCGTCACGCTCGACACGGTGCGCGCCGACCGCCTGCCGGCTTATGGCTACGCCGGAATCGCGACGCCGGCGCTCGACGCGCTCGGGCGCGAGGGCGTCCGTTTCGCGAACGCCGTCAGCACCGTGCCGTTCACCCTGCCCGCTCACAGCTCGCTGCTGACCGGCGTCTACCCGCCGCGCCACGGCGTGCGCGAGAACGTCGGCTACGCGCTCGGCGAGACGACACCGACCGTCGCCGAGCGGCTGCGCGAGGCGGGCTACGCCACGGCCGGCTTCGTCTCCGCCTTCGTGCTCGACGGCCGCTGGGGAATCGGGCGCGGCTTCGAGACCTACTTCGACGAGTTCGATCCCGCGACGGTGGCGAGCGCCAACCTCGCCGCCGCGCAGCGCGACGGCGCCGAGACGGTGGCGGCGGCGATCCGCTGGCTCGACGCGCGTCCGGCGGCGCGGCCGTTCTTCCTCTGGCTCCACCTCTACGACGCGCACGATCCGTACACGCCGCCCGAGCCGTACGCCTCGCGCTACCCGGGCCGCCCGTACGACGCCGAGATCGCCTATGTCGACGAGCTGGTGGGGCGTTTTCGCGGCGCCCTCGAGGCACGTCGGCTGCTGGCGACGACGGCGCTCGCCGTCACCGCCGACCACGGCGAGGGTCTCGGCGAGCACCGCGAGCAGTACCACGGCTACTTCGTCTACGAATCGACAGTGCGCGTGCCGCTCTTCCTCCGCCTGCCGGGCGGGGAGCTCGCCGGCCGCCGCGTCGACACCGCCGTCTCGCACGTCGATCTCGTCCCGACGCTGCTCGAGCTCGCCGGCGCCCGACCGGCGCCGGGGCTCGACGGCGAGAGCCTGCTCGCCGTCGCCACCCGGGCGTTCGACCCGGCGCGCGCCGTCTACAGCGAGTCGCTCTACCCGCTGCTGCACTACGGCTGGGCGCCGCTGCGCGCCCTGCGCCGCGCCGGACGCAAGTACATCGAGGCGCCGCGGCCCGAGCTCTACGTGCTCGACGTCGACGGCGGCGAGACGGCCAACGCGATCCGCGCCGAGCGCCGCCTGGCGGGCGAGCTGCGCGCCGAGCTCGCCGCCCTGCGCCAACGGCTCGACGGCGGCGAGGCCTCGCCGGCGCGCCCCGCCGATCTCGACGAGGAGACGCTGGCGCAGCTCGCCGCGCTCGGCTACGTCGCCGGCCAGGGCGGCGTGGCGCTCGCCGACGAGGAGGCCCGCGAGCGCGCCGATCCGAAGGACAAGATCGCGCTCCACCACGCCGTGATGGCGGCGCAGAGCGCCCTGGGAGCCGGCGATCGCGAGACCGCGCAGCGCGAGCTCGCGCGCATCCTGGCCGAGGACGACGGGATCCTCGACGCGCACCAGATGCTCGGCGGTCTCGCCGCCGAGGAGGGCCGCTTCGCTGACGCGATCGACGCCTTCCGCCGCGCGCTCGAGATCGACGGCGAGCACCGGGCGTCGCTCTTCGGCCTCGCCAATGCCTATCGCCGGACGGGACGGCGCGCCGAGGCGCTCGTCGGTTTCGAGCGCCTGCTCGCGCTCTCGCCGCACGACAGCAAGGCGGCGCTCGCCGCCGCCGACCTGCTCGCCGGGGGCGGCGAGCGCGGGCGGGCGATCGCCCTGCTCGAGCGCGTCGCCGCCGGCGGCGAGGCGCCGCCGATCGTCGCGAACCAGCTCGGCGAGCTGCTCGTCGGCGATGGCCGCGTCGAGGAGGCGCGCGCCGCCTTCGCGCGAGCGCTCGCCGGCAACGCCGAGCTGCCGCAGCCGCACTTCAACCTCGCCGTGCTCGCCGAGGAGGCCGGCGACGCCGCGGCGGCGATCCGTCACTACGAGGCGACGATCGAGCGCGCCCCGAGGCACTTCCAGGCGCTCTTCAACCTCGGCCGGCTGCACGGCGCGCGCGGCGACCGCGAGCGCCAGCGCGAGCTCTGGCAACAGGCGCTCGCCGCCAACCCCGATTTCGTGCGCGGCTACTACTACTTGTCGAAACTTCTGATGGATACGGGCGGCGACCTCGCGCGCGCGGAAGAGCTGACGCGCGCCGGGCTCGAGCGCGACGGCGAGCACGTGGCGGGACCGCTCGGCTACTACCTGCTCGCCGACCTGCTCCATCGCACCGGACGGCCGAGCGAGGCGCGCGCGGCGATCGTCCGCGGGCGCGAAGTCGAGGCGCGGGCGGCGCGCCGCCCGGGCGCAGCGCCGGAGAGGAGCCCGGGCGAATGAACGAGCTCACCGCGAAGCAGCGCAAGCGCCTGCGCGCTATGGCCCACGCTCTCGAGCCGGTGGTGCACGTCGGCAAGCTCGGGGCGAGCGACGAGGTCGTGCGGCAGGTCGACCGCGCGCTCGCCGCGCACGAGCTGGTCAAGGTGCGCTTCGTCGCCGGCCGGGAGGAGAAGGCGGCGTTCGTCGCCGAGCTCTCCGCCCGCACGGGCGCCGCGGCGGCCGGCGTCGTCGGACACGTCGCGATCCTCTACCGCCCGCACGCCGAGGCGGAGAAGCGCCGGATCCGCCTCGCCGACCGCTGAGAACCGGTGCGGCGGGCGGGAGCCGAGGTTGCCCAGCGAAATTGCGCTGAGGCCGGAAGCGCCCCGGGGGAGTAAAATTCGCTGCCAGCGAAAATCCCATGGACGCCGCCCACCCGGCCGGTCCCGACAACCTGCGGCTGCTGCTCGGGCTCAAGGTGCGCGCCGCGCGCGACAAGCGCGGCTGGACCCTGCAGGAGCTCGCCCGGCGCGGCGGCCTCGCCGTCTCGTACCTCTCCGAGATCGAGAAGGGCAAGAAGTTTCCCAAGCCGGAGAAGCTGCTCGGACTGGCCCGCGCGCTCGGCGTGGCGTACGAGGAGCTGGTCTCGACGCGCGTCGAGGAGGAGCTCTCGGCGCTCTCCGCCTTCGCCGGCTCGGAGTTCCTGCGCCAGTTCCCGTTCCACCTCTTCGGGCTCGAGGCGGCGGACCTCTTCGATCTCGTCGCCAGCGATCCGAAGCGCGCCGGCGCGCTGCTCCACACCTTCGGCGAGATCGCGCTGCGCCACGACGTCGAGGTCGAGCAGCTGCTCTTCGCCGCCCTGCGCTCCTATCAGATGCTGCACGACAACTCCTTCCCGGAGATCGAGGAGGCGGCGGAGCGCTTCCGCGCCGAGTGCGGTTGGACGGAGCGCGATCACCTCGAGGAGAGCGAGCTGCGCGCGGTGCTCGAGGAGCGCTGCGGCTACCGCGTCGACTACGAGACCCTGCCGGCGCGCGCCGAGCTCTGCGAGCTGCGCTCGGTCTTCGCGCCCGGCGCCCTGCCGCGTCTCTTCGTCAACGGCCGTCTCACCACGCGCCAGCGCGCCTACGTGCTGGCGCGCGAGCTCGGCTTCCGCGTGCTCGACTTGCGCGAGCGGCCGCTCACCAGCTCGTGGCTCAGGGCCGAGACGTTCGACGAGGTGCTCAACAACTTCCAGGCGTCGAGCTTCGCCGGCGCGCTGCTCATGCCGCGGCGGGACGTCGTCGCCGGGCTCGGCCGGCTCTTCGCCGCGCCGCGCTTCCAGAAACGTGCGCTCGTCGAGATGCTCGACCGCTTCGGCGCTTCGCCCGAGATGCTGCTCTACCGGTTCAGCCAGATCGCCCCCGCGGCCTTCGGCCTCAAAGAGCTCTACTTCGTCCGTTTCTATCGCGATTCGCGTCGCGAGCGGCCGAAGCTGAGCAAGGTCTTCAACATGTCGCGTTACCAGGTGCCGCACGGCATCAGCCAGGCGGAGCACGCCTGCGGCCGCTGGCCGGGTGTGGCGATACTCGACGCGCTCGCCGCCGGCGGCAGAGCGACACTCGAGGCGCCGGCGATCGAGGCGCGGCTCTGCCGTTTCCAGAGCGAGCCGGTCGAGTTCTTCGTCGTCGCCATGGCGCGGCCGCTGGCGCTCAAGCCGCGGGTGATGACGTCGGTGTCGCTCGGCTTCCTCGTCGACGATGCGTTGCGCCGGGTGGTCCGCTTCCTCGACGACAGGGCGCTGCGGCGCCTCGAGGTCGACCTCACCTGCGAGCGCTGCCCGCTTTCGGCCGCCGCCTGCACGGTGCGCGCGGCGCCGCCGCGCATCCTCGAGCACCAGCGCGAGCTCGAGCGCCGGGAGGCGGCGCTCGGCGAGCTCTTCGCCCGCGGGCCGCTCACGGCGCCGGCCGCGGGCGGCGCGGTCCGCTAGACTGGCGACGAGGCGGCGCTGTCGGGGAATCGGCGCGCCGCGATTCGCGTTCTCTCTGCTGGGAGGGGTGTTCGCCGCCATGTTTTTCGACCCGACGTATTTCCTCTACCTCGCGCCGGCGCTGGTGCTGTCGCTGTGGGCCAGCTTCCGGACCAAGTCGGCATTCAACAAGTACTCCAAGGTCCCGGTTTCGACCGGCATGACCGGCGCGCGCGCCGCGCAGCGCATGCTCGAGGCGGCCGGCATCACCGACGTCAAGATCGTCGCGCACCGCGGCCTGCTGACCGACCACTACAACCCGGCGACCAAGACCCTGGCGCTCTCGGAGCAGGTCTACGCGGTGCCCTCGATCGCCGCCGTCGGCGTCGCCTGCCACGAGGCCGGCCACGCCATCCAGCACGCGGTCGCCTACAAGCCGCTCTGGCTGCGCTCGCTGCTCGTCCCCACCGCGAACATCGGCTCGTCGCTCGGCTACCTGGTGATGGTCTTCGGCCTCATGCTCGGGTCGCTCCAGCTCTTCATGGTCGGCGTCGTGCTCTTCAGCTGCGTCTTCGCTTTCCAGCTCGTCACGCTGCCGGTCGAGTTCGACGCCTCGGCGCGGGCCAAGCAGCTCGCGGTCGCGAACGGCATCGTGCTGCCGCAAGAGCGCGCCGGGATCGACCGCGTGCTCAACGCCGCCGCCCTCACCTACGTCGCGGCGGCGGTCTCGACGCTGCTCACCCTGCTCTACTTCCTGATGCGCGCGGGGCTGCTCGGCGGCCGGCGCGACTGATTCCACGCCGCGATCGACCTCCGCGGCCCGCCGGGCGTTAGGCTCGGCGGGCCGTTTCGTCTCCGGGAGGCCCCGCATGCGCAGAGCCTGGATCACCGCCGCCGCCGTCGCCGCCCTCGGCCTCGTCGCGCTCGCCTTGCCGGAGCGCGCCGGCGCGGTCCGCACGCAGAAGCCCGAGCTCCTCGCCCGTCACTGGCTGGCGATCACCGGCAAGCCGCTCGCCGCTACCGCCGGCGCGCGCACCTTCCTCGCCGGCGGCAACGCCGTCGACGCGGCCTGCGCGATGCTGGCGGCGACGGCGACGATGTGGGACACGCTCGGCTGGGGCGGCGAGACGCAGGCGATCGTCTGGCATCCGGGCGAGCGGCGGGCGATCGGCGTCAACGCGCTGGGCGTCGCCCCGAGCGGCGCGACGGCGGAGTTCTTCCGGCAGCAGGGGCTGCGCTATCCGCCCGAGTACGGCCCACTCGCCGCGGTGACGCCCGGCACCCCCGGCGGCCTCTTCACGATGCTCGCCGAGTGGGGGCGGCTGACGCTCGGCGAGGTCCTCGCGCCGGCGATCGAAATGGCCGACGGCTACCCGGTCGAGGCGCAGCTCGTCGGCCGCATCGCCGCCGAGCGGGAGCGGCTCGCCGGCTGGCCGTTCTCGCGGCGAGTGTTTCTTTCGGAAGATGGAGAGCCTCCGGCCCCCGGCTCGCTGTTTCGGCAGCCGGACCTCGCGCGCACTCTGCGTCGCCTGGTCGCCGCCGAGCGGGCGGCGCTCGACGCCGGAAAGAGCCGGCGCGAGGCGATCCTGGCGGCGAACGACCTCTTCTACCGCGGCGAGCTGGCGAGCGAGCTCGTCGCCGCCGCCCGTGCCGAGGGCGCACCGTGGAGCGAGGACGACCTCGCGCGCTGGCGGGTGCAACTCGAGCCGACCGTCGCCACCACCTATCGCGGCTACGAGGTGCACAAGCTGACGGTGTGGACACAGGGCCCGGCGCTGCTCCAGGCGCTCAACATCCTGGAGAACATCGAGCTCGCGCCGATGGGCTTCAACAGCGCCCGCTACCTGCACGCCATCGTACAGGCGATGCAGCTCGCCTTCGCCGACCGCGACTTCTACTACGGCGATCCGACGTTCCCGCCCGAGGAGCCGGTAACCGGCCTGCTGTCGAAGGCTTACGCCAAGGCGCGCTTCGCCGAGATCGACTGGACGCACAACCTCCCCGACGCCAAGCCGGGCGACCCTTACCCGTACCAGGGCGGCACGAATCCGTTCGCCGACCTGCTCGAGGGCTGGCCGCCCGAGCCGTCGCCCGAGGGGCCGACGACGCCCGAGTGGCAAACCTCGGCGCTCGCCTTCGACGACGCGTTCCGCGCCGGCACGACCTCGGTCGTCACCGCCGACGCCGAGGGCTGGGTGGTGTCGATGACGCCGTCGGGCGCCTGGGTGCCGGCGGTCGTCGCCGGCGCGACCGGCATCGGGCTCTCGCAACGCATGCAGAGCTTCGTCACCGACCCGCGGGAGAACCCATTCAACGTCGTCGCGCCCGGCAAGCGACCTCGCGTCACGCTGACGCCGACCTTGGCGATGAAGGACGGCGAGCCGTTCCTGGCGTTCGCCGTCCAGGGCGGTGACACGCAGGATCAGAACCTGCTGCAGATGTTCTTGAACGTCGTCGAGTTCGGGATGGGAGTGCAGGAAGCGGCCGAGGCGGCCAACGTCACCACTTACCAGCTGATGTCGGCATTCGGCGACCACGCCTCGCAGCCCGGTCGGCTGACCCTCGACGCCCGCACGCCGGAGTGGGTGCGCGACGAGCTCGCGCGGATGGGATACGAAGTCGAAATCGTCGATCGCAACTCGGGGCCGCTCAACGCCATCCTCTTCGATCGCGTCCACGGCACGATGCGCGGGGGCTCGTCGAACCACGGCGAGGACTACGGCATCGGCTGGTAAAGTGCTCCACACCGGCCCCTTTCCGACACCGAGACAACGCTTGCGCGAAGCGGCAGCTCGTCAGCGATGAGCCGAGCCGGATCACTCCGAGCTCGGGTTCGACGCCGGCTCCGCTACGTGCGCGAGCTTCGGCCGCTCCGCTTGCTGCTGCGCCTGCTGCTCGACGGCCTGGCCAAGCTGGGCGTCCAGATCGAGCCCTACTACCTCGTCCTCGAGCTCGTCTCCGAGCAGCCCCGCGACGTCCTGTTCGGGGACGGTGGTGACGAGCTCGCGTTCGGATTCCTGGACGAGAGCGACGTGCGCGCCACGATGTCGTATCCCGACCGCGTGATCCTGGAAGAGCGCCTCACGCAGCGGCTCGCGCAAGGCCAGAAGTGCTTCGCCGCCAAGCACGGTGACACCATCGTCGCCTTCCATTGGATCGACCTCGACGAATGCAGAATCGGCAGCGATCACTTGTTCACGCTCAAGGACGACGAGGCCTACCTCTTCGACGGTTACACGGTGGAGTCGTTCCGCGGCCGGGGTATCGCCCCCGCCTTGCGCACCCGTGCCTACGCGGAGCTGGCACGCGCAGGGCGCACGCGCTGCTACAGCATCACCGCGGTGCTGAACCCCGCCGCGGCGGCGTTCAAGCGCAAGCTCGGCGCCAAGCCGCTGGAGCTCGGGATCCACTTCAACTTGTTCTCGCAATGGCGTTCCCATGTCGTGCTGCGCCGCTACTCTGCCTGAGCTCCGTTGCGGCCGGCCTACCGCGATGTTCCAGAGTTCTCGGCGATCGAGGCAGTGACCAACGATCAACCAGCAGCCGCGCCGACGTCGGCGGCTCCGCTGTGGGAGCAGCCGGGAATCACGTCGTGGACCGTCGCGCGCCTGTTCCTCGACGCCTTGCGCCGTGCCGATACGCTCGTTCTTCCGAGCGCCGATGGCGACGTCGGCTATTTCATGTCGGCGCTCGGCCACGAACGCCGCGGCCACGGCGCCGGACTGAGCAGGAGCGTCATCGCGGCCAGCGAGCCGCCAGCGGAGCTGCTTGCCTATCACCGCACGCTGGGCTTGGCGCCGACCCGCTTCTACTGTCCTTTGCAGACATCGCACACGACGCCGCTCGCCAAGAGAGTGCTCGAAGAGGCGGCGCTGATGGAGCGCATTCGCGCCGACCGCTTCCTCACCAGGATGTTCGTCGCGTTCAAGGATCGCAGCGCCGAGCTGCTCATGGAGCGTCTCGGCCTGGCGCCGGTGTACTGCGCTCCATCCGCTTCGGTCTACGAGACGGCAAACGACAAGCTCGAGCTGGTGCGGGCGGCGGCGGAATACGGCTTTGCAGTCGTCGCGATGGAGGCGGCGAACGACATCGAAGACTTGGCCGGCGTTTTCGCAGCGCTGTCTCGCCAGCACGGTCGCGGCTGCGTCCTGCGGCGACGGCGCGGCGCGGGTGGCCACGGGATCTATCGCGCCCGCTCCGCCGCGGCGGCGCGCCGAATCTGGCAACGGCTGCACGCGGGCGGCGACGTCGTCGTCGCACCCTACATTCCTGCGGAGCGAGTGCTGCGCGACGTCGCCGTTCACGGGATCGTCACGGCCGACGGCTTCGCTCCCCTGGCGTTCGCCGATCAGCTCGTCAGCAACCAGCGCTTCCGCGGCGGTCGCGTGAGCGACGACTGGACGGCGGAAGAGATCGCCGCCGTCAGCGACACGATGCAGGGCGTCGCGCGCTGGCTGCGAGATCTCGGCTATGTCGACGCCCCGGCCGGAGTCGATGGGTTTCTGATGCGACAGGAGGGCGTCTTGCGCTTCGTGGCGCTCGACCCGAACATTCGCCTTACCGGCACGACACTCCCCTGGACGGTCGCGGCGACATTGAGCGAGGCCGCCGGCCGCAGGTTCGTCTGGCAAGTCGAGTCGTTCCGAATCATTGGCACAGCTCTCGACTTCGACCAGGTGCGGCGGCGCCTGGGAGAGGACCTGCTCAGCGTCGCCCGACTCGATCGCGGCGGCATCTTACCCAGCGTCCTCTCGACTACGATCCATGTTGGTGCGCTCGCGGCATCGCATCTGCGCGCGATTCTCCTCGCCCACGACCGCGCTCATCTCGATTTCCTGCGTTCACGCATCCGGCGCCTCGGCATCCTGATGCCGTGAGCCCGGCGCGGACGACGCCGACGGCCCGATCGCTACGCGTCTGCCAGCTCGACGAGCCCGGCGGAGGTCAGTATCCGCAGCTGCTCGCCGCGACGGACGAACGGTCCGCTTTGCAGGAATCGGCGCGCAGCCGAGCTCTCCGAGCGCGGCGTCGCGACCGCGTACTCGAGCGTCGTCAGTCTGTCGACCGCTGGCCTGAAGCCCCATTTCCACTTGTATCGAGCGACCCCATCGGCCTGCCACGGCCGACTCCGACCGCAGTCGATCAGGCGGAATCCGCGTTCGTGCGCGAGCCGAATCAGGAAGTCGTAGAGCGCGGCGATCACCCCCTGCGCCAGCAGGGCCGGATCTCCGTCCTTGGTGCCGAGATGACTGATGCACAGGACCCGTCCGCGCGGAACGACCACGGCGAGCGCGTCGGCCTCGACGGCTCGCGGGGGCAGAATGGCGACCGCGAAGCCACACGCGAACCAGCGGTCGACCTGCGCGAAGGGGGGCACCGCCATGCGCTGCGAAAAGCGCGCACTGGCGTGCGGCAACGCGTAGCGTTCGTAGAAGAGCGCGCTGCGCTCGGGCGTGTAAGGCCAAATCTCCGCGCCATAGGCCGCGCGCCGGACGAGATTCAGGTCCGAACGGAGCGACTTACTGGCGGCTGCCCGGGCCGCGAGGAGCGCCTCCGGCGCACCCCAGAAGCGGACGGCGGCGGGCACGATCGAGAAGCCGCGGCTCGCGAACAGCCGCGCCAGGGCCGGTGTCGTCGCGGCAACGAAGAGGTCGGCATTCACGATCTCCGACCGTGGGCGGCGCAGAATTTCGGCCAGGGATCGCGTGCCAAGACTGCGCACCGCGTCCACCACGTCGAGAACGACGGGGAGAAGCCGTTTGGCGTCGGTGGCCTTGGCCCAGGTGACGACTCGCACGCTCTCGGCGCCGCTTTTGCCCGTCCACAGCGCAAGCTCCTGTCGCAGGTAGAGCGGTGCAGCCAGCGTGCGGCGCACGAGTCTCGCGGCCCGCTGAACCGTTGGATCGAGGCGGGCCAGCAGACCGGGAGGCATCGATCGCACGTACGCGCAATGCATCCGCTCCTCGCTTCTCCGGTACGACGCGGCCAGCTTCGCCACCTGCGAGCGCGCCGCGGTGCCGATGACGCGAGATGACGCGCCATCCTCTCGACGGCAATCGGCGACGACGAAGTGGCCGCTCCAACGCCGTGTCGGCAGCGCGGCGACGACCTTCTCGACACCGCCGTAGAGCCTTTGCAGGCGCTCGACGATTCGCGCCCAGCCGCGGCGCGCGACCCATTCGCCGAGCCAGAGAGCCGGCAGACGAGGCGCATGCAGGAGGTAACCGCTGTGCGTGACGCGGAATCCCTCGGCTTCGAGCGCAGCGACCAGACGCCCGCGGGAGAGCGTTTGCCCCATGCGAAAGGGGATCAGGCCGCCCACGGGCCCGGTCAGCCGATGCACCCAGGATCGTACGCGGACGACGGGATTGTCGGGGTTGTCGAGGGTGATCAGCAAACGCCCCCCCGGCCGCAGCACACGGTGCAGCTCGCGCAGCGCCTCGCGGATCTCCGCTGCTTCCGCGAAGTGGTCGAGGGTCGATGGAGAAACGATCAGATCGAAAACCTGGGCGCGAAAACCCGACCGGCGGACATCGGTCGCACACGCCATGGCGCCGCCGTCGCCGCGTCCGCCGAGCCTCGCGGCATGTACGAGGATCCGGGGAGAGACGTCCATGAGGACGCTGTGCAATCCATCGAGGCTCGCCGTCAGCGAGCGGAAGCCGCACGCTTCGTCGAAGGCGTCCGTCTTGAGCACGCGGGCCTCGCCGGCCGGCGTGCCGAGCCGCTGGAACAGCCAGTTCGCGTGCACTTCGGCTTGATGCTCGAACCACGGATTCTGCGGATGGGCCTTCCAGGCGACCTGCCATTCGCGGTCCCACTCGACTTCGGGCCGCGTTCGACGCCTGGTGGTGAGCATGCTCGGGACGTTACGTCGCCGAGCCGATGCCCGCAAGCGATGCGGCGGCCGGGCGACGGACGGATCCGGCTCGTCGCCGAAGCCGCGAGACGCGGAGGATCCGCTCGCTTCCCGGGCCCGATTCGAATGCCCGCGCGGTGACGAGCTCCGCGCCTCTCCCGTTCACGACCACGTCTTCGCGGTCACCACGCTGATGCTCCTGGGCGTGCTCTCGCGTCTCAGCACGCTGGCGACCGGTGCCGTCCTGCTGACGATGTATCACTATTTCGGGCTGGAGCTCGGCCGTGAACCGTGGACCCACCATCACACCTATCTGCTCACCTTCGGGACCTACTCCGTCACGGTCTGGTGCCTGTACCTCGCGTATCTCGATCCGGACACCGTGCACGCTTTTCTCGAGCGAATCCAGGGCCGCGAGAGCCGAACCGATGCGCCGGCCAGACCCGCGGCGTGACCGTCGACCCACGCGCATCGGAGCCGAAACGCGATGCGCTCGCCCGGAAGGGATACCGGGTCGATGTCACCGATCGCCGCTCGGGGCGGTTCGACGCCGTCCGCTTCGATGGCGCCCTCGGTTGGCTGCTCGGCGGCGCGTCGAACCCCGGCGAAGACTCGAGGATCGGCTGGTGCACGGCCTCTCGACAACCCCCTGGCATCCGGCTTGCTGGCGGTTCGGCGGGCGCCGCCGATCGAGGCGCGTCCGGAAAAGGGAGCCCGATCCATGACGATGCACACGATTCGCCGGTACGCTGGGCGTGCCTCGGTAGTTGCGGCGCTGCTGGCGCTGGTTGCGGTGCCCGCCGCGGCACAGGTCGACTTCGGCGTGCGCGCCGGCGCCTACCTCGAAGACGCCGACCCGTTCGTCGGTCTCGAGCTGCTGACGCGCATGGGCAGCAGCGAATGGTTCTTCAATCCCAACCTCGAGTTCGTCTTCGCCGACGAGCGCGAC
>DASWJT010000114.1:0-6193 GCA_036397015.1 Thermoanaerobaculia bacterium
GAGCGGCGTCTCGACGCCGCACGCTTCGCGGCGAAGGCGGCAAGCTTGGAGGGAACACCATGAGAACCGGTCTCGTCGGTCGCCTGCTGCGACTCGCTCTCGGGCTCCTGCTCTTGCGAGTCGTCTTTCCGTTCTGGCTCACGGGCAGCGCCGAGTTTCGAATCAGCGCCCTGGCGCTCCTCGTCGCCCTGACGCTCGTCTATTCGGGGATCGCGTGGTCGGCGCGCCGGCGCCCGCCGGCCCGCCATCCGTTCCTGGCCGCGACCGCGGTGCTGGTGCCCCTCATCGCGCTCTACATCCTCGGCAGCGGCGGCGGTCCGCTCTTCGGCGCCGGCGAGGGACAGCTCGCGGCGCTGACCTATCTCGGCCTTTCGTTCCTCGTCGTCGCCGCGCGCGCCGACCGCGGCTGCGAGGTCCTCGCCCTGCCGCAGCTCGGCAGCCGAAGCCAGGCTCGCGTGCCCTGCCTGCTGTTCCATCTCCCCGATCGCCTCGAAGATCGGCTGAGCGGGCGGTCTCGGCCCACCGCGTGACTCGCGGAGCAGCCGACTCGTGAGCACGCCCCGTCTCGACGCGCTCTCGCCCGATACGTGCGAAGAGAGGAGGCTCGGATGAGGGCGGGAGCCGTAACCCTCCAGCTCGTCGTGGCGCTCCCGACGATCGCGCACGCCAGCGGCCACAGCCCGGTCTACGGTCTCGCGACACCGACGCTCGGGCGCGGCGGATGGAGCCTCGATGTCGCCGCCATGGCCCGCTTCGCCGGCGCGAGCGGCGACCTCGAGAGGCGCCAGGCGATGCTTCGCGGCATGCTCGGCTACGGCGTCACCGAGGACGTGCAGCTCTCGATCTCCGTACCGGTGCCGCTCGAGAAGCCCGGACCCGACGTCCCCCCGGCCCGCGTCATGGCGATGATGCCCGGTCAGCCGGACATCGAGGCGCTTCTCGCCTGGCGATTCCATCGCGTCGGCCACGACGTCGGCTCGCGAATCGAGAGCACGGCGCTCTTCGGTCTCGACACCCCCACCGATTCGCGGCGGGCGGGACTCCAGACTTCTCCCGCCCTGCTCGCGGGCGCCGTCACCGGCTACGCCTCGCGCTCGATCTACGCTTGGCTCGGCGCGCTTTATCGGCGATCGACGGTGGGGAGCGACGGGAACGAGGAGCGTACCGGCGATCTCTTGCTCTTCAGCCTGGTCGTCGGCTACCGGCCGCTTCGGTTCCGCCAGGAATTGCCGCATCCGGACTGGCGAATCTTCCTCGAAACCGTCGGCGAGTCCACCCGCGACGCCCGCGCCGCGGGCCGCCAGATCGACGCGAGCGGCGGCCACGAGCTCTTCGTCGGCCCGACGCTGCTCGGCCTCTACGGCGCCTGGGGAATCTCCGGCGGTCCGCTCTTTCCGGTCGCGAGCGATCCTCCCGATGGGCGCCGCGGCGATCGAGCCCGCTTCGTCGTCAACTACACCCGCTGGTTCTGAAAGGAGCGTTCGACGTGTCACGTCTCGCGAAAGCTGTCGCCTTGCTCGCCCTCGTCACTCCGGCGCTCGCCCGCGCCGAATTCCTGGAGATCCGGCAGACCGTCTTCGGCATGGATTGAGCGGCCTGCGCCCACGCCGTGCGCGTGGCCATCGAGAAGGTCGAGGGCGTCCGCGAGGTCGAAGTGACTTTGGCCGACGGACAGGCACGCATCGAGCTCGAGCCGGGAAACCGGGTCACCGTCGAGCAGATCCGCTCGCTCGTCCGTGATCAGGGCTTCACGCCGAAACAGGCCCGACTCCGCGTGCGCGGCCGCATCGCCGTCTCCGACGGCGAGCCGAGGCTCGCCGTCACCGGCCTCGATCGTAAGTACGCGTTGCTTGCTCCGGCCGGCGCCCAAGGGCGAATGGCGGAGCTGCGGAGGCTCGCGGGCCGCGAGGTCGAAGTCGAGGCAGAGCTGCCCGAAGCGGCGGCCGAGGGCTCACCTCCGGCGCTGATCGCGCTCGCTGCGCGAGCCCGCGACTGAGCACCCGGGCCTGCGGGTCGGCCTCCGTCCGCCTCCCGCGCGTTTCGCTCACGTTGACAAAGCTTCAATTGAATGCTTGAATAATGATCGAGATGCAGCCGCGCGAGTTCAAGGACGCTCTCTTCGAGCAGATCGGGCGCGGCGCCGCGGCGCTGGCGAGCCCGAAGCGTCTCGAGCTGGTCGACCTTCTCGCCCAAGGCGAGCGCTCGGTGGAGGAGCTCGCCGCCCAGGCGGCGCTCACGGTCGCGAACACATCGCGCCACCTGCAGATCCTCAAGGCGGCCCACCTCGCCGCAGCCCGGCGCGAGGGCCAGCGCGTCCGCTATCGCCTGGCTTCTCCGATCGTGATCGACGCCTATCGCGCCCTGCGCGCCCTCGCCGAGGACCGGGTCGCGGAGCTGCCGCAGCTCGCCGTCTCCTACTTCGACGCCGCCGACGGCATCGAGCCGGTGCCGATCGACGAGCTGCGCCGTCGCCTCAAGCGAGGCGAGGCGGTGGTCGTCGACGTGCGCCCGCGCACGGAGTACGCCGCCGGTCACGTCGCGGGGGCGATCTCGATCCCCCTCGCCGAGCTCGAGCGGCGCCTCGCCGAGCTCCCGCGCGGCCGCGAGATCGTCGCCTACTGTCGCGGGCGCTACTGCGTGTTGGCCGCGGAAGCCGTGCGGTTGCTGCGCCGTCGCGGCCGCTCCGCCCGGCGGCTCGCCGAAGGATTCCCCGAGTGGCGCGACGCCGGCCTCCCCGTCGCCGACGGCGAAGCGCCGCAACGACGTCCGCCGAGAAAACCATGAGCTACCTCTTCATCCTCAACGACCCTCCGTACGGCACCGAGCGCACCTATAACGGGCTGCGCCTGGCGCTGAATCTCGTCTCGAAGCACGAGGGCGTGCGGGTCGCCGTCTTTCTGATGGGCGATGCACCCTTGGCCGGCAAGGCCGGCCAGAAGACGCCCAACGGCTACTACAACCTCGAGCGCATGCTCAAGGCGATCGCCGCGCGCGGCGGCGAGGTCCTGGCGTGCGGCACGTGCATGGAGGCGCGCGGCCTCGCTGCGGAAGAGCTGACGGAGGGCTGCACGAAAAGCACGCTCGACGAGCTCGGCCGGCGCACGGTCGCCGCCGACCGCATCTTGGTCTTCTGAGGCGGCGAGCCCGTGGAGCGCGTATCCGTTCTCGTCCTCGGCGGCGGCGTCGGCGGCGTCGTCGCAGCAAACGCGCTGCGCCGGCGGCTGCCGAAGCGCCACCGCATCGTCCTCGTCGACCGTGCCCGCGACTTCTCGCTCGCCGCCTCCTATCTCTGGGTGATGAACGGCTCGCGCCGGCCGGAGCAGATCTCGCGCCCGCTCGCCCGTCTCGCACGCAAGGGGATCGAGGTCGTGCGCGGCGAGGTCGAGGCGATCGATCCCGCCGAGCGCCGCGCGCTCGTCGACGGCATCCCGTTCGCAGCCGACCACCTGATCGTCGCCCTCGGCGCCCGCTTCGCGCCCGAGGTCGTCCCCGGGCTCGCCGCGCACGGCGAGACGTTCTGCACGCTCGACGGCGCCGCGCGCCTGCGCGAGCGGCTGGCGCGATTCGAGCGCGGGCGGATCCTCGTCGTTACCGCCGAGCCCGCCTACAAGTGCCCGGCGGCGCCGTACGAGGCGGCGCTGCTCCTCGACGCCGGGCTCCGCCGGCGCGGCGTGCGCGGCAACGTCGAGCTCGCGCTCCACGCCGCCGAGCCCGGGCCGATGGGCGTCGCCGGTCCCGAAGTCTCGGCCGCGGTGCGGACGATGGTCGAGGCGCGCGGCATCACCTATCGACCGAACCACGCTCTCTCCTCGGTCGAGCCCGCGGCCGCGCGCTTCGCCGACGGCGAGCGCATCGACTTCGACCTGCTCATCCACGTGCCGCCGATCCGTCCGGCAGCGGCCATCGCCACCTCGGGCCTCGCTGACGCGAGCGGCTGGATCCCGGTCGAGCGCACCACGATGGCGACCCGCTTCCCGGGCGTCTTTGCCGTGGGCGACGCGACGGTGATCCCGCTCGCCATCGGCAAGCCGCTGCCGCGCGCCGGCGTCTTCGCCCATGCGCAGGCCGAGATCGTCGCCGCGAACCTCGCCGCCACGCTCGCCGGCCGCCCGGCCGCTGCCCGCTTCGACGGCCACGGCGCCTGCTTCGTCGAGAGCGGCGACGGCCGCGCCGGCTTCGGGAGCGGGAACTTCTTCGCCGAGCCCGCGCCCGCGGTGCGCTTGCGCCCCCCGAGCCGCTACTGGCACTGGGGCAAAGCCCTGCTCGAGCAGCAGATGCTGTGGAGCTGGTTCTGAGATCGGATCCTGGAGGCCGAACTCATGCAAGCAGTCATTCTCGCCAACGAGCCCTGGATCCGCCTCGGCTGCGCGGCCGCGCTGCTCCTCGTCATGGTGCTGTGGGAAAGCCACGCGCCCCGCCGAGCGGCCGCCGAAGGGCGGCTGCGCCACGGCGCGCGCAACCTCGCCGTGGCGGCGCTCGACGTGCTCGTCGTGCGCCTCCTCGTGCCGCTCGTGCCGGCGGGGCTGGCGCTCGTCGCCGCCGAGCGCGGTTGGGGACTGCTCCACCAGCTGAGCTGGCCGGCCTGGCTGGAGATCGGGCTCTCGCTCGTCGCCTTCGACTTCGCCATCTACCTCCAGCACGTGACGTTTCACGCCGTGCCGGCGCTGTGGCGGCTGCACATGGTCCACCACGCCGACCTCGACTTCAACACGACGACCGGCGTGCGCTTTCACCCGCTCGAGATCCTGCTCTCGCTGGGCATCAAGCTCGGCCTGGTACTGGTCCTCGGGCCGCCGGCGGTGGCGGTGGTCCTCTTCGAGGTGCTCCTCAACGCCACCTCGCTGTTCAACCACGGCAACGTGCGGCTGCCGGTCGCCTTCGACCGCTGGCTGCGATGGATCGTGGTGACCCCCGACATGCACCGGGTCCACCATTCGATCGCGCGCCGGGAGACCAACAGCAACTTCGGCTTCAACCTGCCGTGGTGGGACCGTCTGCTGGGCACCTACCGCGATCAGCCCGCCGCCGGCCACGAGACGATGACGATCGGCATCGAGCCGTTCCGCCGCCGCGACCAGGTCCTCTTCACGAAGCTGCTGACCATGCCCTTCGCACGACAGCGAGGAGGCTACCCGATCGACGGCGGCGAAGAGCCGGGCCCCTGAGACGCGAGCGCGACGGCCTCGTCAGCGCTTCGTCGCCCGCGACGACCAGTGGAGGTGGACGATCCGCCAACCGTTCGCGCTGCGGGCGAGAAGCGCCGTCTCGGTGCCGCGCGAGGAGACGTCCTCGCCCCGGAACGTGCCGGTCGTGTTCGAGCGCGTCAGCACCCAGACGAGCTCGCCGCTCGCGCCGGAGCGGCGGTCGACCCGCTCGGTCGTGGTGGCGGCGAGGAACTCCATGTCGCCCGCCAAGTGGTGGCTCGCGTACTCGTCGCGCGAGAGCTCGGCGCCGCCCGCCTCGAAAATCACCACCGCGGGATCGAGCCGCGCGAGCGCGCCGTCGCGGTCGCCGGCCGCGAGCGCCGCGTGGAAGGCGTCGAGCGCCGCCTCCGCCTCGGCGACCGCCGGCTCGGCCTGCGCGCGGGCCGCGCCCGCCGCGGCCACGCCGAGCGCGAGGGCGAGCGCGGCAGCGCGCGCTCGCTTCACGATTTCTTCTCCCCGAGCTTGACCTCGAGGGCGTGGTCGGCGCCGTCCTTTTTTTCGTACATGACGACCGCGCGGTCACCCGCCACGACGTCGCCCTTCGTCGCCACCTCCTTGCCGCGCACGAACTTGGTCGTCTCCGAGAGCACGAACGTCTGCTCCTTGCCGTCGGCGAGGGTGAGAACGAGGTGCTCCTCGTGGATCAACTTCACCGTCCCCATCGCCTCGTGATGGTGCCCCTCGTGGGCGAAGGCGGCTGCCGTCACCGCGAGCAGGAGGGCGAGTGCCAGCCAGGCCGCAGTCGAACGTCGCTTCGAAGCGCTGATTCCCATGTCATTCCCCTTTCTATGGAAGCCTTTCAATGATGGTGCTCCGCGCCGGGGGCCTCTTCCCCGGCGAGGAAGGCGTCGATCTCCTGCTCGCGCTCGACGTCGGCGCGCGAGAGGGTCGGGTTGAGCCGCTCCATCGCAGCCAGCTCGTCGGCCGAAAGCTCCGGCAGGTGACGGATGAAGTGGACGAGCTCCCAGCTCTCGCCGTCGTTCGCCGGC
>DASWJT010000115.1:0-12743 GCA_036397015.1 Thermoanaerobaculia bacterium
CTTCTCGCGCCTGCCGCACACGCGCGCCCGCGGCGCCGTCGGCGAGGAGGCAGCCGAGGCGTATCTGGTCGCGCAGGGCTATCGCGTCGTCGAGCGCAACGTGGCCTCGAAGCTGGGCGAGATCGATCTCGTGGCGCTCGACGGCGAGACGCTCGTTTTCGTCGAGGTCAAGGCGCGCGCGAGCGCCGAGTTCGGGGCCGCCATCGAAGCGGTGGGGCCGCGCAAGCGGCGGCGGCTGGCGCGCGCGGCGGCGATGTTCCTGGCCAAGAACCGATCGCAGCGGCCCTGCCGCTTCGACGTGCTCGGCCTCGACCGCGGCGCCGACGGCGCCTGGACGTTCACGCTCGTGCGCGATGCATTCCAGCTCGGCTAGGCGGCGTGGGCAGCCTTGACGCGACGAGAAGCGGTCCGCTATCGTTCCGCGGCCCGGGCGGGAATAGCTCAGTGGTAGAGCACAACCTTGCCAAGGTTGGGGTCGCGGGTTCAAGTCCCGTTTCCCGCTCCAGAATTTGCTAATCTCCGAGGGCCGCTCCCGCGAGCGGCCCTCGTCGTTTTCGGGCGTCGGCGACGTAGCCAAGTGGTAAGGCAAGGGTCTGCAAAACCCTCATTCGCCGGTTCGATTCCGGCCGTCGCCTCCAGGCCGTTTCCCTCCCTTCGAAGTGCCACTGGCGACGCGCCCCGCGACGTCGCGTCGCTTGCCCGTCAATCGAGGTAGCCGAGCGCTTTCAAGCGCTCGATCGATTCGGCGTCGAGATCGTGGGTCTCGGCCTCGGCGCGAGCCGCGCGCAGCATGGCGCGGTCGCGGGCGAGGTGTCGGCCGAGCGCGGCGTCGAGCCGGCGCGCGATCTCGGGCTCGGCCGCGGCGCGGTTCGTGCGCTCGTCCGGATCCGTGGCGAGATCGTAGAGCTGCAGCGGCGGCCGTTTTCGCTCCGTGCGCCGGACGAGCTTCCACGGCCAGCGCAGCAGCGCGGCGCCGCGTACGTCACCGCTGTGCGGCTGCTGGCTCGAGACGTCGTCGGTCGAGCGCTGCGCCCAGGAGGGCTTCCATCCGCGCACGTGATCGAGCAGCGAGCTGCCCTCGACGCCGTCGTTCTCCGCGCGCGCGACGCCGGCCATTTCGAGCACGGTGGCGTGGAGGTCGACGAGGCTGACCGAAGCGGCGACGCGGCGCGATGGCACGCCGGCTGCACGGGGCGGAACGAGGACGAGCGGCACGCGCAGCAGCTCGTCGTAGAGCGAGTTGCCGTGCTCGGCGAGGCCGTGCTCCCAGAAGCCCTCGCCGTGGTCGGAGGTGAGGACCACCCAGGAGTCGTCGCGCAGGCCGACTCGTCCCAGCTCGCCGAGCAGGTCGCCGACGACGTCGTCGGTGAAGCGGATCTCGGCGTCGTAGGCGTTGATCAGTCGCTCCCGGCTCTCCTCGCGGTAGACGTTGGTGGGCGGCCCGAACTCCTCCTCATAGCGCGGCGGAGCGTCATAGGGCCGATGCGGAAAGATGAGATGGACGTAAACGAAGAAGCGCTTCCCGCGCAGCCCCTGGAGATGGCGCGCGACTTCGGCGACCAGGTGGTCACCGTCAGCCTGGCCGAAGATCGGCGTGCCGAGCTCCCGGTAGAGCTGAACGAAGGTATCGAAGCCGCGGGCGAAGCCGAGCTCCGGCGAGATGCCGGGGTGATCGACGAGAGCGAGGGTCCGGAGGCCCGCGCCGCTCAGCTTGGCGGCGAGCGTGGGCAGGCTCGCGGGCAGCGCCTGCCGGATCGCTTCGCGATGCGGATGCGGATCGAGCACCGCGTGCGGATGCCGCCCGGTGAAGATCGAGGCGATGGTCGGATTCGTCCACGGCGCGACGCTGCGCGCCTGCTCGAAGACGACGCCCTCGGCGGCGAGGCGATCGAGCCGGGGCGAGGTCGGCCGCGGGTAGCCGTACGTGCCGAGGTGGTCGGCGCGCAACGTATCGACGAGGACGACGACGACACTCGCCGGCGAGAAGGCGGCCGGCCGCAGCCAGCGCGAGGCGGCCAGCGCGAGCGCGATCGCCGCCACGGCGGCGACGGCGAAGATCGTCGCGGCACTGCGCCGGGACGGCTGCGAGGCCCGGGAGGAGGTCGCTGGCGAGTCGTCGGCGGGCATCGATCGGCGGCGTGGCGGTGCGCGCGCGGCACATCCTAGCGGATGGTTCCCGTCCGCCGCCGTAGAATCGGGCGCGTCCGAAGCCGGAGTGGCGGAACGGTAGACGCTGGGGACTTAAAATCCCCTGTCCCGAAAGGGGCGTGCAGGTTCGAGTCCTGCCTCCGGCAGATCCGATTCACGGCGCTGGAGCGCTGCGGGCGTCAGACGGCGGCGAGCTCCGCCGCCGGCGCGTGGACGACGGTCGACATGCGCGGCGGCATGTCGAGGGCGCGCTTGACGGCGCACTGGTCGACGGCGCGCTCGATCGCGGCGCGGTACTTCTCGGGGAAGCCCTCCGGCAGCGTCATCTCGATCCGCACCTCGCTCAAGAGGTGCGTCTCCGGATCGCGCGAGGTCTCCAGCGCCACCGCCAGGCCGTCGATCGCGATCTGGCGCTTGCGGCAGAACTGAACGGCGTAGAAGCCGGCGCAGGTGGCCAGTGCGGCGAGGAAGAGGTCGAACGGCGCCGGCGCCGCGCCGTCGCCGCCGTAGCCGGCCGGCTGGTCGGTGGACACCTTGAAGCCGCGGACGTCGGCGTCAACGCGGACGCCGCCGGGGAAGCTGGTCTCGATGCGCATCGCACCCTCCGCGCGCCGCGGCCCGCGCCACGGCGTGCGGAATCAGCGTAGCGACGCCCGGCGGGAGCGGCGACACCCCGGAGGGTGGGTCCACGCTCAGGCGTCGGTGGCGTCGACGATGCGGTGGCGCAGCGCGAAGGAGACCGCCTGTGCGCGGTTGTGCAGGTGCAACTTGTCGAGAATGTTGCGGACGTGGAATTTGACCGTGTTCTCGCTGACGCCGAGCTTCTCGGCCAGACGCCGGTTCGAGGTGATGCCGTCGACCAGGCAGCGCAGCACGTCGAGCTCGCGGTCGGTGAGGGCGTCCGGCGAGTCCTTCGATTGGCCCGGCTTGGCGAACTCGCGCAGCAGCTTGCGCGCCAGGGTCGGCGTCAGCGCCGGCTCGCCGCGGCCGACCGCTTCGAGCAGGCCGAAGAACTCGTCGGCTTCGAGGTTCTTGATGATGTAGCCCTGAGCGCCGGACTTGATGGCGTCGAACAGGCTGTGGTCGTCCTCCGAGGCGGTCAGCGCCACCACCTTGATCTCCGGGTTCTCGGCGGCGAGGATCTTGATCGCCGAGAGGCCGTCGAGCACCGGCATCGCCAGGTCCATCAGCACCAGGTCGGGCTTCTTCTCTCTCGCGCGCACGACGGCCTCGCGGCCGTTGGCCGCCTCGCCGATCACCTCGTGGCCACGGGCTTCGAGCAGGGTGCGCAGGCTCTCCCGGAACAGGGAGTGGTCGTCCGCGATGACGATCTTCATGCCGACCTCCGGAATCCGACGAGGTTGCCGCGACCGACCGGCACGCGCAGTCGGACGCGCGTGCCGCGCTCGGGCACGGTTTCGATCTCGAGCTCGCCTTCCACGGCCTGCGCGCGCTCGCGCATGGTGACCAGGCCGAAGCGGGGGCGCCCGTCGTGGGGAGGAGCGGCGGCGTCGAAGCCGCGGCCATCGTCGGCGACCTCGAGTGTCGCCTCCTTTTCCAGCTGAGTCAGCTTGACCTGCACGCGCGAGGCACCGGCGTGCTTGCGCACGTTGGCGAGCGCCTCCTGGACGATGCGCAGGACCTGGACTTCACGCTCGGGCAGGAAGCGGACCGCGGGCTCGAGCTCGCTGTCGACGGCGATGCCGGTCTGGTCCTGCCACTCCTCCAGGTAATCCTTGAGCGCGGTGGCGATGCCGTCGGTCGAGGACGACGAGCGCAGGGCGAGGATGCCTTCGCGCACTTCGGCGTGCACGCTGCGCGCGTCGGCGGCGAGCCGCTCGAGGAGCTGGATCGCGTCTTCCGCGCGCCCGGCGCGCAAGTGCTCGCGGATCGCCTGCGCGCGGGCGTTGACCGATGCGAGGATCTGCGCCACGCCGTCGTGCATCTCGCGGGCGAGCCGCAGGCGCTCCTCCTCGATCGCCACCGCGCGCAGCTGCTCGTGCAGGTGGACGGCGTCGATGGCGTTGGCGGCCTGCGTCGCGAAGCGCACGAGCGTCGCCTCGTCGCTCTCGTCGAACGGCTCGCCGTCGAGCTTGTCGGCGAGGTAGAGGTTGCCGCGGAAGGGCGAGCGACAGGCGATCGGCACGGCGAGAAGCGAGCTCATCTTCGGATGGTGCGCGGGGAAGCCGGCGGAGCGCGGATCGCTGGCGAGGTCGACCAGGCGCAGGTGCTTCCCATGGTGGAGCGTGACGCCGAGCAGGCCGCGGCCGACCGGCGGGTCGCCGAGGCGGACGCGCTGCTCCTCGGAGATGCCGGCGGTGACGAACGCCTCGATGCGTCCGGCGCGGTCGATGACCGACAGCGCGCCGTAGCGGGTGGCGACGAGGTCGTGGGCACCGTCGACGATCTTCTGCAGCAGCGGCGCCAGACCGAGCTCACCGCCGAGGTCGATGGCGGCGTGGTGGAGGGCCAGCAGCTCGGCTCGCTGCCGCTCGAGGCGGGCCTCCTGGCGCTCGAGGAAGGCGAAGAGCAGGCCGAGCAGGAAGATGCCGCCGGTGAGCACGAAACCGTCGAGCAGCAGGCGCCCGCCGGTGTCGAATTGGATCGGGTAGAGCGCCGTGCGGATGCCGTCGAGGGCGAGGACGAAGAGGACCAGGCCGAGGAAGGAGTACCACTTGAGTCGAGATGTCCACATCGCGCCGGAGCGCGATGCTACCACTGGGTGCCGAGGAAGCCCGGCGCGACGCGGCGCCGAACTACTTGCGGCGGCTGGAGATGCCGAACAGCTGGTAGACCGGGCACCAGCCCGCCAGGCCGGTGACGATCGGCACCCAGGCGAAGAGGAAGAAGGCGAGAGCGAGGTGGCCGTCGACCCAGCGAGCGAGGCAGGCGACGAGCAAGGCGACGCTCAGCGCCAGCCGGATCCCGCGGTCGGCGTTGCTCAGGTTGCGCGAGAGCTGTTCCAAGGGCAGTGACTCCACCGGTCGCCTCATCTGTGTCGCGAGGAGAGTAGGGGCCTGCGCGGCGAGCGACAACGCGCCGGCGAAGGGGGCTTCCGGCCCACCGGGTGGGGGTGGCGCCCACCCGGCAGCGCGGGCCGAGCTGTCGTATCCTCGCCCTCGCCGATGCTCGATCTGCTCACCCCCGCCAGGGCGATGCCGTTCAGCGAGGAGTCGGAGCGCGCGGTGCTCGCCGCCGTGCTCCTCGATCCCGCGCTCCTCGCCTCGGTTTCAGGCCGGCTGCGGGCCGACGATTTCTACTCCGACCGCCACCGCACGATCTACGCGGCGATGCTCGAGCTGCAGGAGGAATCGACGGCCATCGACCTGCGCACGCTGCAGGCGGCGCTCGAGCACCGCGGCGCGCTCGATTCGGTGGGCGGCTTCGGCTATCTCGCCGGCCTCGACGTCGACCTGCCCGACCTCGGCCGCTTCGAGACCTACGTCGAGATCGTCAAGGAGCGCTCGGTCCGGCGGCGGCTGATCGACGTCTGTCGCGAGGTCACCCGCGACTGCCTCGACGGCGGCGTCGACGCGCCGAGCGCCCTGGCGCGCGCCGAGCAAGCGGTGATGGCGCTCGGCGAGGAGGCGGTGCGGCGCGGCTTCGTGCCGCTGTCCAAGGTGCTCGAGGAGACGCTCGAGTTGCTCGAGGAGCGCCCGGGCAAGGGCTTGTTCGGCCTCGAATCGGGCTTCGTCGACCTCGACCGCAAGACGCACGGGCTGGCCGGCGGCACGCTGGTCATCATCGCCGGCCGGCCGGGCATGGGCAAGACCACGCTGGTGCTCAATATCGCGCAGCACGTGGCGATCCGCCAGCGCAAGACGGTGGGCGTCTTCTCGCTCGAGATGGGCCAGCAGGAGCTCGCGCTGCGCATCCTCTCGGCGGAGTCCGAGGTGCGCTTCTCGAAGCTGCGCAGCGGCCACTACTCGCAGGCCGAGGCCCTGCGCGTCATCGAGACGATGAAGGCGATCGGGCGCGCGCCGCTCTTCATCGACGACACGGCGGCGCCGAGCCTGCTCGAGATCGGCTCGAAGGCGCGGCGGCTCAAGGCCGAGAAGCAGCTCTCGCTGCTCGTCGTCGACTACCTACAGCTGATGCAGGCCGGCGGCCGCTTCGAGAACCGCAACCTCGAGATCGCCTCGCTGACACGCGCGTTCAAGCAGCTCGCCAAGGAGCTCGAGATCCCGGTCGTGCTGCTGTCGCAGCTCTCGCGCCAGCCGGAGCGGCGCAGCGGCGATCATCGGCCGCAGCTCGCCGACCTCCGCGAGTCGGGAGCGATCGAGCAGGATGCCGACCTCGTGCTCTTCGTCTATCGCGACACGGTCTACGACGAGGGGGCGGACGAGCACGCCGCCGAGCTCATCATCGCCAAGAACCGCAACGGCGAGACCGGCACCGTCGAGCTCGTCTTCTTCGGCGACACCACCCGCTTTCTGAGCCGCGCCGAGCCGGGGCGCGAGACGCCGTTTGACTGATTCGCCGACCTCGCCGCTCGAGCCGGCCGGGCGCGCGCACGTCGAGGTCGATCTCGCTGCGCTCGAGCGCAACTTCGTTCGCGTCGCGCGCGAGGTGGCGCCGGCGCGCGTCATGCCGGTGGTCAAGGCCGACGGTTACGGCCACGGCGCGGTCACGGTCGCCCGCTGCCTCGAGCCACTGGGCGCCGCCGGCTTCCTGGTGGCACGACCCGAGGAGGGCGCGGCGCTGCGGCGGGCGGGCGTGCGGGCGCCGATCCTGGTCGGCTCGCCGCTGCCGGCGGCGGCGCTCGAGCAGGCGGCGGGCGACGACCTCGAGCTCGCCGTCTGCTCGCTCGAGCAGCTCGCGGCGCTCGAGCGCTTCGCCGCCACGAGCGGCTGGCGGCCGGCGGTGCACCTCAAGATCGACACCGGCATGCACCGGCTGGGCGTGGCGCCGGCGGAGGTGCCGGCGGCGCTCGAGCGCCTGCGCGGCAGCGCGGCGATGCGCTGGATCGGCTTGATGTCGCACCTGGCGGACGCGGACCTCGCGGACAGCCCGCGCAACGCGCAGCAGGAGGCGGCGTTCCGGCAGGCCGCGGCGCGGCTCGGCGCGAGCGAGCGGCGGCGCCTGACGCTGCACCTCGCCAACAGCGCCGGCGCCCTGCGCCTGCCGACGGCGCGCTTCGACCTGGTGCGGCCCGGGCTCGCCCTCTACGGCGGCGAGATCGCGGGCGTCGCCCTCGGGCTGGAGCCGGTCCTGGCGCTGCGCGGCCGGATCCGCCAGATCCAGGCGGTGGCGGCCGGCGAGCCGGTCGGCTACGGCGGGCGCTGGCGGGCGCCGCGGCCGAGCCGCATCGGCGTCGTCGGCGTCGGTTACGCCGACGGCTACCCGTGGCGCGCGGGGGGCGCGGCGCAGGCGCTCGTGCGCGGCGTGCGCGTGGCGCTCGTCGGGGCGGTGAGCATGGACCTGCTGGCGATCGACCTTTCGGACGTCTCGGCCGGCGAAGGCGACGAGGTGACGCTGCTCGGCCGCCAGGGCGGCGAGGAGATCCGGCTCGCGGAGCTCGCGGCGTGGAGCGTGCAGAGCCCCTACGAGCTGCTCTGTCACCTGCGGCTACGCCTGCCGCGGATCGAGCTGCGCGACGGGGTGCCGGTCGCCGACGGCGAGCCCGCCGCCGTGTCGCGACGCGGCGACGAGGACCGCGCTTGAGGGCCGTGCCGCTGGCGCCGCTCTTCCTCGAGGTCGGCCGCTTCTTCGAGATCTTCGGCCGCGTCCTGCTGTGGACGCCGCGGCCGCCTTACGACCTCAGGCAGCTCGTGCGTCAGATGGTGCGCGTCGGCGTCGATTCGCTGCCGGTGGTGCTGCTGACGGCGCTCTTCACCGGCATGGTGATGGCGCTGCAGACCTTCGCCACCTTGAAGCGCGTCAACGCCGAGGGTTTCGTCGGCACATTGGTGGCGCTGTCGATGGTGCGCGAGCTCTCGCCGGTGATCTCGTCGCTGCTCATCGCCGGCCGCTGCGGCTCGGCGATGGGCGCCGAGCTCGGCACCATGCGGGTGACCGAGCAGATCGACGCCCTCGAGGTGCTCGCCACCGATCCGGTGCACTACCTGATGGTGCCGCGGGTGTGGGCGACGGTGCTGATGCTGCCGTTGCTCATCGTCTTCGCCGACGTCGTCGGCATCGTCGGCGGCTATCTCATTTCGGTCGTCTACTTCGGCGCCAACCCGGTCACTTACATGGAGAACTCGTTCCGCTTCATGGACTGGGATGACGTCACCTCGGGACTGATCAAGGCGGCGGTCTTCGGCGGCATCATCGCCGTCGTCGGCTGCCAGAAGGGCTACTTCACGCGCGGCGGCGCCGAGGGCGTCGGCCGCTCGACGACGCGCGCCGTGGTGCTGGCTTCGATCGCCATCCTCATCTCCGATTTCTTCCTCACCAAGATCCTGTATTGAGCGCGCCCGACTCTCCGCCGCCGGCCAAGATCCGCCTGCGCCAGGTCTCGAAGTCGTTCGGCGACAAGGTGGTGCTCGACCGCCTCGATTTCGAGATCTACGAAGGTGACTCGGTGGTCGTCCTCGGCGGCTCGGGGACGGGCAAGAGCGTGCTCTTGAAGCACATGATCGGCCTGCTGCGGCCCGACTCCGGCACGATCGAGGTCGACGGCGTCGAGCTCGGCGGCCTGGACGGTCCCGACCTCACCGCCTTCCGGCGCCGCTTCGGCATGGCGTTCCAGGAGGGAGCGCTGTTCGATTCGATGACGGTGTGGGAGAACGTCGCGTTTCCGCTCAAGCGGGCCAAGTGGTCGCGAGACAGCATCGCGGCGCGCGTCGCCGACTGCCTCGACGCGGTTCACCTCGAGGGCGCCGAGCGCAAGATGCCGGCCGAGCTCTCCGGCGGCATGCGGCGCCGCGTCGGCTTCGCGCGGGCGATCGCCCTCGAGCCCAAGATCCTGCTCTTCGACGAGCCGAACACCGGTCTCGACCCGGTGCTCAAGGCGGTGATCGACGAGCTCATCCTGGAGCTGCAGGACAAGCTCGCCTCGACGGCAGTGACGATCACGCACGACCTGCCGAGCGCCTACAAGATCGCCGACCGCATCGCGCTGCTGCACAAGGGGCGGATCGTCGCCTACGCGCCGCCCGACGAGTTCCGCGCGCTCGACGACGAGCGCGTCCAGCAGTTCATTCGCGGGCTCGCGAGCGGCCCGCTGACCGAGTAGGGTAGTGAAGGGGAGCTAGCGCCATGTCGCAGACCGTCAAAGTCGGGATCTTCATGACCGTGGCCCTGGTGCTGCTCGCCTGGCTCATCCTCCGCATCGAGGACTGGAATCCGTTCGCCGATGCCGGCCGCCGCATCGACGCCGTCTTCGATTCGGTCGTCGGCCTCGACGACAAGGCGGCGGTGCGCGTCGCGGGCGTGCGCGTCGGCCGCGTCGACGGCGTGGCGCTCGACGCGGACGGGCGGCGGGCGCGCGTCACGCTGCTCGTCGACGCCGACCTGGCGCTGACCGCAGGCGCCTTTGCCAGCATCGCCAACCAGGGCCTGCTCGGCGACAAGTTCGTCGAGCTCGATCCCGGTCCGCCGGGCGCGCCGCCGCTTGCCGACGGCGCCGTCCTGCCCGGCCGCACCCCGCTGAGCTTCGACGACGCCATGGCCAAGATCGACGAGATCGGCACCTCGATCCAGAACGTGCTGGGCGGCGTCTCGGGGGAGGGCGGCGGCTTCGGCGACCTGGTGACGAGCCTGCAGGCGACGGCCGACGAGCTGCGCGCGGTGATCGCCGAGAACCGCGACAGCTTCGGCGGCACGATGCGCAATTTCGAGCGCTTCAGCGCGACGCTGGCAGAGGACCTGCCGCGGCTGACGGCGCAGATCGAGCGCGTGCTCGGCCGGGTCGACGCGGTGGTCGCCGAGAACCGCGACAACCTGAAGGACGGCATCGCCAACATCAAGGAGCTCACTTCGAGCGTGCAGCGCTCGGTCGACAACCTGAACACGATCACCGACCGGCTGGCGCGAGGCGAGGGCACGATCGGCAAGCTGCTCACCTCCGACGAGGCGCACGACGAGCTGCTCGACGCGCTGGCGAGCGTCGAGAGCGGCGTCGCGACGCTGAGCGACACGCTCGGCCGGGCGCAGAAGCTCGAGGTCGAGCTCGGCCTCGGGGCGACCTACCTGTCGGAGACCGAGGAGTCGCGCAGCGCCTTCCGCGCCGATTTCCTGCCCCAGGGCGACGACAGCAAGCGCCTCTATCGCTTCGACCTGGTGTCCGATCCCTACGGCCGCGTGCAGGAGAAGAGCGCCGTCGAGACGGTAACGCTCCCCGACGGCACCGTCGAGACGACGACCACGACGCGCCTGACGCGGGACGAGCGCCGCAACGAGTACTCGGCGCTGTTCGGTTTCCCGTTCGCCGCTCGCCGCGGCCGCCTCTGGCTCGGCCTGCTCGAGAACAGCGGCGGCGCCCAGGTCGAGTACAGCCTGGTCCCGAACCGCCTGTGGTTGTCGTTCGAGGCCTACGACTTCTCGCGCGAGCTCGACCTCGATCCACACCTGCGGCTGTCGACGCTCTGGTACCCGTGGCGCAACCTCTTCGTCGAGGCCGGCTACGACGATCCGCTGGTCGACGAGCTGCGCTCGCCGTTTGTCGGCTTCGGCCTGCGCTGGTCGGACGACGACATCAAGTACCTGCTCGGCTCGGTTCCCGACTTCTGAGCCGTGGCCGCGTCGCGCACCGCGTTCGTCTGTCAGGCGTGCGGCTACCGAGCGAGCGGCTGGCTCGGCCGCTGCCCCGAGTGCGGCGGCTGGTCGACGCTGGTCGAGGAGACGCTGCCGCAGGCGGGCGCGAAGCGGAAGCGGGCTGCGGCCGCCGGCGCGGCGATCGTGCCGCTCGGCGGCGTCGAGACCGACCGGGTCGCCCGCAGCGCCACGGGCAGCGCGGCGCTCGACCGCGTCCTGGGAGGTGGTCTGGTGCGCGGCGGCACGGTGCTGCTCGCCGGCGAGCCGGGGATCGGCAAATCGACGCTCCTGCTGCAGACGGCCGCGCACCTGGTCGCCGCGGGCTGCAGCGTCGCCTACGTCAGCGCCGAGGAGTCGCCGCGACAACTGCGCCTGCGCGCCGAGCGGCTGGCGGTCGCCGGCAGCGCGGTGGGCGTGCTCGGCGAGAGCGATCTCGAAGCGATCGTCGCGAGCGTCGAGGCCGCGGCCCCCGACGTGCTACTCGTCGATTCGGTGCAGGCCGTGCGCAGCGAGGAGCTCGAGTCACCAGCCGGCTCGATCGGCCAGGTGCGCCACGTCGCGCAACGGCTCTGCGCGGCGGCCAAGCGCAGCGAGCGCTCGCTCGTCCTCGTCGGCCACGTCACCAAGGAGGGCTCGATCGCCGGGCCGAAGGCGCTCGAGCACCTCGTCGACACGGTCCTCACCTTCGAGGGCGATCCGGAATCCGACCACCGCCTGCTGCGCGCGAGCAAAAACCGCTACGGGCCGACCGGCGAGATCGCGCTCTACGAGATGCGCGACAGCGGGCTCGTCGAGGTCGCCGATCCGTCGCAGGCCTTCCTCGCCCGCCGGCGCGTCGGCGCGCCCGGCTCGGCGGTGCTGGCGACGCTCTCCGGCACGCGCCCGCTGCTCGTCGAGACGCAGGCCCTGGTGCACCCGACGAACTTCCCGTCGCCGCGGCGCATGGCGGTGGGGCTCGATTCGAATCGCGTCGTGCTGCTCGTCGCCGTGCTCGAGCGCTTCGCGCGCCTGGCGCTCGCCGACCGCGATGTCTTCCTGAACGTCGTCGGCGGCCTGGCGCTGCGCGAGCCGGCCGCCGACCTCGCCGTCGCCGCGGCGCTCATCTCGGCCTGCGAGGGCGTGGCGCTGCCGGCCGACGCCGTCTTCCTCGGCGAGATCGGGCTGCTCGGCGAGGTGCGGCCGGTGGGCGGCCTCGAGCCGCGCCTGCGCGAGGCGGCGGCGCACGGCTTCCGCCGCGCCTTCGCGCCGCCCGGCAGCGCCCGCGGCGGCCGCGAGCTCGACGTCGTCGAGGTCGCCACCGTCGAGGAGCTGGCCGCGCGGATCCGTCAGCGCTGAGCCCGCGGCCCGCCGGCCGTCAGAGCAACAGCCAGGTGGCGAGGCCGAGGAAGGCGCCCATCGAGGCGACGTCGGTCATCGTGGTCAGGAAGATGCTCGAGGCGGTTGCCGGGTCGGCGCCGGCCTTCTTGAGCGCCAGTGGAATGAGCGCGCCGGAGATGCCGCTCGCGACGCAGGCGAGGATCATCGCCGCGCAGACGATCGCGCCGAGCATCAGCGGAGACTTGTCGAGGCCCTCCTGCCGGCTGGCGTAGAACCACATGCCGCCGCCGGCGACGACGCCGACGAAGAGGCCGTTCATGAAGCCGAGCAACGTCTCCTTGGCGACGATACGGATCGCGAAACCGGGCTTGACTTCGCCGAGCGTCATGCCGCGCAGCATCACCGCCAGCGCCTGGCAGCCGGTGTTGCCCGACTGGCCGGCGAGCACCGGCAGGAAGGCGGCGAGGACGACGATCTGGTCGATGGTGTCCTGGAAGATGCCGACGACGCCGCCGGCGACGAAGGCGGTGAGCAGGTTGAGCTGCAGCCACGGGTGGCGCGACATCAGACTGCGCAGC
>DASWJT010000116.1:0-3284 GCA_036397015.1 Thermoanaerobaculia bacterium
GCCTGTTCTCGTGCGAAGCGCGGTCTTGTCCATTGCATTTCCTATCCGTGTGGGAAAGTCACTCGAAGGGCGGCGCCATGATGTTACACCGCCAGCTCTTCGGCGCATCGGCGCCGCTCGGCACGATCTATTCCTTCCAGATGGTGGGCGCCGGCACCGGCATGGTCCTGGGCGGCTGGCTCAGCGGCTTCCTCTTCGACCTCTCCGGCGCCTACACGTGGTCGATCGCCGCCGCGATCCTCACGACCTGCGTAGGCATCCCGTTGGCGCTTGCCCTGCCGCGCCACAAGAGGCCGCCCGCGGCCGGCGCGAAAGGCGTGATGAAGCCCGCGCCCGTTGCGGGATAAGGCCGGCGAAGCGGCCAAAATGGCTTGGGCCTGTCAACGGCGCAGGTGCTCCATGCCTAGCTCGCGCCATAGCCAGAGCGCGTCGTAGCTCGAGCCATCTTCCCTGCGCCGCCGCGCTTCGTTCCGTTCCAGCTCCTTGAGGAGCGCGACGAGCCGCGCGCGTCCCTCCGCATCGCGTGCCGCCTCGCGCGGCGTCGAGCCGCCGAGCGCCGGAACCGGCTCGTCGAGCCACCGGCGATAGTGCGCGTCGAGAAAGCGCCCGGTCGCCTCGCGCGCGGCCTGGCCAGGCACGGCGCGGCGTCGAGCGGACGGTGCCCTCTCCTGCCGCGCCATCGCCTCCGCTACGGACCTCGCCTCGATCTCGGGCTTGCCCACCAGGCCCGCGAGCAGCGGCTCGATCATCGTCCTTGCGCGCCCCAACCGCGCGCGCGAGTTGACCGACAGCGTAAGCCACCCACGCGCGAGCTTCAGTCCCGCGAGCACCACCCGGCTCGAGTCACTCACGCTATAGGTTTCGAACGCGAGATCCCCGTCCTGCCCGGAAGCTCGCAGCGCGCGCCGCGGCGGCTCGCCTATCCAGTCCCACCGCGCGGGCCGCGCCCCCGCGCGCTGCAATTTGGCGCTGCCATCGAGCCGGGCGGCAGCCTCCTTCGCGGCTCGTGCGGACATTGCGTAGCGCGCCTCGATGAACTCGTACGGTTCTCCGTCACTGTTCACGAGGGTCGGAAACGGCCGCCGGACGTCCTCGACAATCTCCGCGACATGCGCCGCCCCGATCACCGGCGCAAGCCCGCGCAGCAGCGACCTCGTCCGGTGCCGGAACGCCTCGACCGCGATGCCCTCATCGGCCTGCCCGCCCGCCCCATGCACCGCCGCCCGCAGCCGTTCGAGCAGCGCCTCCCCGGCCTTGCCCCACACGGGGATGATCGCCCCCGTGAAAACGTGCTGCCTGCCATGCGTCACGACCCGGGCCGCGATGCGATCCCATTGCACGAGCTGGCGCGACCCGCTTACTTCGATCACCTCGACCGGGTCGCCTTCAACGAGCAGGTCGCGCACCGTCACCCCATGGCCCGGAACGACCGACACGATTTCGTAGATGGAGGGGACGGAATCCCGAACCGCTTCCAGGTATTTCTTCGCGAGCGGCGGGAGCCGGAAGCCGCGCGCCTTGAGCAGATCATCCACCAGGTTCGCGGGGGAATCCGCATAGCGGCGCGTGCAGAGATCCTCGAGCGCCACGCCGAAGAGCTGCCCTTCGCGCTCGTCCATGGTCTCCAGAATCTCGTTCACGTCATCGCCCGCTTCCCCCACGAGCGGCGAAACGTGCTCGAGCACGACCGCATCGAGACGCGCCGGCCATGGCGCACGCCCCTTCATCCACGCCGTGAGCTCGCGAACGGCGAGCGAGCTGAATTCGGCGAATGGCGGGCGCGTCATGTGGGGAATTTAGCTCCCTGGCGGACAGGTGTCCTTCTGTCAAGGACACATTTGAAATAACCCAGTCCTGCTTCAAGGCCACATTCGGCAGGCCCGCTCGGGCTCCGGCAGGCGAATTCTCAGACCGTCTGAATTGATGAGCCGAAAACGGTGGTCCCCGGTTTACCGCACGATCAAACGTCCTCTTCTTCGTCCCAAGGCCGGTGCATACGCACGCGCCCCGGCTCGACAATCCACAGTGCGCCCTCAATCTGATCCCGTTCCAGCTCCGGTAGCGTAGCCGCCAAGGTTTCACGGATCAGGGCAAGCGTGTTCCGCCGCGGACGCAGCACCATGATTCCGGCTCCCTTTGCCGGCGCAAATCGCAATGGATCGGCGAAATCGAGGTCGAGCGTGACCAGCACCCGGCGATCTTCGACGCACTTCTTGAACAGTTGCTCGTCGGACGACCCGCCCAGCCCTTCCGCAACCACCGAGTCAGCCTCGTGGCCACGCTCGGTCAGAAGCTCCGCGAGCCGGCCGTCAAGATTCTCGTCGAGCTTGAATCTCACGCCGCATGCGGCTACGTGGGCAGCGGGATCACGCGTTCGCGCGTAATCTCCGCCGCATAGGCGAGCGCCGCGCGGATGTCATCGGGCTTCAACTGCGGGTAGGCTTCGAGCAGTTCCTTCTCCGTGAGGCCATCCGCGAGGTTCTCGACGATCAGCGATACCCAGATGCGCGTGCCGCGTATGCACGGCTTTCCGAAGCAGATATTCGGGTCGGTCGTGATACGCGCCAGCAGTTTTTTGCGGTCTGCCATAAATCCTCCAGCCTCTATCTTGGCACCGCTGGCAGCATTGCGTCCAGAAGTCGCTTATCCACGCTCCCCATCGGGTAGGGCGCGGATTCTCGCGCGCCCTATTATCGCCGCCACCCCGCCAACACGACTCAATATCGCGAGCCGCGCCGACCACGGCTCGTTCGGCGTGTTCGTCGAGCCCCTGGTCGAGCTCTTCGGCTGGTCGCGGGGCGACATATCGGCTGCGTCGGGCATTCGGTAATCCTAGCCCATATCGTGTTCATGGCGATCGTGCAGGGCATCTCTCGCTTCCGCCCTCATCGCGGCGCGGCCTATCGCGAACTCTTCCGCTCGGATCTGCTTAATTAATCGGTATCCCCGCGCTCTTGATGATCTTCGCCCAAGTCGCCGTGTCGTCACGCAGAATCCTCCCGAGCTCCGCCGGCGTCGAGGTGGCCGCTTCAACGCCCTGCGTGGCGAGCTGATCGCGCACGTCTTTCATACCGAGCGCTTTGACCGTCGCCTGGTTCAGCTTCCGAAGAACTGATTGCGGAGTGCCCGCCGGCGCAAAGAGGCCAAACCACGTTTCATAGACGTATCCCGACACACCGGCTTCCGCCGCGGTCGGCACATCGGGAACCGCCTGCGATCGTTTGGCGCTGGTAACAGCCAGCATTCTCAACCGGCCGGCTTTCACGTGCGAGGTTGCGGACGCC
>DASWJT010000117.1:0-10768 GCA_036397015.1 Thermoanaerobaculia bacterium
ACGTCCCGCCCGGCGAGGAACGGTCGCAGCTCGAGCTCGAGCGAGCCGGGCGCCTCCAGAAGCTCGTAGAGGACGACGACGCTGTTCTCGCCGTCCACGCCGGCCACGGTCCTCTTCAACAGAAAGTCTTTCGTCTCGAACTGAAAGACCGGAAACAGCTCCTGCTCGAATCGTTCGAGGTGCTCGAAGCCACGCGGATGAACGGCGCCGGGAAAGGCATTCGTATCGAGCTCGACGCGCTCGCCGCCGGCGAGGACGACCGTCTCGGCGAGCTTCGAGACGAGCACATGCCGCCCGACCGGCGGCTTCGTCGCCGCGACGAGCCAGCCGTGGTAGCGCCGCGTGTGCGCGCCCGCCAGCGTGCCGCTCGCCCAGCCGCCGAGGCCGTTCGTCTCCAGCCACTCGCGCCCGGCGAGTCGCTCGTAGCCGCCGAGCTCCTCGCGGTCGAAAGCGAGCACGAGCGGCGGCGCCGCCTTCCGGCGCCGCTTCGCCGCCGCGCCGGGCGGCCTCGCCTCGCTGCAGGGATCGTGCGGAAGCGTGCGGTCGACGGTCATGGCGCTGGCCCGGCCGCGCCTAGGATGATCGGACGCTCCTTGGCGTTTCGCCACTGCCCGGGATCCGCTGGGCCCCGCGACGCGCGGTCGTCCACCCGCCGGAGCGATCGCCGCCGGGAGCAGGCGAATCTACTCGAGACCTTGCGCGCGATAGAGCGTCGAGAGGATGCGAATCGTCGTGTAGACGTACGACTTGCCGTCGGACGAGACGTCCATCGGGACGAGCTGGAGGACCCCGGCGGGGTCGGTCGCGTGCAGGTCCCTCCACGGCGTCCTCTGACCCGTCGTCAGGTCCCAGCGCTCGATCCGACCGGTGCCACGGGCGGCGTGCGTCGTGTAGAGCGATCGACTGTCCGCGGCGAAATTCACGTCGAGCACGTTCGGGTCGTCGACCAGTGCGCGCGGCAGGGGCGTCGGCGTTCCGCCAGCAATCGGATAGACGGCGGCGCTCCGTTCACGCTCGTCGGACCCGACGAGTCGCTCGCCGTCGGGGGAGAGGCAGAGGAAGACGACGCCCTCGGGCGTGAGCGCCCGGGCCTCTCCGCCCGACACGTCCATCGCGAAGGTGCGCTGAGGTCTCCCCTTCTCGTTCGCGACGAAGAGGAGCCTGCGGCCGTCCGGGAACCACGCCACCTTGCCATCGATCTCGAGGTCCGGGACCTCGAGCGGGCGGGACTCGCCAGCGCCCGTGGGCAGGATTTCCAAGCGGATGCCTTCCTCGCCCGCGACCGCGTTCAAGATCCATCTCCCGTCCGGGGAGAGCTCCGCATTGACTCCGGCCTGACCGAGCCGGACGGCCGGCGAGCCGTCGGTCGCGCGGAGATACATCGCCGTGTTCATCCCTTCGCCGGAGGAGCCCTCGGCGAAGAGGAGGGTCCGGCCGTCCTCCGAGAGGTCGAGCGGCCAGGAGTAGTCGAGCCAGGAGAGGTCGCGCTCCTCGGATTCGCCCGGGGCGAGACCAGAGATCTCCCGCCGGATGTTGTCCTGGGTCAGCAGGATCGACCCGTCGCTCCCGATGTCGTGCAGAATGAGACTTCCCGGAACCCGCGCCACCAGGCGCTCCTCGCCACCCAGGCCCACGGCGTAGAGCGCGTGGGCGAAGCCCGATTTGGCGGCCGTGAACCAGATCTCTTCACCCCCTTTCGCCCAGGCCAGGCCCCGAGCACGGTTCCAGCCCTGCGAAAGGGTGGTCGATTTGCCAGCGAGGTCGATGACGACGAGGGAAGCTCCCGTCCGGCCCATCTCGATGATCGCCACGCGGTCTCCCCGAGGAGAGACGCGGAGGCTCACGACCTGCGCCTCCGCCGCGGGCGCGTAGATCGCCTTGCCGATCGGAAACTCGAGCGACGTGCCGTCGGGTCGCCGGACGAGGACGGCGAGGCTCTTCCCGTCCGGCGCCCAGTCGGCGAGCGAGACCCCTTCGAGAAGCTCCCGCGGCGCGCCGCCGACGAGTGGCAGCCGCGCCAGCGTGCCGCCGCCACGGTAGGGGTTCACCGGCGTCCAACCGAGCGCGACGGCGAGCTCTCCGGAGGAGGAGACCGCCAGGACCTGCGCCCCGGGCACCGCCAGACCGCGCGACTCGACGCTGTCGAGGCGGGTGAGGAACGGCTCCATCGGCTCGCCACCCCACGCCGCCGAATAGACGACGGTCTCGCCGTCGGGGGCGAAGCGCGCCGCGCCGACGTGGCCGCGGCGGAAGGTGAGCTGCTCGAAAGTCGGCTGCGGGCGAGAGGCGGCTGTTGCGCTCGGAGCGCGCATCCCGCCCGCGGAGACCCACGCCGCGACTGCCGCGATGGCAGCGGCCGCAGCCCCGAGCGCCGACCACGCCAGCGTAGGGAGCCAGCGGCCACGCGGCGGGGCGACCGCAGCGACCACTTCGCCGCGCGAGATCTCCGAGAGATGGTCGCGCAGGTCGGCGAGGTCGCGGGCGAGATCCCGGGTCGAGCCGTAGCGATCGTTGGGGTCCTTGGCGAGACAGCGCTCGACGAGCCAGCCGAGCGGCGCCGGAATCGACGGGTTCTTCGTCCGCAGCGGCTCGGGCTCGTCGCGCAGGACGGCGGCGAGCGACTCGCCGGTCGACGCGCCGCGGAACGGCCGCTCGCCGGTCGCCATTTCGTAGAGCAGCGCGCCGAGCGCGAACTGGTCGGCGCGGAAGTCGGCCGGGCGGCCCGCCGCCTGCTCGGGCGAGAGGTAGCCGGGCGTGCCGAGCACCATCCCCGAAGCGGTCGGCCCGGCGAGCGTCGTCGCCTGCTCCGCGGCGCCCCCCTCGAGCTCCGGCCAGACGAGCTTGGCGAGCCCGAAATCGAGGATCTTGGCGAAGCCGTCCTCGCTCACCATGACGTTGTCGGGCTTCAAGTCGCGGTGCACGATGCCGACCGAGTGCGCCTTGGCGAGCCCCTCGGCGATCTGCGCCCCGAGCGTCAAGACCCGCTTGACCGGCAGCGCGCCGTCGCGCAGCAGCTCGCGCAGCGAGCCGCCCTCAATCTTCTCGAGGACGAGGAAAGGCCCGCGCTCGCTCGCGCCGAGCTCGTAGAGGGTGACGATGTGTGGATGGTTGAGCGCCGAGACTGCTTTCGCCTCGCGCTCGAAACGCGCCAGGCGGTCCGGATCGGCCGCGACCTCCGCCGGCAGCACCTTGATCGCCACCTCGCGGCCGAGGCGCGAGTCCCGGGCGCTGTAAACCTCCCCCATTCCGCCGGCGCCGAGCGGCGAGAGGATCTCGTAGGAGCCCAGCCGGGTGCCGGGGGCGAGGGTCATTTGGGAACCTCGCGCGCAAGCTAGCACGCTGCCGGTGCCGCCCGAGCGGAGCGCCCGCGCGCGCGGCGAACCTCTAGCGCAGCAGCTCGGCGATCAACCCGGTCCAGCCGGTCTGGTGGCTCGCCCCGACCCCGCGGCCGGTGTCGCCGTGGAAGTACTCCCAGAAGAGGACGTGGTCGCGGAAGTGCGGGTCCGACGCGAATCGGCCGAGTGTGGCGAGCGACGGCCGCACGCCGTCGGGGCCGGGGAGGAAGAGCCGTCCGAGGCGCCGCGCCAGCTCGTCGGCCGCCTCGCCGAGCGAGACCAGGTTCCCCGAGCCTGTCGGGCACTCGACGCGGAACTCGTCGCCGTAGTAGCCGTGGAAGCGCTTGAGTGACTCCCACAGTAAATAGTTGACCGGCATCCACACCGGTCCGCGCCAGTTCGAGTTGCCGCCGAAGAGGCCCGACTCGGACTCGCCCGGCTGGTAGGCGACCGAGAACTCGCGGCCGCCGACCGAAAGCCGGTACGGCTCGCGCTGGTGGAACTTCGACAGCGCCCGCACGCCGTGGTCGGAGAGGAACTCGCTCTCGTCGAGCATGCGCTTCAAGACCCGCTTCATGCGGTGCCCGCGCAGCAGCGAGAGCAGCCGGCGGTCGCCCTGGCCCGGCTCGTGCCAACGCGAAACGAGCGCCGCGAGGTCGGGGCGGTAGTTCAGGAACCACTCGAGGCGCGCCGCGAAGTCGGGCACCTTGGCGAGCAGCTCGGCGTCGAGCACCTCGACGGCAAAGAGCGGGATCAAGCCGACCATCGAGCGCACCTTGAGCGGCTCGGCGCTGCCGTCCGGCTTGTGCAGCACGTCGTAGAAGAACTGGTCCTCCTCGTTCCACAGATCGATCTCGGCGCCGCCCAGGTCGCGCATCGCCTGGGCGATGTAGAGGAAGTGCTCGAAGAACTTGGTGGCGATGTCCTCGTAGACGCGGTTCTCCCGGGCGAGCTCGAGGGCGATGCGCATCAGGTTCAGGCAGTACATCGCCATCCAGCTCGTGCCGTCGGCCTGGTCGATGTGGCCGCCCGTGGGCAGCTCGGCCGAGCGGTCGAAGACGCCGATGTTGTCGAGGCCGAGGAAACCGCCCTGGAAGACGTTCCGCCCCTCGACGTCCTTGCGGTTCACCCACCAGGTGAAGTTGAGCATCAGCTTGTGGAAGACGCGCTCGAGGAACGCCCGGTCGGCGACGCCCGTCGCCTCGCGGTCGATCTCGTAGACGCGCATCGCCGCCCAGGCGTGCACCGGCGGGTTGACGTCGCCGAAGCTCCACTCGTAGGCCGGCAGCTGCCCGTTCGGGTGCATGTACCACTCGCGCGTCAGCAGCACGAGCTGGTTCTTGGCGAACTCGGGGTCGAGCCGCGCCAGCGGAATGCAGTGAAACGCCAGGTCCCACGCCGCGTACCACGGGTACTCCCACTTGTCGGGCATCGAGACGATGTCGGCGTTGTTCAAGTGCGTCCACTCGTGGTTGCGCCCGTCGAGACGCGACGCCGGCGGCGCCGGCTGGCCGGGGTCGCCGGCGAGCCAGCGCGGCACGTCGAAGTGATAGAGCTGCTGGCTCCAGATCATGCCCGCCCACGCCTGGCGCTGGACGCGAAGTGTTTCGATGTCGGTGATGGGCGCCTGCAGCTCGGCGTAGAAGGCGTCGGCCTCGGCGCGGCGCTCGGCGACGATCTTGTCGAAGCCGGCGAAGGGACGCGCGAAGCGCTTGCGCGAGAGATGGACACGCACGCTCTTCGTCTCCCCCGCGGCGAGCTCGAGCACGTGGTGCGCGACGACCTTGGTGCCGTGCCGCTCCGGGTTGACCGTCTCTCGGCGGCCGCGGACGACCGTCTCGTGGACGCCGTCCTTGAAATAGCTGCCGGCGGCCGGCGCGCTCCACAGCTTCGGCGCGTTGGTCTCGTTGTCGCAGTAGAGGAGCTCGGCCTCGGGATCGACGTGCCAGTAGAGCGTACCGAGCTCGGCGTGCTCGGCGGTGACGACGCCTTCGTCGCCCGAAAGCCGCGGCTTCGCCGTGCCGTCGCCCCAGCTCCAGGTGTTGCGGAACGCGAGCTGCGGCAGGACGTGGAGCGTCGCCGGCTCGGGGCCACGGTTCGTCGCCTCGATGCGGATCAACAGATCCTCGGGTGCCGCCTTGGCGACCTGGAGGCGGACGTCGAAATAGCGGCCGTCGTCGAAGGCACCGGTGTCGGTGATCTCGAGCTCGCTCTCGTGCTTCGAGCGGCGGCGGTTCTCCTCGACGAGGCGGGCGTACGGATACTCCGCCTGCGGGTACTTGTAGAGCATCTCGAGCCACGAGTGGGTCGGCGTGGCGTCGAGGTACCAGTACATCTCCTTGACGTCCTCGCCGTGGTTGCCCTGCGGCCCGCTCAAGCCGAAGAGCTTCTCTTTGAGGTGCGGGTCGCGGCCGTTCCACAGCGCCAGCGACAGGCAGAGCAGTTGCCGATCGTCGGAGATCCCGGCGAGCCCGTCCTCGCCCCAGCGGTAGGCGCGCGCCAGCGACATCTCGTAGGGGAACGAGTCCCACGCCGCGCCGTTGGGCGAATAGTCCTCGCGCACCGTCCCCCACTGCCGCTCGGACAGATACGCCCCCCACCGCCGCCAGGGCTTCTCCCCCGCTCTCGCCTCCGCGAGCCGCCGCCTCTCCGCATTCATCGAGCGCACCTCCACGAATCCCTCCGATCACTCGGATCGTTCGGTTCGATGCCCGCGAGAGAAGCCGGTTTCCGGTCGCCTACTCGTAGTGCGCCCACATCCGCAGCATCTTGACGACTCGCTCCTCGTCGAGGACCTGGTAGACGAGGCGGTGCTGGAGGTTGATGCGGCGGGAGCAGGCGCCGGCGAGATCGCCGACGAGCTTCTCGAAGGGCGGCGGCGAGCGGTAGGGATCGGTGGCGAGGAGCGCCAGCAGGCGCTCGGCCTGCGGGCGATGGCCGGCGCGGGCGAGCTTTTTGGCGTCCTTTTGGGCTTGCTTGGTGAAGACGACTCGCCAGCGGCGACCGGCCATCGCTCAGCCGGTCCGCGTCACCAGCCGGGCTTCTCGGAGGTCTTGGCGACAGGCGTCTTCATGCCCGCGAGAATCGACTCGCGCATGCCGGGGATCGAGAGCAGGTAGAGCGTCTCCTGCACCGCGCTCCAGTCCTCGGCGGCGACGAGCACCGCGTCGCTGCGCTTGCCGGTGATGTAGACCGGTTCGTGCCCCTCGGCCACTTCGTCGACCAATCGGTAGAGCCTCGCCCGCGCCTCGCTCGCTGTCACGCTCTTCATCCTCGCCTCCCGGCACATCGTACGCTTTTTCGTACGTAATTTCAAGCAGAAATCCCGACCGACTGCGCCCTGAACTTGGTTCGCTAGGCTCCGGGAGTGAGAGCTCTAGGCATCGTCGGTGGCATCGGGCCCGAGTCGACCATCGTCTACTACCGCACGATCCTCGATCTCTATCGCAGGGAGCGCCCGGGCGCAGGCGACCCCCGACTCGTCATCACCCACTTCGACGTCGATCGGCTCCTCGCCCGCGTGGCGGCGAACGAGCTCGACGAGCTCGCCGCCGAGCTGACCGTCGAGATCGCGCGCTTGGCCCGCGCCGGCGCCGACTTCGCGCTGCTCGCCGCCAATACGCCGCACGTCGTCTTCGACGAAGTGCAGCGGCGGTCACCGATTCCGTTGCTCAGCATCGTGGAGTGCGTGCGCGACGAGGCGTCGCGGCGCGGATTTCGCCGCCTCGGACTGCTCGGCACGCGGTTCGCGATGGACGGGCGCTTCTACGCCGGGCCGCTCGCCGGCGCCGGGATCGCGACCGTTCCGCCCGCGGCCGCGGATCAGGAGCTCGTGCACCGCCTCTACGTCACCGAGCTGGTGCCCGGCATCGTCCGCGACGCCTCGCGCCAAAACCTCCTCGCCGTCGTTTCGCGCCTTCACCGCGAGCTGGGAGCCGACGCCGTCGTGCTCGCCGGCACCGAGCTCAGCTTGATCCTCGACGAGAGCGTGCCGGCGGAAGTGCCGCTGCTCGACTCCACCCGCATCCACGCGGCGGCGGCGGTGCGCCGCCTGCTCGCCTGAGCGTCTCCCCGCGACGTGGGCCACCGGAACCCTTCGCTGGAAGGATCTCAACCCTCTCCGTCCCCCTGCGTCGCCGCCGCGAAGAGCGCGAGCGCGGCGACGGCGAGCAAGGCGGAGAGCGCGTAGGGGGCGCCCGGGAAGCGCCAAGGCGCGGCGGCGGCCGAGAAGCGGGCGAAGAGGAGCGTCATGAGCGGCGGGCCGGCGATGGCGCTCAGGCTGAACATCGACGTCACTGCCCCCTGGAGCTCACCCTGGGCGGTCTTCGGAACGACCCGCGACATGAGCGCGTTCATCGACGGATAGACGAGGCCGGCGAGGAGCCAGGTGGTGAGGCCGGCGAAGAGCATCCAGCCGGCGCTCGCGAGAGCGAAGACGAGGTAGCCCGCGGTGGCGCCGGCGAGGCCGCTGATCGCCGCGCGCCGCTCGCCGCCGAGGCGCGGGATGAGCACCCGCGTCAGAAAGCCCTGGCTGACCGCCATGATGGCGCCGACGTAGGCGAGCGAGGCGCCCACCGTGCGCTCGCTCCAGCCGAACTCGGCGAGCGTGTAGAAGCTCCACACCGAGGGCAGCGACTGGTGCGCGAGCTGCCAGAGAAAGACCGCGCCGGCGATGCCGAGCACGCCGGGATGTCGGCCAATCGCCGCCAGCGCGCCGAGCGGGTTGGCGCGGCGCCACGAGAAGGCGCGCCGGGAGTCGTGCGCCAGGCTCTCCGGCAGCGCGAACCAGCCGAAGACGAAGTTGGCCAGCGCCGCGCCCGCGGCGACGACGAACGGCACGCGCGTCCCGAAGCCGCCGAGCAGCCCCCCCAGGGCGGGCCCGAGGACGAAGCCGATGCCGAAGGCGGCGCCGATCAGCCCGAACCCCTGCGCCCGCCGCTCGGGCGCGGTGACGTCGGCGACGTAGGCGGTGGCGGCGGTGTAGCTGGCGCCCGACAGGCCGGCGACCGCCCGGCCGACGAAGAGCCAGGCGATCGTCGGCGCCGCCGCCATCAGCAGGTAGTCGAGGCCGAAGGCGGCGAGCGAGAAGAGCAGCACCGGCCGCCGGCCGAAGCGGTCGCTCAGGCTGCCGACGACCGGCGCGCAGAGGAACTGCGTGGCGGCGAAGACGAAGGCGAGCGCGCCACCAAAGGTCGCCGCGCGGGCGAGCGAGACCCCGGTGAGCTCGACGATCAGCTCCGGAAAGACCGGGATGACGATGCCGAGGCCGACGGTGTCGACGAGCACCGTCAGGAAGACGACGGCGAGCGCGGAGCGCGGCGAGCGCGGCGGGGTCATCGTGGAGCGGCAGCAGCCCGCGAAGGCGCTGCCGGCCGCGGATCCTGTCAGATCCCGCGCCGCGCCTGGGCTCGCCGCCGTCGCCGTTCGAGATCAGGCGGGCGATGCGCCAGGCGCCGGTGTCGTCCTTGCGGTAGACGACGACCTCCTTGACGTTGACCGCGACGACCTCGTTGCTGCCGGCGAGAGCGACGCTGCCCCCCACTCTCAACCGCGCGAACGCCCAGTCGCCAACGACCTCGATCTCGACCGGCGTCATCTCGATCGCGGCGCGGTGGCGGAAGCCGGCGTGCGCGCAAGCGGAGGATCCAGCGAACCGCGGAGCGGCGGCGGGCGATCTCCGCGCCGCTGGCGATAGATGCCGTCGAAGACGTCGCTCCACGAGACGCCGCCGTCGCGCGAGGCCTGCCAGTGCTGGCGCACGGTGCCGTCCGCGCGCGGCTCCCAGGTGATGCGATGCATCGCATCTGCTGCCCCGTCCGGCTGCGGCACTCGACCCGCGAGCTCGATGCGGCCGTTCTCGAAGGTGCCGGCGAGCTCGAGCAGCAAGCCGTTCGAGTCGACCCAGGTCTGGTGCCACCGGCGGTCGCGCGGCGAGAAGGAGTTGAGGCTCGTGCCGCGCATGCCGGAGCTCCCCACCCAGCTCTCGCGCAGCGCGCAGCCGTCGAGGATCGTCTCGATGCGGTTGGTTCCGGCGAGCGCCTCGCCCTCGTAGACGTCCCACTCGCCGAGCCAGAAGTCGAACTGGCGGTGCTCCGGCGCGTCGCAGCGCGGCGGCGGCGGGGCCGGCGGGGGCGTCGGTTGCGCCGCGCCGGCGGCGACGAGCGCGACGGCGGCCGCCAAGGGCAGGGTCGGGACGAGCACGCCGGGATGGTAGGCCGACCGGCGATCGTCCGACTATCAGATTCGTGATGCCAGGGCGCCCGAGGCGAGCTCAGCGCCGTCGGACGGCGCGCACCGGCGAAAGGCGAGCGCGACCACGCGCCGCTCGACGCGCCGAGCCCGCGCCGGCGAGCGAGCGCCGATAGGCCGACGGCGTCTCCCCGAAGCAGCTCCGGAAGGCGGCGGTGAAGTGGCTGTGGCTGCTGTAGCCGAGCTCCAGCGCGAGATCGGTCAGGTCGCGGTCCGATTCGATCTCCTCGAGCGCCGCGCGCAGCCGCAGCTGCTCGCGATAGCCGTGCAGGCTCGCGCCGACGACGCGACGGAAAACGCGACAGAGGTGCCCGGGCGAAACGCCGAGCAGTGCGGCGAGCGGTCCGAGTCCGAGCCGCTCCCGGAAGCGCTCGGCGAGCACGGTCTCGGCGCGATCCGCGAGCTCGCGTCCGCGGCGATCGTCAGCCGGGGTCGGCGCCCGCCGCGCGGCCGCGCTCCCGTAGGCGCTCGCCAGCACCGCGTAAAGCAGATCGAAGCAGGCCTCCTCGACGCGCAGCGGCTCCGGCGTCGGCTCCGCAGTCAGCTCGAGCACCAGTCGGCGTTGTGCCAGATAGACGCGCGGATCGCTCGCGCCGCGGCCGAATCGGAACGGCCGGTCCGGGCGCTCCGCGGCGCGCGGCTCGAATCGACAGACCGCCTCGACGACGACCTCGGGTGCAGGAGCGAACCATTCGCAGCGGTCGCCTTCGGCCGAGATCGCGTCCCGCCGATAGGGCTGGCCGCGGTTGTAGAAGGTGACGACGGCGGGATCGGCGACGAAGGCCTCCTCGCCCAGGTGGCGAATCCGCACTGCGGTTCGCGGGAAGACGAAGAGGTGGGTGTCGATGCGGCCCGCCTCGTGGAAGCGCGGATCGTGGGGCGCGGCGCGAAACGACCCGATCGCGACGAGCGGACCGCGAAAGCGGATCGTGTCGAGATCCCCGTCGCCCCTTCCGCCGGCCAATGTTCGCACGCCGCTCGGCGTCACGCGGCCATGTTACGTGAGTGCGTGCCGCCCGGTTCTTCGCCGCTCAGCCGGCCGAGCCGCGGAAAAGGAAGTAGACGGCGCCGGCGATGCACAGGCACGCCCACAGGTAGTCGAGCGTCAGCTGGCGCTTCATGTAGAGCAGCGCGAACGGCACGAAGACGGTGAGCGAGATGACCTCCTGCAGGATCTTGAGCTG
>DASWJT010000118.1:0-18536 GCA_036397015.1 Thermoanaerobaculia bacterium
GGCCGCCGGCGCAGCTTCCTCGAGCTCGCCGCGACCCTCGCCGCCCTCTCACCGGCGCCGCGCCCCGCCGAGCCCGAGCCCGGCTTCCGCGGTGGCGGCGGCGACTTCGGCGGCGGCGGCGCGAGCGGCAAGTTCTGACGCGGTTTGCGGTCAGCCGGCCTTGGGCGGGGTGACGTTCTTCATCGGCGGCGTGGCGGGCTGCCGCTGCGGCACCTTCTCACGCCAGGAGCCGAAGAGCGCGGCGCCGAGGCCGAGGAGGATCTCGTCGACGAAGGGAACGAGATCTGGAAAGACAAGATCGAAAAGGAAGAGGGCGAGCAGCACGGCGAAGAGCTGCGGGAACTTCAGCCGCGTCGCGGCCTTCTCGGCGAGGATGCGCCCCGGATTGAGCGGGCTCACCGCGGCAGTCTAAGCGATCGCCTCGCCGCCGCTCAGGGCGCAGTTTCGAAGTCGAATCCGGTGGGGCCGGCGAGCTCGAGACCGGTGGCGTCGACGATGGCGTCGTGGCGCAGCGTCGCGCGCAGCCGGCGCCCGGGCGGCAACGCCGCGTCGGGCTCCCAGACGATCCACCAACGGTCGGCGTCCCAGTGCACGCGGCCGGGGATCTCGACGCTCTCGTCGTCGGTGACGAGGACGGCGTCGTCGCCGAGGCGTGCGCCGTCGATCGCCTCGGAGAGCACGAAGACGACGCGCACGCGTCCTGCCGCGACCGTTTCGGCGGCGCGCGGGAAGTGCGAGGTGACCTGCGGAGCGTGCGCCTGTGGCACCCAGGCGCGGGGCCGGCTCGCCGCGTCGAGCGTGATCCAGAAAGCGGCGTCGAGCGCCCACGACGCCGGCGGCAGCGGCGGGCGGGGCAGATCGTGGTGATCGAGCCATTCGTGGAGGACGACGGCGGCGACGATGACGGCGACGGCTCCCGCGGCGACCATCGCTGGCGAGACGTGGTCGAGGATGAGCTCGACGTCGACTGCCTCGCCGCGGCGCACCTCGATCGCGCGCCGCACGGGTCGCTCGAGATCCTCCGGCTGACCGCGCTCGTCGAGCGTGAGGTCGAAGCGCAGGCGGTAACGTCCGGCCTCGAGCCCCGCCACCGCCCAACTCGGCTCGAGGCTGCGGAAGACCGGCTGCCAGCGCCCCTTCTCGCGCCGCTCGAGCACCCCGGCGATCGGCTCGTCGAGCAGCCGCCCGGCGGCGCGCGCGTCGTCGTCCGCGAACACCGCCACTCGCACCGCGCCGAGCTCGCCGTCGATCGAAGTCCGCCCCGCCTCGCGCACCGTGGCGCAGGAGGCGACAAGCCCGGTGGCGAGAAGGAGGGCACTCGCTCGTTGCGCGCTCATGTTGCGGATTCTCATGCAAGATGCTCGCTCAGGTGCGCCGGCGGCGCAGCGCTCGACGAGGCGAGGCGTCAGCCTTGGCGAGAGCGGTCCGGCAGCCGGTACGCCGCCGGCACCGGCTTGACGGGCCGGATGAGCCAGCTCGGGCGGCGGGTGCCATCGGGGGAAAAGCGGTCGGCCGGGCGGGCCTTGGCGAGCCAGGACTCGTAGGTGCGTGTCGACTTCTCGGCGTCGACGTGGATGTCGCCGGCGCGGTCGCCGGGCTCTGCCCGGCGCACGCGCACCGCCTGGTGCCAGCAGTGCATCCCGGAAATCGGGTCGGGGTGCACCGGGAACGTCAGATTCTGGTGCACGCCGACGTCGCTCCACCAGATGCGGCCGCTGTCGGGGTCATCCGATGCGTACGGCGCGGCGCCGCGCTCGCGGCGCAGGCCCCAGCACGGGCCGTCGCGCTCCATCGCTACCGTCGCCATCATCTGGCGCTGGCCCTCGCCGTCTCTGAGCTTCCATCGCCCCATGTGGTGCGAGCAGGCGACGACGCCGGGGCGGATCCCCTCGGTCACCCACGCCTTGACCACGAAGTGGCCGATCTCGGTCTCGACGCGGACCAGGTCTCCCGTCGCGAGGCGCAGCCTCGCTGCATCTTCCGGATGCAGCCAGAGCGGGTTGGTGTGCGCGATCTCGTCGAGCCACTTGGCGTTGGCGCTGCGAGTGTGGATGTGCACCGGCAGGCGGAATGTCGAGATGAGCGGCATCTGGCCGGGCGCGAGCCGCGAGGGATGCACGTGGCTCTCGATGTAACCGGGCAGCGCGTGCTCGCGCCAGCCCCAGCTGGCGAGAGTGGTGGAGAAGAACTCGAGCTTGCCGGACGGCGTCGGAAAGCCGCGCAGGACCTTGCCGTCGACGCGCACGCCGACGGCGCGGCGGCCGTCGGCGTCGCCCGGCGGCGCTCCGGTGGGCGCGAGATTGACCGCGGCCGGCGCGGGCGCGCGGCTGTAGATGCGGCCGAAGCGGGTCTCCGAGACGTCACTGAGCTCCTGGTCCGGCACCTCGCGCTCGTGGAGCGGCCCGAGGTCGCGCGCCACCTCGAAGGCGCCGTAGCGGCGCATGTAGGCGAGCGGCGCGAGGCCCTCTGCCGCCGCCTTCGCCGGCAGTCCGGGGACCGAATTCTCGAAGATCCAGCCGTAGTACTCGTCGACCGAGAGCTTGGTGCCCGGCGCCGTCTTCGACTCCGCGAATTGGCGGATGCCGAGCGCGCCGTCGGGATCGATGCGCCAGGTGAGGTCGAGCCAGAGCTCGTTCTCCTCCCAGACCTCGCCGGGATTGACCTCGCGCGTATCGCTCACTCTCACGCCGTCGCGTTCCTTCGCCGCGCGCAGCACCGGTTGCCGGAAGCCGATCCACTGCCCGTCGTAAGTCTCGTAGGAGTGGAGGTCGTGGCGCTCGGAGCCGATTCCCATCGGCAGCACGTAGTCGGCGAAGAAGGCGGTCTCGTTCCAGGTCGGCGTCAGCGCGACGTGGAGGCCGACCTTGGACTCGTCGGTGAGCGCCTCGATCCAGCGGAAGCCGTCGGGATTGGTCCACACCGGGTTGTAGACGCGGGTGAAGTAGACGTCGAGCTTGCCCCGCCCCTCGCGCAGGAAGTGAGGGAGGAGGAACGACATCTCGTACATGCCGAGCGGATACTCGCGCGGCCAGTTGAGCTCGTTCCAGCTCGCGGGGTGGCGTGGCAGGTGGATCGGCCGCGGCACGAACTTGTGCCAGGCGTTGGGATAGGTGCCGCCCTCGGTGGCGATCGAACCGGTGAGCGCGTTCAGCAGGAAGAGCGTGCGCGCCACCTGCCAGCCGCCCTCGTTGCCTGCCGTGGCGCTGCGCCAGGTGTGGGTCGAGAGACGCGTTCCGGCCGAGGCGACGAGCTCGGCGACCTCCCGCAGCGTCGCGGCGTCGACGCCGGACTCCGCGGCCGCGAAGTCGAACGTGAACCGCGCGTACTCTTCGGCCAGGCAGCCCTCGAACGCCTCGAATGTCGGCTCGAGCTGCGGGTGCAGCTCGGCGAGGTACTCCTGCCAGTTCCACCAGCGGCGCACGAACTCGCGGTCGTAGCGCCGGGTGGCGATCAGGTGGTTGGCGATCGCCAGCAGCATCGCCGCCTCCGAGCCCGGCTGCGGCGCCAGCCAGTGGTCGGCGTGCGTGGCGCTGTTCGACAGGCGCGTGTCGACGACGACGAGCTTGGCGCCGCTCTTCTTGGCTTCGATGATGCGCTGTGCGTGCGGATTGAAGTAGTGCCCGGCCTCGAGGTGCGACGAGACGAGGAGGATCACCTTCGCCCGCGCGTGGTCGGGGCTCGGCCGGTCGATGCCGCACCAGAGCTGGTAGCCGGCGCGCGCCGCCGACGAGCAGATGTTGGTGTGCGAGTTGTGCCCGTCGATTCCCCATGCCGCGAGCACCCGCTCGGTGAAGCCGTCCTCGCCGGGCCGGCCGACGTGGTACATGATCTCGTTCTGCCGCCCCTCGCGGAGGGCACGCGAGATCCGCCCGGCGATGTCGGCGAGCGCCTCCTCCCAGGAGACCCGCTGCCACTTCCCCGAGCCGCGCTCGCCGTCGCGCTTCAGTGGATGGAGGATGCGGTCCGGATCCTCGACCTGGTTGAGGGTCGCCGGCCCCTTGGCGCAGTTGCGCCCGCGCGAGCCGGGGTGCTCGGGGTTGCCCTCGAACTTGCGGATCTCGCCGGTATCGAGGTCGACGTAAGCGAGCAGCCCGCACGCCGACTCGCAATTGAAACAGGTGGTCGGGATCAGCCGATAGCGCCGCTCGACGCGCTCGGGCCACGCCCGCGAGTCGAGCTCGACCCACTCGTCCCAGCGCTCCTTGGGCGGGTAGGCGGCCAGCCCGGCCCGGCTCGGCCCGGGATAGAACGTCTCCCCTCGCGCGGCGGTCTCCGCCGCGGCGGCCGAGACGCGCGCTTCGCCCTTGCGGATGGAGTCGGGGGCGCTCATTGCTGGATCCTCGTCACCTTCTCATGCCAGCGGCACCGACTGCCCGGCCTGCACGTAGGCGTGCTCGTGCGAAAGCAGTCCGAGTAATCCGACCACCGCTAGCGCCGCTCCGCCCATCGGAGCGACCTCGCCCGCCCACGGCGCGAGCAGCGCGGCGAGCAGGAACAGACCCCCGAAATGGAAGTATTTCTTGTATCTGCCCCGAGTCATCTCCCAGGTCGCCAATCTCGCGTGAGCGGTCGAATGGGGGAGGAAGACTTCGCCGAGAGCGAAGGCCAAGTGAAAAAGAACAGAAACGGAAAGCATCCATAGAAGGGAAGGAACCGCTTCGGGCGCCACGGCGAAGGCCAGCGGGGCGGTGGCGCCGGCGCCCGCGAGGAAGGTCTGGACAGCCATCTGCGGCGGGAGCAGGGGGCTCTGCCAGAGGTCTCTCGCCTTCGCCTGCGCGAAGAGGAACGCGGTGTAGACGGCGGCGGCAAGGGCGAGCGGCGCGCCGGCGAGGGCGATCGGCTCGAGGAGATGGAAGTTTCCCGTCCACGTCGCGACGAGGTGCGCGGCGAGCGCGGCGCCGTAGCCGGCGATGAGGAAGGCGCCGCGGACGAGCCAGCTCCGCCACTGCGGTTTGGCGAAGATCATCCAGAAGCGCCTCGGCTGGGTGAGATCGGCGACGAGCAAAGCGCCGGTGATCGCCAGGAAGAGCAGGCCGAGGAGCGGGCCGCTCCATCGCCAGAGCGGGCTCGACTCGGCGAGCTTCCCGGCGGCGACGAGAGCGAGCGGCGCCAAGTAGGCGCCGGCGGCGATCGCCTTGGTCACTGTGTAGAGGCTGACCTTCCAGTCCCACGGGGCGAGATGGGGGACGTCGTAGGCGAGGAGCGCCGCGGCCGACGAATTGGTGCCGCTGCGCTTCGCCTCCGGCGGATGCCCGCCCACGACGTGCTGTCCGCCCGTGCGCTGCTCGCTCCACACGAAGAGCCCGCCTCCCGGCCGCCGCGCGGCGAGCGGGTCGAGCGTCGCCTGCGTCGCGCCCTTGTAGAAGAGCTTCGGCTGCGTGTCCTTCTCGGGCCGGCGGACCTGCACCGGCTCCCGGTGCACGATGCGCGAGACCCGCGAGGAGGGGTCGTTCAGGTCGCCGACGAGGATCGCCTCGCTCGGGCAGACGACGACGCACGCCGGCTCGAGCCCCTGGTCGATGCGGTGCGCGCAGAAGTTGCACTTCTCGGCCGCATGATCGTCCGGGTTGATGAAGACGGCGTCGTAGGGGCAGGCCGCGATGCACGCCTTGCAGCCGATGCAGATCGACTTGTCGAAATCGACGATGCCGTCCGGCCGCACGTGCATCGCTTTCGTCGGGCAGGCGGTGGCGCACGGGGCGTCGGCGCACTGGTTGCAGCGCGTCACCTGAAAATTGCGGCGGGCCTCGGGGAAGGTGCCGGTCTCGACCTGCTTGACGAAGGTTCGGGTGACCCCGAGCGGCACCTCGTTCTCCGACTTGCAGGCGGTCGTGCAGGCGTGGCAGCCGATGCAGCTCTCGTGGTCGATCACCTTCGCCCAGCGGACGGGGGCCGCCGGGCGCGGGCTCGGGAGCGGGTCGAGCATGGAGGCCGGCATCCTAGCCGAACGCGGCGCCCGCGGTCCGCGGCGCTAGAGCATCGCCGAGCCGGCTCAGCGCGCGCCGGCGAAGAGGTAGTCGGCGGCGAGGTGGGCGAAGGCGCGCAGACCGGTCACCAGCGCGCTCTCGTCGACGAAGAAGCGCGGCGAATGGTTGCTGGCGGCGGTCTCCACCTGGTCGGGCGGCGTGACGCCGAGCGAGAGGAAGAGGCCCGGCACCTCGCGAGCGTAGAGCGAGAAGTCCTCGGCGCCCGTGATCTTGGCGATCTCGTGCACGCGGCCGGGCGCGACGCGCTCGAGGGTCGGCAGCATGCGGGCGGTCAGCGCCGGGTCGTTGACCGTCACCGGATAGCCGCGCTCGATCGCGACCGTCGCCTTGGCGCCGTGCGCGGCGGCGATCGACTCGGCCATCTTCGTCACCCGGGCGTGGATGTCGTCGCGCATCGCTTCGTCGAAGGTGCGAATCGTCCCCACCAGCCGCGCGCGGTCGGGGATGATGTTGTTGCGCACGCCCGCCTCGAACTGGCCGATCGAGACGACTGCGGGCTCGCGGGTGATGTCGACCTGGCGGGAGACGATCGTCTGCAGCGCGACGACGATCTCGCTGGCGGCGACGATCGGGTCGACGCCGCCCCACGGCTTCGAGCCGTGCGTCTGGCGGCCTTCGACGACGATCTCGAGGCGGTCCGCGGCGGCGAGCTGCGGTCCGCTGCGATAGCCGATGTCGCCGGCGGTGAAGCCGGCGAAGACGTGGAAGCCGAAGACGGCGTCGACCGCCGGATCGCGCAGCACGCCCTCGTGCACCATGAGCGCGGCGCCGTGCGGCTGCTCCTCGGGCGGCACGCCCTCCTCGGCGGGCTGGAAGAGGAGGACGACCTTGCCGGGGAGCCGCTCGCGCAGCGAGTTGAGGATCTCGGCGGCGCCGAGCAGCATCGCCATGTGGGTGTCGTGCCCGCAGGCGTGCATCACCGGCACGCTCTTGCCCTCGTACTCGCCGGTGGCTTCGCTGGCGAAGGGAAGGTCGACCTCCTCGAGAACCGGCAGAGCGTCCATGTCGGCGCGCAGGGCCAGCACCGGCCCGGGACGCCCGCCCTCGATCACCGCCACGACGCCGGTTTTGGCGACGCCGACGCGCGGCGGGAGGCCCATTTCGCGCAGCCGCGCGGCGACGAACTCGGCGGTCTCGAACTCGCGGTTCGAAAGCTCGGGATGGCGGTGTAGGTGGCGGCGCCACTCGAGCATGCGCGCCTCCTGGTCCGCCGCCAGGCGGTCGATCTCGGCGGCGAGCGGCGACGGCTCGAGGGCGAGCCCGGACGACGGCGCGGCGAGCGCCGCGAGCAGCGCGAGGGCGAGGCGGCGAGAGGTCGGCACGGGCGGCTCCTTTCGACAGGGAGCCGTGATTCTAAGCGACCGCGCCCGACGGATCAGTGTTGCGCGTAGCCGCCGCCGGCGTCACGGTCCTCGACGAAGGTCAGCCGCCCCTCGCGGAAGCTGGCGCCGCGCAGTGCCAAGGCGAGGGCGTCGCCGAGCTCCTCGACCGGATCCACCTCGATCGAATCGCGCACCTCGGCGGGCAGGTCCTCGAGGGTGTCGAGGTTCTCCTTGGGCAGGATGAAGCGGGAGATGCCGGCGCGCACCGCGCCGAGGACCTTCTCCTTGAGACCGCCGATCGGCAGGACGCGCCCCGAGAGGGTGATCTCGCCGGTCATCGCCACGTCATGGCGCACCGGGCGGCCGGAGAGCACGGAGACGACGGCGGCGGCGATGGCGATGCCGGCCGAGGGGCCGTCCTTGGGTGTCGCGCCGGCCGGCACGTGGATGTGCAGATCCTGCTGGAAGGCCTCGGGATCGACGCCGAGCTGGGTGGCGTGGGCGCGCGCGTAGCTCCAGGCGGCGCGGGCCGACTCCTTCATCACCTCGCCGAGCTGGCCCGTCAGCACCAGCTCGCCCTTGCCCTTCATCACCGACGCCTCGACGAACAGGATGTCGCCCCCCACCGGCGTGTAGAACATGCCGGTCGCGACGCCGACCTGGTCCTCGCCGGCGGCGCGCTCGGGGTGCACGCGCGGCCGGCCGAGCAGCTCGCGCACCGACTCCGGCCCGACTTCGAGCCGCTCGGCGTCGCCGGCGGCGATCTTGCGCGCCGCCTTGCGGGCGAGCTTGCCGAGCTCGCGCTCGAGCTGGCGCACGCCGGCCTCGCGGGTGTAGCCGGAGATCATCTCGGCGAGCGCCGCGTCGCCGATGGCGAGCTGCGCGCCGTCGAGCCCGTTCTCCTCGAGCTGGCGCGGGATGAGGTAGCGACGGGCGATCTCGCGCTTCTCGCTCTCGGTGTAGCCGGAGAAATCGACCGTCTCCATGCGGTCGAGCAGCGGCGCCGGAATGTGCTGCACGAAGTTGGCGGTGGCGACGAAGAGGACCTCGGAGAGGTCGAACGGCACGCCCAAGTAGTGGTCGACGAACGAATCGTTCTGCGCCGGGTCGAGCACCTCGAGCAGCGCTGCGCTCGGATCGCCTTGGAACGAGACGCCGAGCTTGTCGACTTCGTCGAGCAGGAAGACCGGATTCTTGACGCCGGCCTGCTTCATGCCCTGCAGGATGCGGCCCGGCATGGCGCCGACGTAGGTGCGCCGGTGGCCGCGGATGTCGGCCTCGTCGCGCGCGCCGCCGAGCGAGATGCGCACGTACTCGCGCCCCATGGCGCGCGCAATCGAACGGGCGATCGACGTCTTGCCGACGCCCGGCGGGCCGACGAAGAGCAGGATCGGCCCTTTCGCCTGCCGCTTGCGCTCCTTCTCCGCGGGGGTGAGCGGCTTGCGCGCCGCCTCGGACGGAGCGGCCGCCTCGCCGCCCGCAGCCGCCGCGGCCTCCGGCGCCGGCTCGGCGGCGGCCTCCGCCGTTGGCTCGGCGTCGGCCTCGGCCGTCGGCTCGGCGGCGACTTCCGCCGTCGCCTCGCGCGCGGCGCGCTCGTTCTCGCGCTGCATGCGCAGCTGGCGCACGGCGAGGAACTCGAGCACGCGGTCCTTCACCTCCTGCAGTCCGTAGTGATCCTCGTCGAGAATGGCCGCGGCGCGCTGGATTTCGAGCTTCTCCTCCGAGCGCGCATTCCACGGCAGCTCGGCGACGGTTTCGAGGTAGGTGCGGATGACCTGCGACTCCATCGACTCGCGGCCGATCCGGCGCAGCCGGCCGAGCTCGCGATCGACCTCCTTGCGCACGGCCGGCGGCAACTCGAGCTTGCCCAGGCGCTCGGCGAGCTCGTCGACGTCGCCGCCATCCTCGTCCTCGCCGAGCTCCTTCTGGATGGCGCGCATCTGCTCGCGCAGGATCGCCTCGCGCTGGCGGTCGCCGAGCTCCTCGCGCACCTTGCTCTGGATGTCCTGCTGCGCCTCGAGCACGTCGAGCTGGCGCTGCACCTGCACGAGCACGCGCCGCAGGCGCTCCTCGACCGACAGCGTCTCGAGCAGCGCCTGGCGCTCGGCGGAGTCGAGCTCGACGTGCGCCGCCACCAGGTCGGCGAAGCGGCTCGGATCGGTGACCAGCGTCAGCACCTGCTGCGCCAGCTCCTCGGGCAGGCCCGCTTTCTTGGCCAGCTCGAGGCCGCGCTCGTGGGCCTCGCGCAGCAGCGCGGAAAAGGCCGGGTCCTGGGGATCGGTCGGGGCGAGCTCGGTCGCCGGTACGGTGGTGGCCACCAGGTAACCGTCCTTCTCGTGCAGGCGAATGGCGATGCCGCGGTGCTCGCCGTGGAGCACGAGCTGCATGCCCGAGAGGCTGCGGTGCACCTGGCCGATGCGGGCGACGGTGCCGACGGTGTAGAGCCCTTCCGGCGTGACTTCCTCGACGTTCTGGCGCTGGGTGAGGGCGAGCACGAGCGGCTCCTGCTGGCGCAGCGCGGCGTCGACCGCCCGCAGGGTACCGGCTCTTCCCGCGCCGATCGGCATCGCGATGCCGGGGAAGAGCACGGCCTCGCGCAGGGGGAGGACAGGCAGCTGCTGCTGGGCGCTCATCGGCGTCTCCGAGAATCCGTTCGTGGCTTGCTCGCCGCCCGGGGGCGGCTTTCGTTGACGCCAACAAGGTGCAGCCGCCGCGAATTCCGGAAACGTGCGCGGTCTGCGCTCAGATCTGCTGCGTGAGCAGGATCACCGTGACGAGGAGGCCGACCAAGATCACTGCACGGCGGGCTCGATCACGGCCGATGCGGCGGCCGAAACGGGCTCCGGCGTAACCGCCGGCGACTGCGCCGACGAGTAGAGGCAGCCCCGAGCGCCAGTCGACGGTGCCGCTCGCGAGGAAGATGGCCGCCGCGACGCCGTTGATGCAGCTGCCGAAGAAGTTCTTCAACCCATTCATGGCGTGGATGTTGGAGAGGCCGAGCGCGGCGAGGATGGCGAGCATCAGGATGCCGATGCCGGCGCCGAAGTAGCCGCCGTAGAGGGCGACGCCGAGCTGGGCGAGGACGGCGAGCCCGCGCGAGCCGCGCACCGCCGGATCGGGCGGCTCGTCGTCGCCGCCGGCCGAGCCGCGGCGGCTCTGCCAGGCGAACAGCGCAGTGGCGAAGAGCACCAGCCACGGCGCCAGGCGGGCGAAGGCGCGCTCGGGCGTGAGGAGCAGGAGCAGCGAGCCGAGCGCGCCGCCGACGAGGCTCGGCACGAGTAGCACGGCCAGCCACTTGCGGTGCGAGCGCACCTCGGGCCAGTAGCCGGCGAAGCTCGAGAGGGCGCCCGGCACCAGTGCCACGGTCGAGGTGGCGTTGGCGATCTTGGCCGGGACGCCGAGCAGGACGAGGACGGGGAACGAGAGGAGCGTGCCGCCGCCGGCGAGCGCATTCATGACGCCGGCGCCCGCGCCGGCAGCCACCAGCGCGGCGAGGTCGAAGGCTCGCACGGGGCTCTTAAGTCGTCCGGAAGACGAGCGCGACCGAGCCGAACTGCACCTGGTCGCCGTCGGCGAGGAGGCGCTCCCAGATCCGCTCGCCGTTCACCCAGGTGCCGTTCTCGGAGTGCAGGTCGCGCACTACCCAGCCGTCGGGTGTCGGCTCGAGCTCGGCGTGTCGGCGCGAGACGGTGCCGACCAGCAGCCGCAGGCCGTTGTCGCCGGTGCGGCCGACGATGGTCGTGCCCTCGAGGAAGAAAGCGCCGGAGCCGTCGGGGCTCTCGAGCGGAATCAGGCGAGGCCGGGCGGCGGCGATGACCGGCTCGCCGCCCGGCACGGTGGCGTACGAGCGCGTGAACGGCGGAATGGGGGGCAGCGCCTCGGCGGCGGCGGCCGGCGGCGCCGCGACGGCCGCCGGGGTCTCGACGGCGAGCGGAGCGCCGGCCAGGGCCGCCGGTTCGGCCGACTGCCCCTCGGCGATGACGTCGACCTGCCGCTGCAGCTCGAGCAGGGCGGCGAGGTCGGCCTCGAGGCTCTGGATCTCCCGGCGCAGCTCGGCGGCGCGGCCGGCCGAGCTCGAGTCGAGGAGCTCGCCGACGCGCTCGCGCAGATCGAACTCCTCGAGCTCGAAGCGGAGACGATGCACCGCCTCCTCCTGACGGTCGACGGCGCGGCGCAGGCTGCCCGACTCCTGGCGCGCGCGGGCGGCGAGGTCGTCGGCCCGGGCGTCGAAGTCCTTGCGGCGGCGCTCGTAATCGCCGCGCACGCGCTCGAGGACCGCTTCCGAGACCCTGCCGCGCTCCTGCTCGAGGCGAACGAGGCGCTGCTCGAGCGCGGACCGCTCCTGCCGCAGATGAGCCCACTCCGCGGCGAAGGGGATCTCGATGGAGCCGGAGGTCGCCATGCGCGTTTCCGCCCGATTTCCGCGCATTGTAACCCGAACGTCGGATTCGGGCACGCAGGGCGCCGAATCCGGGCGCGAAGAGGCTAGCCGGAGCGGGGGTTCCGGGCTCCGGTGTGGACCTCTTCGGGCGGGAAGATCATCAGTGTCGAGGTGGCGTGGGCGGCGAGCTTGCCGTCGGGCAGCAGGAGCTTGCCCTCGGCCACCGCCGAGCGCTTGCCGTGGTGGAGCACGGTGCCCTCGGCGGCGAGACGCGGCGAGCTCGCGGTCAGCGAGCGGATGTAGTTGACCTTGAGCTCGAGCGTGGCGCAGGTCGTGCCAAAAGGCAGGAGCGTCGTCACCGCGCAGCCGGTGACGGTGTCGAGCAGCGCCGCCGCCACGCCGCCGTGGACGACGCCGTTCGGATTGTAGTGGTGCTCGCCCGGCTGCAGGCCGAAGACGACCCGCCCGGGCTCGACGACGTCGATCTCGAAGCCGAGGAGCACGCCGAGAGGCGGGTAGGGGACCCGCCCCTCCATCATGCCGCGCAGGAACTCGAGACCCGAGAGGCGGCCGGAAACCGCCGCCGCGATCGCCTCCCGGGGGTCGCGCCAGCGGACGTGGCGCTCGTGCTCGCTCAAGGCTCTGGTTGCCAGAGCGGGACGCGCCCCGGCGTCCATGGCGCGCCGGCCCGCTCGAGCTCGGTCTCGAGCGCCGGCAGGTCGGTCTCGGCCAGCTGGCGCAGCCGTCCGAGCTCGGCGGCGAACAGCTCGCTCGCGTAACGGAAGGCGTCGCGCTGCGTCGTCGTCGGCTCGGCGGTCGTGTACCAGGACGAGTAGACGACGTTCATCACCCGCTCGTCGATCGCCGGCGGCGTGTTCTCCTGCCGGCGGCGCAGGAAGCGGTCGCCGGAGAGCGCGATCTCGATCGATTCGAGCTCGAGCTCGAACGCGCGCGCCCGCGCGTCGAGCCGCGGATCGAGCGCCGGGGCGCCGTCCATCGCGATGCGCACGAGCGCCAGCCTCTCCTCGAGCTGCCCGGCGAGGCCGACGGCGCCGAGCACCGCCCGCTGCAGGCGCGCCACCCGCAACTGGAACTCGAGCACGGCGGCGCGGTCCTTGGCCGCCAGCGTGGCGTTGCCGAGCACGTCGACTTCGAAGGCGACCGGCCCGGCGAGAGGCGTCACCTCGCCGGACTGGATGCGGTCGAGGCGCACGCTGTAGGCGCCGGGGGCGACGAACGGACCGGCTGGCGGCGGCAGCCAGGGCGAGCGCTCGTCGGCGTCCTTGGTGGCCGGGTCGGCCGCCGGGTAGCGCAGGTCCCAGGCGATCCTCTGCACGCCCTTCTTGACCGGCGATTCGAGCCGGCGGACGACGGTGCCGTCGGCGCCGGCGACCGTGAGCAGGAGCTTGGCGTCCTCCTCGCGCGCCTCCGCGCGCAGCGACTCGAAGCTCGGCACTGACAGCTCCTTGCCGGCCTCGTCGGCCTCCTTCTCGGACTTCTGGCGCTGCTTCTTCTTCGACGTCCACTCCTCCTTGACGTAGTAGGTGAAGACGGCTCCGTACGGCGGGTTCTCGCCCAGGTAGTAGGTCTCGCCGAGAAAGCCTTTCTCGCGGTCGCCGAGGCGCGAGCCGGGGACGTAGAGCCAGGCTCTCTCGACCGGGAAGAGGAGCGCCGGCGCCTCGAGCGCCGCGGCGTCGACCCGGCGCAGCGGCGAGATGTCGTCGAGCACGTAGAAGCCGCGGCCGAAGGTGGCGAGCACGAGGTCGCTCTCGCGCTCCTGGATGACCAGGTCCTTGACCGCGATCGTCGGCAGGCCGCCGGTCAGGCGCACCCACTTCGCGCCGCCGTCGAGGGTGAAGAAGAGGCCGAACTCGGTGCCGGCGAAGAGCAGGTCGGCGTCGACGGGGTCCTCGACCACGGCGTAGACGCTGCCGCGCTCGGGCAGGTCGCCGACGATGGAGCGCCAGCTGCGGCCTCGGTCGTCGCTGCGCAGGAGGTAGGGCGCGAAGTCGCCCATCTTGTGGTTGTCGAACGCGGCATAGACGGCGCCGTCGGCGTGCCGCGAAGCGGTGAGGCGCGAGACGTACGTCCGCTCCGGAACGCCGGAGAAGGTCGCGACTTTGCGCCAGCTGCCGCCGCCGTCCTCGGAGACCTGCACCAGGCCGTCGTCGGTGCCGACGTAGAGCAGACCCGCGACGCGCGGCGACTCGGCGAGCGAGACGATGTTGCCGAAGAGCGAGGTCGACTGGTTCTTCGCCACCGCGTCGGGCCGCTGCACCTTGCCGAATACCTCGAGCTGATTGCGGTCGAGCTGGCGGGTGAGATCGGGCGAGACCGCGGTCCATCTGTCGCCGCGATCGTCGCTGCGGAAGAGCCGGTTGGCCGCGAAGTAGAGCCGCGTCGGCGAGTGCGGCGAGAGGATCATCGGCGCGTCCCAGTTCCAGCGGTAGGGCGCCTCGCCGGGCGCCGGCTGCGGCTGGATGTCGACGTTCTCGCCGCTGCGGCGGTCGAACCGCGTCAGGCCGCCGTACTGAGACTCGGCGTAGACGATGTGGGGATCGGTCGGGTCGCTCGCCGTCCAGAAGCCGTCGCCGCCCTGGGTGATCTCCCAGTCCTCGTTGGCCGGGCCTTGGTGGCGCAGCGTGCGCGACGGACCGCAGAGCGAGTTGTTGTCCTGGGTCCCGCCGCAGACGCGATAGACCGGCCAGTCGTTGTCGACGTTGACGCGGTAGAACTGCGCGATCGGCAGGTTCTCGAAGAAGCGCCAAGTGGCGCCGCCGTCGAAGCTCTCGTAGAGACCGCCGTCGTTGCCGGTGAGGTAGTGCGCAGAGTCGTCGGGATCGACCCACATGGCATGGTGGTCGACGTGCATCGCCTTCTGGCCGAGGCGGCGGAAGCTCTTGCCGCCGTCGTCGCTGACCATGAGGAAGGTGTCCATCGCGTAGATGCGGTCGAGCGTGTGCGGGTCGGCGAAGATCTCGGTGTAATAGTTGCCGCTGGACGCGAAATCGGAGCGCTTCTCCCAGCTCTCGCCGCGGTCGGCGGAGCGGTAGAAGCCCGCCGCTTCGCCGTCGGCCTCGACCATGGCGTAGACGACGTCGGGGTCGAGCGGCGAGATCGCCAGGCCGATGCGGCCGATCGCGCCCTCGGGGAAGCCGCCGGCCAGCTGGCGCCAGGTCTTGCCGCCGTCGGTCGACTTGTGCAGCCCGGAGCCGGGGCCGCCGCCGATCCAGGTCCAGACGTGGCGGCGGCGCTGGTGAGCGGCGGCGTAGACGGTGTCGGGATCGCGGGGGTCGACCACCACGTCGGTGACGCCGGTGTCGTCGTCGATCGCGAGCACCTGCGTCCAGGTCTCGCCCAGGTCGGTCGTTTTGTAGAGGCCGCGCTCGCCGCCCGAGCTCCACAGCGGCCCCTGCGCCGCCGCCCAGACGACGTTCGAGTCGCGCGGATCGACGACGATCCTGCCGATGTGCTCGGCCTTCTCGAGCCCCACCCTCTTCCAGCTCTTGCCGCCGTCGATCGTCCTATATAGGCCGTCGCCGTAGGCGACGCTGCGCTGATTGTTGTTCTCGCCGGTGCCGACCCAGACGATGTTCGGGTTCTCGCCGTCGATGGCGAGCGCGCCGATCGAGAACGAGCCCTCGCCGTCGAAGACCGGCGTCCAGGTGATGCCCGAGTTGGTCGTTTTCCAGACGCCGCCCGAGGCGACCCCGATCCACCACACCTTGCCGTCGGTCGGATCCACCGCCACGTCGGCGATGCGGCCGGAGGTCATCGCCGGCCCGATCGAGCGCAGCTTCATGCCGGCGAAGGTGCCGGCGGAGAGCGGGCCCTCCTCCTTCTTCTCTTCGGCGCCTCCCTTTTTCTTGTCGACGGGCTTGCCGGTGAGCGGCGAGGCGGTGGCGAGGACGGCGAGGGCGAGGAGCGAGCCGAAGGCGGATCTGCGCGACACGAAGCCTCCCGAGGAGGGCGGGAAAGTGATCTGCGCCGGGCCGCGGTCGCGGCCGACGCCGGAGATCGTAGCAGGACCGAGGCGCGGCGCTTACTCGCGCAGCGCCGCCCGGATCTCGTCGAGCCGGGCGATGAGCTCGCGCTGGGCGGCGCGGCTCAGGGTGGCGAACGCCGCGCGGCCGACCGCGCGCACCGGCTCGTCGAGCGCGCCGACGAGCGCCAGCCCGCGTTCGCTGATCCGGCAGTAGACGCAGCGGCGGTCGTCGCTGCCGCGCTCGCGCGCCACCAGCTGCTTCGTCTCCAGCCGGTCGAGCAGGCGCGTGATGCCGGGCGTCTGCTCGATCATGCGCTCGGCGATCTCGAGCGTCGGCAGCGGCTGCGGGTGCGAGCCGCGCAGGATGCGCAGCACGTTGTATTGCTGGTGGGTGATGCCCGACGGCTCGATGACCACGGCGAGGCAGCGGACCAGGTGGTCGGCGGTGAGGATGAGGCCGACCGCCGCCTCCTCCGCCGCGGAGCGGAAGAGGCGGGTCTGCCGGATCTCGGTGCGGACGGAGATGCGGCGTCTCATGGCGGGGAGAAGGGTATCTGGATATTCATTGACACGTCAAGTATTTGCGCCGCCGGCGCCGGCGCGCGGCCCGTGGCTCAGTCGATCAAGCCCTTGGACCGCATCCACTCCGGATTGAGCTTCGAGAGGTAGCGCTCGCCGGAGTCGGGCAGGAGGGTGACGACGAGGGCGTCGTCGCGGAGCGTGCGCGCCAGCTCGCGGCCCGCGTGCACGGCGGCGCCGCCGGAGGAGCCGGTGAAGATGGCGTCGGTGCGCGCCAGCTCGAAGACGGCCTGGTAGGCGGTACGGTCGTCGACGGCGACGACGTCGTCGATGTACTGCGGCCAGTAGCTTTCGGGGATGTAGCTCTGCCCGATGCCGTCGATCAGGTAGAGGCCGAGCTCCTCGGGTGGCGGCACCTGGCCGTGCTCGTGGAAGTAGTCGTAGACGCTGCCCACGGTGTCGACGCCGAGGACGTGGACCTCCGGGTTGCGCTCCTTGAGGTAGCGCGCGACGCCCGAGATGGTGCCGCCGGTGCCGATGCCGGCGACGAAGTGCGTGACTCCGCCGTCGGTCTGGCGCCAGATCTCGGGGCCGGTGGTCTCGTAGTGGGCGCCGGGGTTGGCGGGGTTGAAGTACTGGTAGGGGAGGAAGGCGCCGCGCTCGCGTGCGATGCGCTCGGCGGTCTTGGTGTAGGAGCGCGGGTCATCGCTCGGCACGTCGACCGGGCAGACGATCACCTCGGCGCCGTGCGCCTCGAGCAGCGCGATCTTCTCCTGCGAGATCTTCTCCGACGCGGTGCAGACGAGCTCGTAGCCGCGCAGGATCGCGGCGATGGCGAGGCCGAGCCCGGTGTTGCCCGAGGTCGGCTCGACGATCGTCATGCCCGGCGTCAGCTTGCCCTCGCGCTCGGCGGCCTCGATCATGGCGATGCCGATGCGGTCCTTGACGCTCGAGCCGGGGTTGAAGAACTCGAGCTTGGCGACCAGCCAGGCCCCGGTCGGGTGGTAGCGGCGCAGCGACACGATGGGGGTGTTGCCCATCGTGCCGAGGATGTCGTCGTGGATCTCCATCGCTCTCGTTTCGTCGGTCGGCAGGCGGCCCATCCTACCTTCGTCCGAGCGCTATGCCGCGAGTCGCACCACCAGCCGCGCCGCGAAATAGAGCATCAGCAGTCCCGTCCCCGCGCTCGTCCCGATCTCCCACGCCGGCGTCGCGAAGCGCGCCCCCAGCCGCACGCCGGTGCAGAGGAAGAACGTCCACGCCACGGCGGCCGTGACGACGGCGGTCGCCAGCACCAGCGAGCGGCCGAGCGAGAGCGTCGTGCCGGCTTGCTGGCCGATGACGGCGAGCCAGAAGGCGAGGTTCCACGGGCTCGATAGCGCCATCGTCAGCCCGAGCACGAAGCCGCCGTGAGTGGAGTCGAACCGCCCGGTCATGGGCGCCGGCGCCGCGCCGGCGCGCTGTCGCTGCCAGCTCCGCCAGGCGCCGCGGAAGAAGGTCCAGGCGAGGAAGAGAAGCAGCGCGAGGCTGATCGCGCCGAGCGCCGGGCGCACGCCGGGCAGCCCCGCGAGGCTGCCGGCGCCGAGCGCCACGGCGGCCGCCCACAGGAAGTCGCCGCTCGACGCGCCGAGCCCCACCGCCACCGCCGAGCCGAATCCCGCGGTCAAGCCGCGGCGGATCATCTCGGCGTTGACCGGTCCCGGCGGCCAGGCGACGCTCCAGCCGAGCAGCAGGCCGTGAACGACGACGGAGGTGAGCGACGACTCCAAGGTGCGTGCGCGCGATCAGGCGAGGTCGGCGTCGAGACGCATCGTCTTGGCGGTGGCGACGAACGGGCTGGCAGTGGACGTCGCCTCGCCGCGCGTGAAGTCGAGTCGCCAGGTCAGACGGTGTTCGCGCGCGATCTCGGCGAGGACCTCGGCCACCTCCGACGCCGGCGCCAGCCGCTCGTCGGGCCGCTTGCGCAGCAGCGCGCAGATCGGCTCGGCGACCTCGCGCGGCACCTCGGGCAGCTCGTCGGGCGTCGGCGACGGATCGCTCAGCGTGCCCTGGATGAGCTGCCGGAAGGTCGCGCCGCGCACCGGGTAGCGGCCGGTCACGGCGCGGTAGAGCACGACGCCGACGGCGTAGAGATCGCTGCGCGCGTCGAGGGGCCGCCCCTGCAGCGCCTCGGGCGCCATGAAGCCGGGCGTGCCGAAGACCCTGCCGGGGGCGTCGTTGAGCTTGTGCAGGAAGGTGGCGAGACCGAAGTCGGCGATCTTGATCGAGCCGTCGTGGCCGAGCAGCACGTTGCCGGGCTTGATGTCGCGGTGCACCAGGTCGTGCGCGTGCGCCGCCGCCAG
>DASWJT010000119.1:0-77377 GCA_036397015.1 Thermoanaerobaculia bacterium
GCCCATGCCGGCCTCCGCCTTGCCGGTGTCGCTGTGGCCGGCGCCGGAGAGCAGCGAGACGTCCTCGAAGGTCCCGTCGCCGCGGTTGACGAAGACGAAGTTGGCGTCGAGGTCGTTGGCGACGTAGAGGTCGGGGTGGCCATCTCCGGTCAGATCCGCGAAGGCGACGCCGAGGCCTGCGCCGCCGCCGAGGGGCTCGACGAGGCCCGCCGCCGCGGTGTCGTCGCGGAAGCGCCCGTCGCCGAGGTTGCGATAGAAGCGATCGGGGAGCGGCTCGTAGACCACCGGCGTGCAGTAGCCGCGCGTCCCCGACGCCTTGTCGCCGCAGAACTTATGGTTGTCGAGCGCGAAGTCGACGTAGTTCGCGACGTAGAGGTCGAGATCGCCGTCGCCGTCGGCGTCCGCGAAGGCGGCGCCCGCGCTCCACAGCGGGTCCGCCACGCCGGCCACGGCGCCGGCCTCGCGGAAGGTGCCGTCGCCGCGATTGAGGAAGAGCCGGTTGGGGCCGAATGCGGTGACGTAGAGATCGAGATCGCCGTCCCCGTCGACATCGCCCGCGACGACGCCGCAGCCGTAGCCGGCGACGTCGATGCCGCTCGCCTCGATGACGTCGACGAAACGCCCGCCGTCGTTGCGATAGAGCCGCGAGCGCGGCGGCTCACCCGTAGAACCCGGCAGCAGGCCGCCGTCGACGAAGAAGACGTCCTCGTCGCCGTCGAGATCGAAATCGAGGATCGCCACGCCGCCGACCATGGTCTCGACCATGTAGCGTTGGCCCGCGCCACCGTGATGGTGACGAAACGCGAGCCCCCACTCGCCGGCGACCTCCCGGAAACGCGGCTCGGCGCGCGCGGCGTCGCCGGCGAGCGCGAGCAGGACGAAGCCGACGAGGCAGCGAAGGCGCCGGCGCGGCGCCGTGCGCGGAACGCGGATCGGTCGTGCGCCAGCCGAGCGGTCGTCCACCACCGCGCACTCTAGCAACCGGGCGCGCGGCGACTTCGCTTGGCGACGCGACGAGGCGTTGGTAGAGTCGCCGCGACCTCGCCGCGCTCGGCGGCGAGCGCTCCCCCGGCTCGGAGATCCGTCGATGATTCGATTGCCCGCCCGCTCTCCCGAGCGCCGGGCGCGAGGCGGCGAGCGCAACGCGACGGCGCGACGGCGCCGGCTGGCTCTCGCCGCGACGGTCGCGCTCGTCGCCTGCCGCGGCGAGCCCGAGCTGCGCTTTCCCGGGGCGCCGATCGTGCTCGTCTCGATCGATACCCTGCGCGCCGACCATCTACCGGTCTACGGCTACGGCGGCGTCGCGACGCCGGGGATCGATCGCCTCGCCGCCGACGGCGTCGTCTACGACAACGCCTACGCACACTATCCGCTGACCCTGCCGTCCCACGTCTCGCTGCTGACCGGCCTGCTGCCGCCCGCGCACGGCGTGCGCGACAACTCCGGCTACCGCTTCGACGCGGCGCGCCATCCGTTCCTGCCCCGCTTGTTGCGTGCCGCGGGCTACGCCACGGGCGGATTCGTCTCGGCGTTCGTCCTGCGCGCAGAGACCGGCCTCGCCGCCGATTTCGACGTCTACGAGAGCGCCATCGAGCGCGAGCCGGGCGCCTCGCTCGACAGCGGGCAACGGCCGGGCCTGGCGACGACCGCGCTCGCCCTCGAGTGGCTGCGCGCGCAGGGCTCGCGGCCGGCCTTCCTCTTCCTGCACCTCTACGAGCCGCACGCGCCGTACGACCCGCCGGAGCCGTTCGCCAGCCGCTACGCGAGCGCGCCCTACGACGGTGAGATCGCCACCGCCGACATCGTCGTCGACGGCCTGCTCCGCGAGCTCGATCGGCTCGGCATTTACGAGCGCGCCGTCGTCGCGCTGGTCGCCGATCACGGCGAAGGGCTGGGCGACCACGGCGAGAAGCAGCACGGCATCTTCCTCTACCGAGCAACCGTGCACGTGCCCCTCGTCCTCAAGCTCCCGGGCCGCGTCCACGCCGGCACCCGCATCGCCCGGCCGGTCGGCCTCGTCGACGTGGCGCCGACGTTGCTCGCACTGGCCGGTGCCGCGCCGACGGCAGGCCTCGACGGCCGTTCGCTGCTCGCTCCGCCGGCGGACGCGCCCAACGCACGCGGCATCTACGCCGAGAGCTACGTGCCGCGGCTCCACTTCGGCTGGAGTGACCTGCAGGCGATCTACGAAGAGCGCTGGGCGTTCGTCGACGCGCCGGAGCCCGAGCTCTACGACCTCGCGGACGATCCCGGCCAGGAGCGCAACGTGCTCGTGCAGCACCGCCGGGAGGCGGCGCGCCTGCGCGACGTCGTGCAGGGAATCGACCGGCCGCTCGCCGAGCGCGAGAGCGTCGACGCCGAGACCGCGGCGCAGCTCGCCGCGCTCGGCTATCTCGCCGGCCCGCCGCTCTCGCGCGACGCGTCGCTGCCCGATCCGAAGTCCCAGCGCCAGCTGCTCGGCGCCATCGAGAGCGCCTTCGAGGCGTTTGCCGACAGCCGGCACGAGGACGCCGCCCGCGAGCTGCGCGCGGCGCTCGCCGTGCACCCGAAGATGCTCGACCTCTGGACGCGACTGGCGCGCTCGCTGCACGCGCTCGGCGCGGAGGAGCCGTCGGTCGCGGCCTGGGAGCGGGCGCTCGAGCTCTCGGGCGGTGCGCCGGAGATCGCCCTGGCGGTGGCGACGGGAAAGCTCAACCTGAAGCGCTTCGAGGAAGCCCGCGCGCTGGCCGAGCTCGGGCGCGCCCACGATCCCCGGGCGGCCGACGAGATCCTCATCCAGGTCGATCTCGCGACCGGCCGGCGCGACGACGCGCTCCGGCGCATGCGGCAGACGGTGCGCGAAGGGATGGCGAGCGAGCTGACGCTCCGGCGGCTGGCCGCGCTCCACCGCCAGCGGGGGGCACCGCAGGAGGCGCTCGCCCTGCTCGCTCCGCTGGGAACGGGCGCCGAGACCGCGACGCGCGTCCTGCACGCGCTCGTCCTCGCCGATCTCGGCCGCGACGCCGAGGCGCTCGTCGCGCTCGAGCCGCTCGCCGCCACCGAGCCCGACAACCCGCCCCTGCTCGCCGCGCTCGGCACCGTGCTGCTCGCGGTCGGCCGCACCAGCGAGGCGCGCGCCGCGCTCGAGCGCGCCGTCGTTCTCGATCCCGGCCGCGCCGACACCTGGAACACGCTCGGCGTCGCGCGCTATCGCAGCGCGGAGCGGCGGCCGGCGATGGCCGCCTGGCAGCGCGCGCTGGCGCTCGAGCCCGAGCGCTACGACGTGCTCTACAACCTGGGTCTGGTGGCGATCGAGGCCGGCGAGAGAGGCACGGCGCGCCGCGCCCTCGAGCGCTTCGTGGCGCATGCTCCGCGCGAGCGCTTCGCTGCCGACATCGCCAAGGCGCAGGCGGCGCTGCGCCGGCTCGCGGGCTGAGCCCGACCGCCGTCGTCGGGCTCGGGTAGACTCGCTCTCCGTTCGCTCCATGTGCCTCCTCCTCTCACTCAGCGGCGGTGCGACCGCGCCCGGCATCAGCCCGTGGACCGGGCTCGCGCTCGGGCTTCTCCTCGTCGCGCTCAACGGCTTCTTCGTCGCGGCGGAGTTCGCCCTCGCCAAGGTCCGGCCGACCCAGATCGATTCCCACGCGATGGGCGGCGAGAAGCGCGCGCGCCTCGCCGCGCACATGGTGCAGCACCTCGACGCCTACCTCTCCGCGACCCAGCTCGGGATCACGCTCGCTTCGATCGCGCTCGGCTGGGTCGGCAAGCCGGCGTTCGCCTGGCTGCTCGAGCCGGTGATCGAGAGGTTGCCCGGGACCTCGCCGGCGCTCGTTCATTCGGTGAGCCTCGCCGCCGCCTTCACCACCGTGAGCGTGCTGCATATCGTCTTCGGCGAGCTCGTGCCCAAGTCGATCGCCATCCGCCGGCCGGCGGGCACGGCGCTGTGGACGTCGATTCCACTCTACGGCTTCTACTGGCTGATGTTCCCGGCGATCTGGCTGCTCAACCACACGGCCAACGGCATCCTGCGCGCCTGCGGCCTGCAACCGGTCGGCGAGCACGAGATGGGGCACTCCGAGGAGGAGCTCCGCATCCTGCTCGCCTCGAGCAGCGCCGCGCAGCTCGCGCGCGAGAAGCGCGATCTCCTGTCGGGCGTCTTCGAGCTGTCCGAGCGCGTCGCGCGGCAGGTGATGGTGCCGCGCGCCGACGTCGTCTACCTGTCGACCGAGCAGGCGCTCGAGGAGAACCTGCAGCTGGCGCGCAGCAGCGGACACACCCGTTTCCCGCTCTGCGAAGGCGATCTCGACCACGTCGTGGGAATCGTGCACATCAAGGATCTCTTCCGCGCCACGGCGCCGCCGCCAGCGGACCTGCGGCGCATCGCGCGGCCGGTGCCGTTCGTGCCCGAGACGACGCCGCTCGACAAGCTCCTGGCGCGCATGCGCAGCGCGCGCCTGCACCTGGCGGCGGTGGTCGACGAGTACGGCGGCGTGGCGGGCATCGTCACGCTCGAGAACGTCATCGAGGAGATCGTCGGTCCGATCCAGGACGAGTTCGACGCCGAGAAGCCCGAGCTCGTCGCCAAGGCCGCAGGCATCTACCAGGTGTCGGGGTCGATGCTGGTCGTCGATCTCGAGAGCGAGCTCGGCCTCGAAGTCTCGGATCGCGACGAGGACACCGTCGGCGGCGTCGTCCTCTCCGAGATCGGGCGCCGGCCGCGGGTCGGCGATCGCGTCGCGGTCGGGCCGCTCGAGCTCGAGGTGCTCGAGGTGCAGGGCAATCGAATTCGGACGCTGCGCCTGGCCGTCACGCCGGGCGCGACTTCGACCGCGCCGGGATCCGCGAGCGCGGAGGACTAGGCGTCCGAGCGCGGATGGACGACGCGCAGCTGCCGCCCCGCCGGCGGCGAGGCGATCTTCTGCACGCCACCGTCCGGCCAGCGCAGGAGGAGCTCGCCGGCCGCCGGGCTCTCGCCGGCGCCGAAGGTGGCGATCGGCTCGACCTGCGAGAGGTAGCTCCGCGTCGTGGAGAGCTCGCGCCATTGGCGCTCCGCGCCGTCGACGAGCTCGAGCCGCGTGCCGTAGGCGGCCAGCGGCGGCCCGCCCCATACCGGCTCGACGCGCAGCGAGCGGTGCCCGCTCGTCTGATCGTTGCGCAAGACGAGTGGAGCGCCGGCGATCTGGGTCAGCACCAGGTCGAGGTCGCCGTCCCGGTCGAGGTCGCCGAAGACGACGCCGCGGCCGACGATCGGGCGCGCGAGGTCGCCGAGAGCGCTCGCCGGGACGGTGACGAAGGTCCGCTCGGCGCCACGCCCGGCGTTCCAGAACACCTGCGCGCTCTGGCGGTAGCTCTGGCTCGGATCGACGATGGCGATCTCGTCCTCGAGGTGACCGTTGGCCTGCACGAGGTCGAGCCGTCCGTCGAGGTCGAGGTCGGCGAGCGCGATGCCGAACGACAGCGCCATGCGCGTCGGCCCGCCGATCCCCTCGGCGATCGCCTCGTCGGCGTAGAGCGCCGGATCGCCCTGCGAGCGGTAGAGCGAGGTCATCTCGTGCGCGAAGTTGCCGATGAAGAAGCCGACCTCGCCGTCGTTGCGGTAGTGGCCGCCGTCGATTCCCATGGCGCCGGTGGCGACGCCGTTCGGTCCGAAGGCGAGCCCCATCGGCAGCGCTTCCTCGGCGAAGGTGCCGTCGCCGCGGTTGCGCAAGAAGAAGTTCGCCACCGTGTCGTTGGCGACGAACAGATCGACGAAGCCGTCGCCGTCGACGTCCGAGGCCAATACGCCGAGCGCCTTGGCCATCGGCCTGCCCGTCGTCGGATTGTTCACCTGGACTCCGGCTCCCGCCGAGACGTCTTCGAAGGTGCCGTCGCCACGGTTGTGGAAGAGGTAGGAGTAGGTGCCCTCGTAGTTCATCGGCGGGCCGTAGGCGCGCCCGACGCCGGTCAGCCGGTAGTCGACCGAGAAGTCGATCTCCTTCGACCAGCGAACGTAATTGCAGACGAACAGATCGAGCCGGCCGTCGTTGTCGTAGTCGAAGAACGTGGCGCAGGTGCTCCAGTCGTCGGCACGGCCACCGACGCCGGCGCGGCCGGTGACCTCGCGGAAGCGCCCGCCGTGGTTCTCGAACAGCCGGTTGCCGCCGACGCCGGTGAGCAGCAGGTCGGGGAGGCCGTCGCCCTGGACGTCGCCGACCGCGATTCCCATGCCGAAGTGGCGGACGTCGAGGCCGGCGCGCGCGGTCGCCTCCTCGAAGCGCCAGGAGCCGAGGTTGCGGTAGAGCACGAGCGCCGGCGCGGCGTTCGCCTGCGCGCGGTGGGGCCAGGGCGAGCCGTTGACGAAGAGCAGGTCGCCGAGGCCGTCGCCGTCGTAGTCGAGCACCGCGACGCCGCCGCCCATGGTCTCCGGCAGGAGCTTGTCGCCGTAAGCGCCGTTGTGGTGGACGAAGGTGATCCCGGCGGCCGCGGCGACGTCGGCGAACGGCAGCGGCGGCGCCTCGACCGCGCGCCGCACCTCGCGCGGCTGGGTGGCCGGGATGGCGCGCTCGGCCTGGCGCTCGCCGAGCAGCCGCCGGATTCCCCATCCGGCGCCGACGACGAGAGCCAGGGCGACGAGAGCCAGCGCCGAGCGCCGCAGCGCGACGCCGATGACGCGATCGTCGGCGGGGACGAGCTCCTCCTCCGGGACCTCCGCCTCGTGCTCGCGGCCCTCGCGGCCGCGCTGCGGGCTCATGGCGCGAGCGCCGCCGTGCGCAGCGGCTCGCTCGCCGCCGGCGCGTCGAGCTCGTAGGCGCCCGGGCGGCGCAGGTCGTAGATCACGATTCGGTTCGCGGCGCGGTCGGCCGCCGGGTAGCGGGCGCGCGCCAGGGCGATCGCGCGGTCGCTCGCGTTCTCGTCCGGCTTGTAGCGCGAGTGCAGGTCGCGGTGCTCGCGGGCGAGCGCGGCGTCGCCGAGCTGCGCGTAGACGAGGCTCAGATTGAAATGGGCTTCGACGTTCTCCGGATCGAGCGCCAGCGTGCGCTCGAAGGTCCGGGCGGCCTCGGCGAGGAGGCCGCGCAGGCGCTCGTCGTCGCGGCCGCGCTCCCGCTTGGCGCGCTCGAAGAGCGCCTGCCCCAGTCGGTTGAGCACGCGGTAGTCGCGCCGGAAGTCGAAGCCGCGCCGACGCAATTCGGCGTCGTCGGCTTCCAGGATGCTCTCGAGATCGGCGATCGCTTCGTCGAGGAAGCCGTTTTCGTAGTTGACGAGGCTGGTGAACCAGGCGATCGACCAGGCCGGCGCCGCCGGCTCGAAGCGCGCGGCGCGCGCCAGCGCCGCCACCGCATCCTCGCCGACCCGTCCCTGCTCGATGTAGCTGCGGGCGAGGTTGAGCGGTCCGTCCGGCCGTCCGAGCGCTTCGACGCGCGCGAAGGCCTCCTCCGCCTGCCGGTACTCGCCGCTGAGCAGCAGGCCGATACCGTAGTCGTTCCAGCGCTCCCATTCGGGCGGCGTCTTGCGCTCCGCCCCCTCGCCGGCGGGCGGCGCGCCGCCGGCCACCGGGAAAGTGACCCGATCGCGCGCCAGCACCATCACCGGCAGGTCGTTCTCGTACCCCGCGCCGAAGACGTGGCGCAGGTAGGTGGTGTCGAACTTGCGGTAGCGCAGCTCGGCCTCGACGGTCACCTCGTCGCGCACGTCGCGCGGCAGGTCGAGGCGGTAGTGCACGGTCGCCGCGGCGCCCGGCGGGATCTGGTAGTTGTAGAGCGGCACGAAGATGTCCTGCGCGTTGCGGCGGTCGATGCGGTAGCCCTCGCGGTCGAGCATGAAGACGTTGAAGAATTTCGACCACGGATCGACCTCGCGCCCGGGGCCGTAGCCGCCACTCGCGCCGATCGTCCGCCCGCCCGAGGTCACGCGGACCGCGAGCCAGATCTCGTTCGAGTCCGCCGTGCCCTGGGTGAGGGGGTGGCCCATGCGCAGGGTGCGCACCACGCTCTCGAGCAGGTAGCTGCGGCCGGGCACGAGCGCCGGCACCTGCGGACCGAGCGGCGCGACGAGCGGCGAGTCCACCGTCGTCCCTACGCGCACGCCGAACAGATCGACGCGCGCCGTGCGCGCGTTGAACTCCCGGTGCGCCGCGATCACGCTCTCGTCGAGCCCGACGAGGTGAGCGATCCCGGTGTTGGCGGAAGGGAACAAGTGGTTGCGGATCGTCAGCCCCGCGTAGCCGGCGTAGTTCTTGGCGCCGAAGTCCTCCGACGGCATCGGCTCCATGTGGCAGCTGGCGCAGCTCGCGAAGGCGCGCTCGGGATAGTAGAAGCTCGCCACGCCGTGCCCCGAGGCGCCGGAGAGCAGGAAGGTGTCGTAGTGGTTCTGGCCGCGCAGGAACTTGTAGTCGTTGACCTCGGGCGGCAGGTGGACCTTGTGGCAGCTCGAGCAGAACTCCGCTGTCTTGTGGAACGGCTTGAGAAAGGTCTTCTTGTGGAACTCGGGCTTGGCCTTGATGAGCTGCCGGCTGAGCTTGCGCAGCCGTTCGTTCTCGCTGAAGGTGAAGGGGTAGTGGACCGGCTCGTCGATCGTGTAGTCGGAGTTGCCGCGCACGCTGTTGAGATGGGTAATGGCATGGCACGACGTGCAGGTGATCCCGGCATTCGCGGTGGTGTCGGACTTCATGTCGAAGTCGGGGTCGTCGAACTTGCCGGAGAAGAACGGCACCGGATCGTGGCAGCCGGCGCAGAAGCGGGCGGCGCGCACGTCGCCGGTGCGCTGCATCGAGACTTGGCGCGTCTCGGTCACCGAGAACAGATACGGCGGATTGTTGAACGAGCTGAAGCGGTGCACGCTGTTCGACCAGCTCTCGTGCACGTCGGCGTGGCACTCGGCGCAGAGCTGTCCGTCCATCAGCACCGCGGCGGGGATGAAGTTGCCCGAGGCGGTGCGCGCCAGCGAAGGGAAGAAGTAGCGCTCCCCCTCTTTCGGTCCCACGACGTTCCAGCGCCGCGGATCCTGGGCGTGGACGAGCACCATGCCGAGCGCGGAGACCCCGGCCACCGCCGCCCAGCGCGCCCCGACCTTCCACTTGATGCGCCGGCCCGCCAGCCGGTGGAGGACGAAGAGCCAGGCGGCGAGGAACGGGGTGACGACGTGCACCCAGTAGGCCAGCGAGCGCACCTGTGGATCCTTGACCTCGATCAGTCCCTCGAGCCGCGTCAGCACGATGCCGCTCGCCAGCAGGAGGAGCGCGGTCGAGTAGAGCGCGACGCCGACCCGCACCGCGCGCCGGTTGGGACGGGTGTGGGCGTTGCGCCAGTGGAAGATGCCGAAGAGCACTACCGGCACGAGGATCGTCGCCCCGAGCAGGAGGTGGAGCGAGAACATCAGCAAGTAGAACCAGTTCTGGTAGACGAGCCCGGTGGCGCGCTCGAGCACGGTGACGCCGAGCAGGTAGGTCGAGTTCACCGCCAGCAGGGCGAAGAGTCCGAAGACCAGGAAAAGGACCTTCTTCAGATTCGGTCCGACCGCCGGCACGTAGCGCCGGCGCGCCGGCGCGGCCGGCGACGCGGGCGTGCGGCGGGGATCGGAGGGCGGATTCATCGTCGAGAGTCTATCCGCGCGGCGCGGCTCACTCGCGCCCGACGCCGAGCGCATCGGCGACGCGATTGATGTAGTTGAACCACGACGCGATGAGCGTGATCTGCAGGATGCCGCGATCGTCGAAGCCGAGCTCCCGCAGCCGCTCGAGGTCCGGCGGGCCGAGCCGCGTGGCGTCGCGCGTCAGCTGCGTCACGAAGTCGAGCATGCCGCGCTCCGCCGCCGTGAGCGGCGCGTGCTCGTAGTCCTCGACGAGCGCCGCGACGAGCGCGGCGTCGAGCGTCACGACACGCAGAAACTCTGCGTGGGATTGCAGTCAATACTGGCACCGGTTGAGCGCCGAGACGCGGGTCGAGATCATCTCGTGCTGCCGGCGGTCGAGCGGCAGCGCCGGCGACATCAGCACGCCGAAGGTGGCCATGGCGTGACGCAGCGCCTCGGGGATCAAGCTGTGCACGGCGGTGACGCCGCCGCTATCGTCGTCGCCGGGCGCCGGCAGGTACTCGGGCGGATAGAGCGCGCGCAGCTCGGCGACGGCGTCGCGCAGCGCCGCGTCGGCGCCGTCGAGGGGGAGAGTCTGGATCCAGGCCATGGTCGGACCTCCGCGGCCGGGAGAGGAATGCGGATCGCGCTCGGCCCGGTTCCTCTCAGAAGGAGACGTTGCAGTCGACCCGGAAGCGCTTGCCGTCCTGGACGCTCGAGATCGCGTCGACGAGGTAGAGGCGCGCCACCAGGTTCTGCTTCTGTCCGAGGCCGACCGCCGCGCGCAACTCGAAGCCCTCGAAATCGCTCGAGTCGGTCTGGTCCGCCGAGCCCCAACGAACCCAGTCGTCCTGCGCGAAGGAGGCGTTCACCGCCAGGGCCTCGATGTGAGCGTACCAGACGCCGAACAGCCAGTCGCCGCGCTCGCCCGTGCCGCCCCAGGTTACGTAAACGTCGTAGCCCTCGGTCTCGTCGCGGTTCGCGGCGGTGAAGGGGTCCGGATCGAGCGCCGAGTAGCTCTCGCTGTTGGTCATGAAGTCGGCGCCGAGGGTCAACGGCTTGCCGCCGACCCGCCGCCGCGCCTGCGCGTTGCCGACCCAAATCGTGTAGTCCCGGCCGCCGTTGCCCTGGCGGAAGAGGATGGCGCTCGGGTCGGCCGGATCGGCGTCGAACAGGAAGCCGCCGCCGGCGAGGGTCAGGCCCGTCCCCCCCGCGCCCTCGTGCGACCACACCAGCTGACCGAGAGCGAGGTTGCCCGCGAAGGCCCGCATTCCCGCCGGCGGCGAGAAGTAGCCGCCGTTGAAGCCGAGCTTGCCCTTCTCGCCGACGGCGGTCGTGTAGCGCAGCCCGATCCCGGCCGGCGTCACGTCGTCGTCGAGGAAGAGCTCGTTCGCCTTCCACACCGGCACGCTGTTGCGTCCCGCCCAGCCCTCGAAGTCGCCCTGACGGACGCGGACGAACCACTTGTCGAAATTGAAGTTGGCGGCCCCCGTGCTGTTGTCGTCGAAGTCGAGGATCGTGATGTGGGGAGACTGCTGGCTCTCATCGGAGCCGCTCGCCACCTGCACGCCGAAGCCGACGGAGTCGCTGAGCGCATAGCCGAGGCTCAGCCGGGCGCGGGCGCGGGCACGCAGCCGGTCCTCGCGCTCGACTCCCGCGCTCGTCTGCGAATCCCAGTCCTGCTCGAGCCGGAGACGGAAATCGCCGGCGAGCGTCAATCGTCCCGCGTCGTCGAGCTTCACGTCGGCGAGCATCTGTTGACTGCCGCCGGCGACCAGGATCGCCAGCGTGACTCCAATCTGCGCTCCGGATCTCATCGCTTGCCTGGCGCGGATCACGACGACGACGAAGCCGAGCCGGCCGGCGCGCAGGCGCTGGCCACCGGCGCGGCGGCCGACTGATCGAGCAGGCAGGCGTCCAGTTTCTCGTCCGCGCCGCGGGCATCCGGGAAGGCGTCGCCACAGGCGTAGCGGCGGCCGTTGCGGTAGACGACGAAGTAAGGGCTCGAGCGGATCCCCTCCGCCTTGGCCAGCTCGTCGAGGCGCTCGGGGTCGCGAAGCTTGCCGGCGAACGAGTCGTCGGGCCGCATCCCCCACCACACCTTGTAGACGTCGACCTTGCCGCGGTAGGAGGGGTTCTCGGCGAGCTCCTTGATCGAGCCGATCATCTCGAACAGCATGCACTGCGTGCAGTTGGTGTTGCCGAACTTGACGAGCACCGGACGCACGAAAGAGGCCTGGCAGACCTTGACGTCGAACTCCTCCGGCGAGCCCAGGGTGTGCTCGCGCTCCCAGGGATCCTCCGCTGCCGCCACTCTCGCTGTCGCCGGAAACTCGAAGCTGCCGCCGCGCCGGGCGGTCGCCATCTCGTTGCGCAACATCGTCAGCTTCTGAATGACCTTCCAGGTCCGCGTGCGCGGATAGTCGTTTTCCTCGCCGCGCTCGACCTTCGCCTCCAGCAGGTGGCGGTAGACCTGCACCTGCCCGTTGAGGAACGCGTCCAGCTGCGCGAGCGTGAGCGAGCCGGGCTCCTCGGGCGTGCCGGCGGCGAACCACGCGAGGGCGTCGAGAAACTCCGTCTGCGGCGGCTCGCTCGGCAGGCTCGGCCGGAGGATCGCGTCGGTGAGCGTCCCGACCGACTTCAACTCGGCGTACGAGGCCATGAGCTCGGCGTCGTTCCACCGACGCTCGGCGTCGGCGCCGAGGCGCGCGGCCGGGAGCGCGGCCAGCAAAGCGAAGCCGGCGATCAGGCCCCAGCCGGCGCGGCGCGCTGGCGCCCGTCGCGTACGTCGAGAAGTTTCGAAGGTCCGCTGCATGATGTCGGTCTCCTGGGTCGAAGGTAGGTTGAGGGCAACGACTCGGCGCTTGAGCGAACGCTCATCCGCAAAGCGGGTGCCAGGCGCGTCGCGGCTCCATGTCGTTTCTGAAACCCTTACGAACACGTGACTTGCCCATGTATCCGGGAGCGTCGACGGCGGTCTTCGCCGTCTCTCCCGGCGGCAGCGGCCATACGCGCTATGTGCGCTGCCATAGCCGCTACGGCCGGAGGCGACGGTCCGCGCGAAGGAGACGAGCGAGCGCGTTCGGCGCGACGAGAGGACGCGTTGCGCTCGCCGCCGGCTGTAATATCCTCGCCGTCGCCATGCGATCTCCGTCGCGCTTCGACCCGCCAGCTCTCCCTTGTCGGCGCGCGTTCGCCCTCGGTCTCGCCTGCGGCGCGCTGCTCTCGCTCGCGGGCGCCGCCGCCGCGCACGGCGAGCAGGCTCAGCCGGCGGCGGCCGCCTCGCCGCTCGTCCTCGAGGCGCTCGAGGTCGACCCGGCGCAGCCGGGGACCGACACTCTCTGTCGCTTGCGCGTGCGCCTGCGCAACGGCGGCGACCGCGACGCCTCGGCGCTCGGCTTCGACGTGCGCATCAACGGCACCGAGCTCGCCGTCTACCGCAACCAGCTCTTCATGCAGCAGATCCCCGCCGGCGCGACGGAGACCGTCGCGCTCTACAACTTCTGGACGACCGAGACGCTGCGACCGGCGCCGGCCGACGGCAAGCTGCGCCTCGAGGTCGCGCTGCGCGAGGCGCAGTGGTTCGCGATCGGCGACGAGGAGGGGGTCGAAGTGTGGCGCCCGCTCGAGCCCGTGGCCGGACTGCCGGTGCGCGTCGAGCGCACGCTCGAGCTCGCGCGCGCCGCCGAGCCGCGCTGAGGCGCGGTCCGCGGAGCCTCCCCGCGCCGTGCGGCGACTCCCGCTCTCCACCCTCCTCGCCTGCCTCTGCGCGAGCGTCCTCGCCGCGGCGGCGCTCGCGGCGCCCAATCCGATCGAGCTGCGCGACCGCGGCCTGGCGCTGCTCGAGAACGAGCAGCCCGGCGAGGCGGAGACCGTCTTCCGCGAGCTCGTCCGCCTGGTGCCGGGCGATCCGCTGGCGCCGGCCAATCTCGCCGTCGCCCTGCTGCGCCAGCAGAAGCTCGACGAAGCGCGTACGAGCGCCGAGAGCGCGCTGGCCGTGGCGCCGAACGATCCGGCAGTGCTCGCCGTCCACGCCGAGGTGCTGCGCTGGGCGGGCGACGCGCCCGCGGCGCTCGCCGCCGCCGCGCGCGCCGTGGCCGCGGCGCCCGACGTGCCGCGCCTGCACTTTCTGCTTCTCGATCTCGCCGCGATGGCACCCGGCCCGACGGGCGAGGAGGCCGCGGACGCCGCGCTCACGGCGCTCGCGCGGCTGCGGCCGGACAACCTCTACGTCCTCCTGCGCGCCGGACGACGAGCGCTCGAGCGCGACGAGCGGGCCGCGGCCTCGCGCCGCTTCCTGCGCGTGCGCGAGCTCGTCGCGCAGGCTCCGCCGATCGCCGAGACGACGCTCGGCGCCGTGCTCGCCGCGCTCTCCGACGGCGAGCTCGAGCGGGCGCGCACCCAGGCCCTGCGGCTCGAGAACGTGCTCAAGATCACGCCCGGCTATCGCCAGAGCCTCGCCGAGCTCACCATCGGCGTGCAGGGCACGCCGCTCGCGCGCTTCGCGAGCGAGCCGCCGCGCACCGCCTTCGGCGCGCCGGTCGCGGTGCGCTTCGCGGGCCGCGCGCTCGACGCCCGGCCGACGCTCGGTCGCGCCCTGGTGGCCGCCGACTTCGACGGCGACCAGCGGATCGACCTCGCCCGCCTGCGCGGCGACGGCGCCGGCTGTCTCGAGATCCGGCTCGCCGCGCGGCGGCTCGCGGCAGCGGACTGCCTGCCGGCGGCGAACGCCGTCGAGCTCGAGGGGCTCGACCTCGACAACGACGGCGCGCTCGACCTCCTCGCCTACGGGCCGACGGTCCTCCACCACTTCCGCGGCCGCGGCGACGGCGGCTTCCAGGCGGCCGGAGCCGAGAGCGGTCTCGCCGCGGGCGGAGCGGCCGCGCTCGCCGCGCTCGACGCCGACCTCGACGGCGACCTCGACCTCGTCGTCGCCGGCGGGCGCGCCGGCTGGGAGCTCTACCGCAACGCGCTCGCCGGTCCCCTCGAGGCGGTCGGCGACCGCACGCTGCGCGGCGCTCCGGAGGGCGCCGTGCGCGACCTCCGGGCGAGCGATCTCGACCGCGACGGGGCGCTCGACCTCGTCGCCGTCACCGCCGGTGGCGTCGTCTGGCTGCGCAACCGCTGGCAGGGCGAGCTCGCCGGCGAGGCGGCGCCGCTCGCCGCCGCGGCGGGCGCCGAGGCCGTCCTCGCCGCCGACCTCGGCCAGGACGGCATGCCCGAGCTGGTGCTCGCGGGCGAGCAGGGGATCGCGCTCCTGACTCGGCGCTCCGGGCGCTACGAAGCGGTCGCAAGGCCGCTGCCGGAGGCAGCCCGTCGCCCCTTCCGCGGCCTCATCGCGGCCGACTTCGACAACGACGGCCGGCTCGACCTGGCGGCGGCGGGCGCGGGCGGCATCGCCGCGCTCGCGCAGCGCGACGGCACCTTCGCGAGCCTGGCGATCGCCGGCGCGCCGGCGGCGGCCGCTGCGCTCGCCGCCGCCGACCTCGACGGCGACGGCGATCTCGATCTCGTCGTCGGCGGCAGCGAAGGCCTCCACCTGCTCACCAACGAGGGCGGCCATCGCAACCGCCACCTGAGCGTCCGGCTGCGCGGCCTCGTGACCGGCTCGAGCAAGAACAATCTCGACGGCCGTGGGGCGACGATCGAGCTCTTCGACGGCCACGCCTACCAGTTCCGCGAGGTCACCGGGCCGATCACCCACTTCGGGCTCGGGCAGCTCGACGCGGCCGAGGTCCTGCGCGTGGTGTGGACCAACGGCGTGCCGCAGAACCGCCTCGCGGTGGCCGGCAACCAGACGATCGTCGAGGAGCAGGTGCTCAAGGGGAGCTGCCCGTTCCTCTACGCCTGGACCGGCGAGCGCATCGAGTTCGTCACCGACCTGCTGTGGGGCGCTCCGCTCGGCCTGCCGGTCGCCCCCGGCCGCTGGGCCGACTCGCACCCCGAGGAGCTGGTGCGCGTCGAAGGCGCCGTGCCCCGCGACGGGCGCTACGAGCTGCGCGTCACCGAGGAGCTCTGGGAAGCGGCGCATTTCGACCTCGCGCGCCTGTGGCTGGTCGACGTGCCCGACGGCGTCGAGATCGCCTCCAACTTGCGCATCGTGCCGGGCGGCGCGAAGCTCGCGCCCGGCTGGCTCGCGAGCCGCGCCGTCCGCCCGCTCGCCGCCGCCTGGGACGGCGCCGGGCGCGAGGTGACCGCGCTCGTCGCCCGCCGCGACGAGCGCTACGCCGACGGTTTCCGGCCGAGCCGGTATCAGGGCCTCGCCGCCGAGCCGTGGCGCTTCACCTTCGATCTCGGCGAGGTTCCGACGGAGCCGGTCCGCCTTCACCTCGAGGGCTGGACCTTCCCGACCGACGCCAGCCTCAACCTGGCGATCGCCCAGCGCGACGATCTCGCGCCCGCGGCACCGCGGCTGGAGGTGGAGACCGCCGAGGGCTGGCGGCCGCTCGTCGCCGCGCTCGGCTTCCCGCCGGGCAAGACGAAGCGGATGATCGTCGATCTGCCGCCGCTACCGGCCGGTGCGCGCCGGCTGCGCATCGTCACCAACATGTGGATCTCGTGGGACCGCATCGCCTGGTCGACGGCGCCGGCCGACGGCGAGCCCCGTCTCGTCGCGCAGCTCGCGCCCGAGCGCGCCCGGCTCGCCTTCCGCGGCTTCTCGGAACTCGCGCGACGGGCGCCCAACGCGCCGCACCACTACGACTACTCGCGCCTGTCCCGCGAATCCCCCTGGCTGCCGCTGCCGGGGCGCTACACGCGCTACGGCGACGTGCGCGAGCTGCTGTTCGACGCCGACGACCGGCTGGTGCTGCTCGCCTCGGGCGACGAGCTCGAGCTCGCCTTCGACGCCTCGCACCTGCCGCCGCCGGCTCCCGGCTGGCGGCGCGAAGCCATGCTCGAGAGCCACGGCTGGGACAAGGACGCCGACCGCAACACTTACGCCGGCACGACGCTCGAGCCGCTCCCCTTCCGCGCCATGAGCGGCTACCCGTTCGCCGCCGGCGAGAGCTATCCGGACACGCCGGCGTTGCGCGAGTACCGGGAGCGCTGGCTCACCCGCGAGATCGCTCCGGCGCCGCGCGGACGGCCGGCCGAAGCCGGAGGCGCCTCCCGCTAGGCGCTACGCGCCGGCACCCTCCGGCGTTTCCGCGGCACTCGGCGCCGCCGGCCGCGGGGCGTGGACCCGCACACGGCAATCCGCCGGCACGTCGCGCAGCTCGCTCCGCCGGCCGTCGGGCCAGCGCACGAGGAGCCGCTCCGCTCGCCCGGCGCCGCCGAGGCCGAAATGCAGCGTCGACTCGCCCTGCGACAGGTACGACGAGCCGGCGCGCGCCTCGCGCACCTGCCGGCGGCCCCCCGCTGCGAGCTCGACCCGCGACCCGATCGCGCCGCGATTCGGCGGCGGTGCGGCGAGATCGACGCGCAGGTAGCCGCCGCGTCCGGCGGACCGGTTCTCGTAGACCTCGACCTCGTCGTTCGAGTTGGTGATCGCGAGATCGAGGGTGCCGTCGCCAGAGAGGTCGCCCACCGCGAGGCCGCGGCTCGCGCGCACCGCGTCGAGACCGGCCGCCGCGACGACGGCGAAGCGCCCGTTGCCGAGGTTGCGCAGCACCTGATTCGGCTGCTTATAGGTCGTGCCGGTGCGCATCCCCTCGACGTTGTGGATGATGTGCCCGTTGGCGACGACGAGGTCGAGCCAGCCGTCGTCGTCGAGGTCGGCGAAAGCGACGCCGAACCCGACCATGGCGACCGAGGGATCCGCGATGCCGGCGAGGAAGCGGCAGTCGAAGAAGATCCCGAAGGCGCGGTTGCAATAGAGCGCGTTCGTCTGCCGGTCGAGGTGCGTGACCACGAGGTCGAAGCGGCCGTCGCCGTCGATGTCTCCCGCGTCGACACCCATCCCTGCCTCGGGCAGGCCGCTCGGGCCGAGCGCGTCGCCGGCGACGAGCGCGATCTCCTCGAACTCGCCGCCGCCGCGATTGCGGAAGTGGAAGTTCGGCGTCATGTCGTTGGCGACGTAGAGATCGACCCGGCCGTCGTCGTCGAGGTCGGAGGCGACGACGCCGAGGCCCTTGCCGCGCGCCGCGCCGAAGCCCCAGCGCGCGGTGGCGTCGGCGAAGCGGCCGCCGCCCGAGTTGCGGAAGACGTGGTCGGGAAGACCTTCGTACTGATCGGGATGGCAGTAGGAGCGCAGGCCGAGGTCGGCGCGCCCGCAGATCGGGTTGCGGTCGAAGGCGAAGTCGACGTAGTTCGTCACGTAGAGATCGAGCCAGCCGTCGCCGTCGAGGTCGGCGAACGCTGCCGACGCGCTCCACAGCGGATCGTCGACGCCGCTCGTCGCCGAGACGTCCTCGAAGGTGCCGTCGCCGCGGTTGCGGAAGAGCTGATTCGGACCGAAGGCCGTGACGTAGAGATCGACGAACCCGTCGGCGTCGACGTCCGCCGCCGCGGCTCCCATGCCGTAGCCCGAGACGGCGATGCCGGCGCGCGCGGTGACGTCGACGAACCGCCCGGCGCCCTCGTTGCGGTAGAGGCGCGAACCGGTCACTGGCCCCGAATATCCGGGCAGCGCGCCCGAATCGACGAGAAAGAGATCGTTGTCGCCGTCGCCGTCGTAGTCGAGCATGCCGACGCCCGCGCCCATCGTCTCGGGCATGTAGAACTCGCCCGAGCCGCCGTGCGTGTGCCGGAAGGCGAGGCCCCAGGCCGCCGCGACGTCGACGAAGCGAATCGCCGCCGGCTCGGCGGCGACGGTCGCTGCCGCGGCGAGGAGCCCGGCGGCCGCCGAGCAGCGCCTCGCCACCGGTCGTCGCCGGCGGCCGCCGCCGGCGCTCATCGGCCGGACGGTTCCACTAGCGTCAGATATCGCCCGGCCGGCGGCGCGACGAATCGCTGCCGCCGACCCGATGGCCACAGCAGGTCGAGTGCCGCGGGCTCGGACGCCGGCAGCGCGAAGAGCAGCCGCCGCTCGCTCGACGACTGGTACGAGTCGCCGGCGACGACCCATCGCGTCTGGCGCCGCGACGGCGTGACGAGCTCGGCGCGAGCGCCGATCGCCTCGCGGTTGCCGCCGCGCCCGAGCAGGCGGGCGCCGATCCAGGCCCCCTCGGCGCCTTCGACGCGCACGAGCTGCAGCGGTCCGCCGTTGTTCGAGATCGCCAGATCGAGCGCGCCGTCGTTGTCGTAATCGCCGCCTGCCAGCCCGCGGCCGACGTGGGGCGTGGCGAACACCGGTCCGCACTCGACTCTGCGGAACCGGCCGTCCGGCGAGCCGAGCTGCAGCAGGTCGACCTGCGCATGGCTGACGCTGTCGCGCTGGGGCCGCGCGAAGATGTGGCCGTTGGCGACGTAGACGTCGAGCCAGCCGTCGCGATCGAAGTCGGCGGCGACGACGCCGAAGCCGAGGCGGTTGAACGACGGCGGGCCGAAACCCGACTCGGCGGAGACGTCGTCGAAGAGCAGGCCGCCGCGATTGCGGTAGAGCGTGTTGGTCTCGACGTCGAAGTTGGTCACCACGAGGTGCGGCCGGCCGTCGCCGAAGAAGTCGGCGGCGACGACGCCCATGCCGGCCTGGGCGTTGCCTTGACCGTCGACCGCGGCGCCGGAGGCGAGCGAGACGTCCTCGAACCGGCCGTCGCCGAGATTGTGGAAGACGAAGTTGGCGTTGAGGTCGTTGGCCACGTAGAGGTCGGGCCGCGCGTCGGCGTCGAGATCGACGAAGGCGACTCCGAGCCCGCGCGCGCGATCGCTCCCGAGCCCGGCCGCCGCCGTCGCGTCGGCGAATCCGGCGCCTCCCAGGTTGCGCAGCAGCACGTCGGGCGCACCGTCGAAGAGCACGGGATGGCAGTAGCCGCGTTCGCCCGCATCCGGATCGCCGCAGTAGAGCGGTGCCTTCGGGTCGTAGTCGACGTAGCGCGCCACGTAGAGATCGAGCCAGCCGTCGCCGTCGGAGTCCGCGGCGGCCGCCGACGCGCTCCAGCCGTCGACCGCGAGGCCGAGCGCCTCGGTGACGTCGGCGAACCGGCCGTCGCCGAGGTTGCGCAGCAGCCGGTCGTGCCCGAAGTTCGCGAGATAGAGATCGGACATGCCGTCGCCGTCGTAGTCGACGGCGAGCACGCCCTGGCCGTAGCCGCGATCCCCGTTGCCGCTCGGCGCGGTCGCCTCCTCGAAAGTGCCGTCGCCGCGGTTGCGGAAGAGGCGATTGGCGGCTCGCGGGGCGGCGCTCGGTGGGAACGGCCCCGACTGCACGAAATAGAGGTCGAGCCAGCCGTCGGCGTCGTAGTCGAGCCAGGCGACGCCGGCACCCATCGTCTCCGGCAGGTGGAATTCGCCCGTCGCGCCGGTCTCGTGGCGGGCGGCGACGCCCGAGCGCTGCGCCACGTCGACCAGGCGCAGGCCGCCGCAATCGGCGGCGCTCTCCGCGGCAGCCGGGGCCGTCGAGAGCAGCGCGCCCGCGAGGAGAGCCCGCGCCGGAGGAATCACTGTCACCGCTCCTCCTCGACGGCAGCGCGCTGCCGGGCTTCCGCCAATCGCAGCTGGAGATCGTGGCGTTGGGGATCCCGCTCGACGGCGCGCTCGAGCGCCGCGACGGCGCCGGCCGCATCGCCGAGCCGGGCGCGAGCCTCGGCCAGGCCGACCAGCGACTCGGTGGAGAGGGCGAGGCCGGCGAAGTGCGCCGCGGCCTCGGCGTCACGCCCGGCGGCGAGCAGATTCCATCCGAAGTCGAGACCGGCGCGCTCGCGTCCCGCCTTCGCCTGGGCCTCCGCCTGCGTCGCCTGCAGGCGGGCGAAGCGCTCGAGCTCGGTGCGAGCCGATCGCTCGTCGCCGAGGCGGCGCAGCACGCGCCCCATGCCGTAGCGCGGCGCGGGCGACTCGGGCGCGAGAATCGCTGCCCGGCGATAGACGGAGAGCGCCTCGCCGAGGTCGCCGGAGCGTTCGAGCGCCAGGGCGTAGTCGACCTGCACGTCGACCGCACGCGGCGCCCGGCCCGCCGCCTCCCGCAGCAACGGCACGGCGTGCTCGGCGCGCCCCGCCCAAAGCTCCAGCCGGCCGAGCTGGTGCCGCGCGACCGGGTCGCCCGGCGCGAGCGTCACCGCCCTCTCCAGGCTGGCGCGCGCCGGCTCGATGCGACCGCTCTCCCAGAGCGCGAGACCGAGGTAGAGGTGCGGCGCCGCCGCGGTCGAGATCTCGGCGGCGCGAGCGAGCGGGGCGAGCGCGGCATCGAAGCGCTGCGCGAGCATCAGCGCGCGACCGAGGGCGAGCTGGGCGGCGGCCGACTCGGGGGCGAGGGCCGCCGCCTCTCCGGCGTAGCCGACGGCACGCTCTCCGGTCGAGCCGGCGGCGAGCTCGAGCAGGGCGGCGAGCGCCTCGCCGCGGCGGCCGAGCGCGGCGAGCGCCCGCGCCAGGCCGTGGCGCGCCTCGGCGAGGCGCGGCGCGGCGACGACGAGCTGCCGGAACTGCGCTTCGGCGGCGACGGCCCGGCCGGCAGCGAGCAGCTCCTCGGCCGCGCGCAGGCGCTCGCCGAGCTCGCTCTCCGCGCCGGGTGCCCGCGCCCCCGCAGCGAGAGTCGCGGCGGAGAGCTTCGCTCCGGGGCCCGCGGCGACGAGGAGCGCGAGCAGCGTGCCGCGTTGCGTGACGCGCCGGAGAGCGTTCAAGGCGGGCATTCTAGTCCGCGGCTCTGACGTTAGGATCCGCACGCAATGAAGCTCCGGCTCGCCGTGCTCGTCGCCCTCGCGCTCGGAGCGGATGGCGCGCTCGCCGACGCCGACGCGGGCGGCGCGCGCGGCGCCGTGGCGCTCGCCGTCACGCCGCCCGACGAGGTGCGCGCCGAGCTCGCCGCCGTCTGCGAGCGGCAGCCCGACAGCGACGAGCCGTACACCTACCTCGGCCGCCGCGCGCTCGATCGCATCGAGGCCGCGGCGGCCGAGCTCGGTCTCGATGTCGCGGCCCGCCAACGGCTCCTGACGCAAGTCGCGCACGGCCACCTGCGATTGGGCGCGCTCGAGGTCGCCACGGAGCGCCTCCACGCGGCGCTCGCGCTCGCGGCGCCCGCGTCCGAATCGCACCGGCGCCTGCGCCGCGACCTCGCGCTCGTCGAGCTGCGCCGCGCCGAGCAGCGCAACTGCGTCCTCCACCACGGCTCCGCCAGCTGCCTCTACCCGATCCGCCCCGGCGGGATCCACCTCGAGGCCGAGCCGGCGCGGCGCGCCGCCGCGCTCTACGAAGAGCTCCTGCGCGAGGATCCGCAGTCGGCGCAGACGCGCTGGCTGCTGCACCTGACGCGGACGTTGGCCGGCGAGCCCTCGGCGGAAGCGGCGCCGCCGCCCGACGTCGCCTTCCCGCTGTGGAGCGAGCGCGCCGCCGCCGCCGGCCTCGCGGCGTTCGACCTCGCGGGCGGCGCGGTGATCGACGACTTCGACGGCGACGGGCGGCTCGACGTCGTCACCTCGACGACCGACGCGTGCGACCACGCCAAGGCGTTCCGCAACCGCGGCGACGGCACCTTCGAGGACGTCTCCCGCGCCTGGGGCCTCGACGTCCAGTTGGGCGGCCTCAACCTCGTGCACGCCGATTTCGACAACGACGGCCGTCCCGATCTGTTGATCCTCCGCGGCGGCTGGCTCCACGAGGCGGGGAGCGTGCGCAACTCGCTGCTGCGCAACGATCTCGATCGCGCGAGCGGCAAGTTCGTCGACGTCACCCTCGCCGCCGGCCTCGCCTACCCCGCCTACCCGACGCAGACCGCCGCGTGGGCCGACTACGACGGCGACGGCTGGCTCGACCTTTACGTCGGCAACGAGGCCGTGCGCACGGAGCAGAGCCCCTCGCAGCTCTTCCGCAACAATGGCGACGGCACCTTCACGAACGTCACCCTCGCCGCGGGCGTCGCCAACCTCGCCTACGCCAAGGGCGTCGCGTGGGGCGATTTCGACGACGACGGGCGGCCCGATCTCTACGTCTCGAACTTGGGCGCCGCCAACCGCCTCTACCGCAACCGCGGCGACGGCACCTTCGTCGACGTCGCGCGCGAGATGGGCGTCGAGGGTCCGCGGAAGAGCTTCGCCACCTGGTTCTTCGACTTCGACCAGGACGGCCGCCTCGACCTCTTCGTCTCCGATTACGGCACGCCCTACGAGCAGGTCTCGGCGAGCTACCTCGGCGTGCCGACGACGGGCGGACGGCCGGCGCTCTACCGCAACGAGGGCGGTCGCTTCCGCGACGTCGCCGCCGAGCGCGGCTTCGACCGGCCGCTGCTGCCGATGGGGGCCAACTACGGCGACCTCGACAACGACGGCTGGCTCGACGTCTACCTCGGCACGGGCGTCCCCGACCTCGAGGCGCTGATGCCGAACGTGATGTATCGCAACCTGCGCGGAGAGCGCTTCGAGGACGCCACCGCCGCCGGCGGCTTCGGCCACCTGCAGAAGGGGCACGGCATCGCCTTCGCCGACCTGAACGACGACGGGCAACAGGAGGTCTACGCCCAGATGGGCGGCTTCTTCCCGATCGACGCGTTCTACAACGCCCTCTTCGTCGGACCCGGCCACGACAACGTCTGGCTGCAGCTCGAGCTCGTCGGCACACGCGCCAACCGCTCCGGGCTCGGGGCCCGCGTGACGGTCGAGCTCGAGACGCCCGCCGGCCGGCGCCGCGTCCACCATCTGGCGAGCACCGGCGGCTCCTTCGGCGGCTCGCCGCTGCGCTGCCAGATCGGACTGGGTGACGCCACCGCGATCGCGGCGCTCGAGATCCGCTGGCCCGGCAGCGGGACGGTCGAGCGGATCTCCGGCGCCGAGCTCGACCGGCGCTATCGCCTCGTCGAAGGCAGCGGGCGGCTCGAAGCGCTGCCGCTCGCGCCGTTCGCCTGGCCGGAGCCCGTGCACTGACCGGATAGGCTCGCGCTTCGACCGCATTCGTCGGAGGCCACCTCGCCATGCGCTACTCGACCGTCGCCGATCTTCTCGACCTCACCCGCGAGGGCGAACGGGAGCTCGCCGGAGCTTCCGTCGCGGCGGCCCGCCGCCTGCTCTTCGCCGACGATCCGTGCGCGCTCGCCGAGCTCGCCGGCTCGTTCACCCTCGTCGCCCGCGAGGGCGAGCGCGTGCGGCTGGCGCGCAGCCTCGACCGCCCGCTACGCTACTTCCTGGCCAAGCAGCAGGCCGGGCCGCTCCTCGTCGTCGCCGACCGCATCGACGCGATCCGCGACGCCCTCGCCGCGCGCGGCCTCGACGGCCAGTTCCACCCCTCCTACACGCGCATGGTGCCGGCCCACCACGTCACCGAGATCCGCCTCGTCGGCTGCCCCGATCCCAATCCCACCCACCGGCGCTTTTTCGATCCGCCGCGCGGCGTGCTGCCGGCCGACATCGACGTCATCGCTCGCCGCTACGTCGAGGCGCTCGCCGCCGAGATCCGCGCCTGGCTCGGGCGGATCCCGGCGCGCGAGCCGATCGGCGTCGCCTTCTCGGGCGGGCTCGACTCGGGCGCGGTGCTGCTCGCGCTGCACCACGAGCTCCTCGCCGCCGGCCAGAGCGCGGCGCGGCTCAAGGCGTTCACCCTCGCCGTCGACGGCGGCGGCGACGATCTCGCGCAGGCGCGCTCGTTCCTGCGCGCCGCCGATCTCGACTACCTGCACGAGGTGGTCGACATGCCGGCCGACGCCGTCGACCCGCTCGCCGCGGTCGAAGTGATCGAGGACTACAAGCCGCTCGACGTCGAGTGCGCGGCGATGGCTCTCGCCCTCTGCCGCGGCATCCGCGAGCGCGATCCCGAGTGGCGCCTGCTCGTCGACGGCGACGGCGGCGACGAGAACCTGAAGGACTATCCGATCGAGGAGAATCCGGAGCTCACCATCCGCAGCGTCGTCTCGAACCGAATGCTCTACCAGGAGGGTTGGGGCGTCGAGGCGATCAAGCACTCGCTCACCTATTCGGGCGGCCTCGGCCGCGGCTGCGTGCGCACCTACGCACCGCTCCGGCACTTCGGCTTCACCGGCTTCAGCCCGTTCACGCGGCCGGCGCTCGTCGCCGTCGCCGAGGCGATCCCGTTCGACGAGCTCGCCGGCGGCTCGCACGAGGTGCTCTACGAGCTCAAGGGCGAGGTCCTCGTGCGCGGCGTCCGCCAGGTGCTCGGCCGCGAGCTGCCGCGCTTCCCGAAGCGGCGCTTCCAGCACGGCGCGCTCCCCGCCGAGCGCTTCGACGCCGCCTTCGCTGGCGCCGCGCAGCGCTACCGCGGCCACTTCCTCGCCCTCCACGAGGCGGCCCGAGGGGCGTGACGGCGCCGCTCCCCGCACCCGCCGGCGCCGCCGACCGCACGCGCCCACCCGACCCGTGGCACCTCGGCGGCTGGCTGCGCGAGGCGGAGCGCGAGCTCGACCGCGCGGCGCCGGCCGAGGCGCTCACCCTCTTCCTGGTCGGCGCGCGCTGCCCGTTCTCCTGCCTCTTCTGCGACCTCGCGGCGCAGACGATCCCGGGGCCGACGCCGCGCGGAGCGATCCCGGAGCAGGTCCGCCAGGGCCTCGCCGCCGCCGGCGCGCTGCCGCGCGGTGCGGCGATCAAGCTCTACAACGCCAGCAACTTCTTCGACGAGCGCGCCGTGCCGGCCGGCGACGACGCCGAGATTGCCGCGCTGGTTCGCGACTTCGCGCGCGTGACCGTCGAGTGCCATCCGCGCCTGGCGGGCGAGCGCTGCTTCCGCTTCGCCGAGCGCCTCGACGGTGGGCTCGAAGTGGCGATGGGCCTCGAGACGGCGGCGCCGGGAGCGCTCGCCCAGCTCGGCAAGGCGATGACCGCGGACGATTTCGCGCGCGCCGCCGGCGAGCTCCGCCGGCGCGGCATCGCGGTGCGCGCCTTCGTGCTGCTCGCGCCCCCTCTCGTGCCGGCCGGCGAGGCGGTCGACTGGGCGGCGCGATCGGTCGCGTTCGCCGTCGCCGCCGGCGCCGGGCGCGTGACCTTGATTCCGACCCGTGGCGGGCGCCCCGAGCTCGAGCGGCTGGCGCGGCGCGGCGAGTTCCGGCCGCCGACGCTCGACGAGCTCGAGGCGGCGCTCGAGCGCACGGTCGAGACGGCCGGCGCCGTCGTCACCGCCGACCTCTGGGACGCGCCGCGTCTCTTCGCCGGCGCGCCGCGCGCCGAGGAGCGGCTCGCGCGCCTCCGCCGCATGGGTCTGGCCGGCCGGCGGGAGCCACCCCTGGCGACCGCTGTCGCGCCGGCCTGACCGGCGGAGGAGCGACCTTACGGTGCGCATCCTCGTCGTCGGTTCCGGCTTCGCCGGCTCGATCCTCGCCCGCGTCCTCCACGCCCAGGGCCACGCGGTGACGCTCGTCGACCGCGCTCGCCACCCGCGCTTCGCCATCGGCGAGTCGTCGACGCCGCTCGCCGCGCTGGCGCTCGAGCGGCTCGCGGCGCGCTACGGCCTCGCCGACCTCGCCGCGCTCGCCGCCTACGGCCGCTGGCTCCGCGAGCTGCCGCACCTGCGCCGCGGCTTGAAGCGCGGGTTCACCTTCTACGCCCACCGACCCGGCGAGAAGTGGACGAACGATCTCGACAACTCACGCCGGCTGCTCGTCGCGGCGAGCCCCGACGACGAGGTCGCCGACGTGCACTGGCTGCGCGCCGACGTCGACGCCCATCTCGCCGCGCGCGCCGCCGCCGAGGGCATCGAGGTGCGCGAGGAGACCGCCGTCGCGGACCTCGCGCGGCAAGGCGAGGGCTGGCGCTGCGCGCTCGTTCGCGCCGGCTGCCGCGAGCGGTTGGAGATCGACTTGGTGCTCGACGCGAGCGGCGCCGGCGGCTTCCTCGGCACCGCCCTCGGCCTCGCCGCCGCGCCGCATCCGGCGATGCCGGCGACGTGGCTCGTCGGCGGGCACTTCTCCGGCGTCGGCGATTTCGCCGCGGCCGCAAGCGAGCGCGGCGCCGAGCTCGCTCCGGGCCCCTACCCGGACGAGCGCGCGGCGGTCCACCATCTGCTCGCCGAAGGGTGGCTCTATTTGTTGCCGTTCGACCACGGCGTGGTGAGCGCCGGCTTCGTGCTGCGCCACGACCGCACCGACGACGAGCTCGCGCGCCTCGCGGCGAGCCACCCCGCGCGTGCCTGGAACGCGCTGCTCGCCAGCTACCCGTCGCTCGAGGAACAGCTCGGCGGGGCGCGCTGCGAAGTCGGGATCTTTCACGTCACGCAACTGCAGCGGCGCTGGCGCCGCGCCGCCGGGACGGGCTGGGCGATGCTGCCGTTCGCCTTCTGCTTCTGGAGCCCGCTCTTCTCGACCGGCATCGCCTGGAGCCTCGTCGGCGTCGAGCGGCTGGCGCGGCGGCTCGAGCCGTTCGCCTCGCCGCGCGCCGAGCCGGCGCCGGCGCGGCTCTTCGCCGACTACTCGCGGCGGCTCGGCGAGGAATCGGACCATCAGGCCGAGCTCCTCGCCGTCGCCTACGCGCTCACCGGCCGAGCCGCGCCGTTCTTCTCCTGGAGCCTGCTCTACTTCGCCGCCGCCAGCTTCGCCGAGGCCGAGCAGCGCCTCCTCGAGCCGCCGGCCGAGGGGTGGGCGTGGGGCGCGCGCGGCTTTCTCGGCGCGCGCGACCGCGTCCTGCGGCGCGCCGTCTCCGCGCTCGCGCCGCGGGCGCGCGTGCTCGCCGTCGGCGAGGGCGACGGAACCGCCTTCGCCGCCGCCGTGCGCGCCGCCATCGCTCCCCGCGACGTCGCCGGGCTCACGCTCTCCGGCCGCCGCAACCTCTACGCGGTCGAGGCCGGTTCGCTCCTCGCCGGTGCGGCGCGTCTCGGCCTCTCGCGCGCCGAGCTCGAGCGCCGCCTGCCGCGGCTGCGCTGGGCAGGGGCACTGCGGGCGCCGGTCGACGGCTGACGGCGAATCGCGGCGGCGACGCGGCGAGAAGAATCAGCGCGCCGCGGCGAGGAGCGCGCGCAGCCTGGCCGCGCCCTCCGCCACCGGCACGCGCAGCTTCTCGCGGTCGCGGCGCAGCGAAAGCTCGACCTCGCCCGCCGCGAACGACTTGCCGCCGACGACCGCGCGCACCGGGATGCCGACGAGGTCGGCGTCCTTGAACTTGACGCCGGGCCGCTCGTCGCGGTCGTCGAGCAGGACTTCGTGGCCGCCGGCCGAGAGCTCGCCGGCGAGCGCTTCGGCGGCGGCGAGCGAGGCGGCGTCGTTCGGCGTCAGCGCGATTACCAGCACTTCGAACGGCGCGAGAGGCAGCGGCCAGGCGATGCCGTCGGCGTCGTGGTTCTGCTCGATCGCCGCCGCCACCGTGCGGCCGATGCCGAGGCCGTAGCAGCCCATGGTCATCGGCAGGAGCGCGCCCGACTCGTCCGCGAAGGTGCACTGCATCGCCTCCGAGTACTTGCTGCCGAGCTTGAAGATGTGCCCCACCTCGATGCCGCGCGAGAGCGCCAGCGGCTCGCCGCACTGCGGACACGGGTCGCCCTCGACCACCAGCACGAGATCGACGAAGCGCTCCGGCTCGGCGTCGCGATGCCAGTTCACGCCGCGCAGGTGCGCGTCGGTCTCGTTGGCGCCGCAGACGAAATTCGCCAGATGTTCCACGGACGGATCGGCCAGCAGGCGCTCCTGCCGGCGCAGCCCGACCGGCCCGGCGAACCCGGCGGCCGCGCCCGTCAGCTCGCGCACGCGCTCGTCGGGCGCCAGGCGCAGGTGAAGCGCCCCCGGCAGCGCGTTCGCCAACTTCACTTCGTTGATCTCGCGGTCGCCGCGCAGCGCCACGACGACGAGCTCCCCGCTGTCCGTCTCGTAGACGAGCGTCTTGACCAGCCTCGTCGGCGCCAAGCCGAGAAAGTCGGACACCTCGGCGATGGACTTGCGGCCGGGAGTCGCCACCTTCTCGACCTCCTGCAGCGGATCGTCCGCGTCCACCGCCCACGGCCCACGTTCCGCCTTCTCCTGATTGGCGCCGTAGCCGCACGCCGGACAGCGCACGACGGCGCTCTCGCCGGTCGCCGCGGTGACCATGAACTCGTGCGACGAAGAGCCGCCGATCGTCCCCGTGTCGGCCTCGACCATCGTGTAGTCGAGGCCGCAGGCGGCGAAGATCCGGCAGTAGGCCTCGCACATCGCCTCGTAGCCCTCGTCGAGGCTCGCCGCGGTGGCGTGAAAGGAATAGGCGTCCTTCATCAAGAACTCGCGGCCGCGCATGAGGCCGAAGCGCGGCCGGATCTCGTCGCGGAACTTGGTCTGGATCTGGTAGAGGTTGAACGGCAGCTGGCGATAGCTCTTGACGTCGCGGCGCACGAGGTCGGTGATCACCTCCTCGTGCGTCGGGCCGAAGCAGAAGTCGCGCTCGTGGCGGTCGCGGATGCGCAACAGCTCCTTGCCGTACTTCTGCCAGCGCCCCGACTCCTGCCACAGCTCCGCCGGCTGGATCGCCGGCATCGCCAGCTCGACGGCGCCGGCCGCGTCCATCTCGCGGCGCACGATGGCCATGAGCTTGCCGAGCGAGCGCCAGCCCGCCGGCAGATAGGTGTAGATGCCGGCGGCGACCTTGCGGATTAGGCCGGCGCGCACCATCAGCTGGTGCGAGACCACTTCGGCGTCGGCAGGTACCTCGCGCGTGGTGTGGAGGTAGAAGCGGCTCCAGCGCGTCGTCATCGCGGCTTGCGCTGCACGCGCTCGAGCACGCGCGCCGAGTCCTTCATGCACTCCATCATGCGTTCTTCGAGAGCGCCGACGCGCGGCTCGAGGCTGCGCGCGCGCCCGAAGGCGTTGCGCGCGCGCTCCTCGTCGCCGGCGGCGAGGAGCGCCATGCCGAGGTGCGTCAGCGTCGTCGGCGAGGGCCCGAGCTCGTTCGAGCGCTCCAGGTAGTCGACCGCCTGGTCGAACTCCTTGCGCTTGTAGTGCACCCAGCCGAGCGCCGCGAGCGGGAACTGTTTGAGCTCGTCGGGGGCGAGCTCGAGCGAGCGGCGCGCGAAGTCGAGCGCCTCGTCGAGATCCTCCTCCATCTCGGCCAAGTTGTACGCCATCTCGTAGTAAGCGATGGTGTGGGTGAACGGCGACTCGCCGTCGGCAAGGAGCGCGCGGCCGATGCGGTTGCCCTCGCGAAAGTTGCCGGCGCTGCGCAGTGCCGCGATGAGCGCCGCCGAGGCCGTGGCGCGCAGCATCTCGCCCGGCGCCAGCTCGAGCACGCGGCGGGCCGTGCGCTCGAGCTCGTCGGTGCGGTCGAGCGACAGGCAGACGAGGGCGTACGACATGAGCAGCGTCGGATGGTCGGGCTCGAGCGCGAGCGCCTTGCGGAAGGCGCTCGCCGCCTTCTCGGCCCGGCCCGAGGCGACATGCTCCTCGGCGCGCGAGGCGAACCGCGCCGCCTCGCCCTCGACCTGCGGCAGGGGCATCGAATCGCTGCCGGAGAGGAAGCGCACCAGGTCCTGGTAGCGCAGGCGGCGCGGGTTGAGCCGCTGCGCCTCGCGGAAGGCGGCGAGCGCCTTGCGCCGCCACCGGCGGTCGAGATAGGCGAGGCCGAGCAGGTAGTGCGCCTCCTCGAGCGCCGGGTCGAGGCGCACCGCCTCGCGCAGGCGGCGGATCGAGTCGCCGACGCGGCCCATCTCGAAGTAGCAGTTGCCGAGCAGATAGAGCGCCTGCGGCACCGCATCGATCTCGACCGCGTGCTCGAGATAAACCGCGGCGCGGCCGAGCTCGCCGGTCGCCGCGTAGACGGCGCCGAGACTGAAGTGCGGCAGGAAGGCGTCGGGATAGACCTGCACGGCGCGCCGGAGCAGCGCCTCGGCGCCCGCGAAGTCGCCGCGCTCGTGGCGGATGACGCCCGAGAAGACGAGCGCCTCGAACTGGTCGGCGCGCTGCTCGAGCACGCGCTCGAAGTAGGTCAGAGCCTCGCCCTGCTCGCCCTCGTTGAACGCCGCCTCGCCCAGGTAGAGCGCCAGCTCGTAGTTCGAGCGGTCGAGCCGGAAGGCCTGCTCGAGGCTCTTCCGGGCGCGCTCGACGTCGAAGCCGAAGAGAGCGTACTCGGCGTCTTCCAGGTGGCTGAGGAACTCGTCGCGTCGGTCGCCGGCGTAGAGCGCCGCGATGCGCTCGCGCGCGCCGACGAAGCGCTCGCGCTTGTCGAGCGCCTTGAGCTGCGCCTCCATCTTGGTCTGCCAGAGGTCGCTCCACTCCTCGCGCACGAGCAGACGCCGCCGCTCGAGCAGCTCGCGCAGGGTGGCGAAGCCGGTCTGGCTGACGAGCAGGTTCTTCTCCTGCTTCTGCACCGCGCCGAGCAGGCGGCCAACGGTCTCGGCGGTGCGCTTGACCGCCTCCTCGAGCAGCGAGACGCGCTCGAGCAGGTGCTCGTCGAGCGAGAAATCGGCCTCGCGCTCGCCGACCAGCTCGGCGCTCTCGTCGCCGACGGCTCCGGAGAGGACGAGCAGCTTCTGGTGGCAGCGCGCGCAGAGGTCGCGGTCAGCCGGATTGGCGTGCCCGCAGGCCTGGCAGAGCACGCGGCCGCCGCCCGTGCCGCCGGCCTCAGCCCGCCGCGTAGACATGGAACCCGCGGCCGCTCTTGCGGCCCAGCCAGCCGGCGTCCACCATCTTGACGAGCAGCGGGCACGGCCGATACTTGTCGTCGCCGAGCCCCTCGTGGAGCACGCGCAGAATGTCGAGGCAGACGTCGAGCCCGATCAGGTCGGCGAGCGCGAGCGGTCCCATCGGATGGTTCATGCCGAGCTTCATCACGTCGTCGATCGCGACCGCCTCGCCGACGCCCTCGTGGAGGCAGAAGATCGCCTCGTTGATCATCGGCATCAGCACGCGGTTCGAGACGAAGCCCGGTGCGTCGTTGACCTCGACCGGCGTCTTGCCCAGCGCCCGCGTGGTGGCGTCGACGACGTCGTAGACCGCCTGCGCCGTCTCGAGGCCGCGGATGATCTCGACCAGCTGCATGAGCGGCACCGGATTCATGAAGTGCATGCCGATGACACGCTCGGGACGCGAGGTGTGCGCCGCGAGCTTGGTGATCGAGATCGAGGAGGTGTTCGACGCCAGTACGGCGTCGGGGCCGAGCAGCCGGTCGAGCGCCGCGAGCACCTCGCGCTTGACCGCGAAGCGCTCGACCACCGCCTCGACCACGAGGTCGGCGCCGGCGAGCGCCGCGAGCTCGCCGCCGGTGACGAGCCGCGCCCGCGCGGCGTCGCGCGCCGCGGCGTCGAGCCGGCCCTTCGCCACCAGCCGCTCGAGGCTCTTCTCGATCGCCGCCCTCCCCCGGGCCAGGGCGCCGGCGTCGACGTCGACCATCACCGTGTCGAAGCCGGCGGCGGCGGCGACCTGCGCGATGCCGCTGCCCATCGTGCCGGCGCCGACGACGCCGATCGTGCGGATCTCCATCCTGCGCGCGACCTCCGCGGCCGAGACTATGGAGTCGCTGCGCGGAGGGTCAAGGCGATGCGCGCCGTCGCCGGCGCGCCGCGCTCACGCGAGCAGCTCTGCGGACAGCCACTCCTCGCGCTCGCGTCCGAAGCGTGTGCGCAGCGCGGCGCCGACGCCGACCAGCGTCACCGTCGACCACACCACGACGCCGAGCCAGGGCACGAACTTGAGGGTGCCGAGCAGCGCGAGGCCGACGCAGGCTTCGTCGAGCATCGGCCGGCGGCGGCGGCGGCCGACGAGCGCCCGGCCCGCGGCGCGAAAGACCGCCACGCTGCCCCACAGCTTGGCGGCGAGCGCCGCGAGCACCGCGAGCGCGAGCAGCGGCAGGGCGAAGGCCGAGGGCAGCAGCGCCGCGAGCAAGAGCGCCGAGAGGAAGAGCGCCACGACCGCCGTGAGGCCGGTGGCGAAGCAGAGCCCCGGCGCGGCGCGCACTTCGGCGGAGGCGGCACCGAGCCCGCGCCCGCTGGCGGCGACCAGGCCGATGGTGAGCAGCAGCCACGCCGCCATCAGGCCGAGCTTGGCGCCGACGACGATCGGCGACGTCGCGGCGAGGCCGAGGCTCGGTCCCTCGAGCAGCGTCAGCCAGGCGCGCGAGAAGGTGGGATAAGCGACGCTGCGGCCTTCGATGCGCGCGCCCGGCGCGGCATGCAGCCTGCCGCCCAGCACCTGCACGTGGCCGCGCACCACGGCGGTCGCGGCGAGCTCAGCGTCACCGCCGAGCACAGTGACGTCGCCCGCCACCGTGCCGGTGATCCGCGCCGTGCCGTCGAGCGCGGTGACACCGGCGAGCGCCTCGCCGTCGACGACGGCGTCGCGCCCGACGGCGACGATCTGGTGACGGGCCACCGCGCCGCGCTCGAGGACGAGCGCCGGCGCGTCGGAGAGACCCGACGGGAGTGTCGGCGCCGCCGCCAGGGCGAGCGCCAAGCCGAGCGCTGGAAGCAACGTCACGCCGAGAGCTTAGAACGGCTCGCAGCCGCCGCGGCGACGGAGCGCGAGCGGCGGCGGATCAGGCGGAAGAGCAGGTAGTTGGTGCCGACGGCGAGCGCGCCGGCCGCAGCCCAGTTGGCGGCCGAGTCGCCCAGCCACGCTCCGACCGCGCTGCCCAGCCCCTGCCACGAGGCCGAGGCGACGCCGCCGCCGGCGGCGATGGCCGCGCGCACGAGATCGGCGACGGCATAGAGCGCGGCGGCGGCGCCGCCCGCGGGCGCGAGCTCCGCGGCGCCGAAGCCGACGAGCGCCGCGCCGGCGCCGCCCACGGCGACGAGCAGGGCCACCGGCAGCGCCCAGGCGCGCGGCGCGCGCGCCTCCCAGGGTGCGGGCTCGAGCGCTGCCATCACCTCGCGTGCGAATCCGGCGCGCACGTCGACGCGCGCGGTGGCGAGGCGCGACGCGACCGCCGCGCCGCGCGCGAGCTCGGCGCGGCAGGCCGCGCATTCGGCGGCGTGCGCGTCGAGCTCGTCTTGCGCCGCGCCGTCGAGCACGCCGTCGGCCGCGAGGTCGATCCACTCTGCGTAGCGCTCGTCGTGCATCTCGCGCTCCCTCGTCGCTCCTCAGCTCGCCGGCGCGAGCAGCGCCTTGAGCATCTGGCGCGCCCGGAAGAGCTTGTTCTTCACCGTGCCGAGCGGCATTCCCTTCGCCTCCGCGATCTCGTCGTAGGCGAGCTCACCGTAGTGCCGCAGCAGGATGAGCTCGCGGTACTCCCAGGGCAGCGCTTCGATCGCCGCCCGCACGCCGGCGTCGCGCTCGCCGTCGGCGAGCGCCAGATCCGCGGCCGGCGCATCGTCGACCAGCTCGACGCCGCGCTGGAGCTCGCCCTGGCCGTCCTCGTGGTCGCCGATCGGCACCATGCGGAAGCGCCGCCGCCGGATCTGGTCGATGGCGGCGTTCTGCGCCACCCGGAACAACCAGGTCGAGAAGCGGTACTTCGGATCGAACCGGTCGAGCGCCTGATACACGCGAACGAAGACCTCCTGCGCCAGATCGTGGGCGTCGTCGAGATTGCGCACCAGGCGGAAGAGGTAGTTCACCAGCCGCGCCTGGTAGCGCTCCACGATCTCGGCGAAGCGCTCCCGGTCCCCGGCGAGGACCGCCTCCACGAGCTGTTCGTCCGTCATGGCTTCCGGCTCGTGCGGCATGGCTGAGTACGTGGCGGGGCCGTTTCGGGTTGCAGCGGAGCGGTCCGGCGGTGCGGCGGCGGGTGCCCATGGGTGCCGCCGGACCGCGCCGGCGAGGCGCTCGACGAGCCTCGGGCGACGGCCGGGGATCCTACCGGAGCGGCGCCCAGGAGGCGTCGACCTCGCGGATCGCGAGGATGCGATCGCGCTGGCGCAGCCGGTCGAGGACCGTCTCGCCTTCGACGACGCGGCCGACGACGGTGAAGGCGCCGTCGAGGTGCGGCTGGGGCGCGAGGGCGACGAAGAACTGGCTGCCGCCGGTGTCGGGACCCGAGAGCGCCATGCCGATCGCGCCGCGCTCGTAGCGCAGGCGATTGATCTCGTCGCGCAGCCGGTAGCCGGGGCCGCCCCAGCCGTCGCCACGCGGGTCGCCCCCCTGGGCCACGAAGTCGGGCACGACGCGATGAAACGGCGTGCCGTCGTAGAAACCGGCGGCGGCGAGCTGCACGAACGACAGGCAGGTGAGCGGCGCCTCGGCGCAGGCGAGCTCGAAGAGCAGGCGGCCGCGCTCGGTCTCGACCGCGAGCCGGCGCGGGCGCTCGGTCTGCCGCAGCACGTCGCGGTAGGCAGCGAGGTCGCGGCCGGTGGCGACCGCGCCGATCGCGGGCTGCGGCGCGCCGAGCTCGGCGAGGCCCGCGGCCGCCGCCCGGCGCACGAGCCAGTCGCCGTCCTCGCTCAGGCGGGCGAGCGCCTCGACGATTTCGGCGCGATCGGGCGCCGGCGGCGTCCGGCCGCGCGTCACCAGCACCCGGATGCCGGCCAGGCGGACGTCGTTCTGCGCGCCGTCGCGGCGGGCGCGATCGACGAGCTCGGCGACGCGCGCCGGCGCGAGCTCCGCCGCCTCGGCGAGGGCGTCGAGCGCCGAGGCCCGCACCGGCGCATCGGGGTCGGCGAGCGCGGCGAGGAGCGCCGCGCTCTCGCCGCGCCGCGCCAGCGCGTCGAGCGCGGCGATGCGCGTCGGCGGCTCGGCGTCGCGCGCGAGCTCGAGCACGAGCTCGCGATCGTTCGGCCCGCCCGCCGCTTCGGCGGCGCGCGCGCGCAGCCAGCGGTCGGCGCTTGCGGCGGCCTCGGCGAGGAGAGCCGGCGCATCGGCCACGCCGCCGGTCGCGAGCGCGACGAGCGCCAGCTCGCGCTCGCGCGGCTCGCCCTCGGCCCAGGCGCCGCGCAGCGCCGCCTCGAGCGCCGGGTGCGGCAGGAAGCGCCCCGCCGCCTCGAGCGCCGCGGCGCGGATCCCCGGCGCCGGATCGGCGACGAGCGCCGCGAGCCGGTCGCCCCAGGCGAGCGGCGGCAGCGCCTCGGCGCGCGCGAGCAGGGCGGAGCCGGCGCGCAGCGCCTGCACCCGCGGCGAGACGACCGGGTCGGCGACGAGCGGCAGCAGGCGCGCGAGGTCGTCGAGCGCGCCCACCTGTCCCAGGCCGCGCGCCGCGGCGGCGCGCACGGCCGGGTCGCGATCGGCGAGGAGACCGCGCAGGAGCGTCAGGCCCGCCGGCTGCGCCTCGCGGCCGAGGGCGTAAGCCGCGCCGCGGCGCACTTCGGGATCGCCGCTGCGCAGGAGGTCGGCGGCGGCGTCGACCGCCGCCGGCTCCCGGAAGCGGAAAAGATGCGGCGCGAGGCGCCGCGCGGCCGCCGCCGGGTCGAGCACGCCGAGCGCCCGGCGCACGTCGGCGAGCGGCGCGGCGAGCTTGCCGAGCGCCTCGACGGCGAGCGCGCCGAGCTCGGGATCGTCGTCGACCGCGGCGACGATCAGCGCGCGCGCCGCCTCGGCCGCGCCGAGCTCGCCGAGCGCGAACGCCGCCGCCCGGCGCACCTCCGCGTCGACGTCGACGAGCAGGCCCTGCAGCAGGCTGCGGGCGCGCCGGTCGCCGATCCGGCCGAGCGCCACGGCGAGCGCCCGCCGCACCTCGAGCGGACCGCCGAGCATCGCCTCGAGCGTCTGCGGCTCGTAGAGCCGCCGGTCGGCCAGCATGAGCAGGAGCGCGCGGCTCTCGAAGCTGGCGTCCACGGTCGTCTCCGGCGCCGCCGGCCGCGGCGCGCTCGCCGGCCGCGGCGGCGACGCGGTGGAGCAGCCTGCGGCGAGAGCGATCACCGCGAGGGCGAGAGCCGAGGCGAGGCGAGAGGCCGGGGGAACGATCACGCCCCGCATCGTATCGCCGGCGCGCGCGCGCCCGCCGCTCGGCGCCCCGGCGCTCACCGCGGCGCGCCGGCGAGCGCAGGCTGCCGCCGGGTCGGATCCGGCGCCGGCGGCGCGAGGAGCTCGGCGGGCTTCACGCCGCCCCAGAGCCGCAGCACGGCGCACGGCGCGAACGGCGGCTCCCCGGCGCCGGCGGGCGCCGAGACGTCGCGCACGCGGACGTGACGGATGTGCGGCCCCCCCGGCGAGATCCCTTCGAGCAGCGCCCAGACGGGGTACTCGTAGCTCGCCTGGTTGGTGATCAGGCCGACGCGGTCGCAGCCAGCGGCGCGCAGCCGCGCCAGCAGCCCTCGCAGGTGCGGGCCCTCGCGGGGGCGGCCGGCGAAGAGCTGCCGGCTCGGCGGCGAGGTGAAAACGCTCTCGCCGCCAAAGAGCGGGCGGATCTCGTTGGCGAGGAGCGGCGGGGTCGCCGCCACCGCCAGCACGAGCGCCGCGGCGAGCGCCAGGCGCCTCGTCCGCCCGCCCGCCAGCGCGGTGCCGACCCACGGCGCCATCAAAACGAGCGCCGGCAGCAACAGGCGGGCGTTCGCCGTCTGCCAGCGAAAGAGGGCCGCGAAGAGGACGAAGCCCGACAACAGGCAGAGGAAGTAGGCGCGTCGCACCGCGCGCCACCGGCGCGCGGGCGCCGTCCAGGCGAGGCCGGCGGCGACAGCGAAGAGGAGCAGGTGCAGTGGCGCTCCGGCGCTGCTCTCGTGTCGCCAGCGGTCGGGCACACGGAACGGCTCGTCGGCGAAAGTCGTGATCGGACCGCGCCGCTCGAGCGCCAGGGCGGCGTGTAGCGCGCTCGTGGCGCCGGCGACGCTCCGATTCCATGCGTGCCAGGGGCCGGCGAGGAGCGACGCACTGTTGCGCAGGGCGTTCGACATCGTCGTCGCGGCGAGCGGCCCCGCACCGAGATAGCGCTCGAACTCCGGCGGCCCGAGCGGTTCGCCGAAGACCCGCGCGTTGCGCGAGGCGTGACCGGCGACGAGCGCCGCGGCGAAGAGCGCGGCGCCGGCGGCCGCCGCAACCAGCGGCGCGCTCGCGACGCCGCGGCGGCGCGCGCGCCGCAGTCGCGCGAGAGTGCACCAGAGGAGGAAGGGCAGGGCGACGGCCGCGCCGGTCGCCTTGGTCAACAGCAGGAGCCCCGCGGCGCCGCCGGCGAGCACGAGCGACGCCCCCCCGCCCCGGCGGCGCAGGCGCAGCCCGAGAAGCACGACGGCCACGGCCCAGAACGCCGCGACCTCGTCGGTCTGCGTGCTCGTCGCCTGCAGGATCGCCATCGGGATCGTCGCGGCGACAAACGCCGCGACGAGGCGGCCCTGCCGCGCCGCGCCGAGCTCGGCGGCGATCGCCGACGAGCCGGCGACGGCGCCGACGAAGGCCAGCCACTGTACGAGGTTGGCGAGCGCGTCGCTCCCCACGAGCAGCCGCAGGTGGAGCACCACGAACTCGGCGAACGGCGGAAAGTAGATCTGCTTCAGATTGTGGGTGGCGAAGTGCGCGACGCTCGCCTGCTGCTGCCAGTGGCGGACGCGCGGGAGGTGGTAGAGCATCGAGTCGAAGTTGTTCGGGGTCGCCGCCAGCGCGACGAGCAGAGTGACCGCTAGGACGCAACCGACGAGCACGAGCAACAGGAGCTCGCGCCCCGCGGCGCGAAGCGGACGGGCGACAGAGGACGAGGTCTCGACAGCCGGTGCGGCCGCGCGCCGACCGACCGCGACCATCGCGAAGGCGGCGGCGCTCCAGCCGAGCGCGACCGGCAGGGGCCGGAGCGCCCCGAGCAGGCTCAGAGCTTCGGTCAGGCCGACGAGAGATGCGCCCCAGACGACGGCGCCGCCCGGCGCGGCGAAGCGCCAGCTCCAGCCGCGGCGCCGCAGCGCCCACATCGCGGCACCGAGGGCGAGGAGCGGCAGGAGAGCGAGGATCGCGCGCACGGAACGAGAGCCGCGCAGGGTGACGGAGGCCGGGGCCGGATCGGATCCGATCGGCGCCGCGCGCGGGCGGCGCGACTCTAGCCCGATCGGTCCACCACTCGCCGTCTCGCGCGCCACCCGGTCCGCGGCGAGGGCGAGGCGGGCGGCGATCGAGTAATCTCGCGGCATGATCGCGGCCTCGCTCCAATTCGCCGGCGTGTCGCGCCGGTTCGGACCGCTGCGCGCGCTGGTCGATGCGAGCGGCGAGGTCGCGGCGGGGGGCGTGCTCTCGGTGCGCGGGCCGAACGGATGCGGCAAATCGACGCTGCTGCGCTGCCTGGCCGGGCTGCTGCGGCCCGATCGCGGCACGATCGCGGCCCGCGAGGGGGGGCGCGAGCTTGCGAGCGACGAGCGCCGCTCGCGCGTCGGCTACGTCGCGCCCGACGTCGCCTTCTACGACGAGCTCTCGGGGAGGGAGAACCTCCGGCTCTACTCCCGGCTGCGCGGCCTCCCCCCCGGGCGCGGCGAGATCCTCCTCGAACGGCTCGGGCTCGCCGGCGAACGGCCGTTCCACGCCATGAGCTCGGGGATGCGGCAGCGGCTGCGCTGGGCATTCGCGCTGCTGCACGCGCCCGACATCCTCCTCCTCGACGAGCCGTTCCAGAACTTCGACGCGGCGGGCGAGCGGGCGGCGCGCGAGCTGCTCGCCGAGCGGCTCGCCGCCGGCGCGCTGGCGGTGGTGGCGAGCCCGTCCGACGTCGCGCTGCCGCGGGTGACCGGTGAGCTCCTCCTGGGCGGCTGAGGCGGCGGCGGTCTTCGTCAAGGACTGGCGCTGCGAGCTGCGCACCCGCCACGCGGTGGCGACGCTCGCCCTCTTCGCGCTCACCACGCTCCTCGTCGCGAGCCTCGTCCTCGGCCCGATCGGCAACGACGCCGAGATGTCCCGCCGCGTCGTGCCCGTGCTCGTCTGGCTGATCGTGCTCTTCGCCGCCGCCGCCGGCCTGCCGCGCGCCTTCGTGCACGAGGAGGAGAGCCGCACGGCGATCGCGCTCCGGCTCGCCGCGCGGCCGTCGGCGGTCTTCGCCGGCAAGCTCGTCCACATCGCGACGCTGGTCGCCGCGATCGAGGCGATCGTCGCGCCGCTCGCCGTGGCGCTGTTCGACCTCCGCGTCGCCGCGGCGGCCGAGCTCGTGGCGGCGCTCGCCGCCGGCGGGCTGGCGATCGCCGCGGCGACGACGCTCCTCGCCGCCATCGTCGCCCAGGGGCGCGGCGCCTCGACGCTCTTCGCCGTGCTGGCGCTGCCCGTCCTGCTGCCGGCGCTCGCCCTCGCTGTGGCCGCGACACGCGTGGCGCTGACCGGCGTCGCCGAGGGCAACCTCCTCACCCTGCTGCTCTTGTATGATGGCTCGGTCGTCGTCGCCGGTTTCCTGCTCTTCCCGGCGATCTGGAATCCGTGAAGCGCCTCCTCGCACTCTCTCTCTGGCTGTGGATGGCGGTGGTGATCTGGGCCGCCTTCCACTGGGCGCCGCTCGCCGCCGGCTTCAAGGGCCAGTCGAGCCGCATCCTCTTTTTCCACGTCCCCGTCGCCTGGGTGTCGTTCGTCGCCTTCATGACCGCCGGCGTCGAGAGCGTCCGCTACCTCGCCGGCCGCCGCGATCCGCGCCACGACCGCTCGGCGGCGGCGGCAGTCGAGCTCGGGCAGGTCTTCGCCGTCCTCGCCACCGTCACCGGCGCGATCTGGGCGCGCATCATGTGGGGCTCCTACTGGAACTGGGACCCGCGGCAGAGCGCCATCGTCGTCACCATGCTCTACTACGCCGCCTATCTCGCGCTGCGCCAGGCGATCGCCGACGGTCCCTCGCGGGCCCGGCTCTCCGCCGCCTATGCCGTCCTCGGGCTCGTCGTCTCGCCGTTCCTCTACTTCGTGCTGCCGCGGCTCGGCTTCTCGCTCCACCCCGAGCCGGTGATCAACGCCGCGGGCAAGCTGGAGGTCGAATCCCGCATGCTGGCGGTGCTCACAGCGAGCTCGCTCGGGTTCACGGTACTCTTCTACTGGCTGCATGCGCTCCGGCGCCGGCTGGGCGCCGTCGCCGCGCACCGCGACGAGGGAGTCGAGTAGATGGGGGGACCAGAGTGGGTGACCGCCGTCAATCTGATCATTTGGACGGGGCTCGTCCTCTGGATCTCGCGGCTCGACCGCAAGATCCGCGATTTGGAGCGGGAGCGATGACGCGCCGAGCCTGGACCGTTGTCGGCATCCTGTTGCTCGTCGGCTTCGCCGGTTTCGCCTTCGCCACATTCCGCACCACGCTGACGCCCTACGTCAGCTTCGCCGAGGCGCGCGCCGCGAGCCGCGTCGTGCAGGTCGCCGGCGCGCTCGAGAAGCAATCGACGCGCTACGACACCGAGGCCGAGGCGCTCTACTTCGCGCTGCTCGACGCCGAGACCGGTGCCACCCTGCCGGTGCGCTACCACGGCCTCAGGCCCGCCAACTTCGAAGACGCCATCTCGATCGTCGCCATCGGCAGCTGGGACGCCGGCGCGCAGGAGTTCCGCGCCGAGAAGCTGCTCGTCAAGTGCCCGTCGAAGTACCAGGGCGCCGAGGTCAAGACTTACTCATGAGCGGTCTCGCGAGTTACTACCTGCCCGGCGCCGTCGCCCTCTGGTGCGCCGTCGCCTTCGCGCTGGCCAGCCTGTGGGGCTATGCCGACCTCGCGCGCGGCGACGCCTCGGGGCGCGCGTTCGCGCGCCGCGCCTATCGCTTCTACGTGCTCGCCGTGGTGCTGGCGAGCTACGTCATGCTGCTCGCCCTCGCCCGCCGCGACTTCCGCATCGACTACGTCTTCCAGTACTCGGGTCTCGACCTGCCCTTCCGCTACCAGCTCGCCGCCTTCTGGGCGGGCCAGAAAGGGAGCTTCCTGATCTGGCTGCTGTGGGGGGCTCTCCTCGGCCTGCCGCTGCTCAAGGCGAGCGGCAAGCAGGAAGCGCCGGTCGTCGGCATTTACACCCTGGCCCAGCTCGGCATCCTGTTCATCCTCGTGCGCGAGAACCCGTTCCTCATGCTCGACCGCGCGCCGGCCGACGGCCAGGGCTTGAATCCCCTGCTCCAGGACAACTGGATGGTCATCCACCCGCCGATCATGTTCGTCGGCTACGCGCTCGCGGCGGTGCCGTTCGCCTTCGCCATGGCGGCGCTGCTCACCCGCGACACCTCGCAGTGGGCGGCGCGCGCCTTTCCGTGGGCGCTCTCGGGCTTCCTCGTCCTCGGCCTCGCCATCCTGCTCGGCGGCTACTGGGCCTACAAGACGCTCGGCTGGGGCGGCTACTGGGGCTGGGATCCGGTCGAGAACGCCTCGCTCATCCCGTGGCTCTTCGGCACCGCCCTGGTGCACGGGCTCTACCTCGAGCGCACGCGCCAGCGCTTCCGGCGCATCAATTTCGTGCTCGCCGCGCTCGTCTTCCTGTCGGTGCTCTACGGCACCTTCCTGACGCGCTCGGGTGTCCTCGCCGACTTCTCGGTGCACAGCTTCGTCGACCTCGGCATCTCGGGCTGGCTGATCGCGCTGATGGCCGCCTTCCTCGCGCTGTCGGCGTGGCTCCTCACCACGCGGCTGCGCTCGATCGAGACCCGACCCAACGAGGACCCGCCGCTCTCGCGCGGCACCTTCCTCATGCTTTCGGCGACGACCCTCCTGGTCTCGGCAGTGGTGGTGACGATCGGCACCTCGTCGCCGATCTTGACCCGCTTTCGCGACCAGCCGGCGCAGGTCGGTCCCGACTTCTACAATCGCGTCAACTTCCCGTTGGCACTGCTCGCCGCCTTCCTTCTCGCGCTCGTGCCGTACCTGACCTGGAGAGGCGAGACGCCGCCGCGCCAGCTGCTGCGCAAGATCGCGCCGGGCCTCGCCGTCGGCGTCGTCGCCCTCGGCGTCGCGCTCGCCCTCGGCGTCCACGCGCCGCTCGACCTCCTCTTCGTGCTGCTCGCGGCGACGGCGCTCGCCAACAACTTGCACAAATTCGTCGAGAAGTCGCGCGCCGGCGGTCTCGCCACCGGTGGCGGCTACCTGGCTCACGTCGGCGTCGGCATCCTCTTTCTCGGCATCCTCGCCTCCTCGGCCTACGACGCGAGCGTCAAGGTCACGCTCGAGCAGGGCAAGGCCGTGCAGACGGGGGACCTCACGCTCACCTTCCAGCGCTTCCTCGGCCGCACGGGCGAGCTCAAGGAGCGCGCCGAGGTCGAGGTCGTGCGCGCCGACGGCTCGACGTGGATGGCGTACCCCAAGATCTTCGTCAACGACCGCACGCGCCAGCTGATGATCAATCCGGCGATCCGCAGCGGCGTGTTCTCCGACCTCTATCTCTCGCCCCTCGAGTACGACCCGGGCGGCACGCCCGGCGGCGGCGCCCAGCTTCAGCTCGCCAAGGGAGACGAGGGGCGCGTCGGCGATGTCGCGGTGCGCTTCGTCGACTTCGACTTGGGTGACCGCGGCGCGGCGCTCGCCAAGATGGCCGCCGGCGAGATGGTGACCATCCTCGCCCACCTCGAGGTGACGCGCGACGGCGTGACCGAGAGCGTCTCGCCCGCCTACCGCTTCAGCCAGGGCGGCCGCGCCGAGATGGTGCCGGCGGCGATCCCCGGCGGCGGTCGCGTCGCCGTGACGCGCCTGAACGCCGCCGCGGGCGAGGTCGAGCTCGCTCTCGACGGCCTCGGCCTCGCCGCCGCTCCCGCCCGCCTCTCGCTCGACATCACCCGCAAGCCGCTCGTGCAGCTCGTCTGGTGGGGGATCTACGTCGTCATGATGGGCGGCATCCTCGCCACGATCGGCCGCGTGCGGCAGCTGCGCACGCTCGACGCGATCGCGGCGAGGACTCCGGCTCCCTGAGCGCTCCCGTCCACGTCGTCGGCGCCGGCCTCGCCGGCAGCGAGTGCGCCTGGCAGCTCGCGCGGCGCGGCGTGCCGGTCGTGCTGCACGAGATGCGCCCCGGACGCTCGACGCCGGCGCACGCGACGGACCGTTTCGCCGAGCTCGTCTGCTCGAACTCGCTCAGGAGCGACGACCCCACCCACGCCGCCGGCCTCTTGAAACGCGAGATGGAGGCGTTCGATTCGCTCGTCATCGCCGTCGCCCGCGAGCACGCGGTGCCCGCCGGCGGCGCGCTGGCCGTCGACCGCGAACGCTTCTCGGCGGCGATCACCGCGCGTCTCGAGGCGCTGGCCGGAGTCGAGATCCGCCGCCAGGAGGTCACCGTGCTGCCGGCGGGCGACGTCGTCCTCGCCACCGGCCCGCTCGGCTCGCCGGCGATCTCGGAGATCCTCGCCGCGCTCTGCGGCGGCGAGCACCTCTACTTCTACGATTCGATCGCCCCGATCGTCGACGGCGAGTCGCTCGACTTCTCGCCGATGTTCGCCGCCTCGCGCTACGGCAAGGGCGGCGGCGACGACTATTGGAACGCGCCGTTCGACCGCGACGGTTACCTCGCCTTCCACCGCGCCGTGGTCGAGGCCGAGGTCACGCCGCTGCACGAGTTCGAGCGCGACCTCTTCTTCGAGGGCTGTCTGCCGATCGAGGAGCTGGCGCGGCGCGGTGTCGAGACGCTGCGCTACGGCCCGATGAAGCCGGTCGGCCTGGTCGGCCGCGACGGCCGGCGGCCGTGGGCGGTGGTGCAGCTCCGGCGCGAGAGCCTCTCGCGCGAGCACTTCAACCTCGTCGGCTTCCAATCGCGCATGAAGTGGGGCGAGCAGCAGCGCGTCTTCCGCACCATCCCCGGCTTCGCCAACGCCGAGTTCCTGCGCCTGGGGCAGGTGCACCGCAACACCTTCGTCAACGCGCCGCGCTCGCTCGACGCGCTCTACCGGGTGCGGCGGGAGCCGCGAGTGAGGCTGGCCGGCCAGATCACCGGCGTCGAGGGCTACCTCGAGTCGGCGGCCACCGGGCTCGTCGTCGCCCTCTACCTCGGGCTCGAGCGGCGCGGCGAACGGCCGGCGCCGCTGCCCGCGTCCACCGCCCTGGGAGCGCTCGCCCGCCATCTCACCGAATCCGATCCCGATCGCTTCCAGCCGGCAAACGTCAACTACGGGCTCTTCCCGCCACTCGAGCCGGAGCCGAGGAAGCGGGAGCGCCGCGCCGCGCTCGCCGCGCGCGCGCTCGCCGACCTCGCCGCCTGGAGGGCCGCGTGCGCCGCCTGATCGCCGGCTTCCTCGAGCACATCGCCCACGAGCGCGGCCTCTCGCCCCACACCGTGCGCGCCTACGGCGCCGATCTCGAGGCGTTCACCACCTTCCTCGCCCGTTACCAGGACCGCCCGGCCGAGTCGCTCTCTCCGGCCGACGTCGACCTGACGGCGCTGCGCGCCTTCCTCGCCGCGCTCTCCCAGCGCGGCCTCGCCAAGCGCAGCCAGGGCCGCGCCGTGGCGGCGCTGCGTGCGCTCTTCCGCTGGGCGGCGCGGGTCGGCGAGCTCGCGAGCGACCCCGCGGCTCGCCTGCGCACGCCGAAGGCGCCGCACACGCTCCCCGAGCACTTGCGCCCCGGCGAGATCGAGGCGCTGCTCGCGGCGCCCGCGGGCGACGGCTTCGCCGCCGTGCGCGACCGCGCCCTGCTCGAGCTGCTCTACGCCACCGGGCTGCGCGTCTCCGAGCTCGTCTCGCTCGACTGGCTCGAGGTCGACCTGGGCGAGCGTGCGCTGCGCGTCGTCGGCAAGGGCGGCAAGGAGCGCGAGGTGCCGTTCGGCCGCCCGGCGCAGGAGGCGCTGCGGCGCTGGCGCGAGATCGCCGCCATGCGCTTCGGGGCCGCCGCGCCAGGCGGCGACGCCGTCTTCCTCAACCGCCGCGGCGGCCGCTTGACCGACCGCTCGGTGCGCCGGATCCTCGACCGCGCCATGGCGGCGACCGCCCTTGCCCGTGGCGTCCATCCGCACACCCTGCGCCATAGCTTCGCGACGCACCTGCTCGAGCGCGGCGCCGACTTGCGCGCGATCCAGGAGCTCCTCGGCCACGCCTCGCTGTCGACCACGCAGCGCTACACCCACGTCGACATCGACCACCTGCTCGCGGTGCACCGCGACGCCCACCCGCGCGCGCGCGGCGAGCCGGGAGACGGACCGACCCCCGGCGCGGGCGGCAAGCCGCGATGAGCACCGACGTCGCCCTGGTCACCTGCCGCGACCTGCCCGAGCTCGATCCCGACGACCGACCGCTCGCCGCCGCGCTCTTCGAACGCGGCCTGGCGGTCGAGATCGTCGCCTGGGACGATCCCGCCTTCGACTGGAGCGCGACGCGCCTCGCCGTGCTGCGCAATTCCTGGGACTACTTCCACCGAATCGACGAGTTCCTCGCCTGGGCTGCGCGCGTCGAGCGGTTCACCCGGCTCGAGAACCCGCTCGCGGTCGTGCGCTGGAACCTGCACAAAGGCTATCTCGTCGAGCTCGCCGCGCGCGGTGCGCCGGTGGTGCCGACCGCGCTCGTGCGCCGCGGCGAGCGTTTCGACCTCGCCCGCCGCGCCGCGGCCGGCGGCTGGCGCCGGATCGTGATCAAGCCGGCCGTGTCGGCGGATTCGTGGGAGACCCACGTCGTCGCGGCGGAGGAGCTGGCCGCGGCGCAGGCGCACCTCGATCGTCTGGCAGCCGAGCGCGACGTGCTGGTGCAACCGTTTCTCGACGCCGTCGAGAGCGACGGCGAGCGCTGCCTGGTCTTCCTCGACGGCAGCTACTCGCACGCCGTGCGCAAGAATCCGATCACGCGCGGCGGGCGGTGGACGGGCCTGCCCGAAGGGACGCCGGTCGCAGCGGCGCCCGACGAGCTCGCCGCCGCCGAGCGGGTGCTCGCCGCCGCCGGGCTCGGCCCGCTGCTCTACGCGCGGGTCGACCTCGTGCGCGGCGCCGCGGACGATCCCCTCCTGCTCGAGCTCGAGCTCGCCGAACCGACCCTCTTCCTCGCCGACGCGCCCGCCGGGCTCTCGCGCCTGGCCGACGCCGTCGCCCGCCGCGCCGTCCCTTCGCGCGCAGCGGACTGATCCCTCGCGCCGGCGCAGGGCTGCTGCTACTCTCGAGGCTCGAACCCGGAAGGAGGAGCGCATGGCTCGGGAGCCGGCATCGCCGGCGCTACCGGCCCGCGACGAGGGTCCAGGAGGCAGCGCGGCGTTCTTCGCGCAGGCGTTCGAGGACGCCCCGGTGGCGATCGTCGTCGCGCAGGACGGCCGCCTGGTCATCGCCAATCGCGCCACCGAGCGGATCGCGGGTCGCCCGCGCTCGCTGCTCGTCGCCCGTCCCTTCCTCGAGCTCGTCCATCCCGAAGACGCCGCGGTGCTCGTCGAGCGCTACGCCCGCCGGCTGGCCGGCGAGACGATGGACTCGCACTACACCTTCCGCGTCGTCGATCCCGAGGGCGGCGTGCGCTGGCTCGACGCCGAGTCGCGCCGCATCGACTGGCAGGGGAGGCCGGCGGTGCTCTCCTACCTCTTCGACGTCACCGGGCGCGAGCGCGAGCGGCGCGAGGCAGCGCAGCTCTCGCGCCTGCTCGAGCGCGTCGCCCAGGTCTCGCCCTACTTCATCTTCGTCTACGACTACGAGCTCGGGCGCGACGTCTACATCAACCGGCCGGTGCCGCAGGCGCTCGGCTACAGCGAAGAGGAGGCGGCGGTGCTCGCCCCCTATCCGTTCGAGAAGCTCTGCCACCCGGACGATTACGCCCGCGCCATGGAGCGCGACACGCGCTGGCGCGACGTGCCCGAGGGCTCGGTCGACGCGGTCGAGTTCCGCATGCGCAACCGCGCCGGCGACTGGCGCTGGTTCCACAGCCTCAACACCCCGTTCTTGCGCGACGACCGCGGTCAGGTGCGCCAGATGCTCGGCGTCTCGATCGACATCACCGAGATCCGCCGGAGCGAGGAGGCACTGCGCCACAGCGAGAAGCTCGAAGGCATCGGCCTGCTCGCCGGCGGCCTGGCACACGACTTCGGCAACCTGCTGACTCCGGTGCTCGGCCACGCCGAGCTCCTACTGCGCAAGCTCGGCGCCGAGCGCTCGCTGCGCTCGCACGCCGAGGCGATCCAGCACGCCGCGGCGCGCGCCGCCGAGCTCGTCGAGCAGCTGCTCGTCGTCTCCGGACGCGGCGAGTTCGAGCCGCGCGCGGTCGAGCTCGACGCGTTGGTGGTCGAGGTCGCCGCCATGCTCGAGCCGATGATGCCGCCGGACATCGCGCTCTCGACCGAGCTCGCGCCGGAGCTGCCGCCGGTGGCCGGCGATCCACTGCAGCTCCGTCAGGTGATCCTCAACCTGGTCGGCAACGCCAGCGACGCCCTCGCCGGGCGCGGCGGCTCGATCGTCGTGCGCGCCCTGCCGGTGGAGGTCGACGAAGCGCTCGCCTCGGTGCTCGAGCTGCGCGAGCGCTTCGCCCCCGGACCGGCCGTGCTGCTCGAGGTGGAGGACGACGGCCCCGGCATGGACGAGCCGACGCGCGCGCGGTTGCTCGAGCCGTTCTTCACCACCAAGCCGAAGGGCCGTGGCCTCGGCCTCGCCTCGGTGGTCGGCATCGTGCGCCGGCATCGCGGCGGCCTGGCGGTCGACTCGAAGCCCGGCCGCGGCACCATTTTCCGCATCCTGCTGCCGCTCGCCCAGGCGCCGGTCGAGACGGCGCGCTCCGGCGCCTCCTGAGCCTTCGCCGGCGGCGGCCGGCCGCGGCGCCGTTGATAGGATCCGGCGCATGCCGGCCTCCCACTCGACGACGGTGCTCCTCGTGCGCCGCGACGGCCGCGTGGCGATGGCCGCCGACGGCCAGGTGACCCTCGGTACCGCCGTCGTCAAGCAGACGGCCGCCAAGGTGCGCCGCGCCGGCAAGGGGCGGGTCCTGGTCGGCTTCGCCGGCGGCGCCGCCGACGGCCTGGCGCTCTTCGCCCGCTTCGAGACCAAGCTCGAGGAGTCGAACCAGAACCTCGAGCGCGCCGTCGTCGAGCTCGCCAAGGACTGGCGCACCGACCGCGCCATGCGCCAGCTCGAGGCGGTGATGCTGGTCGCCGACGCCGAGCGCAGCTACCTCGTCTCCGGCCAGGGCGACTTGATCCAGCCCGACGAGGACGGCCTGCTCGCCGTCGGCTCGGGCGGCAATTTCGCCCTCGCCGCGGCGCGCGCGCTGGTTCGTCACACCGCGCTGCCGGCGCGCGAGCTGGCGACCGAGGCGATGCACGTCGCCGCCGAGCTCTGCATCTACACCAACGATCGCTTGACGGTCGAGGAGCTGTGAGGCGATGAGCCCGGGGCTCCCGGCGGAGGCCCTCGAGGCGCTGACGCCGCGGCAGATCGTCACCGAGCTCGACCGCTTCGTCGTCGGCCAGCAGGCGGCCAAGCGCTCGGTCGCCATCGCGCTGCGCAACCGCTGGCGGCGCCAGCAGCTGGCTCCCGAGCTGGCCGAGGAGATCGTCCCCAAGAACATCCTGATGATCGGCCCCACCGGCGTCGGCAAGACCGAGCTGGCGCGCCGGCTGGCGCGGCTGGCGCGGGCGCCGTTCCTCAAGGTCGAAGCCTCGAAGTTCACCGAGGTCGGCTATGTCGGGCGCGACTGCGAGTCGATCGTGCGCGACTTGACCGAAATCGGCGTCGCGCTCGTGCGCGAGGAGCTGCGCACCGAGGTCGCCGCGGCGGCGCGCGAGCGCGCCGAGGAGCGCCTGTTGGCGCTGTTGTTGCCGCCGCCGGGGCCGCCTCCACACGTCGCTCCCGGCGAGTCGCCGCCGAGCGCCGACGATCTGAAGACGACGCGCGAGAAGCTGCGCGCCAAGCTGCGCAGCGGCGCGCTCGACCACCGCGAGGTCGAGATCGAGCTCGAGGATTCGGGCACGCCGAGCTTCGAGATGATCACGCCGCAGGGCGTCGAAGAGGTCGGCTTGAATCTGCGCGACATGCTGCCGGGCCTCTTCGCCCGCCGCCGCCGCGAGAAGGTCAAGGTCGCCGACGCGGGCCCCCTGCTCGAGGCCGAGGAGGCCGAGAAGCTGATCGACCGCCAGAGAGTGGCGCGCGAGGCACGGCGGCGGGTCGAGCAGAACGGCATCGTCTTCCTCGACGAGCTCGACAAGGTCGCCGGCCGCGAGCGCGGCGCGGGCCCCGACGTCTCGCGCGAGGGCGTGCAGCGCGACCTGCTGCCCATCGTCGAGGGCACGACCGTCGCCACCAAATACGGCCCGGTCAAGACCGACCACATCCTGTTCATCGCCGCCGGCGCCTTCCACGTCGCGCGGCCGTCGGACCTCATTCCCGAGCTGCAAGGACGCTTTCCGATCCGCGTCGAGCTCGAGTCGCTCGGCGAGGACGACTTCGTGCGCATCTTGACCGAGCCCGAGAACGCGCTCACCCGGCAGTACACCGCGCTGCTCGGCGCCGAGGGGCTGCGCGTCGAGTTCCGCGCCGACGCTGTCGCCGAGATCGCGCGCCTCGCGGCGCTCGTCAACCGCACCGCCGAGAACATCGGCGCGCGCCGCCTCGCCACCCTGCTCGAGCGCCTGCTCGAGGAGGTCTCGTTCAACGCCTCGGAGATGGACGGCGTCGAGCTCACCATCGACGCCGCCTTCGTCTCGAACGCCCTCTCCGAGCTGATCCAGGACCAGGATCTGTCGCGCTATGTGCTCTGACCGCTCCCGTCTCGCCGCCGGTGTCGCCCTCGCGCTCGCGCTCGTCGCCGCCTGCGGCAAGCAGGGCGACCCGCAGCCGCGGCCGCGCAACATCCCGCAGCCGGCGAACAATCTCGAGCTGCGGCTGCGTGGCGACCGCGTGCTCGTCTCGTTCGCCTACCCCGCTGCCACCGTCGCCGGTCTGCCGCTCGACGGGCTCGAGTCGGCGACCGTCTACGAGGTCGTGCAGCCGCTCGCCGCGGGCGCCGCGCCGCCGGCGCTCGCGGCGGCCGATCTCGATGTCGCCGCGCGGCCCGTGCTCGAGCTCGCCGGCCGCGACCTCGCCGACGCCGTCGTCGGCGGCCGCATCTTGGCGGAGGTCGCGTTGCCTGCGGGCGCCGTCGGCGCCGCCGAAGCGCGCGTCTACGCCGCGCGCACGAAGGCGTTGCGGGGCGAGCTCTCGCCGTGGTCGAACGCGGTCGCCCTGCACCCGATCGCCGCGCCGGCCGCCCCCGCCGACCTCGAGGTCGAGGCGAGGAAGGACGGCGTCGCGCTGCGCTGGACGCCGGTAGCCGGCGGTCTCGGCTCGGTCGTGCTGCGCCGCGAGGCAGTCGAGCCGCGCTGGAGCCCGCCGCTCGCCACGTTGCGGCCGGAGACGGGCGAGTTTCTCGACCGCGGGGCGCTCTACGGCTCGCGCTACGTCTACACCGTGCTGACACTCGGCGCCGTGTCGCCGCCGGTCGAGAGCGCGCCACGCGTCGAGCGCGAGGTCGACCACCGCGACATCTTCGCCCCCGAGTCGCCGAGCGGTCTGCGCGGCCTCGTCGCCGGCGGCCGCGTGCGCCTGATCTGGGACGCTTCGCCCGACATCGACGTCGCCGGCTACGTCGTCGAGCGCTCCGCCGACGGCGGCGAGTACGCGCGGCTGACCTCGGCGCCGCTCGCCGGGCTCGAGTACGCCGACGCCGCGCCGCCCGCCGGCGCCGCCCGGCTCGCCTACCGCGTCGTCGCCGTCGACCGCGCCGGCAACGCCGCGCCGCCGACCTCACCGGTCGAGCTCGACGCGCCGTGACGCGGTTGCGCGCCGTCTCGGGCGGCGGCAACGACTTCCTGGCGCTCGTCGAGCCCGCGCGCGACCCCGCCGCCGGGGAGATCGCCGCCTGGTGCGCACGCGGCCTGTCGCTCGGCGCCGACGGCGTCTTTACGCTGCGCCGCGCCGGCGACGGGCGAGTCGCGATGCGCTACTGGAACGCCGACGGCCGCGAGGCGGCGCTCTGCGTCAACGGCACGCGCTGCGCCGCCCGGCTCGCCTTCGCGCTGGGCTGGGTCGACGGCGCGGTGACCATCGAGACCGGCGCCGGCGCGATCGTCGCCCGCCCCGCCGGTGCGACCGCGATCGCCCTCGAGCTCTCGCCGCCCGCCGCGCCGCCCGCGCTCCGCACGCTCGTCGCCGCGGCGGGCGACGTCGAAGGCTGGTTCGTCGACGTCGGCGTGCCGCACTTCGTCGTGCCCTGGCCGCGCTCGCTCGCCGATTGCCCGGTCGCCGGGCTCGGCCGCGAGCTGCGACGGCACGGCGCCTTCGCTCCGGCGGGCAGCAACGTCGATTTCGTGCGCTTCCCCGCACGGCACCGGCTCGAGATCCGCTCCTACGAGCGTGGCGTCGAGGCCGAGACCCTCGCCTGCGGCACCGGCGTGCTCGCGGCAGTGGCCACCGGCCTCGCCCTCGGGCGGCTCGCGCTGCCGGTCGCGGCGCTGACGCGCGGCGGTTTCGAGCTCGCGGTCGCCGGCGAGGCCGACGGCGCTCGCATCCGCCGCTGGGAGCTCGCGGGCGACGCACGACTGCTCGGCGAGATCGAGCTCGGCGCCGACGCCGGCCTGCCGCCGCCGGCCCCGCCGCGCTGGTCGGAGGGATGATGGGGCGACGCGCCCTGCGCCGCGCCGGGTGGGCGCTCGTCGCGCTCGCGGCGCTCGTCGCGCTGCGCATCGCGCTCGGCAAGTCGCTCGGCGACCGGGTCGCCGCCCGCGAACGCGCCCGCTTCGAGCGCGAGGTGGGATCCCTCGATCCATCCCGCCTCGCGTCTCCCGAAGTGCCCGCGAGTAAGAATGCCGTGCCGGCGATCAACCGTGGCGTGACCGCGCTCGCTCTCGCGGCGGACGAGCGCGCGCGGCTCGGCAGCTTCGAGCGGGGCGAGACCGTCTCGACGCGAGAGCTCGAGGCGTTCGACGACTGGCTCGCCGGAAGCGACGCGGCGCTCGAAATTCTCGCCTCGGCGGCGGGCCGGCCGCGCTCGAGCTTCGGCCCACGCCGGGAGCTTTTTCATGGCGGGCACCTCGACGCGACGCGCTGGCTCGCCGCTTCGCGACTCAGCGCCGCCGACGGCGAACGGGGGCTCGCCCGGGGCGAGGCGCGACGGGTCGAGCGCTCCCTCGGCACGCTCCGTGGACTGGTGATCGCCCTACGCCGCGAGCCGCTGCCGACCTTCGCGCTGCTCGGCGACGCGATCGAAGTCCGCCATCTCGCGCTGCTGCAAATGGGCCTGCGCCAGGGTAAGTACGGACAGCTCTTGCGCACCGCGCGCGAGCAGTTGGAGTCCCTGGCCGAGCTCCCGGGCGCCGCGGAGATTGCCTTCGGAGAAGCCGTCTACGGCCACGAAATGTTGCGCCGCGAGATGCCGGCCGCGCGCCGGCCCACCTCCCTCCGCGAGCGGTTCGAGGCGCTCCTCTGGCCGTGGAGCCCAGCGCACGTCGAAGCCGGCTATCTCGAGGGGTGGCGAGAGCTGCACGCCCTCGCGCAGCGGCCTCAGACACAGTGGTCGGCCGTGGAACTCCGTTTCGGCGCGCGACACTCCCAGCTCCGTCGCTGGATCGATCCGACGGTGCCCTTCGAAGCCGTGAAATCGATCCTGATGCCGAACCTGCTCGAGATCGTGCGCCGGCTTCAGCTTCTCCGCTCGAGCGAGCAGCTGGCGCGGCTCGCGGTCGAGACCGCGCTCCGAGGGCTCGAAACCGGCGCGCCGGCGGCCACCTCCGCGGCTCTTCCCGGCAGCGAGACGCCGGACGCCGCCACCGGCTCTCCCCCAACCTACACCGTCGGCACCGACGGGATCGCCGTGGTCGAGCTCGCCGCCGCTCGCGCGCTGGTCGAGTCGACATGGCGAGCCGCCGCGCCCCCGCAGCGGCACCTCCACGAGCGCCGTGCCCGCCTCCTGCGCTGGGAGGTCGCACCACCCGCCCGCGGAGCGCTGAGGTAGGCTGCGCCGCCAGATGCCGCCGTCGTTTCCGCCCGTCGACGAGCAGCTCGCGCTCCTCCGCCGCGGCGCCGTCGACCTCGTCTCGGAGGACGACCTGCGCCGCAAGCTCGAGCGCTCGCTGGCCACCGGCGAGCCGCTCGCGGTCAAGGCCGGCTTCGATCCGTCGTCTCCCGACCTCCACCTCGGCCACACCGTGCTGCTGCGCAAGATGGCGCACTTCCAGCGCCTCGGCCACCGCGTGATTTTCCTCGTCGGCGATTTCACGGGCCTGATCGGCGACCCGTCCGGCCGCAAGGCGACGCGGCCGCAGCTCACCCGCGAGGAGCTCGCCCGAAACGCCGAGACCTACGCGCGGCAGGTCTTCAAGCTCCTCGACCGCGAGGCGACGGTCGTGCGCTACAACTCGGAGTGGCTGGCGCCGATGGGAGCCGAGGGATTGATCCGCCTCGCCGGCCGCTGGACGCTGGCGCGCATGATGGAGCGCGACGACTTCCGCTCGCGCTGGCAGGCGCACGAGCCGATCTCGATCCACGAGCTGCTCTATCCGCTGGTCCAGGGCAAGGACTCGGTCGAGATGGCGAAGCGCCCCGACGTTGGCTGCGACGTCGAGCTCGGCGGCCACGACCAGATCTTCAACCTCCTCGTTGGCCGCGACCTGATGCGGGAGGAGGGGCTCGAGCCGCAGGTCTGCCTGACGGTGCCGCTCCTCGTCGGGCTCGACGGCCACGAGAAGATGTCGAAATCGCTCGGCAACGCGATCGCCGTCGAAGACCCGCCGCGCGAGATCTACGGCAAGACGATGTCGATCCCCGACGCGCTGATGTGGGAGTGGCTGCTCCTGCTCACCGACACGCCCGCCGAAGAGATCGCCCGGCAGAAGGCCGACGTCGGCAAAGGCGACCTGCATCCAATGAAGGTGAAGAAGGCGCTGGCACGGGCGCTGGTGGAGCAATTTCACGACCGCGCCGCCGCCACCGAGGCCGAAGCCGAGTTCGAGCGCGTCTTCGCCGCCAAGGGCCTCCCGGACGAAGTTCCGTTCGTGGAAGAATCCGATACCGATTCCAACGTGCTGTGGTTGCTTCGATTCCACAGCCTCGTTCCCTCCATCAACGAGGCCCGAAGGCTCCTCAGGCAGGGAGCCATCGCCCTGGATGGTGAAGTCATCGGTCGGGACTTCGAGCGATCGACTCTCCCAGCGCGCGCGGAGCCCTATGTCCTTCGCGTCGGCAAGCGGCGTTTTCTGAGAGTTCGCGTCTACAAGACTTCTTCCCCGCCCGCCGCTGCGACTTCGAAGTAGCGTCGGGCACGGCGACCGGCGAATCGACCTCCCTAAACAGAAGGCCTTCGTTGTTCTTGAACCTGCGCAGCCCACCCCGCCGCGCGGTAGCGCGGCGGACGGAGCGGCGGTAGCCTGGAGCCGTCGGCACCGGCGCCGGCGGCGAAGACGAGGAGGCTGCCATGCGAGACCTGGTCGCGCGCGACGTCATGAATCCCGACGTGCTCACCGTCCGCGACGAGATGAGCGTCACGGATCTCGCCGAGTTCCTGACCGACAACGAGATCTCCGGCGCCCCGGTCGAGGACGCCGAGGGCCGGCTCATCGGCGTCGTCTCGCTGACCGACGTCGCCGCCGCCTTTACCGGGCGGCGCGACCAGGCGGTGCTCGACCACCCCGAGCCCGACTTCTACCTGCGCAACTGGGAGGAGAAGTTCAACGCCGAGGACCTCGCCGGCCTGCGCGTCGCCGATTCCGAGGCCACCGTCGGCGAGATCATGACGCCGTCGATCTTCGCGGTCGAGGAGGAGATGCCGATCTCGAGAGTCGCCGAGAAGATGATCCACTCCCACATCCACCGCCTGCTCGTCACCCGCGAGCGCAAGGTGGTCGGCATCCTCACCACCTCGGATTTGCTCGGGCTGCTCGTCGACACCGACGGCGCCGCCTGAGGCGCCGCTGCCGCGGCTTGATCTCGCCCGGCGGGGGCCATATCCTCGTTCCCATCGCGAGGGGTGTTCGGCGCCGTGCGGTGCCGGACTGAGATGACACCCTTGGAACCTGATCCGGTTCGCACCGGCGGAGGGACGGCGATGGCCTCGACTCTCACCAACAGCTACGGCATTCCGCTGCTCCGCAAAGCGTGGATCGACCGCCGCTCGGGCGACGCGGCGCCGACCCAGCTGCGCTACGCGCGCGCGGGGATCGTCACCGAAGAGATGGCCTGGGCCGCCGAGCGCGAGCGTGTCGACCCCGAGCTCGTGCGCGACGAGGTCGCCCGCGGCCGCGCCATCGTCCCCGCCAACGTCCGCCACCTCGAGCTCGAGCCGATGGTCGTCGGCAAGCGCTTCAAGACCAAGATCAACGCCAACATCGGCAACTCGGCGGTCACCTCCTCGATCGCCGAAGAGGTCGAGAAGCTCGACTGGGCGGTCAAGTGGGGTGCCGACACGGTGATGGACCTCTCGACCGGCAAGCGCATCCACGAGACGCGCGAGGCGATCGTGCGCCACTCGACCGTGCCGATCGGCACGGTGCCGATCTACCAGGCGCTCGAGAAGGTCGGCGGCAAGGCCGAGGAGCTCTCGATCGACGTCTTCATGGAGACACTGCGCGAGCAGTGCGAGCAGGGCGTCGACTACTTCACCATCCACGCCGGCGTGCGCCTCGCCTACATCCCGCTGACCGCGAAGCGCGTCACCGGCATCGTCTCGCGCGGCGGCTCGATCCTCGCCAAGTGGTGCCTGGCGCACCACCGCGAGAACTTCCTCTACACTCACTTCGAGGCGATCTGCGAGCTGATGCGCGAGTACGACGTCAGCTTCTCGCTCGGCGACGGCCTGCGTCCCGGCTCGATCGCCGACGCCAACGACGCGGCGCAGTTCGCCGAGCTCGACACCCTGGGCGAGCTGACCGCGATCGCCTGGCGGCACGACTGCCAAGTGATGGTCGAGGGCCCGGGCCACATCCCGATGCACCTCGTCAAGGAGAACGTCGACCGCCAGCAGGCGATCTGCCAGGAGGCGCCGTTCTACACCCTCGGGCCGCTCGTCACCGACATCGCCCCCGGCTACGACCACATCACCTCGGCGATCGGGGCGGCGATGATCGCCTGGCACGGCACGGCGCTCCTCTGCTACGTGACGCCCAAGGAGCACCTCGGGCTGCCCGACAAGGAGGACGTCAAGCAGGGCGTCATCGCCTACAAGATCGCCGCCCACGCCGCCGACCTGGCCAAGGGGCTGCCCGGGGCGCAGGAGCGCGACGACGCGCTCTCCCGCGCTCGCTTCGAGTTCCGCTGGGAGGATCAGTTCGCCCTCTCGCTCGACCCCGAGACGGCGCGCGCCTTCCACGACGAGACGCTGCCGCAGGACGGCGCCAAGACCGCCCACTTCTGCTCGATGTGCGGCCCCCACTTCTGCTCGATGGAGCTGACGCAGCAGCTGCGCGAGCTCGCCGCCGAGCAGGGGGTGAGCGCCGAGCTCGCGGTGGCGCAGGGCCTCGAAGCGAAGGCGGAGGAGTTTCGCGCGCTCGAGAGCGCGGGACCCCTCGTGCGCATTGGCGGCGGGTCCGGCGGCTGACCGGCCGAGCCGCGTCGAGCGACGCGCCCGCGGCTACCCGCCCGGTTCGGACCGCCGCGGAGCGGTCTCCGCCGCGCCGGACGTCGGCCTGCGGGCGCCGTCGTCCGCGCGCATTTCGTACTCGAAGAGGCGGACGCCGCGGTGCTCGCGCACGGCCACGCGGCGAAGACCGGGGCGCTGGTCGAGCGCCGCGAGCGCCCGGGCGAGATCTCCTCGCCAGTCGAGATCCTCGACGACGAAGAAGCGCCTGATCCCACGGTCGAGGGCCCAATCGATACGGCGGAGGTCGCTGTCGGAGACGGCGACCGAGTCGAGCGCGCCGATCCGGCGCAGGTGGTAGCGGAGCGCCAGCGTCCGCGAGACGCCGATCGCGAGCACCGGGTACTCGGGCGAGCTCTTCGCCGCCAGCTCGGCCGCCGCCGCGCGCCAGTCGGCGTTCTGCTTGTAGACCGTCCAGCGCTCATCCTCGACGTACCAGCCGACGTACGCCGCGGCCGCGAGAGCGAGCCAGAGCGCCGCGGCGACCTGCCGCGCCCGCGGCCGGGCGAACGACCGCGCCCCCCACGCCGCGAGCAGCGCGTAGAACGGCAGCGCCCAGAAGGCGTAGCGCTCGATGTAGAGGTGGCGGTAGCCGGCGAGGCTGAGCGCCCAGAGCGCCGCCGGTAGGGCGACGAGGCAGCCGACGAGCAGGCGCTGGCGAGCGCCGCCGGCGAGCGCGCGGCGGATGCCGAGCGCGAGCACGACCGCCGCCGCGATCTGCACGGCGACCAGTCCCGGCCGCGCGGCGAGCGCCGCGAAGGAGGCACGGTACGGGTTCGTCGGCCAGAGCGTGTTGCCGTGCGCGCACCATTGGCCGAAAAACATCCACCCCTCGAAAGCGTCGAACTCGCGCAGGAAGCCCTGCCCGGCGCGCAAGTTGCCAGAGGATCGTTTCGCCATCACCAGGGCGACCGCCGCGAGCCCGGCGAGCGCGTGCGCAGCGAGCAGGCGCCGGCGCGCCGGCGGCGGCGCCGAGAGCGCGAGGAGCGCGAGCGGCACGACCGCCACGATCGCCAGGTAGTGGGTGAAGAAGGCGGCCGCGAGCGCGGCGGCGGCGAGGCCCGCCGCGGCCCAGGTCGGAGAGCGATCCGCGCAGCGCGCCGCGAGGAGCGCCGCGGCGACGACGAGGAGCGCGAGCAGCGCGTACGGCGTCGCCTCCTGCGAATACCAGACGTGGGCGGGCGCGAGACAGAGCCAGGCGGCGGCGAGCCGTGCCGTCGGCACGTCGATCCACCGCCGCGCGAGCTCGTAGGTGAGCACGATCGAGCCGAGGCCGAAGAGGAGCGACGGCAGCCGCACGACGACCTCGTGGTCGCCGACGAGCGCTACCCAGCCGAAGAGCAGCAGACGGTAGAGCGGCGCCGCCATCGACCGCAGCAGCGAGTCGAGGATCTCCTGCCAAGTCGCGAAGCGCTCGTGCGTCGAGTAGAAGACCTCGTCGTACCAGAGACTTTCGCCGAAGCGCGGCAGGCGCGCCGCGAGTGCCAGGGCGACGAGCAGGAGGCGATCGGTGCGCGGGTCGCCGGCGCCGCGGGACGTCGCGCCGGCGGCCGGCTCCGAGGGCTCTCGAGCTTTGAGCATCGACGAAAGCCCATGCTACGCGAGTCGACGCCCTTCTCCTCCTCGACGCGCTTCGCCGGCCGCGTCTAGACTCTCTTCGCCCATGACGCCCGATCGCGCGGCTCCCTCCGACGGGGGCGACGGAGGCTGGGCGGGCGCCGCCACGCGGCTCCACCTGCTCGGCACCGGGCTCCTCGCCGAGGAGCTCTTTGCGCTCGCCCTCCACGCCGGCATCGAGGTCGCGGCCTTCGTCGAGAATCTCGATCGCGACAAGGCGGGGGGAGCGCTGTGCGGGCGTCCGATCGTCTGGGTCGACGACCTGCCACCGGGGTCGGCCTGCGTCTGCGCCCTCTCGACCACCCGCCGCGAGCGCTACGTCGAACAGGTGCGCGACCGCGCGCGCTTCGTGCGCCTCGTCCATCCGAGCGCGCTGATCCTGCCCGGCGGTGAGCTCGGCGCCGGCACCGTGGTCTCGACCGGCGTCCTCGTCGGCAGCAACACGCGCCTCGGCGCGCACGTCTTCGTCAACCGCGGCGTGGCCATCGGCCACCACACGACGATCGGTGATCTGGTGACGCTGCAGCCGCGCGCCAACGTGGCGGGGGTGGTGACGGTCGGCGATCGCGCCTGGATCGGCATGGGCGCCATCGTCACCGAGCGGCGGTCGATCGGCGCGGGCGCCGTCGTCGCCGCCGGCGCGGTGGTGCTCGCAGACGTGCCGGAGCGCTGTCTGGTCGCCGGCGTGCCCGCCACGGTGCGCCAGCGCGACATCGAGCCGCGCTGAGCGCGCCGGCCGTCCGGCCTCACCACAGGCCGTTACGCACGCCTTGCCAGTAGTAGAAGAGCCCGGAGCCGAGATGCAGCGCGAGGAGCGCGGCGAGCCCCCCGTTGGCCGCCGCGCGCCAGCCGCGCCAGCTCTCGCGGCGCGCCGCGACGTGGACGAAGAGCTCGACCGAGAGCAGGAAGACGACGTAGATCGCCAGGTAGCGCCCCCAGCTCCAGTTGCCCGCATAGCCCTCGCCGCGCAGGTAGAGCAGCGCGTACTGGGCGAACGCCACCGCGAAGACCGCCCAGGCGTAGAAGTGCTCTGGGCGCCGCCGCACCTCGCGCCAGTGGACGGCAGCGAGCAGCGCCGGGAAGGCGAGCGAGCGCGCGATCGAGAGCGGGATGTCGGCCGAGTACACGCGCCAGGCGCGCCAGGGCCCGACCACGATCGTGCCGAGGCTGTCGGAGGTCAGGAACTGCCAGGCGAGCACGGCGGCGGGCGCCGCCGCGATCGCCGCCGTGCGCAGCGCGATCCGCCCCAACCGGAGACCTCCGCGTCGACCCCGCCAGACCTCGAGCGCCGGCAGGACCGGCAGCCAGGCGGCGACGTAGCTCGGCTTGACGAAGCACTGCAGCGCCGCGAGCAGCGACGTCGAGACGGCTCGGCCGCGCCACGACGCGACGAAGAGGGCGAGCACCAACGGGAAGACGACGACCGTCGTCGGGTTGTGGAAGATCAGCCCCGACATCTGACCCAGGTGAACCGCAGAGTGGGCGCTCCGCAAGGGGTGGCGGGCGGCGAAGGTGATCGGCGCGAGGAAGAGCAGCGCGGCAGCCACCGCCGCAGCCCGCGCCGGCGCCATCTCGCGCCCCAGCCAGCGCGCCGAGAGCACCGCCTTGGCCGCCGTCGCCGCCGTGGCTAGGAGGATTGCCGCCGACGCCAAGTCGCGCGGGGGAGCCCACAGACGCGAGAGCGCCAGAACGAGCAACTCGAAGCCGAAGCGCTCGGAGTGGGCGGCGCGGGCGCGCTCCATCTCCCGGGCGAACCGGAGGTGGCCGCCGAAGTCGCTCGGCCCCGCGACCATGCGCTCGAAGAGCGGCCAGAACAGGCACGCGACGCCGAGCGCCAGAGCAGCGAGGGCCACGGCCCGGCGCCGGGAATCGGCAGCGGGGCCCGCACGAGGGACGAGATGCGCCATTCGCCAGGATCTCGCGGCCGATCCTACCGCCCGCGGCGGCCACGCCCCGGACGCCGTCGCCGCGATAGCATCCGCCGTCGACTCGGGAAGGCATCGCGTTCCTGCCGGGCGCCACGGCCTGCCGCCGCCCGCACCGAGCGCAGAGAGGAAGCGTCGTGAGCCGCAGCCTGCACGGCAAGTTCGTCCTCAACGTCTGCCTCACCGGCATGGTCGGGCGGAAGCGGCACAACCCCCATCTGCCGATGACGGTCGAGGAGATCACGCGCGACGCCGAGGAGTGCATCCGCCTCGGCGCCTCGATCGTCCACGTCCACGCGCGCGACGACGACGAGGAGCCGGACTGGCGGCCGGAGACCTACGAGCGCATCGTGCGGGCGATCCGCGCCGTGTCGGCCGACGTTCTCGTCTGCGTCTCGACGAGCGGCCGCAAGGTGACCGACGTCGAGCGCCGCGCCGCCTGCCTCGACATCGACCCCCGCCCCGACATGGCGTCGCTCACCCTCGGCTCGCTCAACTTCCTGCGCGAGGGCGTGGTCAACAGCCCCGAGACGGTGCGCGCCCTCGCCGCGCGCATGGCCGAGCGCGGCATCCTGCCCGAGCTCGAGATCTTCGACCTCGGCATGGCGCGGGCGGCGGCGCGCCTCGTCGACGAGGGCGTCGTTCGCCGCCCGGCCTACGCCAACATCCTGCTCGGCAACGTCGGCACCGCCAGCACGACGCCGGCCGACCTGGCGGCGATCCTCGGCCACCTGCCGCACGACCTCGTGCGTTCGCTCGCCGGCATCGGCGGCGAGCAGCTGCGCGCCAACCTGCTCGGCCTGCTCTACTGCCACGGCGTGCGCGTCGGGCTCGAGGACAATCTCTTCCTCGACGCCGCGAAGACGCCAGCGACCAACCGCCAGCTCGTCGAGCGCGTCGTGCGCCTCGCCGCGGAGCTCGGGCTCGTACCCGCCTCGGGCGCCGAAGTGCGCGCCGCGCTCGCGCTGTGAGGGACCGCCCGCCGGACACCTCCGTTCCGCTGCACCGACCGTGGATCGGCGACGCCGAGCGCCAGGCTCTGGCGCGCGTTCTGGCGCGCGGCGAGCTCGCCGGCAACGGCGAGGAGTGTCGCGAGCTCGAGTCGGAGCTCGGCCGTCGGCTCGCGGTGTCCCATGCCCTCGCCGTCTCTTCGGCGACGCACGCGCTCGAGATCGCCATGCACCTGCTCGATCTCGCCGGCGGCGAGGTCGTGCTGCCTTCGTTCACCTTCCCGTCGGTGGGCAACGCCGTGGTGCGCGCCGGCGGGCGGCCGGTCTTCTGCGAGGTCCGCGAGCCGGACCTCAACATCGACCTCGACCACGCCCTCTCGCTCGTCGGGCCGCGCACCCGCGCGCTCGTCGTCACCCATTACGCCGGGCATCCGGTCGACCCGGCGGCGAGCCCGGTGCCGGTAGTGGAGGACGCCGCCCACGCCCTCGGCAGCCGGCTCGGCGGCCGCTCCTGCGGCACCCTCGGCCGCTTCGGCTGCCTGAGCTTCCACGCCACCAAGAACGTCGTCGCCGGGGAGGGCGGCGCGCTGCTCGTGTCCGATCCCGGGGCGGCGCGCGCGGCGCGCATCTTCCGCGAGAAAGGCACCAACCGCGACGAGTTCCTCGCCGGGGAGGTCGCCTTCTACAGTTGGGTCGGCCTCGGCAGCTCGCTGGTCCTGCCCGAGCTCGGCGCCGCGCTCGCGCGCGCTCAGCTGGCGCGGCTCGACGACATCACCCGCCGTCGGCGCGCGGTCGCTGCGCGCTACGAAGCCGGCCTCGGCGAGCTCGAGCGCCGCGGCGAGCTGCGCGTCGTGCGCTGCGTCGAGGGCGAGAGCTGCCACCACGTCTTCGCCGTCCTCGTCGCGCCGGAGCGGCGGGCGCGCCTGCTCGCCCGCCTGCGCCAGCTCGGCGTCGGCGCCGCCTCGCACTTCGTGCCGCTGCACGCCTCGCCGTTCGGGCGCGCGGTCGGGCGCGCGCCGGCGCTGCCGCGCACCGAGCGGCTCGCCGCCTCGCTCGTCCGCCTGCCGATCTTCCCGACGCTCGCCGAGGCGGAGCAGGAGCGGGTGATCGACGCCGTGGAGAGCGCGTGCCGCACGAGCTGAGCGCCGGCGAATCGCTCTCGATCGTCCTGCCCGTCTATCGCAACCGCGAGCAGCTGCCGGAGCTGCTCGCGCGGCTCGAGACGATGCTGACGGGAACCGGTCTCGCCTGGGAGATCGTCTGCGTCGAGGACGGCGGCGGCGACGGCTCCCGCGAATGGCTGGCCGAGCGGGCGGCGAGCGACGAGCGCCTGGTGCTGGTCGCCAACCCCCGCAACCTCGGCCAGCACGCCGCGATCGTGCGCGGCCTCCGGGCGGCGCGCGGGGGCCGCGTCGTGGTCATGGACGCCGACTTGCAGGACGCGCCGGAGGACGTGCCCACGCTGCTCGCCGCGTGGCGACCCGGCCTCGGCGCCGTCTTCGCCCGTCGCTCCACCGCCTACCAGCCGGCGCTGCGCGACTGGACGGGGCGGCAGTTCAAGCGCCTCGTTCGCCGTCTCGTCGGGCCGGGGCTGCCGGTGGGCGTCGGCACCTTCGTCCTCCTCGGCGCCGAAGCGCGCGAGCGCATCGCGGCGCGAGACGAGGCGCGGCCGTACCTGCCGCTCGCGATCGTGCGCACCGGCCTGCTGGTCGAAAGCGTCGCGATCGAGAAACGCGGGCGCAGCGCGCGGCGATCCGCGTACAGCGCGCTCGCCCGCCTCCGCCTCGCCTGGCAGGCGTTACGGGCGGCTCTCGGCTGGCGCCTCGGACGACCCTAGGGCGACGCCGCTGGGCCGCGCTCTGCGCTCGGCTCGGGGAATCGCGCGAGCCGGTAGAAGGGACGCTCGTCGGCGAGTACCTCGAATCGGCCGGGAGGTTCGTCGGCGGGCAGGAGCGCGAGCTCGATCGGCAGCCGGTGCCGCCGGCGCAGGCCGTCGCGGCGCACGAGCGACGTCGAGTAGCGGATCGGCCGTCCGTCCGCCGTCCGCACCGGCATCATCAGGCGGACGGCCTGCCGCTCGTGGAAGAAGCGCGACGAGTAAGCGAGGTGGACGGTGCCGCCCGGCGCCACGGCGAGGTGCTCGGCGAGGCGGCTCCACGCCTCCCGCTCGGCGGCCACGAGCATCAGCAGGACCATGGCGTAGAACGCCGGCGCCAGCACGCGGTGGCCGCGCCAGTCGAAGGCGTCGTAGAGGAGGAGGACGGCCGCGAGGTGCGCGCCGCCGACGAGCCCGCCGGCGACGAGCAGCCGGTCGCGGCGAGCTCGGCGCTCATGCCACCGGGTGTCGCTCGTCGCGCGGCCGCTCGCCCGCCGCACCCGCCGCCGCGCGCCGATCGGCCGCCAGCAGCAGCGAGCCGATCATGAGATTGGGCCCGTAGGCGACGGCGTGGCTGACCAGCGCGTACGCCGTCGCCGTCGCGAGCGGCACGCCGAGCAGCGTGCCGAGGGCGAGCTGCACCGCGGCGTGGTACGAGCCGACCGCCGCCGGAACGGGAACCAGGGCGCCGAGCACGGCGAGAAAGAGGAGAGGCGCCACGGCCAGCGCCGGCAGCTCGAGCCCGAAGGCGCGAAACAGGCACCAGTGGCCGGCGCAGACCACTCCCCAGAGCAGCGCCGACTGGCCCCCGGCGATGGCGAGCGCACCCTCGGTGCGGATGCCGGTGACGCCTGCGGCGAAGGCGCGGGCGCCGTCCAGCAGGCGCGCGCGGACGGTGCCCTGCGGAGCGCCGAGCCGAGCGCCGAGCGCGGCGCGCAGCGGGGGGGCCGCCGCCGCGGCGACGACGAGCGCGCCGAGCGCGGCGACCACGATCGAGAGCAAGCGCGATGCGCGCTGGAGATCGGCCCGCAGCTCGGCGCCGGCGGGCGAGGCGGCGCTCGGGGCGCCGAGACCGAGATAGACCGCAAGCAAGCCGAGGAGGCAGGCGAGATCCAGCAGCCGCTCGAGCAGCTGCGCCCCGAAGGCGAAGCTGCGGTCGATCGGGTGACGACGTCCGAGCAGCCAGGGCCGCGCCAGCTCGCCGAGCCGGGCCGGGAGCACGACGAGCGCCACCCAGCCCGCGTAAGTGGCCGCGACGGCGGCGCCGAGCGGGACCTCGCCGCGCCGTCGGATCAGCGCGTGCCAGCGCCAGCCGCGCGCTGCGAGCGCCGCCGTCTGGAACAGCGCCGCCAGGGCGACCCAGCGCCAGCGGGCGTCGCCGAGCTCTGCGACCACCGTCGCCGCGTCGACGCGGCGGAAGAACCAGGCGAGCAGAGCGCCCGCCAGCAGCAGGCCGAACAGCAGCGCGCGCCCGCTGCTCCGAGCGGCGCCGGGCGCCGTCGATCCCGAGAGCATCGCTGCATCCTGCTGTACGCCGCGCCGGCGCTGCAACTACGCGGCGCCGCCGCGAGGCCGCCGCGCGGCGAGGGCGACGAGCGCACAGAGCCGGGCCTCGGTGAGCGAGAAGCGGTAGCCGCGCAGGTCGACCGTCGCCTCCGCGGCGAAATCACTCTCGACCGCGGCGCGCACCCGCGCCCGGAAGCGCTCGTCGCCGAGACCGGTCGCGGGCCACGGCCCGAGGAGCTCGTCGAGAGCTCGCCAGACCGCCTCCGGGTCGAAGCCGGCAGTGGCGGCGAGGTGCTCCTCGCCGAGCCTGGCCGCCGAATCGAGGAAGCGCTCGTCGATCCAGAAGCGCGCCTCGCGCCTGCGGAAACGGCGCCCGCCGACGGCGGCCCACCACCCGCCGGCGACCGCCACGCCGCCGGCAGCGGCGAGCGCCGCGGCGAGCAGCCGTCGCCGCGTCGGCCCGGCGCGGGTCGTCGGCGCCGTCACGGCAGGCGCGCCTCGAGGTGTTCGGCGAGGCGCAGCGCGAGCGCCACGATCGTCAGCGTCGGGTTGACGTAGCCGCTCGCCGGAAACACCGAGCTGCCGGCGATCCACAGGTTGTCGACGCCGTGCACGCGGCAGTCGCGATCGACGACGCCCCGCGCCGGATCGTCGGACATCCGCGTCGTGCCGAGATGGTGCGCCGCGCCGCGCCACGGGATCTCGCCGTCGAATCCGGGCGCCGTCCACGCGCTCGGCGCGACGCGGCCGATCGAGAAGCGGCCGAGCTCGTGCACCAGGGCGCGCGCGGCGGCGGCGAGCGTGCGGCGGAACTCCGCGCCGAGCCGCAGGTCGAGCACGAGCCGGCGGCAGCCGAGCGCGTCCCGCTCCTCGCCGAGCGTCACTCGGCAAGCCGGATCCGGCGCCATCTCCTGCATCGAGTCGAGCCGAGCGCGCTTCATCGCCGGCAGCCCGCCCGGCCGGCGCGACCCGCTCTCGTCGATCTCGTTCGTCAGCCACGGCAGCAGCCGCGCGGCGTCGGCGACGAAACGCCGCGTCCCGTCGCGCTGCCTGCGGTCGAGGTCCCAGACCGGCTCGCCCGCCGGGGCGAGCTCGATGCCGAATTGCTGCAGCCGCTCCCGCGTCACGAGCTCGGCGGACGGGCAGAGGTCGGGCAAGAGCACGGGCGAGCCGGCGATCGGCCCGGCCACGCGCGCCAGCGATTCCGCGAAGCCGAAGACCTGCGCGACCTCGACCACCGGATGCTCCTGGAAGCAGCGGCCGACCTGGTCGTGCCGGTTGCCGAGCCCGCGCGGCTCGACGCGGTTCGAGAGCAGGAGCAGCCGCGGGTTCTCGAGGCCGCCGCAGGCGAGGACGAAGGCGCGCGCGGCGACCGTCGCGCGCCGGCCGCCGAGCGTCCGCACGACGAGCTCGCGCACGTGCCCGCCGCCCGGCTCGGCGACGAGCTCCGTCGCGTTGGCGTGCAGCACGACGCGCACCGACCGCGAGGCGGCGAGCTCGTCCCGATAGTGCGTCCCGAAGCGCCGCGGGCCCGCGGCGCGCCGCTGGCGGTAACGCAGCTCCAGCCGGTGCGCGCCGCCGGGCGGCATCGGGTCGCGGCGGAAGAGCGCCGGATCGCCCGCCGGATTCCGCGGCCACGCCGAGCCGCCGCAGATCTCGAGCGCCTCGGCGTAGCGCGAGGCGACCTCCTCCCGGGCGATCGGCCAACCCGGATACGCCTGCCACGGGCGCGCTGCGAAGTCGACCTCGCCGAGAACTCCCATCTCCCCGGTCCAGTGCACCGAGGTGCCGCCGAAGACGCGCTGGCGCGGCAAGCGGAGGTCGAAGTAGCGCTCGCCGCGCACCTCGCCGCGGTTGAGCTCCTGGGCGTCGGCCTCGAGCTCGAGCCCGCCGCTCTCGAGCACGAGGACCTGCCGCGGGCCGGCCGTGAAACGCCGTGCCAGCGCGATTCCCGCCGGGCCGCCGCCGATGATGCAGAGATCGGCGCGCAGGTGGCTCTGGTCTGCGAGCTCCCGCAGGTCGAGGATCACGCCGGCACCGCGCCGTGGTCGCCGGCGGCGACGGGCCGCGCGGCGCGAGGCACCCACGCGCCGGTGCTCACCTCGGGCCTTCCGCGGGGCCTCTTCCGGACGCCGCCGGCGGCGACGCGCGGCGATAGACCACCAGCTCGGGACTGATCTTGTCGAGGTTCGTCCTCGCCCTGCCGTGTCGCGACAGCCGCGCCGGGATGCGGCCGGCGTCGCGATGGGCCTCGATGTAGCCCGCGGCTCGCAGCACGCGCGCCCAGCGCAGCGATCGGCTCCATGCCGCCTCCGCGACGAGGTGCCGCGGAGCCCAACGGCGAAGCTCGCGCGCGAAGTAGGGCGGTTCTCCGAGCCCGACCTGCCGGCCGGCGAGCGCTGCCCAGTCGTGCTTGCCCAGCACCCAGGTCGTCGGTGCCGAGCCGCCGTCGCGCGCGATCCACTCGCGAATCGTAACTCGCGAGTCGAAGCGCAGCCGCAGGTCGAGCTCCGCGGCGCGTGTGCCGGAGTAGACGAGGATCGCCACGAGCGCGGCGCCGACGAGCCACCCGCGGCGCCGCAAGCGGGCGAGGAGGTCGTCGGCGCCCTCGCCCGCGAGCAGGACCGCCGAGAGCGCGATCGGCAGCAGGAACCGGTCGTAAGCGCGCGGCAGCGCGAGCCACATGAAGAGCGCGTAGCCGATCGCCGCTGGCAGGTGGAATCCGTGTCGCCGCCGCCGCTCGCCGTCGCGCGCGATGGCCAGGAGACCCCACAACGCGAGTCCGATCGCCGGCAGGCCGAGGACGAACTCGAGATTGACCCCGGCCTGCCAGGCCTGCGCCAGCTTGCCCGCGACGCTCGCCTCGAATTCGGGGGCGAGTCGCGCCACCTCGCGGAGGGCCGCGAAATGGCCGCGGACTCCCTCCGGATTGAACGGCACGTTGAGGACGTAGAGGTAGACGGCCAGCGAGCTCGCGCCCGCCGCCAGCAGGCCCCGCCCGCCGAGCTCGCGCAGCGCGGTCCACCGCGCGGGCTGGAGCCCCGCGAGGCCCTCGTGCAGCGGCAGCAAAGCGCCGGCCGCGCAGACGGCGTAGACCGCCGCCTGGTCCTTGGTGGCCGCGGCGAGCGCCGCCAGCGCGCCCGCGCCCACCAGCGCGACGGCGCTCCCCTCGTCGAGAGCGCGCGCGAGGAGGGCGAGCGCGAGGACGAGCCACATCAGGTAGAGCGATTCGACGTTCCCCGTCTTGGCGTAGTAGGTCACCGTCGGGCTCGCCGCCCAGAGCAGCGCCGCGACCGCCGTGCCCCAGCCGAGCCCGATTCGCCGGCCGAGGGCGAGGAGCCCGAGGACCGTCACGACGGTCGCCGCCACCGAGAGCGTCCGCGTCGCCAGCGCGTGACGCCGAAAGGTCGGCGCCGGCGCCGGCGAAGCGCCGGGGAGCGCGTCGCTCGCCGCCTGGCTCGCCGCCGCGGCGTAGAACATGAGCGGCGGATAGTAGTCGTGCCAGCCGTTCGCGAACCGCGCCTGTCGAGCGGCAGCGACGCGCCGGGGCGAAATCTCGTCGGGCGCGACGCTGCGCTGGCCGACGATCCCCCAGTCGAGGGCGAACGCGAAGTGCGTCGCGCCGACGAGCACGATGGCCGTGGCTGCTCGCCTCCGCGACTTCGAGCCCAGATCCACTGTCGTCCCTCCGCCCGACCGGCCGCCCATTATCCCGCTCCGCTCACGCCGGCGACGGGACGCCGGCCGCCGCCGGGCCGCCTCGCGGGCTTTGCTGTCCGAGCGCTTCTGAGAGGATGCCGTCATGCGCCGATCGACATTTTCCCTCGCCCTCGCGCTCCTCGCGCTGCCGCCCGCTGCCGGCGCCGCCGCCACTCTCGTGGTCGCCAACAAGGCGGAGGCGACGGTCTCGCTCGTCGATCTCGCGCCCGGCACGGTCGTCGCCACGCTGCCGACCGGCGACGGGCCGCACGAGGTCGGCGTCTCGTCCGACGGCCGCTTCGCGCTCGTCGCCAACTACGGCACGGGCGCAGCGCCGGGCTCGTCGCTGACGCTCGTCGACGTCGCCGCCGCGCGCGTCGTGCGCACGATCGATCTCGGCGAGTACCGGCGGCCGCACGGCGTCGCGTGGCTCGACGCGCGTCGGGCGCTCGTTACCGCCGAGGCGAACCGGGCGCTCCTCGAAGTGGACGTCGAGACGGGAGCCGTCCTGCGCGCCGTGGCGACCGGTCAGGAGGTCTCGCACATGGTGGTCGCGACGACCGACGGCGCCCGCGCCTTCGTTGCCAACATCGGCTCGGGCTCGATCACCGCGATCGACCTCGCGCGCGGCGAGAAGCTCGCCGACGTCGCGACCGGCGATGGCGCCGAGGGAATCGCCCTCGCCCGCGGCGACCGCGAGCTGTGGGTGACCAACCGCGGCGCCGACACCGTCACCGTCATCGACGCCGCCAGCCTCGAGCGGCTCGCCGAGATCGCCTCGCCCGGCTTTCCGATCCGCGCCGCCGCCACGCCGCTCGGTACCGTGCTCGTCACCCACGCGCGCGGCGGCCACCTCGCCGTCTACTCGCTCGCCGAGCGCGCCGAGGCCGGCCGCGCGAGCTTCGACTTGGCCGCGCTCGGGGGCGAGGGGCGCCTCTTCGGCAACCGCTTCGGCGCGAGCTCCGTGCCGATCGGCGTCGTCGTCTCGGCCGACGGCGCCCTGGCCTACGTCGCCCACGCCAACGCCGACGCCGTCACCGAGGTCGACCTCGCGACGCTGCGCGTGACCCGCACCCTGCGCGCCGGCAAGGAGCCCGACGGCATGGGCTGGACGGCGGTCGAGGTCGCAGCCGCCGCACGCCCCTAGCCGGCGCCGCACGCCCAGCCTCCGCCCGACCCCCTATGCGGCCGGCCGGCGCCTTGGGTAGAGTTCTGTCGCTTCCCCTGCCGGCGATCCTCGCGGCGCGCCCGAAGCGACGTCTGGGCGCGGCGACTCCCGCGCAGCGCCCCGGAAGCGCACTCTCGAAGGAGGCCGACCATGGCCGTCTCCCGCCTCTCCCTCTCCGCCGGCTGGCGGATCGCCCTCACCTGCTTCTTGCTGCTGCTCGCCGCGCTGCCGGCGACGGCGCAGGAATCGGAGCCGGAGCCGGCCGAGTCGGCCGCGCCCGCCGACGAGGCGGCCGACGAGCCGGGCGACGAGCTCGCCACCTTCGGCGAGACGATCAGCGTCGGCAGCCGCTCGGCCGAGCGCTCGCGCACCGACACGCCGGTGCCGGTCGATCTGCTGCCGATCGAGGAGCTCGCCGACTCGAGCGGCCAGCTCGACCTCGGCCAGCTGCTGCAGTTCGTGGCGCCGTCGTTCAACTCGAACCGGCAGTCGGGCTCCGACGGCAGCGACCACGTCGACGCCGCGATCCTGCGCGGACTCGGCCCCGACCAGGTGCTGGTGCTCGTCAACGGCAAGCGCCGCCACACCAGCTCGCTCGTCTATCTCTTCGGCTCGCGCGCGCGCGGCAACGTCGGCACCGATCTCAACACCATCCCGGTGGCCGCCATCGAGCGCATCGAGATCCTTCGCGACGGCGCCGCGGCGCAGTACGGCTCCGACGCCATCGCCGGTGTCATCAACATCGTGCTGCGCGAATCGCGGGGGCTCGACGTCACGCTCGCGGCCGGCGCTTACACCTATGGCGACGGCGAGACCGGCCAGGTGGCGGTGAACTACGGCATGGAGGTGGGCCGCGGCGGCGTGCTCAACCTGACCGGCGAGTTCCTGAGCCGCGCCGAGACCGACCGCTCGACGCCGGACGAGCCGCGCACGATCGGCGACGCCGACACCGAGAACACGACGCTGTTCTTCAATCTCGACGTGCCCGCCGGTGACGGCGCCGCCTTCTACGGCCACGGCGGGTACAACCAGCGCGACGGCCTCGCCGGCGCCTGGTACCGCGGCGGCATCGGCTCGGACGACATCCCCTCGCGCAACTCGGCGGCAATGTACCCGGACGGCTTCGTCCCCGACATCGGCACCGACATCGAGGATCTCTCGGCGGCCTTCGGCTACCGCCGCCTCGTCGGCGACTGGTCGCTCGACGTCAGCACCACCTACGGCTCGAACCGCATGGAGTACCTGATCAGCCACACGCTCAACGCCTCGATCGCGACGCTCAACGCCGGCATCTCGCCGACTTCGTTCGACGCCGGCGGATTCGAGTTCGCGCAGCACACGACCAACCTCGACCTGTCGCGGCTCTTCAGCGACCGGCTGCACGGCGTCGGCGTCGCCGCCGGGCTCGAGTACCGCCGCGAGACCTACGAGATCTTCGCCGGCGAGCCCGGCTCCTTCGCCGATTTCGACGGTGGCGGCGGCGGCAACGCGGGCTCGCAGGGCTTCCCCGGCTTCCAGCCGGTCGACGAGGTCGACGCCGACCGCGACAGTGTCGCTGCCTACGTCGACGTCGAGCTGCAGGCCAGCGAGCGCTTCCTCGTCACCCTCGCCGCGCGCGGCGAGGACTACAGCGACTTCGGCTCGACCCTCGACGGCAAGGTCTCGATCGGCTACCGCCTGGACGAGGTCAACCTGCGCGGTTCCGCTTCCACCGGCTTCCGCGCCCCCTCGCTCCACCAGCGCTACTTCAGCTCGACCTTCACCGACTTCATCGCCGGCGAGGCGGCCGACGTCAAGCTGGCGCCGAACGAGAGCCTGCTGGCACGCCTGGTCGGCATCCCGAAGCTCAAGGAGGAGACGTCCGAGAACGTTTCGCTCGGCTTCACCTGGGTGCCGCGCGGCGACGTCGACGTGACCTTCGACGTCTACCAGATCGACATCGACGACCGCATCGTCCTGACCGGCGGCTTCACTACCGACGACCCGGACATCGGCGACCTGATCGCCGCCGAGAACCTCTCCGAAGCGCGCTTCTTCACCAACGCCATCGACACTCGCACGCAGGGCGTCGACCTCACCGTCAGCCACCGGCGCACGGCCTGGGGCGGCAGCCTGAACGGCTTCCTGGCCGCGAACTACAACGAGACCGAGGTGCGCGAAGTCAACACCGCGCCCGGCCTCGCCGGCAAGGAGGAGGTCTACTTCAGCACCCGCGAGCGCCTCTTCGTCGAGGGCTCGGCGCCGGAGTGGAAGGGCGTGCTCGGCGCCGACTTCCAGCGCGGCAAGTGGTCGGCCGGCGGCCGCGTCAACTACTTCGGCGAGGTCGTCTCCGGCATCTGGTCGCAGCTCGACGATCCGACGCTCCCCGGCCAGCGCTACTCGCCGCGCACCACGCTCGACCTCTCCTTCGGCTACGACCTGACCGACGACATCCGCTTCACCGTCGGCGGCACCAACGTCTTCGACGCCGAGCCGAGCGAGCAGGACCCGAACGAGACCGAGAACGGGGCCCTGTGGGAGAACGTCCAGATGGGCATCAACGGCGCGTTCTACTTCGCGCGCATGAGCTTCCGGGTGCCGGGAAGCTGACGCACGCTCCGCGCGGTGCGGCCGGCGGCGCTGCGTCCGCCGGCCGCGCGCGCGGCGGGTAGCGGGCTAGAATCGCCGCATGCCTCCGACCGTCTCGCCGCGCGGCCGCGCCATGCCGGCGTCGCCGATTCGCAAGCTGGCGCCGCTCGCCGACGCCGCCAAGCGGCGTGGCATCCGCGTCTACCACCTCAACATCGGCCAGCCGGACCTCGAGACGCCCGCAGCGCTGCGCGCCAAGCTCGCCGAGGCGCCGCCGGTGCTCGCCTACACCCCCTCGGGCGGCACCCCCGAGTACCTCGCGGCGCTCTCGGTCTACTACCGCAACCTCGGATTCGAGCTCGGCCCCGGCGAGCTCGTCGCCACCACCGCCGGCAGCGAGGCGCTGCTCTTCGCCCTTTTCGCCGCCACCTCCGACGGCGACGACGCGCTCGTCTGCGAGCCGTACTACACGAACTACAACTCCTACGCGACGCTCGCCGGCGTGCGGCTCGTGCCGCTCACCACCCGCGGCGAGGACGGCTTCCACCTGCCGCCGCGCGCCGCCTGGGAGGCGGCGGTCACGCCGCGCACGAAGCTCGTCTTGCTGTGCAATCCGAACAACCCGACGGGGACGGTCTACACGCGCGAGGAGCTCGAGATGGTGGGCGAGTTCTGCCGCGACCACGGCCTCTTCCTCGTCGCCGACGAGGTCTACCGCGAGCTCGTCTACGACGGCCGCCGAGCGGTGTCGGCGCTCGAGCTCGCCGGCATGGAGGAGCACGTCGTCGTCGTCGACAGCCTGTCGAAGCGTTTCAGCGCCTGCGGCATCCGCCTCGGCTGCCTGGTGACGCGCAACCCGGAGGTCCACCAGGTCTGCCTGCGCATGGCGCAGGGGCGGCTCTCGCCGCCGGGCCTGGCGCAGCTCCTCGCCACCGGCATCCCCGAGCTCGGACCCGACTACTACGCCGGGATGGCCGCCGAGTACGAGCGGCGGCGCGACGTCCTCTTCGATCGTCTGAGCAGGATCCCGGGCGTCCTCCTGCGCAAGCCCGAGGGCGCCTTCTACGTCGTCGCCCGCCTGCCGGTCGACGACGCCGAGGAGCTCGCCCGCTTCCTCCTCGCCGAGTTCTCGCACGGCGGCGCGACGGTGATGGTCGCCCCGGCGGCCGGCTTCTACGCCACGCCCGGCCTCGGCCGCGACGAGGTGCGCATCGCCTACGTGCTCAAGAGCGAGGATCTCCTCGCCGCGATCGACGTCTTCGCCGCCGGTCTCGCCGCGTACCGCGAGGCGCGCGGTCTCGTCGGCACAGCGGCCGGCTGAGCGCCGACGGCGCCCGTGTCCGCCGCTCACCGCCTCCTCCTCTACGGCGCCAACGGTTACACCGGCGAGCTCGTCGCCCGCGAGGCCGTGCGGCGCGGCCTGGCGCCGATTCTCGCCGGACGGCGCGCCGACGCGCTCGCCGCGCTCGCGCGCGAGCTCGGCCTGCCGGCGCGCGACTTCGCGCTCGACGATCCCGCGGCGCTCGCCGCGGGCCTCGACGGCGCTGCCGTCGTCCTCCACTGCGCCGGGCCGTTCTCGCGCACTTCGCGGCCGATGGTCGACGCCTGCCTCGCCCGCCGCGTCCACTATCTCGACATCACCGGCGAGATCGACGTCTACGAGTCGATCTACCGCCGCGACGAGGAGGCGCGGCGCTCGGGAGTCGGCTTGGTGCCCGGCGTCGGCTTCGACGTCGTGCCCTCCGACGCGCTCGCGGCGCGGCTCGCCGCGGCGCTGCCCAGCGCCGTCGAGCTCGACCTCGCCTTCACCACCGACCGCGGCAGCGCCAGCCGCGGCACCCTGGTAACGATGCTCGAGCGCCTGCCCGCCGCCGGCTGCGTGCGGCGCGGCGGCAAGCTCGTGCCGGTACCGCTGGCCGACGCCGCCCTGGAGGTCGACTTCCCCGGGCTCGGGCGGCGCAGCGTGGTGACGATCCCGTGGGGCGATCTGGCCTCGGCGTGGCGCACGAGCGGGATCCCGAACTTGCGCACCTTCGTCGGCGCCTCGCCGCTCTCGATCCGCCGCCTGCGGCGATTGCGGCTGCTCCTGCCGCTCGTCGGCTGGCGCCCGATCAAACGCCTCCTGCAGGCCATCGTGCGACACCGTGTGACCGGACCCGACGAGGCGACTCGGCGCACGGCGCGCGCCTTCCTCTGGGGTCGCGCCCGGGACGCGGAAGGCCGCGAGGCGACCGCCTCGCTCTCGGTGCCCGAGGGCTACGCCTTCACCGCCGTGGCCGCCGCCGAGGCGGCGCGGCGGGCGCTCGCCGGCGAGCTCGCGCCGGGCGCGTGGACACCGACTCGAGCCTTCGGCCCGGCGCTCGTCGATTCGGTCGCCGGCGTGCGCTGGGATTAGCCGCCGCTCATCTCCCTTCCACCGTCCGAGCCCGGCGCAGGTGGAGCGCGGCCGCGGCGTGGTGGGCGCGCAGGACAGTGGCCGTCGGCCGAAAGCCGGGCACCGTGCCGCCCGGCGGCTCGGCGAGAGCGTCCCTGTCCCACGCCACGATCCACAGCCGACTCGGGCTCGGCGCGGCGAGTTGTCGCCAGCGCCGCCGCAGCGCGAACTGGTGGTGCGCATCGCCGAAGTAGTAGAGCAGCGGCGGATCGCGGTAGCTCGAATCGAGGAGCACGAGATCTTCGGGAGCGAGGTGGTGCGCGAGCTCCCGCGCCAGGCCGGCGTAGTCGCGCGGCGTCGCTTGGGCGCGCCGGTAGTGGGCCAGCGAGGCGACCGAGACCGCGAGCAGAGCGACCGAGACGACTGCCGGCAGCCACGGACGCCGGCCGCACGCCCGTGCGCCGACGGCGACGAGCAGCAGGAGGTAGGGCAGGAAGACGACCGTGCCGCGGTCGACCAGAGCCCCGTGGAAGCGCGACACCGCGACCATGAGCAGAAGTGGAGCGACCGCGAGCACGGCGACCAGACCTCGCGCGTCGTCGGCGGCGTCCGTTCCTGTCGCCGTCAGGCGGCGCGGTGCCGCCGTGCGGACGAGGAGGACGCCGGTCACCGCGGCGAGGCCGAGCGGCAGCAGGGCGCAGGCGACGACCGCCGGGCGCACCGGGCCAGCCATCGCGGCCCAGCTCACGAAGCGCCAGACGGCGAACATCGATGCGAGCGCGAGCGCCGCGAGACCGGCGAAGATGACCCGGCCCGGGCGCGCGGCGAGAAACTCCACCTCTCGTCCGGCTTCCATCGCCGGCTGCGACGGTCGCGCGAGCGCGAGGAGCAGGAGCGCGAGCGTCCCGGCCGCGAGCCAAGTCGCGGGCACCGGCGCCGCCGGTGCCGCTCCCCAGAACGGCAGCCGAGTCGAGAACGCGTGGCCGAGCGCGAAATAGCCCCAGGGGCTCTGCTGGAACTCATTCACCGTCGCCGTCCGGTGCAGCAGCTGGGCGACGACCGGCACCGCGGCGATCAGGGCGCAGGCGAGCGCCGGCACGGCGGCGGGCACCGCTCGCCGGCGCAGCCCGCGCCAGGCGATCCACAGCGCCTGCGCGGCGATCGCCGGCCAGGCGTAGAGCTGCGTCCACAGCGCCGCCGCCGTGGTCAGGCCATAGCCCCAGGCGAGCGCCGGCCGCGGCGCCTCGCGCAGGCGCACGAGCAGCAGCGTCGAGGCGAGGACGAGGAAGCTCGTCGGCACGTACATGCGGGCGAGCTGGCTCCAGTAGACATGCAGGCCGCTCAGCGCCACGAGCCCGCCGGCGAGCAGCGCCGTCCGCCGGTCGCCGGCGCGCAGGGCGAGGCGGTAGACGAGCGCGACCGACGCTGCCCCGAGCAGCGCCGAGGGAAGCCGCAGCGCCACGAGCCCATGGCCGAAGAGGCCGGTCCAGGCGAGCATGAAGGCGAAGTAGAGCGGCGGATGGCCGTCGGTGCGCATCCCCTCGACGACGCCGCCGAGGTCGGTGCGCCGCGCGTTCGGGTGCACCCACTCCGGCATCGGCACGCCGGCGATGTAATTTTCCGGGTGGCCGAAGCTGCGCTCGCCGAGGCCGTCGAGCCGGACGAACAGGGCGGCGAGCGCGAGGGCGAAGGCGAGCGCGCTGGCGCGACGATCGACCTTCCCCAGGCGACGGCATACGGCGGCGAGGCTCACTCCGCTCTGTTTCCTCCGCCTGTCATCGCTTCGTCCACTCCGCTCCGCAATCCGATCACGCCGGCGCGTGCGAGCTCGGCGATCTCCGCGTCGTCGAGGCCGAGCCGCTCGGCGAGGACGGCACGGGTGTCGGCGCCGAGCTCGCCGCCCGCCCACTCCTCGCGCGCCGGCGTGCGCGAGAGCTTCGGCCCGGTCGCCGCGAAGGCGACGTCGTGATCGCCGACCCGCAGCCGCTCGAAGAGCCCGCGCGCCGCATAGTGCGGATCCGCCGCCATGTCGGCGACCGAGTAGATCGTCGAGACCGGCACCGCCGCAGCGACCAGCCGCTCGACGACCGCCGCCGCCGGCAGCGTGCGCGTCCAGGCGGCGATCGCGTCGTCGATCTCTTCGCGGCGGGCGACGCGGCCCGGATTCGTCGCCAGCGCGGAATCGTCGGCGAAGTCGGCGCGGCCGACCGCCCGCATCAGGCGCCGGTAATTCGACGTGTTGTTGGCGCCGATCACGAGCTGCCGGCCGTCGGCGCAAGGGTAGACGTTCGACGGCACGACGCCGGTGATCGTCGTGCCCGACGGCCCGCGCGCCTCGCCTAGGCGGTCGAGCTCGGGCACGCTCGACTCGAGCATGGCGAAGACCGCCTCGAAGATCGCCACGTCGATCACCTGACCGCGGCGCTCGGCATCGGCGTCGCGCGCCCGCAGCGCGAGCAGGACGCCGAGCGCGGCATAGAGGCCGGCGAGCGAATCGCCGAGCGAGAGGTTCGCCCGCACCGGCACCTCACCCGGACGCCCGGTCAGGTGCCGCAGGCCGCCGAACGCCTCGCAGACCGCGGCGTACCCGGGACGCTGCGCGTACGGCCCCGTCTGGCCGAAGCCCGAGACGCGCGCCAGGACGAGGCGCGGATTGTCGGCGCAGAGCACCTCGGGGCCCAGCCCCCACCGCTCGAGCGTGCCCGGCCGGAAGTTCTCGATCACGACGTCGGCCCGGCGGGCGAGCGCGCGCACCAGCTCCTGGCCGCGCGGCGCCGCGAGATCGATCGCCACCGAGCGCTTGTTGCGCCCGAGCGAGCGCCACCAGAGCGAGGTGCCGTCCGCGGGGTCGAGCCCGCGCCAGCCGCGGATCGGATCACCGCCGTCGGGCGGCTCGACGTGGATCACCTCGGCGCCGAAGGCGGCGAGGATCTGCCCGGCGAAGGGGCCGGCCAGGATTTGGCCGAGCTCGAGCACGACGACGCCGTCGAGCGGCCGTGGTGCGCCCGGCGAGGCAGCGCTCACGGCCCGGCCGCCACGGCGCGCGCCGCCCCGTCGGCCGGCAGCCCTTCGCG
>DASWJT010000120.1:0-16908 GCA_036397015.1 Thermoanaerobaculia bacterium
CAGGATCTGCCCTTCGTCGGGCGCCACCCAGAGGTCGTTGAAGAGCGGCTCGGCGTGCCGCCAGACGACGCGCGACTGCGCGTCGAGCTTGACGAGGCCCATCCCCTGGACGAGGGCGAGGAGCGAACCGTCGGCGAGGAGCGCGGCGCGGCGAAAGCTGCCGCCGTCGGGCGAGCGCGGCACGCCGGGCAACGCCTCCGCGAGCCGCGCGCGCCAGCGGTGGAGCGGCGCGCCGTCCATCGCGAGCAGGATCGCCTCGTGCCCGTGGCCCGAGACGTAGAGGTTCCAACCCGGCTGCGCGAGCTCCGGGCGCCAGGCGACGACGCCGGTCCTGCCCGCCTCGTCGGCGCGGAGAGTCCCGGCGGCGTAGGGCAGCGAGAGCTGGCGCGCCAGCGCCTCCGCGGGCGGCTCCGCCGTCGGCCCGGCGAGAACCCAGTCGCCGTCGGGCCAGGTCTCGCCGGGCGGCGGCGCGACGTCGACCCGCTCCGCGCGCGACGCGAGCCAGCTCGCGACGGCTGCGAGAGCAAGTGCGAGAAGAAGGAGATGTCGACGCCTGAAGCGGGTTGTCGGTGTCATCCGGTGACTGGTCGATGCGAGCTCCCGAGAGCGGTCGGTCTCAGGCTCGCTGGAAGACGGCAAGCTGATTCGAGAAGAACTGGAACCTGCGATATCTGACCAGCTCGAATCCGAACTCTCTCGCCAGATGCCGGAAACGAAGCTTGTTGTAGATCACGATGTGATCGTCCACCGCCGAGCGCGCGAAGAGCGAGAGCGCCGCGCCGAGTCGATGGACGACGTCGTTTCCGAACGGCGTGGGTGTCGTGAAGACGATGAATCCACCGGGCTTCAGACGTGGCGCGAGCTGCGAGAGGAGGAATCTCTGGTTCCAGATGTGCTCGATGACGGCGACCAGCAGAATGACGTCGAAGGTCCCCTCGATTTCGAGCGCCTCCTCATCGAGGTTGCGAATCCGAAAATCCGCTCGCGGATACCGTCGCGAGAGGCTCTCCACGCGATCAGCGTGGAATTCGACTCCGACGTATCGCCGGATCGCTCCGGCGTGATCGCGCAGCAGATCCGCCCGGCCGCAGCCGATGTCGAGCACGTCTCCCGCGACGTAGGGCGCAACCATGCGGTATCGGGAACGGGCCACGAAATTGCTCAGCAGCGGCATGCCGAGAGCATGGCAGAGTCCGCGGATTTCTCGACCTCTTGCTCGAAAGCCTTCGAGGGGATTCGCTGGCAGCGAACAGAGAAACGGTGAACGGCGAAATACCGGCGCGAGCTGAATCCGTGTGGCGACTAGCGCTCGGGACACGTCCTCGGAGGAAGGCCGCCGGCGACGGCCATGCCAAGCGACAGATTTCGTACGTTGAGAGCCGTTCGTCTCGGGTCAGGCGACGAATGCGGTATTCATGCCTTACGCTTCGAGCCGGTGACCGAGAGATCGACTCTGCTCGACTGGCGTGGGCGGCGTTTCAGCCTTGGTGCCGGAGGCTGTGGTGACTGAGCTGGGTCGAACCTTGGCGGCGGCCGACGTGGCGATCACGGCGCTTCTGGTCAATTGGCATTCCGCCTCCGATTTGCACCGGGCCGCAGCCAGCCTGCGCGCTCGAGCATTCCGGCCAGCCCGAGTCCGTTTCCTGATCGTCGACAACACCGGTGGCCGCGACCGCGGTCTGTCCGAGCTTGCCGCGCCCGACGTCGACCTGCTCGCAGTGGACCCTGGCGAGAGGCGAGGCTCGTGGGGTCACGCATTCGGCCTGGCCTGCGGCTTCGAGCGCATCACGACACCCTATGCGCTGGTCTCCGATCCCGATGTCCATGTGTTCCTGCGCGGTTGGGACGAGAGGCTGATCGGCGCGATGAAGGGGTCCGGTGCGATCACTGCCGGAGCGCCGTATCCGTGGTGGAAACTCGGTAAGTACCATGACTTTCCGAGTCCCGTGTTCGCGCTGCTCGACGTCCCAGCGATCCGTCGCATCGGGGTCGACTGGACTCCGTTCGCGACCAAGCCGTTGCGCCGTGGCTACGATCTGGTCGCGCGTCAGGTCGTACGCCTCGGCGGGATGGCGACCCGCCGACGGCTGCTGGCGATGCCCAGACTAGCGACTTGGGCTCGCAGGCTTGAGAAGGTTCTCGGCGTCTGCGGGCCCGATACGGGATACCGGATCGCTGCTGCCGCGCGTCGCGCCGGCGCCGGATCCTTGCTCCTCGACGTGGCTGGCCCGGCCGACGTGTCGCCGGTCGGCTCAGCCGCGAACGCGCTTGCACTCGAGTTCGAGCTCTTCTATCACCAGGGTCTGCCGGCTGTCGCCCATCGCTACTCGAGCCGCTCGCGCTTGTGGCGGACTGAGCGCGGACATGACGACCAGTACTTTCGCGAATGCATAGCGCGCTTGGAGCAGCGCGACGCGCCCTGACCCAAGCGCTAGCCCGCCCGATTCCATCGACGACGGGTGTCGAGTGAACGCTGGGATCGGCAGACAGCCCGGAGGGACGACCGCGTCGAGATTCACCGAGGGGTGACTCGCTGTCGATCGCGGCCGACCTTGCGAGCGGTCCCGGCGAGCCATCTTCGACGACTTCGCGACAGGGCCGATAGACTGCCGGAGCAAGAAGGTGGAACCAGCGAATGCGGGCCGGTTCGAAGCCGGAGCAGCCGTGAGAAGCACGAAAGCACCGAAATCGACAGGCCAGATCCTGGCGAGGCCCGGGCGGCGAGCGTCGAAGACTACACGCCGCACGGCCGCCAATCGGGCCTGAGCGATCCAGAGCTGTCGTGGGAATTCGTCGATATGCGGTTGCCATCTTCTGACGGGCCTTCGTCGGGCGAGGACGTGACGAAAGGTACGTTGCAGCGCGGTGATGTCCGCGGAGAGAACACGTCCGTGTGGCAGCTTCAGAACTGCCCCATCTGCGGAGCGGCCGGGACGAGCCTCGCGTACGACGAGCTTCCGGATCGTCTCCTGGACGATCCGGAACCGCTGCGCTTCACTCTCCGTCGATGCGAGCGATGCGATCTCCTTCTCCAGAGCCCCAGGCCGAAGGACCTGGACCGTTTCTACGTCGGATACCCGTCTCACGCGCCGGTCCGTCGGCCGAAATGGGTCGGATTCCTGCTGCGTCTCTGGGATCTACCACGGGAATCCAGGTTGCGATCGATTCTCGGCAAACGGGCGAGTATCTTGGAAATCGGATGCGGAACCGGCGCGAACAGTGGAGTCCTGACTCGCCGGCCGGGCTGGCGATACAGAGGTCTTGAGCCGTCGGCTCGAGCTGTCGAGCTCGCACGGGACCGAGGCCTCGAAGCCGGCCAGGGTGACGTCGGGAAGCTCGCCGAGCTGGACGGGCCATTCGACCTCGTATTCATGCAGCACGTATTCGAGCACCTTCCCGAGCCCGTCAATGTGCTGGAAAGGATCGCCGGCAAGCTCAGTGCGTCCGGTGTGGTCATGCTGATCGTGCCGAACCATCGCTCCCTCGAACATTGGCTGTTTCGTCGCTATTGGATTGGCCTGGATCAGCCCCGGCACCTCTGGGTCTTCTCGCCGCGATCGCTCGAGAAACTTCTCGAGGCGGCGGGATTCACCGCCCGATCCCTCTCGCACTCGGCCCGTCCATCGGGCTTCATCGCTAGCTTCGAGTTCATCGTTCGCAGCCGATGGCCGAGGTTCCGTTTCCCACTTTGGGCTCGCCGCCTGCTGCTGCTCGCGTTGGCGCCGGCGGGGATCGTCGCTGCGGCTGTTCGCCGAAGCGCGGAAATCGAGATCGTCGCGTCGCCGACTCTCGGCGGACTGCAAGGAACGTCTCCCCGAGCGAGCTCGAAGCCCGCCCACTCCCGAACGACCGCTACCGGAGGTGATGTTTGAGGAAGGGAATCGAGACGCCGGATTTCTTTCTCGTCGGCGCGCCCAAGTGCGGCACGACGGCTCTCGACAGCTACCTCGATGCGCACCCCGAAATCTTTATGGCGCTCCAGAAGGAGAGCCATCATTTCGCGACAGATCTAACGGACGAGAGGGACAAGTATCGCTCCCGCGAGGCGTACCTTGAGCTGTTTCGCGGTGCCGAGGGGGCGCGACGCGTCGGCGAGAGCTCGGTGTTCTACCTGTACTCTCGTGCGGCGGCCGAGGCGATCAAGGCCCTTCGGTCGGACGCGAGGATCATCGTCATGCTGCGGAATCCGTTGACGATGATTCCATCGCTCCATTCGGAGAACTTGTTCAGTGGTTATGAGGTCGAGAAAGATCTCGCGCACGCTCTCGACGCGGAAGATTCTCGTCTCGCCATCATGTCCAAACAGCGCGAGCTGCGCATTCCGGAGCGCCTGCTCTACCGCCGGATCGCCGATTACGCCCCCCAACTTGCGCGATTCTTCGGAGCGTTCGGAAGAGAGCGGGTGAAGGTGGTCCTCTACGAAGATTTTGCGGCGAATGTGGCGCAGGTCTATCGCGATGTACTGCAGTTTCTCGGCGTGGACACGGAGTTCGAGACGGCCTTCCCGATCATCAATGCGAACAAGGTGCCTCGGACTTCGCTGCTCGCGACACTCCTGTGGCGACCGCCGCGAATCCTGCAGCGAGCATGGCGCGGCCTCGGGCTGCCGTCATCGCTGCAGCGCGGGTTGCGAAAGCGACTGGTGCGACTCAATGCGCGAAAGACGCCGAGAGCGCGACTCAGCGCAGCTCTGGAATCCCGCATTCGCGAGGAAATGGCACCGCCAGTTGCACGGCTCGAGCAGCTGCTCGGCCGGAACTTGAGTGTCTGGCCGGAATTCTCTCGCGCCGAGATGAGCGGCGAAGGGGCGCCGTAGCTGCTCGGGCTGCGCAAGGAATTGGTCATTCCAGTCTGCCGCGATCGGCAGCGCGTGAGCCGTGACTAGACTCGGAGCCCCGCTCGGGCGAGCAAGGCGGCGGCTCCGCGTCGGAGGTGGAGCAGACTCGCGTAAGTCCAATGTCCGGTCAATCGCTTGGCAAAGAGCAGTGTGACGAGCTGCTGCACGACGAGGACCACGCAGGCGACGGCAGCGAGGCCGACACCGCCGTGACTGCGGGCGGCCACGGGACCGGCGGTGAGCAGGGCCACAGCGGCGGCGACCATGATCCCCATGTAGGTGCGCTGGTGCCCGGTCATCACCAGCGCCAGGCCACAAGAGCCGGTGAGGACCATGCTCAGCTGGGCGACGCTCAGCAAGGCAAGTATCGGCCAGGCGCGCGCGAAGAAGGCGCCATAGACGAGGCTCAGCAGCGGGGCGCCGAACAGGATGAACGCACCGCCAAGGAGCGTCGCCGGGACGGCGACCGCGCCGGCCACGCCACGAACGAGCTCCCCGAGGCCGCGGGCGTCGCCGCGTGAATGCAGATCGCCGATGAGCGGCGCGACGACCTGATTGGCGACAGTCAAGGGTAGACCGATCAGGATGACGAGCCTGGATGCCGCGCCGTACGCGGCCACGTCGTCCGCCGACGAGAACGCGCTCACGATCCACAAATCGGCGCGCAGGAGAGCGAATCCCATCAGGTTGCTGACCAGGAGAGGCAGGGCAGTCGCCAGCAGCGGGCAGGTCTCGAGCGCAGGGAATGTGGGCGGGGCCAACCGATTGAGACGGACCGCGAGGACCGCGCCCGCCGCGACCATGCTGAGCACGACGGACGCAGCACATATCCAGATCGTCGCTCCAAGCGTCGCCGCGCCGGATTGCGACAGGCTGAACAATCCCACGAGCACGAGCAGATTGCTGGCAAGCCCGCCCCAAGTCATTGCCTCGCGAATGGCGTGAAGGCCGCGGAAGATTTCTGCTAGGAGCATTTGAAGCGCGAGGCCGACAGCCCAGACGGCCAGAGCCGGCGCCACGTCAGCAAGACGGGGCGCTGCGAGGAGAGAGCGGCCAGCCCAGGCTGCTCCGCCGAGAGCCAGCACGGCGCCGGCAGCCAAGGCGCCGCCCGTGCCAGCCCTGACAATGGCAACGGCGGATGCCCGAGCCGCACCTTCGTCCCCCCGGCCCAGCGCTTGCGAAACGAGCCGGACGGCCGTGAGTTCGAGCCCGAGTCTGCCGACGATCGCGCCGAGGCCGACGATGCTCTGAGCGAGCAGGAACACGGCTGTGGAATGGGGGGGCAGGAGATGCGCAACCCACGCAAGGGCTGCGAGCTGGGTGACCCCGATGCCGATCTTGCCGGCGATCGCCCAGGCGCCCCCGCCGACGAGGCGGTCTTTGAGGGAGGCGCCGGCCGGAGCTCGGGGCGCATTACCGGGAGTTGGCATAAATCAGTTCCCGGACATCATGGTCGGAAGAGTTCTTTGGGCTCGGCAAAGAGTCGTGCCGAACACGTGCGCGGTCATTCTGACCGCAGAACGGGGTCGCCCTTGCCGACCCACGAGTGAAACGCGAGGCAAGGTCCTCAGCTTCGTCTCGAAGTCAGGTGCCAGCAATATAGTAAGTGACCTGTTCCCGCACTTCGGAGGAGTGGGGAGTGAAACACTCGCCGCAACGAGTTGGAGCCGATGCGCAAGCGTTCTCACCGCAACCGTCGCGCGAGGCAAACGGATCTCGGTCCGGTGGTATCTTGATTCTTGAACCAGCTCGAGAAGAACCTCGAATGTGCTGCGACAGGAAGCTGCTTCCCACGAGCGCGTCGACGGGCGCGAGAGCCCCGCGGCAGACGGGCCGCCGTCGGCGGCCCTGAAGCAGAATGCGGGGGCGCGCTTGAAGGTCTTGATCGACCTGCAACATCCCGCGCATCTCTATTTCTTCCTCAACCTCGTCCGGCGCCTGCGGCGGGACGGGCACGAAGTCGTCGTGACCGCGCGCGACAAGGACGTGCTCCTGACTCTGTGCCGAGAGTCGGGGATCGAGGTCGAGCAATTCGGCGAGGCGAAACCCGGGATGCTCCGGATGGGGATGGAACTGGTCGAGAGACAAGCGCGTCTCCTCGGCATCCTTCGTCGTCAGCGCCCGTCCCTCTGCCTGGCGGTGGCCGGCACCTACCTCAGCCTGCCCGCCAAATGGGCGGGGGTCCCCTGCTACGTCTTCTATGACACCGAGCACGCGACGTTGTCCAACCTCCTGTCGTACCCGTTCTGCACCTGCGTCTACGTACCGGAATCGTACAGCAAGCCGATTCGCTGGCCGCACGTCCGCTACGCCGGCTTCCACGAGCTCGCCTATCTCCATCCCGACGTCTTCGAGCCAGAGGCGACCGTTCTCGACGAAGCGGGGATCGCGCCCGCCGAGAAGTTCGCCATCGTCCGTTTCGTCGGCTGGGGAGCGGCCCACGACCTGGGCAGACGGGGCCTGAGCGCCGACGACAAGCTCAGGGCCGTCGAGCGGATCTCCTCCCTGGCCCGAGTCGTCGTTTCCAGCGAGGGCCCCTTGCCCGATGCGCTGGAACCGCTGAGGCTGCGGATCAGGCCTTCGCGCCTGCATCACTTGATGAGCTTCGCGAGCCTCGTCTTCGGCGAGAGCGGCACGATGCCGTCCGAGGCGGCGATGCTCGGAGTCCCGAGCGTCTACGTCAATCCGCTTCGCCTGGGTTATCTCGAGGAGCTCCGGCACCGCTACGGGCTGGTCTCGATCTTTCAGCCCCCGGAGGGCTTCGACGCGGCGGTGGGTCGGGCCGAGGAGATTCTGCGCAGCGGCGATCGAACGACTTGGCAGGCCGCGCGACGCAGACTTCTCGCCGAGAAGATCAACGTCGCCGAGATGCTCTACGAGCTCGTCCTCGCGCGCGAGGCCGAGCCGCGGCCGACCTGAGCTGCGCTCGTCCCGTCGCGCGACGGCCGCTGCAGTGAAGTGGCTCGCCGCGTGGGCCGAGCCTCGGAACCCTGATTACGAGGTATCGCGAGCGCTGCGCTCGACGCCGGCGGACTCCGCTTTCGCCGCGCTCGCGGTGCTCAGTGCGCGCACCTTCTCAAGCGTCTCTTCGACCAGCATGCGGTTGAAGGCGATGAGGTCGGCGACTAGGCCGACGAGGAGCATCACGAACCCGATGACGAGGAGCGCCGCGCCGAGGACGAGGGACTGGAGGTGACCGCCGCCCTGGCCGTGGAAGTAGAAGAAGAGCCAGCGCACGATCGGCACGAGGCCGGCGAGGGAGAGCAGCGAGCCGAGCAGGACGAAGACGCGCAGGGGATGGTACATGGTGTAGACGCGCACCATGGTGACGAGGGAACGTTCGAGGAACTGCGGCAGCGAGCGGAACAGCCGCGAGCGGCGGCGCGTTGGACGCGCGGCGACGGGCACGACCGCGACCGCCATGCGCGAGCGGCCGGCCTGGATCAGCGTCTCGATCGTGTAGCTGAACGTGGAGAGGACGTTGAGGCGCAGCGCCGCCTCCCGCGAGAAGGCGCGGAAACCGCTCACCGCGTCGGGCACGTCCAGACCCGAGAGCCGGCGGACGAGCGCGCTCCCCAACCACTGCAGGAATCGCTTGGTCCGCGAGAAGTGAGCGAGACGGTGGGTCTGCCGGTCGCCGACGACCATGTCCGCCCGGCCGGCGAGAATCGGGGCGACCAGGGCGGGGATGTCGCGGCCTTCGTACTGGTGATCGGCGTCGGTGTTGACGATGACGTCGGCGCCGAGCGCGAGCGCGGCGTCCAGGCCGGTGCGGAACGCATGCGCGAGACCGCGATTGCGGCGGTGGCGCACGACGTGGTCGGAACCGGCCGAGTGCGCCACCTCCACCGTCCGGTCGTCCGACCCGTCATCGACGACGAGAACCTCGACGCGCTCGAATCCGGGGACCGTGCGCGGAATGTCGCGTAGCGTCTCCGCGAGAGCGGCCTCCTCGTTGTAGCAAGGGATCTGGACGATCAGCTTCACGCCGCGCCGCTCCGCGCCGGATCCTTGTGTCCCGAAACACACCTCCGGCCTGCGCGCAAGGGTAGCACGCACTTCGGGCCCGCTCGTCGCGTGAGCGACGACTCCGCCGCTCCCCGCGGGAGCGACGACGCCGTGGGAGCTGCTCCGGTCACTCCCTCTTGCGGTCGAGGCGCTCGGCCTTCTGGCGATAGAGGATCTGTTCCTGATTGAGGCGCATGCGCACGAGCATGTCGCCGACGATGCCGGTGACGAGGGTGCTGATGCCGAGGAAGCAGAACGATCCGCCGACGAACCCTGCCCAGATGTGCGGCGAGAATCCACCGCTGCGCAGGTAGTGGACCAGCAGGAAGACCAGCAGGGGAATGCCGACGGCGAAGAAGGCCGCCGCCAGAGTGGAGAAGAAGACGAAGGGCCGGTAGCCGATGAAGGCGCGCAACATGATCTCGAGCGACCGCCAGGCGTAGCGGGGGATGCTGGAGGCGACCCTGGACGCGCCGAACTCGCGAACGCCCCGGACGCGCACCGGGATCTCGACGATCGACATCTCCTTGAAGACCAAGTCGAGAAACGTCTCCTGCGTGTAGGTGAACGAGCCGAAGAGGTTCATGCGCAAGAGTGCCTCGCGCGAAAACGCTCGGAAGCCGCACGAGACGTCGCGAAAGCGCTTGCCGGTGAGGAGCCGGACGATCCAGGTCACCCAGAGGTTGCCCCAGCGCTTGATGGTCGGCATCTCCGGAACGAAGTCGGAGCGCAGAAATCGCGAGCCGGTCGCCATCTCGGCCTCGCCACGCAGCACGGGTCCGGCGATCGCGGGAATGTCGGCGGCATCGAATTGTCCGTCGCCGTCGATGTTGACGACGACGTCGGCGCCCAGCTCCAGCGCGACTCGGATGGCGGTCCGGAACGCCCTTCCCAGCCCGAGGTTGGCGCCGTGTCGGCGGACGATCGCGCCCGCCCTTTCGGCAACCTCGACGGTTCGATCGGTCGAGCCGTCGTCGATGACGAGCACATCGATTCGATCGACGCCGGCGACGGTCCTCGGCACCGCATCGACAACCCGGGCGACGGTCTCTTCCTCGTTCAGACAGGGAATGCAAACCACGAGGTGAGACTCGCGCCTCGAGGGGCGCAGGTCGCTCCGCGCCGCCGTTTCGCTCGTTGCGATGGTCACGCTCCAGCTCGCCGATTCCGTGGGGCCCGCGTTCGCGGCCCGCGAATGCACGTCGCGGACGCGCGCCCGGTCGGGCGTGCACAGTAGCTCCGCACCGAGAGTCTGTCAATCGCGGGAGAGCGAGTCGAATAGACTTCACCGATGCCAGCCCACGGGCGCGAGCGCGAACCTACGAGCGAGGTCCTCGTCGCACTCTTCTTCTGGCGGTCTCTCGAGCTCGAGGGTGGCTCGGGATTGATCGCGAGTGTGGTTCGCGAGCTTCGCGCGCGGGGTTTCGCCATTCACTTGCTGCTTCCGTCGCGGCCGGAGTCGCTGGACGAGGACGTGCGGGTGACCGTTTACGGCCGCCGGCAGCGGATCCGAACCTGGTGGTCCTACGCGATTCGACTGCGCGAGGAGTGCCGGCGCGCGGGCGCCGTCATCCTGCTCGAAAACAACCCGCTCTGGCATCTGGCGATGGCTCCCCTCCTGGCGCGTGGCACGCCGACGGCGGTGCACATCAGCTCGCCGGCGATCGACGCGCGCGTGTTTCGGCACGGCTTCCGGAAGCAGTATCTGGCTCATTGGCTCGGCAAGTCGAAGCTCCTGGCTAGGATCCTCGCGCTGTTCGTCGGCTTTCGCGCGACGCGGTACGTGGTGAGCACCGAGCACCAGGCGCGACAACTCGAGGGGCTCGGCTGTCCGGCGAAAAGCATCGAAGTACAGCCGTTCGGCGTCGATACGGAGAGGTTCCGCCCCCGTCCGGCCCCGGCGCGTGACGCGGGTAGCCTGGTCGTGGGCTATCTCGGTCATTTCTCTCCCATCAAGGGTGTGCCGACGTTGCTTGGCGCCTTCGAGTCAGCCGCGCTGGTGCGAGAGGGAATCCGATTGCGTCTGGCTTGGAGCGGAAAGGGCCAAGAGGCGGACGAGGTCCGCTCGATGCTGGCCGCGAGCGAGCATCGAGATCGCATCGAGTTGCTCGGCCGCGTGGACGTGCCGGAGTTCCTGAGCGGTCTCGATGTCGTCGTTCTTCCTTTCCGGAGCGAGTCGATCCCGCATCTTCCGCTCGTCCTCCTCGAGGCGTTGGCGATGGGCGTCCCAGTCATCACGACGCGAGTCGGCGGGTTGCCGGGCACGATCGTCGACGGGGTGAACGGATTCCTGGCCGATTCGGGAGACGCGGACGCAATCTCCCGAATCCTGATCCAACTCTGCGACGACCTCGAGGTGTGCAATAGCTTGCGGGCACGAATTCTCAGCGAAGCGCCCACCCGGTTCAGCACGAGCGCCTTCTGCACGGCCCTGGTCAGCCCGCTACGGCCCGCCGAGCGGACCGGCACCGCGCCGGGAGCGCCCATCGGCGAGTGACGATGGACGAGCGCGAGCCGACTGCCAGCTCGATCCTCTTCGTGACCTGGAACTTCCCGCCCCGGCGCGGAGGGATCGAGGAGATGGCCTGGAGGCTCTCGGAGGGTCTCCGTCGTCACGCCGCGGTCCAGGTTCTCACGGGCAGGGTTCACCGGAACGAATCGAGTTCCGAACGGATCGCACGTTCGCCGCTTCCCGGCCTGCTCGGATTCCTCGTCTGGCTGACCTGGCGTCTTCCGCTCGCCTTCGTCCGGGGAGAGGGATCGACGGTCATGTCGATCGGCGGTCTGATCGGATCGTTCGTCGAGATCCTCGCTCGGTTGGCCGGCCGACCCCATGCGGTCCTCGTCTTCGGCACCGACGTGACGTACCCTTCGCGGCTCTACCAGCGCTGGCTGGGCTGGGTCTTGCCGGGTGTGCCTCGGCTGCTGGCGATCAGCGAGGCTGTCGAAGCGGAGCTCACCACGCGTGGTCTCGCGCGCAGCGCGCACGTCACTCGACTGACGCCAGGCGTCGATCCCTCGATCGTCGGGCTTCCCCGCGACGAGTCGATCGCGACGCCCGCCGAGCCGATTCTCCTGTTCGTCGGACGGATCGTCGAGCGGAAGGGTCTCGAGCCGTTCATCGAGCATTGCCTGCCGCGAATCGTGTCGCGACACGCCGTTCGATTGTGGATCGTCGGCGACGAGCCGCACGACTCGCTCGCGCACCGCGCGGGAGCGTTGGCCGACCTGCGCGCGAAGCTCGCGGGTTCGCCGCTCGAGCCACGAATTCGCTTCTTCGGTCTCGCATCCGACAGCGTTCTCCGGGCGATCTATCGCGTCTCCCATGTCCTCGTGCTGCCGGCCATACGGGTTCCGGGAGACGTGGAGGGGTTCGGGATCGTCTTCCTGGAGGCGGCCCTGTTCGGCGTTCCTGCCGTCTCGACTCGCATCGGGGGGATTCCTGATGCGGTCGTGGACCGAGAGACGGGAATCCTGGTCGAGCCCGGCGACTGGGACGGTTTCGCAGATGCGGTCGTGGAGCTTCTCGAGAACGAGGAGCTCCATCGGGCGCTGGGCCGCAGGGCCCGAGAGCGTGCGCTGAGCGAATATGATTGGCGATCGATCTCCGCGAGGTGCCACGAGATCCTGCGCGAGATACGCCGTGAGTGACGATCTCCATCGAGACAGCGGCCGCCGGGCGAAATGGGAAGAGGGCTATGTCCGCACGCGCCGCAACCTGGGGCGCAGACGCCGGCGGATGCGGGCCATGGTCGACGCGGAGCGCCGAGGGCGCTTCCTCGAGCTCGGCTGCGGAGACGGGCTCAACCTCTCGATCGCCCGCGAGCTCGGGTATCGAGAACTCGTGGGCATGGACTACTCGCTCGACCTCGTCCTCGCGTCGCGAGTCAAGACGGTGTTGGTCGGCGACGGACTCCGTCTGCCTTTCGAGCGCGCCTCGTTCCGAACGATCTTCGTGGACAGCGTGCTGCACCATTTCTCCGACTACCAGGCGGCGGCGAGGGAGTGTTATCGCGTTCTCGCGCCGGGCGGCCGCCTCTACTATTTCGAGCCGAGACCCAGCGCTCTTCGTTCGATTCTCGACCGTCTCACGATGTCGGGTTGGCTTTCCTTCCTCCCGTTCTTCGCCTCGCGCAGAGAGACTCTCGCGGAGGAGTGGGGTCTCTATCAGACCTGGCTGCGCGATCACGCCGAGATGAAGCGATTCCTCTTCGCCGCCGGCTTCACCGCTCGGTACGATCGCAAGGGCCCGATCGGCATGTTCCTGTGCTTCGAAAAGCCGTCGGCGGCGTCCGAAGGGAGCGCGCATTCCTGACGAGCCGCAGGCGAGCGGAGAATGGCAGCGGCGCAAGCGGAGCGAGTGGGGCGCCTTTCGCGGCGCCACCGACTACGAAGACCGCATCGGCGAGCTGGCGCATTCTGTCGATCGCGAGGTAGTCCTCGGGTTTCTCGCCGGCGCGCGCGGCACCGTGCTGGATCTGCCGTGTGGCGCCGGCCGCATGAGCCGACTGCTGGCTACCGCCGTCGATGGGCGAGTCGTTTCGGCCGACTATTCTCCGGCGATGCTGGCGGTGGCCCGCCGGAGAGTGGCGAATCCGCTGCTTCGGTGCGATGCGTTTGCACTTCCGCTTCGTGACAAGAGTGTCGATCGAATCCTCATGTTGCGCCTGATCTTCCACTACTGCGCGCCAGCTGGGATCCTCGCGGAGGCGGGCCGCGTTCTCCGGCCGGGGGGCGAGCTCGTTTTCGACACCTTGAACCGGTACTCGACCCGATGGCTTGCCGAGGCGCTCCTCGTCTCGAGCGGAAAGCGGCGACCGGGGACGGGGCTCCGATTCGCGTCCGCGCGCGCAGTCGAAGCCCTCGTCGCGCGCGCCGGCCTGGCGATCGTCGAATCGCGATCGCGCTTCCTGCTACCGACGCGTGTCTATCGCTTCTTGCCGCCCCGTCTTCAGTCCGTCTTGGTGACGCTGGAGAGATGGGTTCCGAGTCGACTGCGCGTGTTGACGTACTGGAAGGCGGTGAAGCCAGCGTGATTCCCGAGGTGGCGTCCGACGACCCAACGCGACGGCGGTCACCCATCGCCCGCTGGGCGAGTGTCGCCGCGCTCTTCGCGGTGCTCGGGCTTGGCGCCGGGTATCTGATCCGCAATGCATCGGATCTCGCGCAGAGCGTGCGACTCCATCCGCTTCATCTCGTCCCGCTAGTGCTGCTCGAGGCGAGCCTGCTCGTGACCCGCGGGCTGCTGACCCGAAGTCTGTGTCGGATTTTCGGGGTCTCGTTGGGGGCGAGAGAGGCCTTTCATCTCGCCGCCGCGACGTCACTAACCAACTACGTCGCGCCGTTTGTCGGCGGGACCGGACTTCGGGCGGTCTATCTCAAGCGGCGCCACCGATTGCCCTATGCGAGCTTCGTGAGCGTCCAGGCGGCGACGTACACGCTGCATTTCGCCATTTCGGCGACGACCGGCCTGCTCTGTCTGCCAGCACTCCCTGGCGGCACGAGCGCACTTCGTAACGCTCTGGCGGCTCTCCTGTTCCTGGTCCTCGTGGCCAGCGTTCTCGCTCACTGGTGGCCCTTTCGGCCGCCGAGCGGCCAAGGCACAATCAGCCGCAGCGTGCGCCGAGTGATCGAAGGCTGGATTCGCCTCCGCGCCTCGCGATTCGCTCCGCTGATTGGCCTTCTGGCGGCGAACACCATCCTCCAGGGGCTCGCCATCGCCTTCGCGTTCGCGGCGGTGGGGACGAGAGCGAGCCCGATCGAGGCCCTCTTCGTCGCCTCGATCTATTCCCTGTCGATCGTCCTGGCGATCACGCCAGCCTCGGTCGGCATCAGCGAAGGGGCCGTCGTGCTGGCAGCGAGCGTCGCCGGGCTGCCGAGCCTCACGGCCCTGATGGCAGCCGTGGCTCGCCGAGTGGTCGCGTTCTCGGTGGCCCTCGGCTCGACGCTCGCGATGTCCTTCGGAAACGGAAGCACGAGCGCCGCGGGCGACGGAGCCGGGCGCGGCGGCTGATATCTTCCCGCAGTGCGTCGTGGCGCCGAGTCGAACGAAGTGATCGATCGAGGTGCCGAATCCCTCCCGCCGTCCCGTCCGGAAGCGGACCTCGTGCGCGTCGCCGACCTGGCGGAGTCGTTGGCAGCCCAGGCCTCTCTCCCAGAGGGCCGCTGCAATTGGCTGACCTGGATCCTGGCCGGCTCGCTGGGGCTGGCCTACCTCGTGAGCGCACGGCTCGCTCTCACGACCAACGTCAACTGGGACGAATTCCACTATCTCTCTTACGTCTACGAGGCGGCGCGTGGCAGCCTCGAGTACCGCTGGGCGACCTTCCACGTTCACTTCTTCGGTTGGCTTAGAGACCTCGGTAGCAACGAGGTCGATCAGGTCGTCGCCGCGAGACTCGCGCTGCAGGGCCTGGCGCTGCTCACCGGCTCGTCGATCTTCCGTGTCGCGCGCCGCTTCGTCGGACGCGAGGCTGCGCTCGTCGCGGTGCTCTGCTACGCGAGCTTCAGCTTCGTCGTGCGACACGGCATCAGCTTCCGACCTGATCCGATCTGTGCCTTCCTCCTCGTCGCGGCAGTTGACCTGGCGCTGCCACCACGCCGACCCTGGTTGGCTGCGGTCGCCGGCGTGGCGATGGCGGTGTCCGTTCAGTTCAGCTTGAAGACCTCGTTCCAAGTTGGAGTGCTTGTGGCGGCTCTCGGCGTTGTCTTTCTCGGCTCACCGCGCTCGCGAGCCGCCTCGAGGGCGCGGCTGACGTGGTTTAGTGCCGCCTTCGCGGCCGCGTTCGTCTCGGTCTTCGCTTTCCATCAACAGTATATCCATGACGTGGTCGGATTGGGCTCCCACGATTCTCTCTGGGGCTCGGTGAAGCGAGTTTTCGGGACCGGTCTCCTGCTACCGCAGCGGTCCGTGTTTCTCGACAGCGTAGGGGAGAACGCGGCGATCTGGCTGGCACTCGTCGTCGGCGTGGGTCTCAACCTCGGGCGACTTGTCATGCAGACTCGCCTGGCCGGCGGGCGGGCCTTCGTCATGCTCCTTTTCGCGTCGCCCTTGCTCGCGATCGTGGTCTATCGCAACGCGTTCCCCTACTTCTACGTCTTCATGCTGCCGCTCGCCACCATCAGCTGCGGCGAAGCGGCCGAGGCTTTGTTGACGAGAGGCCGACGAGCGCAGATGACGCTCTGGCGCTGCGCAGTCGCGACCCTGGCGGTCACGACCTTTTCGGGAGCGCTCGCCTACTTCGCAAACCATCTCGCGGACCAAACCCTGGCTCAGCGTCAGCTCTTGCAAGTCGTGCATCGGCTCTTTCCGCAGCCGGTTCCTTACATCGACCGTTGCTCGATGGTGTCGAGCTTCCCGAAGGTCGGCTTCTTCATGAGCACGTGGGGGATGCAGCGCTACCGCGAAGCTCGTCGGCCGGTGCTGCGCGATCTCCTGCTCGAGCACCCGGTCGCCTTTCTCGTCGCCAATTCTCCGACTCTGACCTTCGGATTCTCTGCCGACCGCCCGCTGCGCGGTCCCTACTCCCTACTGCCAGAGGACCTCGAGGCCCTGCGTCAGAACTTCTTGCCCCACTGGGGGCTGATCCTGGTGCAGGGGAAGCGATTCGATTTCGGGTCCGGAACGGCCGCCCGGCGATTCGAGATTCTCTCTGCTGGTCGCTACACCGTCGAGAGCGACGGCGAGATCTCGATCGACTCCGTCACGAGGCGGGCGGGCGAGGTCGTGAGCCTGTCCTCCGGCTGGCACGAGGTCGCGGCGCTGGACGGCGTCACCTACGCGCAGCTGCGCTGGGGTGAGCATCTCCCAGTGCCGGCCTTCGCTCCGATCCGACAGCCGCTGTTCACCGCCCTCTAGCGGTCGAATGTGCGGAACGCCGGCGCGGAGCAAACCGCGGATCCGGGTGCTCGCTCAGCCCACTCCGTAGATGAGCGCCACGACCACCAGCGCCCAGAGCGCGAAGTTGGCGAGGAACGGCGCGTCGGTGAGGATCGTCTCGGTGGGGTTGCGCGGATCGTCGCTCTGGTGGGAGAGGTAGAGGAAGCGGAAGATGCCGTAGAGC
>DASWJT010000121.1:0-16944 GCA_036397015.1 Thermoanaerobaculia bacterium
GGCGTCGACGAGAGCGGCCACGGCCCCGCGTGCCAGGCTGCGCCGAGGACGAGAACGGCGGCGGCGAGCGCGACGGCGCTCGCTCCCGTCGCGCCGGCGCCGGAGGCGAGGAGGGCGCTGCCCGCGGCGGCGCCGAGCCAGATCACCGGCAGGGGCAGCGAGCGCGCGAGTCCCGCAGCGGCGACGTCGGCGCGGCGGCGGCTGGGGCGAGTCGCCGCCGCCAGATTCAGCACCAGGAGGCCGCCGGCGATTCGCGCCGCGGCGCGCAGCCGAGCTCCGGCAGCGAAGCGTGCAGAAACGCGCTCGGTCGAAAGGCGCCAGTGCGCGGTAGCGCCGGCGCCGGCTGCGACGAGCTTCCACTCGACACCGCGGCTGCGCTCCCGTACGGCGTGGGCGACCGGCGGCGGGCCGCCGCGCGGGAAGCTCTCTCCCGCCGTCAGGGTCCACGCACGGCTCTCGCCGTCGCGGAACCGCCTCGCGACGTGCAGCGTCGCCGCCAGCACCGACTGCGAGACGCCCCGCTCGCCGTCGCCGCGCGCCGCCCGCTGCAAGTCGGGAAGCAGACCGGGGCCCCACCACGCGTCGAGGTCGCCCCCCTCGTCCCAGAGGAGGAAATTCATCCGCTCGTCGGCGTCGGCGGCGGCCGCGGCGCGCAGCCGCTCGAATCGCTCGGCCCGGCTCGCCGGCGGCGAATCGCCCGCGACGAGGCGCGCCACGGCGGCGTCGGCGAATCTCCCGAGCTCCTGCCACAGCGCCTCGTGGCTCGCCGCGAGCTCGCTCGCGGAGCGCGCCGCGGCGCGCTCGGCGACGACCGTCCCGAGCCCCTCCGCCAGGAGCGCCAAGGCCACGGCGCCGGCGAGCGCGAGCGCCGTCAGCCGCTCGCGTCGCGGCAGGCCGGCCGTCGCCCGCCGGAGCGCGAGCCCGCCCGCGAGGGCGAGCGCTGCTGCGGCGGCGGCGGAAGGGACGAGCGACGCTGCCGCCGCGGTGACGGCCGCGATCGGCAGCGAGCGGGGGCTGCGAAGAGCTGCGAGCACGCGCGCCACCGGCCCGTGCAAGCCTCGGACCGGAGCCGCGCCTCAGCGCCCGAGCATCGGCAGATCGATGCCGGTGCGCGCGGCGCAGGCGATCGCTTCCGGGTAGCCGGCGTCGGCGTGGCGGGCGACGCCCAGGCCCGGATCGCCGACCAGCACCCGCGACAGGCGGCGCTCCGCCTCCGGCGAGCCGTCGGCGACGACGACCATGCCGGCGTGGAGCGAGTTGCCGATGCCGACGCCACCGCCGTGATGGAACGACACCCAGGTGGCGCCGTTGACGGCGTTGAGGAGCGCGTTGAGGATCGGCCAGTCGGCGATGGCGTCGGAGCCGTCGCGCATCCCCTCGGTCTCGCGGTGCGGCGAGGCGACGGATCCGCAGTCGAGGTGATCGCGGCCGATGACGATCGGCGCGCTCACCCGCCCGCTCGCCACCAGCTCGTTGAAGCGCCGGCCGGCGCGGTCGCGCTCCCGGTAGCCGAGCCAGCAGATGCGCGCCGGCAACCCCTGGAAAGCGACGCGTTGCCGCGCCATCGGAATCCAGCGCTGGAGCGTCGCGTCGCCCGGGAAGAGCTCGAGGATCGCCTCGTCGGTGGCGCGCAGGTCGTCGGGATCGCCGGAGAGCACCGCCCAGCGGAACGGCCCCTTGCCCTCGCAGAAGAGCGGCCGGATGAACATCGGCACGAAGCCGCCGATGTCGAAGGCGTCGGCGACGCCCGCCTCCTCCGCCTGGCCGCGCAGGTTGTTGCCGTAGTCGAAGGTCACCGCGCCGCGCCGCTGCAGCTCGAGCATGGACCGCACGTGCGCCGCCATCGACGCCATCGCCCGCCGGATGTACTCCTCGGGATCCGTCATCCGGAGGGCGACCGTCGTTTCCAAGGTCCCCACTCCGTGCGGCACGTAGCCGTTCAGGTTGTCGTGCGCCGACGTCTGATCCGTCAGCGCGTCGGGCACCACGCCGCGGCGGACGAGCTCCGCGAGGAGGTCGACGGCGTTGGCCTCGACGGCGATCGAGACCGCCTCCCGACGCTCGCGAGCGGCCAGCGCGCGGTCGACTCCGGCGGCGAGCGACGGGGCGACCTCGTCGAGATAACGCGTCGCCAGACGCTTGTCGATGCGCGCGCGGTCGACTTCGGCGGCGAGGCAGACGCCGCCGTTCATGGTCACCGCCAGCGGCTGCGCGCCGCCCATGCCGCCGAGGCCGGCGGTGACGGTGAGCCGGCCGGCGAGCGTGCCGCCGAAGTGCCGGCGCGCGCACTCGGCGAGCGTCTCGTAGGTGCCCTGCAGGATGCCTTGCGTGCCGATGTAGATCCAGGAGCCGGCGGTCATCTGGCCGTACATCGTCAGGCCGAGCCCCTCGAGCCGGCGGAACTCGTCGATCGTCGCCCACCTCGGCACCAGGTTGGAGTTGGCGATGAGCACGCGCGGCGCGTCGGCGTGAGTCGGGAAGACGGCGACCGGCTTGCCCGACTGGACGAGCAGCGTCTCGTCCGGCCCGAGCCGGCGCAACGTCGCGACGATCGCCTCGTAGCACTCCCAATCGCGCGCCGCCTTGCCCGAGCCGCCATAGACGACGAGCTCGTCCGGCAGCTCGGCGACCTCGGGGTCGAGATTGTTCATGAGCATGCGCAGCGCCGCCTCCTGCAGCCAGCCGCGGCAGGAGAGCTCGGTGCCGCGCGGCGCGCGCACCGTCCGGTGGGCGGTCGTGAGCGTCATGCCGCCATTCTACGGGCGATTCCGCCGTCCGGCCGCCGCCGCTCCGCGGGCCGGCGGAGCCGGCCTCGCGCGCCCGCAGAACACCCCCTCCGAGCCGGTTTCGGACTTGTCACTCGGAAATTCAAGTGGATTTAGAATCAACGACTTGGAGCGTCATTTCGGGGAGGTTTCGACGCCTGTGCCAAATTTTCGCCTTGACAACGTCCGGCGGCGGAGGTTCAATGCTCGACGCACGGTCGGGGTCGGACGGCCCGGTCACCTCGAGGTCGCCCCCTCCGCACCGCTCCCGGCGCCGGTCGAATGACCACAGCCCTTGCGAGCCTCCGGCTGATGGCGTCGTGAGCCAACGCCATTCCGGCGGATGGGCGAGGCGGTTCGTGCTTCCCGCGGCGGCGAGGCCGCGCGGAAGAACCTGACGCGAGCTCCCGCCCGCGGCCCCGGGCCGACCCCGACCGTCTCTGCGGACGCCGCCTCTCGAGGCGGCGTTCGACGTTTCGGCCTCTCCCGTTCAGCGCGCGGGCGCCGCCATCCACGCGGCGAGCTCGCCGTCGACGTAGCGCACGTCGAAGCCGCGGCGCGCGAGGTACGACGCCGCCGAGGACGCGCGCGAGCCGGTCTGGCAGTGCACCAGGAGGGGCCGCTCCCGCGGCAGCGCGTCGAGCTCGGCGGCCAGCCGCGTGTGCGCCGCGTGCAGCGCGCCGGGGACGTGTCCGGCCTCGAACTCGGCGGCGCTGCGGACGTCGAGGACCGCGACGTCCGGCTCGCCGAGCGCCGCGTCGAAGCCGTCGGCGAAGTCGAGCCGGGGAACGGCGCGCACGTCCTCCCCGTCGAGCTGCGCGAGGATCGCCGGCGGCGCCCAGCCCGCGACGCGGTCGAGACCGACGCGGACGAGGCAGCGCACCGACTCGTCGAGCTCCGTCTCGTCGACGACGAGGACGATCTTCTGCTCGGGCTCGACGTAGCTCCCGGCGATGGTCGGGAAGGTGCGGTTGAACGGCGCGAAGAGGGCGCCGCGCGCGTGGCGCGCGAAGAACGCCGCGCGGTCGCGCCGCGTGTCGAGCACCACCGCGTCGTCGCGGCCGAGCCAGCGCGCCAGCTCCGCCGCCGCGAGCCGCGCCGGGCGCGGCAGCTCGCCGAGCACCGGCGGCCCCTCCTTGTTGAGCCGCTTCATGCGCGCGAAGTAGACCGGCGGCTCGGGCTGCCCCGCGAGGATGAAGTCGACGAACGCGCGCTCCCCCGCCGCCGCCGCGGCGAGCGCCGGCGAGAAGCGCCGCTCGTAGCCGACGGTCGACGACGGCACCGCGCCGAGCGCCTTGCCGCAGGCGCTGCCGGCGCCGTGACCGGGCCAGACCTGCAGCCACTCGGGGAGCGTCACGAAGTCGCGGGCGCTCGCGAACAGCCGCCGGGCCGAGGGCTCGCGCGCCCCGGCGACTCCGGCCGCCGTCTCGAGCAGGTCCGGCCGGCCGAGGTCGCCGACGAAGACGAAATCGCCCGAGAGCAGCGCCATCGGCGCGTCGGCGCCGCCGCCGCGGTCGACGATCTCGAAGGCGACGTGCTCGGGGGTGTGCCCGGGCGTGAAGCGCACCCGCAGCTCGACGTTGCCGACGAGGAGGACGTCGCCGTGGCGCAGCGGCGTCCACGCCCGCCCGTCGCGGTCGGGCCACAGGTACTTCCAGTCGGCGTCCCCCTCGTCGGAGAGGTAGACGCGGATCCCGGGATCGCGCGCCGCGAGCTCGCGCGCGCCGGAGAGGAAGTCGGCGTGGATGTGCGTCTCGGTGACCGCCGTGATCCGCACGCCCTCGCTCCGCGCCGCCTCGAGGTAGCGATCGACGTCGCGCTCGGGATCGACCAGGATCGCCTGGCCGGTCCGCTGGCAGCCGACAAGGTAGGCGTATTGGGCCAGGCGGTCGTCGACGATCTGACGGAAGAGCATGCGTTCCCCTTGCTGCGCGGGCGAGTCTAATCTCCGCCGCCGCGGCGGCGGCGCTTCTTCTCGGCCGTGCGGCGCTTCGCCTGGAGCCGGCGCTCCTTGGCGGCGCGGCCCGGCTGCGTCGGCCGCCGGCGCTTCGGCGGGCGCGCCGCGCGCGCGAGCAGCTCGGCCAGCCGGTCGAGGGCGTCGGCGCGGTTCTGCTCCTGGGTGCGGAAGCGGCGCGCCTCGATCCGCAGCTCGCCGCCCGCGCTCATCCGCCGCCCGGCGAGCCGCGCCAGCCGCGCCTTGACGTCCTCGGGAATCGCCGCGCTCGCCGCCACGTCCCAACGCAGCCGCACCGCCGTCTCGACTTTGTTGACGTTCTGCCCTCCCGGCCCCGACGAGCGGAAGGTCTCGAACGCGAGCTCCGCGAGCGGGATCTCCATCACGCCAGTCCGCGGAGGAAGGGGTCGGCGTCCGCGCCGAGAAACGCTTCGGCGGCGGCGAGATCGGGGGCCATCTCGCGGTCGACGGTCCACTTCGGCACGCGCTCGCGGACGGCGGCGTGGAGCGCCTCGAGCGGCTCGCTCGAGCGCAGCGGGCGCAGCAGGTCGATCCCCTGCGCCGCGGCGAGGAGCTCGATCGCCACGATGCGGCGGACGTTGGCGACCACCTGTCCGAGCTTGAGCGCCGCCCACATCCCCATCGAGACGTGGTCCTCCTTGTCGGCCGAAGTCGGGATCGAGTCGACCGACGCCGGGTGCGCCAGCGTCTTGTTCTCCGAGACGAGAGCGGCGGCGGTGACTTGCGCCATCATGAAGCCGGAGTTGAGGCCGGCCTCCTCGACGAGGAACGGCGGCAGCCCGGAGAAGGCCGAGTTCGTCAGCTTCTCCGTGCGCCGCTCGGAGATCGAACCGAGCTCGGCGAGGCCGATGGCCAGGAAGTCGGCGGCGAGCGCCATCGGCTCGCCGTGGAAGTTGCCACCCGAGATACTCTCGCCCGTCTCGGCAAAGACGAGCGGATTGTCGGTGGCGGCGTTCATCTCGATCGCCAGCTTCGCCTCGACGTCGGCGAGCACGTCGCGCACCGCGCCGTGCACCTGCGGCATGCAGCGCAGCGAGTACGGATCCTGGACGCGCACGTCGTTCTCGCGGTGCGATTCGCGGATCGCCGAACCCGCCATCAGCCGCGCCAGGTTCGCCGCCGAGGCGATCTGGCCGGCGTGCCCGCGCGCCGCGTGGAGGCGCGGATCGAACGCCGCGTCGGTGCCGCGCAGGGCATCGGTCGAGAGCGCGCCGACGAGATCGGCGGCGCGCACCAGGCGTCGCGCCGCCAGCGCCGCGAGCGCCACCAGCGAGGTCATCGCTTGTGTGCCATTGATCAGGCCGAGACCCTCGCGCGCGGCGAGCGTGAGCGGCTCGATGCCGGCGGCGGCGAGCACCTCGGCCGCCGGCCGCCGCGCGCCGCGCCAGCTCACCTCGCCGCGGCCGACGAGCGCCAGCGCCAGGTGCGCGAGCGGTGCCAGATCGCCCGACGCCCCCACCGAGCCGCGCGACGGCACGACCGGATGGATCCCGGCGTTGAGCAGCTCGAGCAGCCGCTCGACCAGGATCTCGCGCACCCCGGAGTGGCCGCGGGCGAGCGTGTTGGCGCGCAGCAGCAGCATGCCGCGCACCGCCTCCTCGGCGAGCGGCTCGCCGACGCCCGCCGCGTGCGAGAGCACCAGGCGCAGCTGCAGCGTCTCGAGGTCGCCCGCCGGGATGCGCACGTCGGCGAGGTTGCCGAAGCCGGTGTTGACGCCGTAGACCGCGGCGCCGCCCGCCGCCGCCCGCTCGATCACGCCGCGCGCGGCGCGGATCCGCTCGCGGGCATCCGCGGCGAGCGCGGCGCGGCGGCCGGCGAGGACGACCTCGCCGAAGCGCTCGAGGTCGAGCGAGCGCCCGTCGAGCGCGAGCGGCGGCAGCGCCGAGTCGGCCGTCACGTCGTCCGCCTCAGGCGCGCGCCAGGCGCTCTTCTTCGGTCCTGCGCCAGAGCTGGACGAGGCCCCAGAAGTGCTCGGTGAACTGTTCGTGCTCGTGCGGCGGGAAGAGCACGGCGACCTTCTTGCGCATCGCCTCCTTGGCCTCCTGCCGGCCGAAGAACTCCCACGCCACGTGGTCGAAGTGCGGCAGGTGCTCGGCGCAGAAGTCGACGAAGCGGTCGCTGTCGAAGCGCCGGTTGGCGATGCGGGCGTAGCCGGCGAGCTTCTCCGCGAACGGCGCGTCGGAGTCGGCGATGTCGAAGAACGGCTTCCAGTCGAGGTTCCAGCGCATCGGTCGCCGGGTGGCGGCGACGAAGAGCGACCACTTGAGCTTCGCCTTGACCAGCCACGGGAAGTGGTAGTGCAGCGAGGTCACCTGCGAGTCGGGGCAGGCGTTGGCGAAGTCGATCGGGTAGAAGGTGCCGTCCTGGCGCAGCGTCTCGCAGCTGTTGAAGTCCCAGCCGAAGAACGAGTTGATGGTCAGGCAGATGTCGGTCAGGCTCTTCGCCTCCGCCGCCGAGACGAAGTCGAACGCCACCTTGTAGCGGTCGTGCAGCGGCGCCCCCGGCTCGTACTTCATGAGATGGACCTGCGGCCCGACGCCGAGCGCGCGCACGAAGAGGTCGAACGGCGCCACCGCCCGCTGCAGGTGCATCAGGCGCCGCCCCGAGGCGTCGTAGGCGGTGCGCAGCTGCGCCTCGTCGTCGATCTTGGTGACCCCGACCCAGGCGCCGCCGTCGTAAGGCTTGATGAAGTGCGGGTAGCCGACCTGGGCGCCGATCTTCCCCAGATCGAAGAGCTTGGCGTAGCGCTCGAGAGTGACCCGGAGGTCGGCCTGCGCCTCGTAGTCGTAGTCCTTGGGCGGCAGCAGCCAGGTCGCCGGGACCGGCAGGCCGAGGCGCATCATGGCGCAGTAGCTGGTGTGCTTCTCGTTCGACTGGATCGACCACGGATTGTTGAAGAGATAGGTGTCGTTCATCACGACCGCCTTCTTCAACCACTCGCGGCTGGTGTGGTACCAGTGGGTCAGGCGGTCGAGGACGAGGTCGTACTTCACCGGCTGGCGGAGGTCGAACGGCTCGATCGACACCCGCTCGACCGCGAAGCGCACGGTGTCGCCGCCGATCGGGAGCGCCAGCTTGAGGTCGCGCAGGATCCCCTCGAAGCAGAGCGGCCAGCAGATGTCGGCCCCCAGCGACAGCCCGATGCGACGCACGACCTCGGCCATGACGAGCGTCCCTCTCCCGTAACGCCGAGAAGCCTAGCAGGCGAAAGATGGACGAAGCGAAACGCGTCCATAGGGGGTGGAATGCACGCCCGCGCTCGAGCCGGAAAGGGAGGACGCCCGTGTACAATCGATCCGTGGCGATCGAGTACCTCGCCGAAGTTCCGCTCTTCGTGCCGAAGGAGCCGGGGCCGTGGCGGCTTGCCGACTACCTCGCGCTACCCGACGAGCCGCGCTGCGAGCTGCTTCGGGGGCTCCTCGTCGTGACGCCCGCGCCCAGCCTTCGGCACCAACTGGTTGTCGGGTTTCTCTTCGAGAAGCTACTGCGCTACGCGCGCTCGATCGGCGGCCGCGCAGTGGTGTCGCCGGTCGACGTCGTGCTGGGCGACGAGACGGTGCTCCAGCCCGACGTCGTACTCCTATCTCCAGACCGCCTGGCCCGTGGCGGCGACCGGATTACGGGTGCTCCGGACCTGGTGGTCGAAGTCGTCTCGCCCGGCAGCGCCCGCCGCGACCGGCTGTGGAAGCGCGAGCTCTACCGCCAGACCGACGTTCGCGAGTACTGGGTCGTCGACCCGACGGAACGCGTCGCCGATCTGCAGATCCTCACCGAGGGGCGCTTCGAGCTCATCCCCCTCGACGGCGAGCGCTACCGCTCGCCGACCTTCCCCGGCCTCGAGCTCGACCTCGCCGCCCTCTGGCGCGAGCTCGACGATCCCCGCGCCGCGCCAATCCCTCGCGACTGAGGCAGCCGGTCAGAGCCGAACGGAGCGCCAGAAAGCTTCGGGGTCGACTTCGAGGCTGGCGACCGCGGGGCTGCGGTAGAGGCCGTCCGCGGGGAGAAGGACGGTGTAGGCGCCGTCGCGGAGGACGAGGAACTCGAACGTCCTCCCTTCGGGATCGACGAGCCAGTACTCGGCGATGCCCGATTCGGCGTAGAGCCTGAGCTTCTCGCCGAGATCGCGGCGGGCCGTGCCGGGCGACAGCACCTCGACGACGAGGTCCGGCGTGCCCTCGACGCGGCGTCGCAGGATCTCCCCGTGTTCCGCCTTGACGTAGACCACGTCCGGCTGGACGACCGAGTGGTCGGCGAGCGCGACGTCGACCGGCGAGACGAACGCCTTGTCTCCCACGCGATCAGCATGGTCGACGAGGAGACGCGCGAGCCGGAACACGACGTCCTGGTGCCGCAGGCTCGGCGCCGGGGTCACGAAGAGGCTCCCGTAGAGGAGCTCGCAGCGCGGCTCGTCGGGCAGCGCCACGTAATCGGCGTCGCGGTACGGACCGAGCATCGAGCGCGGCGCCGGCGGCGTTTCGGTTTCGTAATGGACCGCCATGACCGGATTGTACATTCGCGTCTCCTTCGCGGAGGGGCCGCCATGCCCTCCCTGGACGCGAACCGGCGCCGCTAACTTCGCTCGCTCCGCGGCCTCACTCGTAGAACATCCACAGCGAACCCGGGAAGAGCCAGGAGAGGCCCTCGCGCAGGCGGTCGCGCCAGTTCTCCCAGTTGTGGCCGTCCCACGCCTCGACGAAGCGCACTTCCATGCCGGTGCGCTGCAGCAGCGGCACCAGCGAGCGGTTCTCGTAGATCAGCGACTCGTAGACGCCGCAGCTGACGAAGACGCGCTCGGCGAAGCGGATCGGCTGCTCGCGGTAGCGGTTGACGAAGTCGACTACCGGCTCGTAGAGCGGGCCGCGGCGCGAGGGCCCGATGTCGGTGAAGGCGAACGATCCACTCTGCAGCAGCAGGCGGCCGAAGGCCGCCGGATGGCGCACCGCCACCGAGAACGCCGCCACGGCGCCGAAGCTGGCGCCCATCATCCCGCGATTGCGCGCGCCGGACGCCAGCGGATAGCGGCGCTCGAGCGCGGGGACGAGCTCGGCGGCGACGAACTCGGCGTGCCGCTCGTCGGCGGCGTACTCGCCCAGCCGGTTGCGGGTCTGCGTCAGGGCGACGACCAGCGGCGCGATCTCGCCGCGGTGGATCAGGTTGTCGAGCACCGTGCGCAGCGCCGAGAAGCGCAGGTAGTCGAGGCCGTCGTGGACGACGAGCAGCGCGTACTCGCGGCTCGGCCGGAAGCGCGCCGGCAGGTAGACGGAGACCTCCTCGCGGCGAGCGAAGGCGGCGGAGTCGACGATGACCGGCTCGATCGTGCCCGGCCGCGCCTCGGCATCGGGCTCCGCCCACTCCGGCTCGGCGTAGTCGGCGCCGTGGCAGACCGAGTTGGCGCCGAACGGGTCGTGCGCCAGATCCGGGTTGAGCGGATCCCGGATCAGCCGCGCGACGCCACCCTCGTGCACTTCGAGCTTGTACTCGACGCGCGAGCGCACCGGGACTTCCTGCAGCAGGTACCACAGGTCGGTGCCGTCGATGCGCGCGAACGGCTGTGCCGACTCGAGGCCGTAGATCCAGTGCTGCAGGTAGACGGCCTCGGCCTCGCCGCGGTAGAGAAAGGTGACCGTGCCGCCCTCGACGATCGGGCAGCGCCGGCCGGCGAGGAAATCGTCGACCTGCGGCCCGCTCGGCGCGGGCGTCGCGAGGAGCTCCCGGATGGCGAGCGTCAAGCCGCGACGAGCTCCGCGGTGGAGCCGGCCGCGAGGAGCGAGCGGACGCCGGCGGCGCGCCGCACGCGGCCGCCGTCGAAGAGGAGCAGCGCGCCGTCGTCGAGCGCCAGGCAGCGGTCGGGAGCGAAGCGGCGGGCGAGGAGCGCGACGCGCCGCTCGTCGTCGAGGCGCAAGCGGCGCCGCGCGTGCGGCAGGGCGACGACGCCGCGCACCAAACCGAGGCCGCTCGCGAGCACCTCGGCGACGCCTTCGCCCTGCGGCGGCGAGTCGTGGAAGAGGACGACGCGGCGACAGATCGCCATCGCCCCCGCCGACCAGGCGAACACCGCGCGGCCGCCGACGAGATCGGCGAGGCCGAAGAGGCGCAGGCGGTTGACGAGAATGGCGACGTGCCCGCCGGCGATCGCCAAGCCGGCGCAGCCGGCCAGGATCGACTCGATCTCCCGCACGTGCCGCGCCACCGCCGGCCGCTCCCGCGGCCGCCAGCGCGCCTCGAACTCGGCGTCGATCTCGGCGACGCGCACCAGGTGGTGGGTGTCGAGGCGGGCCATGGCGCGCACCGCGTCGTCGCGCTCGGGCGCGAGGAGCGTCTCGTCGCCGCTCGCCTCGAGCAGCTGCCACGCCGCCTGCTTCAGGCCGGCGAGCCGCCGGCGGTAGATCGCCTGCAGCTCGCGCAGGCGGTCCTGGCGTTCGCGGTGGGCGCGGAAGAGGTCGCCGTCGCGGGCGAAGATCGCCTCCGTGCGCTCGTAGAGGCGGAGGTTGACGGTACGCTCGCCGAGGTGCTCGTGGAGCTCGACGTCCTCCGCCTCGCGCTCCTGCCAGCCGGCGGTGATGGAGGCCAACCGCCCGGCGACCCCCGCCGCGTCGACCGCGTCGGCGAGCGTGGGCGTGAAGCGCTGCGGGCCGAGGAGCGCGACGATCGGCATCGACTAGAATTCTAGAGTCTTCCCGGCTGCAACCGATAGCCGCGAGCGAGGGTCCGCCCCATGCACGTCCTCTTCGTCGAGCCGAAGTTCCCGTACAACCAGCGCCAGTTCGTGCGCGGGCTCGCCGCCGTCGGCGCGCGCGTCACCGGCATCGGCGAGGCGCCGGCCGAGGCGCTCGACGGCGAGCTCAAGGGCTGGCTGCACGGCTACGAGCGGGTGCCCTCGGTGGTGCACGAGGGAGCGCTGCTCGAGACGGTCCGCCGCGTCCAGGCGCGCGAGTGGATCGACCGGCTCGAGGCGACGGTGGAGGCCCACATCCTGCCCGCCGCCAAGGTGCGCGAGGCGTGCTCGATTCCGGGCACCAGCCAGCGCACCGCCTTCCTCTGCCGCGACAAGCCGGCGATGAAGGAGGCGCTGCGCGCGGCCGGCGTGCCCTGCGCCCAGTCGCGCGGCGTCTCCTCGCCACAGGAGCTGCGCGCCTTCGCCGCCGAGGTCGGCTATCCGCTCATCCTCAAGCCGCGCAGCGCCGCCGGCGCCTCCGGCACCGTGCGCGTCGACAACGACCGCGCGCTCGAGAGCGCCCTCGTCGAGCAGGGCATCGACCGCGGCGCCGCGGTGGCGGCCGAGGAGTTCATCGAGGGCCACGAGGCGTTCTACGACACGATCTCGATCGGCGGCCGCGTCGCGCACGAGTTCGTCTCGCACTACTACCCCGGCGTGCTCGAGGCGATGCGCACGCGCTGGATCTCGCCGCAGATCGTCACCACCAACCGCGTCGACGCGCCGAGCTACGGCGAGGTGCGCGCGCTGGGCCAGCAGGTGATCGCCGCGCTCGGCATCGGCACCTCGGCGACGCACATGGAGTGGTTCTTCGGCCCCAAGGGGCTGAAGTTCTCGGAGATCGGCTGCCGGCCACCGGGCGTCGGCGTCTGGGATCTCTACGCCGCGGCGAACGAGTTCGACATCTACCGGGAGTGGGCCGCCGCCGTCGTCGACGGCAAGCCTTCGCAGACGCTGTCGCGCCGCTACGCCGCCGGCATGATCAACCTGCGCCCGCAGCGCGACGGCCGCATCACCGGCTACCAGGGGATCGAGGAGATCGAGCGCGCTTACGGCGAGTGGATCCTCGACTCCCACCTGCCGCCGCCGGGCACGCCGACGCAGCCGGTCGAGGCCGGCTACATGGCCAACTCCTGGATCCGCATGCGCCACCCCGACTACGACGAGCTGCGCCGCATGTTCGACCTCGTCGGCCGCACCGTCAAGGTGCTCGCCGGCTGACGCCGGTCACTGGGCGCGCAGCGGCAGCGGCTCGGCGGTGAGCAGGCGCACCGCGCGCGGCGCGACCGCGAGGTGCGAGGTCTCGAAGGCGAGGAAGGGGGCGCTCTCGTCGTCGAAGAGCTCCTCGCCGACTGCGCGGCCGGTGTCGAGGCGCAGCCGCCAGCGCTTGCCGCCGGGAGGCGCCGGAACCGGGAAGCGCACCGCCACCGCGCCCGGGTTGCCGGCGACGAACCAGGCGGGCTCGAGCCGCGCCTCGGCGGCGAGGAGCAGGAACGCGGCGCCCAGGCCGGCGACGCCGCCAGCGGCGTCGCCGAACGGCTCGACGAGCGCCGCGCGGCGCGGCGACGGCGCGAGCAGCCGCTCGCGCCGCAGGCGCAGCAGGTCGCGCACGTAGCGGCGGAACGCCTCGCCGCGCTCGCTCGCCGTCCAGTCGAACCATCCGACCTCGTTGTCGTGGCACCAGGCGTTGCTGTTGCCGCGCTGCGTGCGCAGCCGCTCGTCGCCGGCGGTGAGCAGCAGCGTGCCGGGCGCCGCCGCGAGCAGCGCCACGAGGCTGCGCACCTCGCGCGCGCGCCGAGCGACGACCGCCGGGTCGTCGCTCGGCCCCTCGACGCCGCCGTTCCACGCCACCTCGCCGTCCCAGCCGTCGCGGTTCGCCTCGCCGTTCGCCTGGTTGGACTTGCGCTCGTAGGCGACGAGGTCGGCGAGGGTGCGGCCGTCGTGGCAGGCGACGAAGCGCACGGCGCGCGCAGCGGGGAGCGCGGCCGCCTGTGGCCCGACGCCGGCGAGCCGCCGCGCCAGCGGCCGCGGATCGGGCTCCCGTCCGGCCATCCAGCGCCGCAGCTCGTCGCGGAACTCGCCGTCCCACACCCGCCACGGCGGCGGGAAGCCGCGCGGCGGCGCGAAGCCGCGGGCGTCCCACGGCTCGGCGACGAGCAGCCGGTCGGCGAGCAGCGGATCGACTGCGATCGCCTCGACGAGCGGCGAGCGCTCGAGCGGCCGGCCGTCCTCGCCGCGGAAGAAGACCGCCGCGAGGTCGAAGCGGAAGCCGTCGACGCGGTACTCGCTCGCCCAGTGGCGGAGGGCGTCGAGGATCAGCCGCCGCGTCACCGGGTGATTGGCGTTCACCGTATTGCCGCAGCCGGTGAAGTCGAGCGCCTCGCCGCTGGCGGCGTCGACCAGGTAGTAGGCCCGCTCGTCGAGGCCGCGCCAGGAGTGGAGCGGATCGGTCGCCCCGCCGGCGCCCTCGGCGGTGTGGTTCAAGACGACGTCGAGGATCACTTCGAGGCCGGCGCGATGGAGCTCGCGGACCAGCTCCTTGAGCTCGCGCGCCGCGGCGCCCGGCGTCGGATCGGCGGCGTAGCCGGCCTTGGGGGCGAAGAAGGAGACCGGGCTGTAGCCCCAGAAGTTGAGCAGGCGTTCGCCGGTCTCCGGATTCGCGCGCGGGTTCTCGGTCTCGTCGAACTCGGCGACCGGCAGGAGCTCGACGGTGGTGACGCCGAGGTCGCGCAGCTCCTCGAGCTTCTCGACCACGCCGCGGTAAGTCCCGGGGTGCTCGACGCCCGAGGTCGGGTGGCGGGTGAAGCCGCGCACGTGGAGCTCGTAGATCACCCGCCGCGCCGGATCGACCTGCGGGCGCTCGACGCCCTGCCAGTCGAACGCCGCCTCGTCGACGAGCCCGCGGTAACGCCGCCCGACGCCGGGAGCGACCGCGTCGCCGCTCCGCCCCCAGACTTCGCCGCCGGCGAGCTGCCGCGCGTAGGGATCGACGAGCGGCGGCCCGCCGTCGACGCGCACGAGGTACTCGAAGCGCTCGGGGAGCCGCGGGGCGCGGCCGTACCAGAGGAGGAGCTCGGGGTGCTCGTCGCGCGAGAGCGGCAGGGCGAGGAACGGCGTCTCGGCGCCCGGAGCGAAGACCTCGACCTCGACGCGCTCGGCCGCCGCAGCGTGAACGGCGAAGCTCCCCCCCTTGCCCCGCCGCCGAAAGCCGAGCGGCTCCTCGGCGCCGCGGCGCGCCGCCCCGCCCGAATCGTCGAGGCTCACCGCCGCGACGCCGCCCCGCCCGTCCGCCGTGCTCCGAGGGTCCCGCTCCACGCCGCGCGTGAGCCTACTCCACCGATCAGGCGCGGAATGTGACGCGACTCACCGCCGCCGCGTGAGACCGGCCGCGGTCGCCGGAGGGGCGCTCGACGGCGCCTCGACTAGCCGTAGACCCACGCTGCGACGATGCCGAGGCCGCCGAGAATCAGCGCCAGGAGGTCGGACTTGGTCGCTCGCCCGCTGCTCAGGATCTCGACGACGACCAGCGCGCACGACACCCCGCAGAGGACGCCGATCACACCGACCGCCGTCGAGCGGAAGCCGGGACTGGCGTCGAATCCGTGACTCAGCAGCTGCCAGGCGAAGAAGGAGAGCAGGCCGGCGGCCGCGAGGAAGACGAGCGCGAGCGGGGTGAAGCTGCGCATTGTCCGCTCCAGTGTCGCCGATCCGAATCAGCGTCCTGACTCGAAGCGTGACATCGAAATCGGCGCCTGTCACCGTTTTCGAGCCCGGCGGATCGGCCAAGTTGTCGAGCGACGGATCCTGCGTCGTGATGCGGGGAAACGGCTGCGGCGGCGCCTGGGAAGCGAGCGGCAGCGCCGCGGCGACGAGCGCGGCGAGGGCGCATTCGAGGAAGACGAAAGCGCGCTGCGATCCGGGCATCGGTCCCTCCCTCTCAGCTCCAGATGCGATGGAGATCCGTGGGAAAGGTACGAACGAACCGCGGCGCGGTTTCGACGACGGAGGGAGCCTCGCCGCGCGACGCTCACTCCCCGCCGGGTGTCGAACGGCCCCCCTTCGTGTAGAGCGGCTGGTAGAGCTCGACCTCGACGCCGCCGGGCATGGCGAAGCGGGTCGCCAGGCCGTAGCCGCGGTCCTCGACGCCGGCGGTGAAGCGCACGCCCTTGGCGCCGAGCTCGGCCATGGTCGCCTCGAGGTCGTCGCAGTAGAAGGAGAGATACGGCGTGCCGGCCGGCGGCCCGCCCTCCTCGAGCGGATGGGCCGCGATGTCGGCCTCCGGCAAGTCGAAGATCAGCCACCCGCCGCCGACGTCGCTCCCCGGCAGCCCGAGCACGTCGCGCAGGAACGCCCGCAGCGCCTCCGGCTCGGAGCTGTAGAACATCGTGTGCACGCCGCGGATCATTCGGATTCTCCCTTCTCGGAATTTTACGCCGTTCCTCGGCTCGCGCCGCCCCGGTCCGATCGACTCGCCTCGCCGCTCTACCACTGCCAGAGCCTCGCCGTCACCGCGGCGGGCAGGCGGTGGCCGGTCTGACGCGCGACGAGGACGAGCTGGCCGCGGTGGTGGGCTTCGTGGGCGACGTGAAAAGGTGTGAAAAGGTGCCCGCCGTCGATCAAGTGCAAGCTTGCGAGGAACTTGCGATTCGGCTGGCACCTTCCTGCACCTTCCTGGCCTTGGAGAGGGCACCTCGACGCTCCGCCCGCTGCGCGAGGGCGCCGCGGCGGATAGACTCCCCGGCATGCCGTCGCGCGCGCAGGACTGGTTCCGTCAGGCCGAACGGGATCTGGCGCAGGCCGAGCTGGCGCGCGGCGCCGGGCACCACGAGTGGGCTTGCTTCGCGGCGCACCAGGCGGCCGAGAAGGCGGTGAAGGCGCTGCATCTCGCGCGCGGGCAGGAGAGCTGGGGGCACGTCGTGGCGCGGCTCCTCGAGGAGCTGCCCGAGAAGCCGCCCGTGGAGCTGGTGGAGCGCGCGCGCTCGCTGGACGCCCACTACGTCCCGACGCGCTATCCGAACGGATTCCCGGAGGGCGCCCCGTTCGAGCACTACGGTCCGCGCCAGAGCGAGGAGGCCGTGGACGATGCCGGTCAGATCGTCGAATTCGTCCGTTCTGCGCTGGCCTGACGCGGCCGCAGTCGGCGCCGCCCTGGCGACGTGGGCGGCGGCCGAGGCGGCGCGCCGGCCTGAGCTCGTGCGGCTCGGTTGCTTCGGCTCTTACGCCCGCCGCGAGGCCGGCGTGGGGAGCGACCTCGATCTCGTCGCCGTCGTCGAGCGGTCCGACCGCCCGTTCCTCGAGCGTCCCCGCGACTGGCCGACCGAGAAACTCCCGGTTCCCGCCGAGATTCTCGTCTACACGCTGCCGGAGTGGGACCGCCTCCAACGCACCGGCGGCCGCTTCGCCACCACGCTCGCGACCGAGATGGTGTGGCTGGTCGATCGCTCGACCGGCGCGTAGACATCTCGACCCCCGCTCGACCCGCTCGCTCG